>NZ_JAQITC010000009.1 GCF_028618525.1 Bartonella sp. AU55XJBT | reverse complement strand
ATATCCAAAAATTAAAATTTTATACTAATATTTATATAATATTAATTTTTGATAAAATAATTATAACATTAATCAATAAAATTTTTTCTTTATTTATATAAAATAATAGAAAAAAATTCCTTTACTCATTAAGCATATCATGTTCCGATAGAAAGGATTACCTTTTTTAGGGTAATTTTTATCTTAAAATAACTAAAGGGAACTTCCCAAAAATGAACAAACAAAATTTAGAAAAAAAAACTAAGAAGAAATTGCAACGTGGACTACATAACCGCCACATACAACTTATAGCCCTTGGTGGAGCGATTGGAACAGGTCTCTTTATGGGATCAGGAAAAACAATCAGTGTAGCAGGCCCCTCAATCCTCCTCGTTTATGCGATTATTGGTTGTGCTCTATACTTTGTCATGCGTGCTATGGGAGAATTATTGCTTTCTAATACACAATACCGATCTTTTATTGACTTCTCGACCGATCTTCTAGGACCATGTGCTGGATTCTTTATCGGCTGGACATATTGGTTGTGTTGGATTGTTACTGGAACTGCTGAAATTATTGCTATTGTCACTTATGCACATTTTTGGTGGCCTGAACTCAACCCATGGATTCCTGTTATCATTGCTCTTATGTCCTTTTTAATCCTTAACCTCGTCGCCGTAAAACTCTTTGGCGAACTTGAGTTCTGGTTTGGTTTTATCAAAATCGTAGCAATTTTAGTCTTAATTGTTGTGGGATTTTATATGATCTTCACCGGTTTTGTCTCTCCAAACGGTACGGTTGCTTCCCTTAACAATATATGGAATGGTGGAAATCTTTTTCCACGAGGGATTACTGGCTTTTTTGCTGGATTTCAAATTGCTATTTTTGCTTTTGTTGGCATTGAGCTCGCAGGAACAGCGGCAGCTGAAGTAAAAGAGCCTCAAAAAGCTTTACCCCAGGCTGTCAATTCAATACCAGTCCGCATTGTATTCTTTTATATTTTCTCTCTTCTTGTGATCATGTCTGTAATGCCTTGGGATCAAATTAGTCCAGAAAAAAGCCCATTTGTAACAATGTATGCACTTATTGGTATTCCAACTGCTGCTGGTTTGATGAATTTTGTTGTCCTCACAGCTGCCGCCTCTTCAGCAAATAGTGGAATTTTTTCTACCAGCCGTATGGTATATGGACTAGCAACACAAAAAGGAGCTCCTAAATTTTTAGGAAAACTTTCTCGTAAACATGTTCCAGCCAACGCATTATTCTTTTCATGTTTATGTATCTTATTAGGTTATGCGATTGTATCGTTATCTCAAACCCTTATAGCTGCTTTTACAATTGTTACGACAATTGCCGCAATTTTATTTATATTTGTATGGTCTATCATTTTGATCAGCTATATCATTTATCGTCGCAATCGTCCTCTCCAGCATACTGTCTCTCCTTATAAAATGCCAGGGGGTGTTGTGATGTGTTGGGCGCTTCTCGTTTTCTTTGTATTCATTATTTATTTATTGTCATTAGAAGCAGATACCGCCATAGCTTTAAAATATACGCCAGCATGGTTTATATTTTTAGGCATTGTATATTTTCTTTTTGGAAGAAAGAGTTATGCAAAAACTTAAAAAATAAAGCCCCTAAAAAATAAAACCTATGTGCAAAAAACATATAAAAAGGGTAACTCAAGTTACCCTTTTTTGATATTTGTTTATAAAACTATAGACGTGAAAAACATCTCTTAGAGGCTTTAATTACGCTCTTTATCAACCAAAGCATTAGATTTTATCCAAGGCATCATAGAACGAAGCTTTTTACCAACCTCTTCAATAGGATGATTATCATTTAAACGCCGCATACTTTTAAAATGAGCAGCACCTGCCTTATATTCTTGAATCCAATTCGATGTAAATTTACCCGTTTGAATATCTTTCAATATACGTTTCATTTCTGCTCTGGTTTCATCCGTAATCACACGTGGACCAGACATATATTCGCCCCATTCAGCTGTATTAGAAATCGAATAATTCATATTTGCAATGCCCCCTTCATACATGAGATCAACAATCAGTTTAACCTCATGTAAACACTCAAAATAAGCCATTTCTGGTGCATAGCCTGCTTGTGTTAGTGTTTCATACCCTGCTCGAATGAGTTCAACAAGACCACCACACAGAACTGCTTGTTCACCAAAAAGATCAGTCTCACACTCTTCTTTAAATGTTGTTTCAATCACCCCAGCGCGTCCACCACCAAGTCCACACGCATAAGATAATGCTACACTATGCGCATGCCCTGAAGCATCTTGTGCCACCGCTATTAAACAAGGAACACCACACCCCCGTTGGTATTCATGACGAACTGTATGGCCTGGACCTTTAGGAGCAATCATCACAATATCAACGGTTTTTTTAGGTTCAATCAAGCCAAAATGAATGCTCAAACCATGGGCAAAAGCAATCGCCGCCCCATCACGTAAATGGTCATGAATATGCTCTTTATAAATATCAGCTTGCAACTCATCTGGTGTTGCCATCATGATGAGATCTGCCCATTTTGCTGCTTCAGCAACACTCACCACTTCAAAACCATCAGCCTTAGCCTTTTTAACTGTTTCCGACCCTGAACGCAAAGCTATTTGAATATTTTGAACACCGGAATCTTTCAAATTTAAAGCGTGCGCACGTCCTTGAGAACCATAACCAACAATGGCTACTTTTTTCCCTTTTACGAGATTAACATCCGCATCACGATCATAATAAACACGCATAAAAACACTTCCTTCTTTTTCTATTTAAACTGGATTTCAGATTATTTTTATTAAACAAGAAACATTATCTTCAATGCATCACACAATCTCATAAAGACAAAAAACGCCGCTTATAAGAACACAGAAATTGAACAATCTTTAAAGTTTACACATACATATTGCACAGAAAAGACTGTGCTCCTCAGACATTCCCAAAACATATACGGATCCCCAAATAAACTTCAACTGCTGTCCTACAAAGATGATAATTACACAAAATAATATTTTCAAAGAAAATATATCTGCTAAGATTCTACTCTTCTATCACGCAACAGAACGTTATAGCCTAAAAATTAAGATACAACATACAATTTTAACATGAACCAAATCAATACGGATAGCAAGAAAAATTATACAATAACAAGTATTGTTTTAATACAGCCTTCATAAGCATATACAGCAATATCTATAAAATCATGAAAAGAAAACTTATACTTTTGACATTCTTTAGTAGTATTTCTTATGAAGCTATCTCTTTGTAAAAGCTGCTGCAACATTAAATCAGACAAAAAATGAATGCACTCACCCATTAAAATCCTACGCAATCCTTTATAAGGAAAATACTTTCAAAACCCTTTTTTTCATCGCTTCAAAGAAATTATAACAAGGAAATCTTTAAAATTCCTCATAATGAATGGTACGAATAAAAAGTATCTCATGTATTAAAAAACATAAAAAATAGAATAATTCAGATAAACTGGTAAAGTTTTATAAAAATTTTTCTTCCAACTTTATAAAGAGAAAAAGATTACGATAATAACCGAAGAAAACGCTGAACAGTCTCATGCATTCCATATTCCAACGCATCAGCAATAAGCCCATGACCAATAGAAACTTCATCAAGCCAAGGAATATTTTTGACAAGAGCAGGAAGATTCATAAGTGTCAGATCATGCCCTGCATTCGTACCTAATTGCAACTCTTTCGCTTTTTTTGCGGCTAAAACAATCTTACTAAGCTCTTGATCTTGTTTTATTTTATTCTGAAATGCACCACCGTAAGGTCCCGTGTAAAATTCCACACGATCAGCCCCTATTGCTTTAGCAATATCAAGACCATCGATAGAAGGATTAGCAAAAAGTGACACACGAATCTTTCTTTTTTTCAAATGCTGAATGATAGGCGCTAAAAATTCTGCATCATGAGCAAAATTCCACCCATGATCAGACGTTGACTGATCTGGATCATCAGGAACAAGAGTAATCTGATCTGCATAATTTTCAACGATATTCAAAAATCGATCACTTGGATAACCTTCAATATTAAACTCAGCCGTAGGAAAAGTGTTCTTTATTAAACCGTATATATCTGGCAAATCCGCAAAACGAATATGCCTTTCATCGGGGCGCGGATGAACCGTCAAACCTGCCGCTCCAGCGGCAAGCGCTATACGCCCAATATTCTCAATACTTGGCCACGGAAGATTACGTCGATTGCGCAAAACAGCAACAGCATTAAGATTAACCGAAAGTTTTATTGCCATGCCCATTTCCATTTTTTATAGCGTGTAACAAGATAGAAAAAAGGCTTTTTCCATCTGAAACTTAGATGATATACATTTTTTTCTATCGAACAATCGTTAAACGTTCTGCTGCGCGCGTAATTCCCGTATAAAGCCAGCGTGCATACATATCACGAAATGCAAAACTTTCATCAAACAAAACGACGTTATTCCATTGAGAACCTTGTGCTTTATGAACCGTCAAGGCATACCCATAATCAAAATCATCATATCGCTTTTTTAATGCCCACGAAATTTCCTGATCAGGATTTTCAAAGGCTGCTTTTAAAAGTTTAATCTTTGTTACCCCACGCTCACTTTCTTCTGGTTTCACCAGCAGATTAATACTTGGTTTAACTGTTTCTTTCTGTGAAGTCATCACCTTCCATAAAGAGCCATTTAACAAACCTTTAGGAGGATCATTTCGCAAACACACAAGCTTATCTCCTGCTTGTGGATACTCTGCTGTAAATCCCTTTAACATACGCAAACGCTGATTATAAAGGTGGCGTGTACGATTAATCCCTACCAAGACCTGATCCGCATCCAAAACCAATTGTTGATTGACCTCTTTACGTGTCACAACGCGCGCTTCTCCATAGTCACCATAAGCAATATCGCGTCCTTCACGTACATCCATAGCAAGACGTATAATCGGATTATCTCGCGCTTGTCGGTAAATTTCTGAGAGAAGAAAATCTGGTTCCCCATTGGAAAAAAAGCCTCCACCTGAGATAGGAGGCAATTGACCTGGATCACCAAGAACAAGAATTGGCGTCCGAAAGCTCATTAAATCACGCGCCAATTGTTCATCGACCATCGAGCACTCATCAACAATAATGAGTTTAGCTTGTGCAGCAGCACTTCTTCGATTTAATGTAAATGTTGGAGCAATAGACTTTTTTCCCGTAATTTCATCGGAAACTTCCTCTTCTCCACGTGGACAATAAATCAATGAATGAATCGTACAAGCATTGCTTGCACCTTTAGAACGCAAAACCTGCGCCGCCTTCCCTGTAAAAGCAGCAAACTGGACAGAACCATCAACTGTCTCTGCAAAATAGCGCGCAAGCGTCGTCTTACCCGTTCCCGCATAGCCAAAAAGACGGAAAAGAGGTGAACGCCCTTCCCTCAACCATGCGGAAACAGCCTTCAATGCATTATCCTGTTCCGACGAAAACTGCATTATTTACCAAAATAAGATTCGCATAAAAAGAGCAAGCATTTTGAAAAAAAACGACGATCAAGAAAAACTTTTTTATTAAGAATTGCTGACACACGCCCATCTAACAACTTTACATAGCACAATTATCAATTATTTACCCATTTCTTTTTCAAGATATTGTAATTTTATGAATACTATTTGACACAATCAATCAGCTTTCTTGCACATAAAAATAAAGTACATCCACTATTACGAAATAATAATTAAATATATCAAAAACCTTTTGCCAGAAAAAGACATAGCTCTCAACAAAACGAATTAATCCTATGATGATACATCTATAAAGTTCCTATCTCCCTCTTATCATGATTTTAATAAATTGACTCTTCATGCTACAAATAAGTTATATCTCAACGAATAAAGAGAGACATCACGCTTATATGAAGCACGCTTTATCTCGCACAAATATACAGGGGAGGTTTAAATTGAAAATATTAATTCCAGATGACTATCAAAAAGCCACCCTAACATTGCAGTCTATTACAAAATTAATGAAATCGCATGAAGTGCTGGTTATAAATAATTTAGCTAAAGAATGTGATTTAGAAGATAAGCTCAAAGAGATAGATATTCTTATCTTAATCAGAGAGCGGACTATCGTTGATAGAAATTTTCTCCTGAAACTGCCAAATTTAAAATTAATCTGCCAAACAGGCCCTATAGGTTCACATATTGACATAGAAGCTTGTAGAGACTTCGGAATTGAAATATTAGATGGTGGTGGAGATCCAACTTCTGCTGCTGAATTTGCATGGCTCTTAATGATGTCTGCACGGAGAACACTCTATAAATCTGTGTCTGATATGAAAAAAGGGCGGTGGCAAACAACATTTGGCAACCAAATGAAAGGAGCTACTCTTGGAATATTCGGGTTTGGGCGTATTGGTAAAATGGTTGCTCAATATGCTCAAACTTTTGGCATGTCCATTTTGGTTTATGGGAGCGAACGCTCAACGCAAGAAGCAAAAAATTTAGGTTATCATTTTACGCATTCAAAAGATGAATTTTTTAGACGTCCTGACATTATATCTGTACATTTACGTTTAAGCGATAAAACCATAGAAATCATTCAATTAGAGGATCTACTGAGCATGAAACCTCATGCTATTTTTGTCAACACAGCGCGTTCAGCTTTGGTTGAAAAAGGCGCGATAGAAAAAATACTAAGTTTGGAAAATTCAACTTACTTTGCGCTGGATGTTTATGACAGCGAGCCAGTATATAAGAGCAAATTATTGCAATCAAAGAGAGTTCTTTGCACACCGCACTTGGGCTATGTGACTGAAGAAAGCTTTGAGAATTATATGGAAAAAGCTTGCCAAAATATAGCGTCTTTTATGAAGAGAACTTAATGCTGGCTGAGCTAATGTTTGTAAAATTTATCTTATATCCTGCTAGCCTATCAAATTTGCACGACACATAATAGCTTATTTCCTTAAATGAAGCGTATACCTTGGCTTTCAATCATATTGACAGATTTTTATGTCATCCGCATAAAATACCTCATTGATTGCTGCAATCATTATAAAAAAGGTGATTTTATTGGAAGATACTTTCACTGGAGGGGGCATAGTGAGCAATAATAAATTTATAGAAAAAAATATTATCGATGGGTTGTGTTGTTTGTTGCTACTATCGCTCAAGCATCAGCTTGCTTCTTTGTTCAAGGGATTGGTCCTTTAGCTGATTTTTTAAGAGGGATTTCTCGCTGAATGACTCTCAAATAGGTTTGCTGTCTTCAGCAGCGCAATTCCTACCTATTATTGGATTACTTATAGCTGGCGAATTACTAGACAAGTTTAACGAGCGCTATATTGTTGGCGTTGGCGCACTCGGCGTTTCTGTCGCTCTTTTGTTGGGAGCAATCGCAGATAACTATATTTCCCTTTTTGTTTGTTTGCTTATTGTAGGGGGATTTTATAGTTCTCCTCAACCTAGTGGCGCTAAATCTGTTTCTTCATGGTTTCCACAATCGCAGCGCGGATTTGCAATGAGAATAAGGCAGGCGGGACTACCATTAGGTGGGGCATTAGCTGGGATGGTTCTTCCTGCGAGTGCGCTTGTCTATGGCATACAAATGGCATACAAGATGCGTTTTTGGTCGGTGCCATCGTTTCTTTTTTAGGGGGATGCATCTTTATTATTTTTTCTCACGCACCAGCAAAAGTTGTCGCTATCGTTCCCAAAAGCAAGGCAAAAGTTTCGTTCTATGCAAATCCGCGCTGCGATTGTGGAAACCATGAAGAAACAGATTTAGCGCCACTAGATTGAGGAGAACTATAAAATCCCCCTACAATAAGCAAACATCGCGTACAAATAAATTCAAACATAATTGGGCACACGACTTATAACATTTTTCAAATGAACAAATAATCATACACCCCCTGTCTTTAAACAAAGAATGAAAATCATAAAATAAGCTCTAAGGATAATAGGAACGCTCCACAAAAAAGAGACAGAGATGAAGACTTCAAAGACTTCATCATCATCATCCTTCACTATTTGGTTAACATATTCATTTTATACAAGAATCTTTCCCTCGGAAGAAACAGCATTTGCAACAGCTTCCTCGCTTGCTTCATCGGGTAATAACATCTCATTATGGGCACATCCCGATGGGATCATGGGAAAACAATTTTCTAAATGATAAACACGACAATCGAAAAGAACAGGCTTATCACTGTCAATCATTTGCTGAATTTTATCATCAAGTTCATCGGGTTTTGAACAATAAATCCCTAAGGCTCCATAAGCTTGTGCCAATTTCACAAAATCAGGCATTGATTCCGTATAAGAATGAGAAAGGCGATTACCATGCAACAATTGCTGCCATTGTCGCACCATCCCCATATATTGATTATTTAAAATAAAAATTTTCACAGGTGTATCATGCTGAATAGCTGTTGCAAGTTCTTGAATATTCATCTGAATGGAAGCATCACCAGAAATACACAAAACAAGCGCATCAGGATGGGCGATTTGAACACCAATTGCCGCAGGAAGACCATACCCCATCGTTCCAAGACCACCAGAAGTCATCCAATGTTTTGGTTCATCAAAGTGATAATATTGCGCTGCCCACATCTGATGCTGTCCGACATCCGTTGTAATATAAGCACGAGCATCTTTGGTCAGTGCATAAAGCCGTTCAAGAGCATATTGGGGCATGATAAGATCTTTTTTTTCCATGTATGCCAATGAATTACGAGTTCTCCAGCGATTAATTTGCGTCCACCATATTTTTCGACTTTCTTGATCAAACTTTGATTGATGCTCATGCAAATGTTGCATTATATCTGCCAAAACATGCCCCACATCGCCAATAAGTGAAACTTCTGCTTTGACGATTTTATTGATTGAAGAAGGATCAATATCAATATGAATAATACGCGCATGAGGTGCAAATGCATCAAGGCGCCCTGTGATACGATCATCAAACCGAGCTCCAACAGCCACCATAACATCACAATCATGCATAGCCATATTAGCCTCATAGGTTCCATGCATTCCCAGCATTCCGAGCCAATTTTTTCCAGAAGCAGGATACGCACCAAGTCCCATTAAGGTTGAAGTAATCGGAAAATCTCCCCATTGAACCAAATTACGCAAGAGCTGGATAGCCTGCCCCCCCGATGAAATAACACCACCACCAGAATAAATAACAGGACGTTTTGCCTCAACTAAAAGAGAAACAGCAGTTTCAATAGCCTCACGATTATTCCCTTTCAACGATAGAGAAGAATGCAAAGACTCTTGAACTTGAGGCGCCCTATAAAATCCTGAAGCAAATTGAACATCCTTGGGAATATCAATCAAAACCGGTCCTGGGCGTCCCGAACGTGCAAGAGAAAAAGCTTCATGAATAATGTCCGCAAGATCATTGACATCTTTAACCAACCAATTACCCTTCGTACAAGGCTTTGTAATTCCAACTGTATCAGCCTCTTGAAAAGCATTTGTTCCAATCAGTGTTGTCGCTACTTGACCAGAAAAACAAACAAGAGGGATAGAATCCATGAGAGCATCTTGCAAAGGTGTCACAGCATTCGTTGCCCCTGGACCAGAAGTCACAAGCATCACACCGACCTTTCCAGTACTGCGTGCATAGCCTTCAGCGGCATGCCCCGCTGCTTGTTCATGACGCACCAAAATATGCTGGAGTGTATCTTGGTGATAAAGAACGTCAAAAATAGGAAGAACAGCCCCACCAGGGTAACCAAAAATATGTGTAACCCCTTGATCTATAAGAGCCTGAACCACTATTTCAGCCCCCGACATTACTTTTCCATCTGCACTCTCTTGCTGTCTTGGATCGTTTCTCATTTTTCCCACTCACCTACTTGATAGGACAATAAAAAAAGCCCCTAACGGAGCCCATAAAAAAAGACTCTCAAGGAGCCCACTACACAACACATATTGTATGATCTCCCCCTTTATTCCAACGCATAAAATATATAAAAAACTCTTTGTAGAGAAATTTTTAATTCCATTGAACCCTTTCGTCAATAAAAAATTAATATTTTCTCAAAAATTTCTTCTTAAAGCTCCAGTGCTTTCTTCAAGAATTAAGCCTCCATTCTTCATCAAATTGATGACGAAACCACGTCATTTGTCTTTTTGCATATCTTCTCGTTTGTGTTTTCACCGCTTCCAGAGCATTTTCAAAACTTCTATATCCATCCAAATAAGCCATAAATTCAGGTATACCAATCGCTTTCATCGCTGGTAGTGAAGGGGAAAGCATAAGTTTCTTTATGGCCACCACCTCTTCTAAAGCGCCTTGTTCAATCATAGAGTCCAAGCGTTTATGAATACGTTCATAAAGCAAAGGACGTGGTAACATGAGAAGAATTTTTTCAGCACAATGAGACGCGATGAGAGGCGTTGTTTTTTGCTTCTGCCACCAACTGAGTTTCTCACCGGTTGCCTCATAAACTTCCAAAGCACGAACAATACGCTGTCCATCTTGCGAAGAAATCTTTTCAGCAACAACAGCATCAATCTGTAACAACTGGCGATAAAGACTTGCAACACCCTCTTTATCAAGCAGCAAGCGCCATTTCTGCCGCACAACATCTGGAACATGAGGAATTTGCGAAATCCCTTCCAAAAGAGCACGAAAATAAAGTCCTGTTCCACCAACAAAAATAATGGATTTCGATGTAAAAGTAACCAACAGTTTCTCAACATCACACAACCATTGTCCTACAGAATAATTCAAAGCAGGACTCACATGGCCATAAAGATAATGGGGAACAATCGCAGTATCAGCTGCCCTCGGCCGTGCCGTTAAAATATTTAAAACGTCATAAACCTGCATTGAATCAGTGTTAATAATGAGAGCATTTCTTTCTTGAGCCATTTGCAAAGCAAGTTCTGATTTCCCACTTGCCGTGGGCCCTGCTATCAATGTAATTGTTCTCTGTGTCATGAAGAGAAATTCCTACCCATCAGAAACTTATTGCAACATGCATAACTACCTGCAAAGCTCCTGTATTTTTTATCCATTATCATAAAGTAAAAACTTTATAAAAATACGAACAAGACTTCACCTTCAAGATAAAGAAAATCCTTATGAAAATTAAAAAAGAAAAAATGGACTTAATAACAACATCAAAGGAATTTCAAAGAATCTTTTGCTATCATACTTCAATAATAAACCATAGCCATAATCATTCTGTCCATTAAGCCCTTTGTCTTCATTTATGACAATAATACTAAGCTAAACTTATACAATCAAACAGATTTATTTTGCCTATAACAACAGCATATTGCTCTAGCTTAAGAATAAAAGCCCTAGAAACTTTCTTCTTCACTCTTTCTTTGGTATCATTATTTTTTTTCATTCATCATAAAGAAAGATGTCAATATATCGATAGCTTATTGAGTCTAATACCATTTTTCTATGGAATGACTTTTTCACCCTGAAGAGAAAAAACATTCTCTACAGCATAAAAAGTATAATTACAAAGTGCTGAAAATCTTCCTAGATAAAACATTATTTATAATAATTGAGCGTTTTGCAATTTACCTGCGAGCTCCATAAGATTGATTTATTTTGTTCCTTCTCTCATCAGAAACGATATCAATACCATTCACCTGCGCGACAGAAGTTATAAAAATCGCTTTAAGAAAGACGGCAAATATGATTACTAACTTGTACTTTATTTAGCGCAAAAATGGAGCCGTCCAATGGACTTTATGTCATACAATCCACACTCTCCATCATAAAATAGGCTTTTTAAAATACTAGATAGATATCAGGTTGAGCTACCTAAATACCCACATATCAAGGCTAATAAAAACAAAAAAACGAATTCTTCAAACATCAATCCTATAAGGCATCAATCCATTGGGATCGTTACAAACCGTAACTCTCCATCTGGACGCGCTACAATGAATAGAGCATTTTTGCGTCCAGCTTCACGTAATTTATGAAAACGTTTTTTAGCCTCATCAATTGTTGTAATAGCACTCTGATTGATATCAACAATCACTTCACCAACGCGAATACGCTTTTTATCTGCAGCGCTATTTTGTGTAACAGATGTCACCATGAGTCCTCGAAGTTTATCTGAAATTGAATAACGATGACGTAAATCCTCTGTCAATTCAGATAACGTCATGCCCATCAATTGCATTGTCGCACTTTTCGGCAGATCATTGCCTTTTTTATCATCGACTTCTTCTTCTGTATCTTCATTGTCATCGGTCTCAATCAAACGTCCAAGCTTAACTTTTACAGTTTTTTCTTGCCCATTCCGAAAAATAGTAACATCCACAACTTTTCCTTCTGAACTCTCCGCAACTAAACGGGTTAAATCACGTGCATGCTTAATTTTGGAATTCCCAAAGGAAAAAATAACATCTCCTGTTTGCAACTGGCTATTATCGACATTATTTTTTTCCGTCTGTTCTATTTTACCAGCCACTAACGCTCCTACAGCATTGTCTAGTTTTAAACTTTTTGCAATATCCTCTGTCACCGGCTGAATACGAATAGCCAACCAACCACGCCTTATTTCTCCAAAATCACGCAACTGGTTAATCACAGAAAGAGCCATATCCGACGGAATAGCAAACCCAATACCGATCGATCCTCCAGAAGGGGAAACAATGGCTGTATTAATGCCTATGACTTCACCATTTCTATCAAATAACGGACCACCAGAATTGCCTCGATTAATCGCTGCATCTGTTTGAATAAAATTATCATAAGGACCAGCATTAAGATCACGGTTACGAGCAGAAATAATACCAACCGTTACACTCCCACCAAAACCATAAGGATTACCAATGGCCATAACCCAGTCACCAATACGTGCTTTTTCTGAATCACCAAAACGTACAGCTTTTAATTTTTTACTTCCCACATCCACCTGAAGCAACGCCAAATCCGTTTTGCTATCCTTGCCAAGGAGTTTTGCCTTGAGTTTTGCACCATCCGTAAAATTCACTTCAATATCATCAGCATCAACGATAACATGATAATTTGTAACAATAAGCCCTTTTTGCGCATCAATTACAAAACCAGACCCCAGAGAGCGTACCTTTTGAAATTGACTATTTTTTCCCCCCTCTTTGGGTGTAAAAAAATCATTAAAATATTCTTCCAGCAATGAATCTTTTGGAATAATGGGTATCGAAGTATTTTCATCCTGTTCTGTTCCTTCAACAGTCTGTGCCGTAGAAATATTCACCACCGTCTCCAAAAGCTCAGCAGCTAAATCAGGAACGGAAGGAAATGTTTTATTTGTCTCTGCGCTCCAAGACAAACGCATGGATCCTGATAAAAACAAAAACACACAAAAGACAACTCTTGTGATAAAAGACTTCAAAAATATATTTCTACTCACAATACTTCTACCCATGACATGCCTTTAAACCAAAGCCGTAGAGAGCCTTACTTAATACTATTATGCAAAATCAGTATGGCTTAACATTCTCTTACATTCATCATAAAAACAAGGAGCTATAGAGGATACTGCTCATACGAGTACCCTCCCACACATTGTTTCATCTATTCCCCACTGGACTTTGAATCAGTTTTACTCAAACTAGAACTCATTGTTGATGAAAGTTTTTTCTTTGCTTGCGGAGAATTTCGAAAATAAAAAAAGAAATCCTCATTTGGTGAAATCACCATCGGTATTCTCTCTAAATTCTTATACTGCTCCATCGCTAACCAAAAATCGTAAAAAGATGGATCAGCTTCTCGCGCTTTAAGTAAAATGCGAATACTTTCAGCTTGTCCTTCACCACGCGTAATTTCAGCATCACGCTTTGCAGCCGCCACAATTTCTTCATATTCACGATTTGCCTCTGCGACAATACGATCTCGCTCTTGCTGACCACGAGCGCGAATATTTTCAGCAACCGCTTCCCGCTCCGCAGCCATTTGCCGATAAACATCTTCTGAAACAGCATCGGTTAAATCGGTTTTTCGAATACGCACATCAACAATCTTAATACCCAGCGAACCTGCATCTATAGAAAATTGCCTTTGAACCTCAGCCATCATCGCACCTCGTTCATCCGATAAGGCTGCTTTAAATTCTCGCTTACCATAAACAGCCCGCAAAGCGTCAATAAAGCGTGGTGCAAGATTTTCACGTGCTGCAATTTGCGGGCGCCCTGAAGCAATACGCTGTAAAAACAATTTAGGATCCATAATACGATAAATAAAGAACGCATCCACTTCATAATAAGCCCCCCCACGAACTTGCACAGATTGTGTAGGAACATCGTAACGCAACAACCGATTATCCACGACAATCATCTTATCCACAAAAGGTATTTTCACATAAATTCCAGGATTAGATTCTACCTTAACGATCTGTCCGAAACGCTTAATAGCAACTTGTTGACGAGGATAGACAACAAAAAATGACATCCACAACATGATCAAAAAAATTATTATGGTACTAAAAACAAACAAAAAACGAGACTGCTGCATGATTAACGTCCTCCAGAAATCTGAGTATCCAAGAGCGATGTAGAACGTGCTGATTTTATTTTTGCTTTTTCTGATAAATTATTACGCAGCAATTCATTCAAAGAAAGATAAGGCACCGCAGGAGAATTAATTTGATCAAGAACCAATTTATTGGGTGAAGAAAAAATACGCCCCATCGTCTCCATATAAAGACGATAACGCGCAGCCTCTGGTGAAATTGCAGCCTCACGGGCTATAGCCTGAAAACGTTCAGCACGCCCGCGTGCCTCTTCAACCATTTGTGCTTTTTCACCTTTTGCAATTTCTCGTGTACGGGAAGCTTCACCATTTGCTAAACCAATTTTTGTAAAACGCACACGATTTCCTTCTTCAATCATCCGACCACGTTCTTGCTCAGCCTGCTGCACAGAATTAAACGCCGCAGCAACTTTGGTAGGAGGAGCAGCTTCACTGATCGATACACGGCTTATTTCAACCCCGAGTTGATACTTATCAACAGTCAACTGGGTAATCTTTCTCACATCGTTAGCAACTTCTTCTTTTTTATCGCGTAAAACATCATCAACAGGTCTTGAGCCAATGACCTCTCGCATTGCACTTTCAGCGACCTGACGAACTGTTCCTTCTTGATCATTCACATTAAATAAAAATTGTCCTGGATGTGAAATGCGATAGTAAACAGAAAAATTGACATTCACAATATTTTGATCACTCGACAGCATCAAACCTTCACTTTGTTGTCTCTGTCCAGGCTGTCCACCAATTGCAATTGTTTTTTCCGTTAAAGGGACTTTCATATAAGTCTCAATGGGCCAAAAATGAAAATGCAATCCATCACCGATAATTTCTTCTTTAGGCACACCGAAACGTAATTCTACTGCTTGCTCATTTTGTTGAACAATATAAAGTGACTGATAGAGGAAAAAACACACAGCAAGCAGAAGGAACAAAACAAAAACACCCCCTCGACTAAATTGTTTAAAGTGATCCTGTCCTTTACGCAAAATATCATCAAGATTGGGGCCATTTCCGCCACCATTATTGCCACCAGAACCAAAAAGATTCTTAGCCGATGCCTTTTTGTCACCACTGTTCTTATTTTTATCGCCACTCCACGGGCCACCACCATTTTGATTTGTCCAGGGCATTATCACCTCTTTAACTGACTACCATTCATTCAAATACCAACCCTTCACTTAAAGCCTATAGGGTTCCTTTTATCTCAATTACGCAACGGATAAACCCTTTCCACTTCATATGACAAAAAATTATTTCCGCTCATAAACAACAAAACGTGTCGGATGACTATCTTTATCCCCTTTTGGAATATCTTGTGTTTGCACAATAGTCCACTTTTCTTTATCAAAAATAGGAAAAAAACAATCACCATCTATAGAAGCTAAAACTTCTGTAAGGAACATTTTATCAGCAAGACCAAACCCTTGTTGAAAAATTTCACCCCCACCAATAATAAAAATTTCCTCTACATCATTTTGAGAAACAACACGTGTTGCAAGAGAACATGCCTGTGATAAAGAATGCGCAACAACAGCCCCTTCAGCGCTAAAGGTACAATCACGCGTAATGACGATATTTTTGCGCCCTGGTAAAGGTCTCCCGATAGAATCCCAAGTTTTTCGCCCCATTATAATAGGCTTACCCAACGTCAACGCCTTAAAGCGTTGCAAATCTGTCGATAAATGCCAAGGCATTTCACCTTTACAACCAATAACGCCATTTTCTGCAACAGCAGCAATTAAACAAATGGAAATCTTCATATTGCTACCGGCGCTTTAATATGGGGGTGTGCATCATAATTAAGCAATTCAAAATCCTCAAATTTAAAAGAAAAAAGATCTGTTACCGCTGGATTTATACGCATACAGGGCAAAGCATTTGGTATACGAGACAATTGGTGTTTTGCCTGTTCAAAATGATTAGAATAAAGATGCGCGTCCCCCAACGTGTGAATAAAATCACCAACTTTAAGGCCACTGACTTGCGCAATCATCATCGTTAACAATGCATAGGACGCAATATTAAATGGAACCCCTAAGAAAATATCCGCCGAACGCTGGTAAAGCTGACAGGATAATTTACCCTCAGCAATATAAAATTGAAAAAAACAATGACAAGGTGGCAGAGCCATCTCTTCTATTAATGCGGGGTTCCATGCTGACACAATCAAGCGACGAGAATGAGGCGTCTCCTTAATCATCGTCAACAGATCACTGATTTGATCAATATAGCGTCCATCAGGAGCAGGCCAAGAGCGCCACTGATACCCATAAACAGGACCAAGATTTCCTTGTTTATCAGCCCATTCGTCCCAAATAGATACACCATGCTCCTTCAACCATGCAATATTTGTATCGCCTTTAAGAAACCATAGAAGCTCATAAATAATTGAACGTAAGTGTAATTTCTTTGTTGTCAACAATGGAAATCCTGCTTGTAAATCAAAACGCATCTGATACCCAAAAATAGATCGTGTTCCCACCCCCGTCCGATCCGTACGATCAATACCCTGATTTAAAACATGCGATAAAAGAGCAAGATATGATTTCATAAGGCTATTATGTCCGATTCTTTTCATTATAGAAAATAAAAACTATAAAATCCGTATAAACATAATTCAAATCTTTTTCCGAAAACATCTTACACAAGAAATTATCACGATCTGACTAAAATTTTGATGCAAAAGATAAAATACTATAGACAGCTTCTAAGAAAATAACATAGAGGGATAATGAATAAAGATGGATGAACGTAAAATGAAGGGATTGACTATGGAAAAACAAGAAGCTTTAGCACCACATGATACAAGAAAACGTGTTCTTTCGATCATATCGAGTGCATCAGGGAATCTGGTGGAATGGTATGATTTTTATGTTTATTCTTTTACATCTATTTATTTTGCCTCACAGTTTTTTCCCTCCAATGGAGATGTTGTTACCGAACTTTTAAAATCTTCCTTCGTCTTTTTTATCGGCTTCCTCATGCGTCCAATTGGCGGTTGGCTCTTTGGATTTATTGCAGATCGTTATGGACGTAAACGCTCTTTGCTGATTTCTGTTTTTATGATGTGTGGTGGTTCGTTTCTCATCGCTCTTCTTCCTACATATGAAACGATTGGAGCAGTAGCACCAATTCTTCTCATTTTACTCCGCATGCTTCAAGGACTCTCAGTTGGCGGTGAATACGGAACGACAGCGACTTATATGAGCGAAGTCGCTCTTAAAAAACGTCGCGGTTTCTTTAGCTCGTTTCAATATGCCACGCTCATTGGAGGTCAACTTCTTGCAAGTTTGGTTATGTTTATTCTAGCCCTCTATCTCTCTGAAGATCAATTAAAAGCATGGGGCTGGCGTATTCCTTTTGCGATTGGTGGATGTGGCGCAATTGTTGCGATTTATCTGCGTCGTTCACTTCATGAAACAACCACTAAAGAAAGCCGCTCTAAAAAACAAGCTGGTAGTCTTAAAGAACTTCTACGCAATCATGGAAAAGCCTTCCTTTTAGTCATTGGTTTTACAGCTGGTGGATCACTCATATTTTACACTAGCACAACCTATATGCAAAAATATCTGATCACAACGAGTGGATTTGATAAACACACTGCTAATACAATAATGACCGCTGCACTGTTTGTTTTTATGTTACTCCAACCCCTTTTTGGTTCTTTAGCGGACAAAATTGGTACAAGAACTTCACTGCTTATTTGGAGTACCCTGTCCATCATCTTTATCGTCCCAGGGCTTAGAACCATAGGGAGCACTCATGACACGTGGATTGCACTCTTAATCGTTATAGGAATGCTGTGTATTTTGAGTTTTTATACATCCGTCTCTGGTATCGTAAAAGCAGAAATGTTTCCTGCTTCAGTACGCGCCATGGGAGTTGGACTTTCTTATGCCATTGCTAACGCACTATTTGGTGGTTCAGCTGAAGCTGTTGCACTTGAATTTAAAAAAATCGGCTATGAATCTATATTCCATTTTTACATAGCCGGCATGATGATCATTGCCTTCATCGCAATTCTCTTAATGCCAGATGCTCGCAAAAAAGGGTATTTACAAGGAAATGATATCGATTAACTTTTAATCCTAACAAAAAAGCCCAGTATTCTGGGCTTTTTTTATATCTGTTCTACGGAAATTTAAAGCTTACAATTTTTTATTTTTATCCCTATAAACACGCTAAAGAAGAAATTTTCTCTCCTCCCGCATGGGATGCTTATAAAAAACGAACGGCTCCGCATTGTTATCAAAGAGATGCTTCTTTCGCTGAATTGAGTTCACTGAAGATAAGAAACGTTTGATTTATTTTAATACTTCTATTCCTCATCAAAACCGAAGCCAAACGATCATCTTTCAAGAAATTTTATCAATAATAAATGATACATTGTCTCATGCTATTGTTTAATACGCTCTTTAATGGACCCCATATGCAAAACAAAGCCCCATGAAAAATAGAAAATACCATTATGTTATGAATTCCGGCACTTTTTTAAGAAACATTTCTCAAATATACCCAAGTCCATTTCATAATGGCGTCTGTGAATAGCATAAAGGGAAAGCCCTCTAAAAAGGGGGGAATTGCACAACATATTGATTTGCAATGATATATTTAGCATCTTTCAACTTGAACTAGGCCCCAGTATCACGTAGAATTTTCTCATTTGACGTTTGTTTTATGTTGAATCACTCAAAACACCCCTCGCTTGCACATTACAAGGAGAGGAAAAGCCATGTTGGATAAAATTGTACAAGAAAAGGGCTAAAAATGCCTCTTATAAACCGTTTCAAAAACTCAAGGGCTCAAGAGCTGCTTAACATTGCGGACCAACCTCTTCACGCTTAATATTAATAAAAGTGCAAGCCGCTATCATTATACTATTTGTTAGCCTACTATACTATATTCTCTAGTCCTTAAGATTGCACATTCCCTTGATACTTAAGATAGTTCATCAAGAGATTTTTACCTACACACCAACCTCACATCTAATAGCCAATAACACCATTTTACGACACAACATCAAACCTATAAAGCCAAAGAGCATCTATATCCTCACAAACACTCTCATATGCAAATAATTCACCATGAAACAAAAAACAATTTCCTTAAAAGATCACCAAAAGCACACGATTGACACAATACACCATAAGCCCAAAACAGCATTAATCACTCTAGAAAAAATCTTACAGTGAAACCACAAAAATGAAGTATGCAAGATCATTTTTTTACCATCATAAGTTTTTAACCTATACATTAGCCTTTATAAAATAATATTTAATGATTACCAAAAGTATAAATTAAATTATAACTCATAATATAATTTAGTTTAAATTTACTTTATTTATATTAATATAAATATTGTTTATTTTTTTAAGTTACAAAGCAAAGCTCTTTAAAAAAATAAAAATACAACAAATGATCTTAAAGTGTTTCCCTAAGAAATTATCATGATACAATTATGTTTCTATGATACACATCGTCAACAACTTTAACGAGTAGAAAAGTTATCAATATAAAAGGGGAAAAATTCATGAATCACCAAACAACTTTAGATCCACATGATACAAGAAAACGTATTTTTGCTATCATATCCAGCGCATCAGGAAATCTGGTAGAATGGTACGACTTTTATGCTTACTCCTTTGCATCGGTTTATTTTGCATCACAATTTTTTCCTAACGATAATGATACCGTTACACAACTATTAAAAACTGCAGGAATATTTTTTATTGGCTTTCTTATGCGCCCTATTGGTGCATGGTTATTTGGATACATTGCCGACCGTTATGGACGTAAACGCTCAATGCTTATTTCTGTTTTTATGATGTGTGGGGGATCTTTCCTTATTGCCATACTTCCCACTTACGAAACCTTGGGAATAACAGCAGCATTTCTTCTCCTTTTAGTCCGAATGTTTCAAGGACTTTCCGTTGGCGGTGAATATGGTACAGCAGCCACTTATATGAGCGAAGTTGCACCCAAAAATCATCGTGGTCTCTTTGCTTCTTTTCAATATGCAACAACGATCTCAGGTCAACTTCTCGCAAGTTTTATAATATTTATTTTAGCCATTTACCTTACTGAAGATCAGTTAAAAGCGTGGGGATGGCGTATTCCTTTTGTCATTGGTGGTTTTGGAGCAATCGTTTCAATTTATCTGCGAAGCTTACTTCATGAAACAACAACCCTCAAAAGCCGCTCTGAACAACATGCTGGTAGTCTTAGAGAGCTTTTTCGCAATCATAAAAAAGCTTTCTTTTTGGTTGTTGGCTTTACAGCTGGCGGATCACTCACATTTTATACATACACCACTTATATGCAAAAATATCTGATCACAACTACTGGTTTTGATAAACAAACCGCAACAACGATCATGACTGCTGCCCTCTTCGTTTTTGTGTTATTCCAACCTCTTTTAGGTGCCTTCGCCGACAAAGTTGGAGCACGATTTTCACTCATCAGTTGGAGTGTATTATCCATTATCTGCACCATTCCTGTCCTTAAAATGATTGGAAATACCCATAACGCATGGACAGCACTCTTCATCATTATTGGCATACTCTGTATTATGAGTTTTTATACTTCCATCGCCGGTATCATAAAAGCAGAATTGTTTCCCGCTTCAATCCGAGCAATTGGTGTTGGATTTGCTTTTGCCATCGGGAATGCACTCTTTGGCGGTTCTGCTGAATATGTAGCGCTTGGATTAAAAAATATGGGACACGAATCTGTTTTCTTTTTTTACATCGTTGGAATGATGATCATTGCCCTCATCTCCATTCTCATGATGCCCGATATCGATAAAGGAGGATATCTGAAAGATGATGAGATCCATTAAATTTTTACACACAATAAAAAGCCCAAGAACTTGGGCTTTTTATGAATGTTATAAAGCCTTTTAAAAAACAACAAACATAAAATAATTCATTTTCGACCGTTTCCATACAGGAAAAACATTATGCTTCTTGCATAAGGTGGAGAATCTATAAATCTATATTATTGAGATTTTTCAAAGATCTTTAATCACGAAGCGACAAGACCATAAAAATTACATAACTTCTTTGCACTGTTCAAATATCCTATAGAAAATTCTTAAGCCAGTCATTTAAGCACTCTTTTTACCAACATTTCATCCCGCTTAAATCTCCTTTTCAATGCCCCCTTCCCCTTACATTCGCTGTGATGCACTTTATTCTACAACGCAATAACGCCCTCAAAAGGCTCAAAACCTATATACAAACAGACTCTCTTAAATAGCTTTCATAAGAAATTACTATGGTACAATTAAATTTTAGTGATACAAATCATAAAACAAACTGAATAATAAAAAATAAATTATAAATCTAAAAGGGGAACATTTCATGAAAAGTGAAACAACTTCAGCATCACAAGATGCAAAAAAACGTGTTTTTGCTATTATAGCAAGCGCATCAGGAAATCTCGTAGAATGGTATGATTTTTACGTTTATTCATTTGCATCGATTTATTTTGCCTCACAATTTTTTCCTTCAGATGGTGATACAATTACGCCACTGTTGAAAACTGCTGGGGTATTTTTTATTGGCTTTCTTATGCGCCCTATTGGAGCTTGGTTTTTAGGATTTGTTGCCGATCGTTATGGACGTAAACGCTCAATGCTTGTATCCATTTTTATGATGTGTGGTGGCTCTTTTTTCATTGCCATACTCCCCACTTATGAAACTTGGGGAATAACATCAGCAATCCTTTTACTTTTAGCTCGAATGATGCAAGGACTTTCAGCGGGTGGCGAATATGGTACAGCAGCCACTTATATGAGCGAAGTAGCCCTCAAAAAGCATCGTGGGCTTTTTGCTTCTTTTCAATCCGCCACCCTTATTACAGGACAGCTTCTTGCCAGTTTCATTATATTTATTTTAGCCATTTACCTTACTGAAGATCAGTTAAAAGCATGGGGCTGGCGTATTCCTTTTGTGATTGGTGGATGTGGAGCACTGGTTGCGATTTATTTACGTCGTTCGCTCCACGAAACAACCACGAAAGAAAGCCGCTCTCACAAACACTCTGGTAGTCTTAAAGAACTTCTCACCAAACATACAAAAGCCGTTGTCGTGATTGCATGCTTTGCATCAGGAGGATCACTCACATTTTATACCTTTACGACTTATATGCAGAAGTATCTGATCACCACCACCGGCTTTGATAAACATACCGCAACAACGATCATGACAGCTGTACTGTTTATTTTCATCCTGTTCCAACCCATAGCCGGTATTATAGCTGATAAAATTGGAACAAAAACTTTACTCATCATTTGGAGTATACTCTCTGCACTCTTTACGTTTCCTGGGCTTTGGATCGTCGGTAACACCCATAGTATATTGGTTGCCTTCTCTGTTATTATTGGCTTGCTCTTCATTATGAGCATGTATACATCCATCTCTGGTGTCGTAAAATCAGCTATGTTTCCCTCTTCCATACGTGCATTAGGTGTCAGCATCTCTCATGCCATTGGGAATGCCTTATTTGGTGGTTCTGCTGAATACGTTGCGCTTGGATTAAAAAAACACGGTTATGAATCACTCTTTTATTTTTACATAACCATTGTAATGATCATGGCTTTCATTGCGCTTCTCTTTGTCCCAAGTATGCGTAAAGGAGGATACCTCCAAGACGATGAAAAACGTTAACGCTCTCTATAAACGAAAAAGCCCAAGAAATTGGGCTTTTTTATCATTATCACAAATTTAATATTGTTTAAATTTTATCAAGTGCATTGAGTTGCTTAGCGACTAAATAATAAAAAGTTACACGACTTTTTCTACGCTCTCCAGACATCATCTCAGCAACTTTTGAAACAGCCATTTTAGCACTCTTCTCATCAGCTTCTAAAACATCTTGAACCCATTTTTCAACACGTTCTAACTCTTTTGGATCCGATGTTGCAACAAGCGCTGCATCCTGCTTTTTCATCACCAAAGCTAAACGACGGCTAAGCCGTTCGACTGCTGCTATATCGGGATTTGGATCATATAGTTTAATATCTGCTAGATTATTTGTCATTTTGCATCATCTCCTCTTCAAAAATGAGCGGCTATACTGTCCAGCCGCATCATATAGCTCCATAAATAATTAGAGGATTAAAAATATTAACAACCCCCCCTTTTCCTACGACTGTTCTTCATCTATATTTAAAGGGCTGGCTTACCAGCTATGGTAATAAATGGACGGTGAAATAAACCTATTGGACCCGGGGGCGGTACCCGGCGCCTCCACCAAAGTATAAACCACCAAAATTATATTTTGGTGGGGGCGAAATAGGATCGACAAGGGTGTAAAGATCGCTCTTTTACTCGGCATTGTACCACCGTTATCGGGCTAAATGAGTAGTTGCAAATGACAACTATGCGGAAGCACGTCTCGCCGCTTAAGGTGGTGTGAATGTTTCAAATTGACTCTTAAACCGTCGCAGGTTTAAGCGGGGTTGGAAGGCACCTGGCAACAGAAGCCTTCACTTTTTAAAATGTTATTGATTGATCTTTGAGACATTATCAGACATTATTTTTCGTGTTTTTTTCGATTCAATGAGGTACCTCATAGACAAAATACTGCTGATTTTTAAATATATTCTCTTACACAAGATCAATACGAGCCATTCTGCTACGTGAAATAAAAGGAATAAACTTCGATGGTTAAAGATCAAATCCGTTACGATATTCTCGTTCAGGATGCGCTTCGTGGAGTTATCCGTAAAGTTTTATCAGAAGTTGCTAAAGCAGGACTTCCGGGAAATCATCATTTTTTTATAACTTTTTTTACAAATGCCCCAGGCGTTAAAATTTCTCCTCGGCTAAAAAATCGCTATCCTGAACAAATGACAATCGTCTTGCAACATCAGTTTAGAGATCTCAGTGTTTCAGAAACAGCCTTCGAAGTGACCCTCTCTTTCAGAGAAATTACCGAAAAACTTGTGATTCCTTTTACTTCCATTCAAGTCTTTTACGATCCTGTAGCAACATTTGAAGCAGCATTTGATCTGCCCACAAAACTTCCCACTGTAGAAAGTGAAAATTTAGAAAATACCTCTTCTACACCCACCGCTCCATCAAACAAACAAAAAAAAGAAAATACGCTCACAAAAGAACAAAATCTCAGTGCCAATAAAGAACCCTCCAATAACGATACAAAACAAAGTGCTGATGTTGTCTCTTTAGATTCTTTTCGGAAAAAATAAATTTTCTCATGACTGAACTGATAAATCTTCGCCAATTTCGAAAACAAAAAAGGCGTGCAGAAAAAGCTCTTCATGCTGAGGAAAATCGTTATCGTTTTGGACGGACAAAAACTGAAAAACTTTTCGAGCAACAAAAATCTTTTAAAACGCAAAAATTTCTTGATCAAAATCGTTTACGAAACGACGAATAAAGGGGAGAAAATGAACGAAAGTGTTTCTATTGATTGGTCAAAAGTCATTCCGCAAAAGATATCTGTTCGCGTTGATGGACACGCAACGAGCGTCTCTTTAGAACCGCCATTTTTAGAAATTCTCAAAGATATAGCCCGCAAAAAAGGACAATCTTTAGCCTTTATTATCACTAATATTGATAGCCAAAGACCACAACAAGTCAATCTTTCAGCCTCGTTACGCGTTTACGCTCTTCAAAGTATTCTTACTCAACGTCTTTAAATACTTGCTTTTGTTTTAACATCTCTCTTTGCAATTAAGACGGTTGTGGCTTTAAAAAAGTTTTTTAAACCTAGCGCTTTAATGAAAAAAAGATTACAAAAAAGGTATAATGAATAATCGTTCCGATCACATACCTTTCTTTGAAGAAGATGCCGCCCCCCCCCATGGTGAGGAGAACTCTGGGACTTTTTCTCATGTTCTAAAAGACAAACAATCATATAACATAGACTATTTAGAACAGCTCAATCCAGAACAGCAACAAGCTGTTATGAATACTGAGGGGCCACTTTTAGTTCTTGCAGGTGCTGGTACAGGAAAAACGCGCGTTTTAACAACCCGTATTTCTCACATTCTACGCTCTAGACTGGCCTCTCCTCAACAAATACTTGCTGTCACTTTCACCAACAAAGCAGCCCGTGAAATGAAAACACGTATTGGTGAACTCATTGGTGAAGTTGTTGAAGGGATGCCTTGGCTTGGAACTTTTCATTCCACTGGAGCTAAAATTTTACGCCGCCACGCAGAGCTTATTGATTTAAAAAGAAACTTTACAATTCTTGATAGCGATGATGTTCTCCGACTTTTAAAACAGCTTATTCAAGCTGAGGGATTAGACGATAAGCGTTGGCCCGCACGAAACCTTGCCATGATGATTGATTCTTGGAAAAATCAAGGACTTTCACCAGAGCATCTCTCAAAAAGTGATTCGCATTCCTTTGGCAACGGCATGGGACGAGAACTTTATCGCAGTTATCAAAATCGATTAAAAGATCTTAACGCTTGTGATTTTGGCGATCTTTTGCTTCATTGTATCTCTATCTTCCAACACAATCCAGATATTCTTCGCGAATATCATTCTCAATTTCGCTATATTCTTGTCGATGAATATCAAGATACAAATACAGCACAATATCTTTGGCTTCGCCTTTTGGCACAACATCCTCAAGGTCAAAATGTTAATCTTTGTTGTGTTGGCGATGATGATCAATCCATTTATGGATGGCGTGGTGCAAAAGTCGAGAACATATTACGATTTGAAAAAGATTTTCCTTCTGCCAAAATTATTCGTCTAGAACGCAATTATCGCTCAACATCCCATATTCTTAAAGCCGCCTCCCATCTGATTGCTCATAATGAAGAAAGACTGGGCAAAGTCCTTTTTTCTGCTCAAATAAAGAGTGAGGAAGAAAAAGTAAAAATTCATTCAGCATGGGATTCAGCAGAAGAAGCGCGAGCAATCGGAGAAGAAATCGAGCGCGCCCAACAAAGCGGTCATGCATTAAATCATATGGCTATATTGGTACGTGCATCATTTCAAATGCGTGAATTTGAAGATCGCTTTGTAACGCTTGGCCTTAACTATCGCGTCATTGGTGGTCCTCGTTTTTATGAGCGAATGGAAATACGTGATGCCATGGCTTATTTACGCGTTGTTGTCCACCCTGCTGATGATTTAGCTTTTGAGCGTATTATTAATACACCTAAACGCGGCATAGGCGATGCAACCCTGCGCATTCTTTATGAGAGTGCGCGCGCACGTGCTGTTTCTCTTTTTTCCGCTGCCGCTGATATCATTGAAACAGACGAGTTAAAACCTAAAGCACGCAGTGCTTTACGAAGCCTCATTGAAAACTTCCGCCGCTGGCAAAATATGCTGCAATGCACTCCTCACAGAGAGCTTGCCGAGATCATTCTTGATGATTCTGGTTATACAACCATGTGGTTAGAAGATCGCTCACCAGAAGCGCCCACACGACTAGAGAACCTTAAAGAAATGATCCGTTCCATGGAACAATTTGAAAATCTTCAAAGCTTTTTAGAACATGTTGCACTGGTTATGGAAACGGAAAATAATGAAAACATGGATGCCGTCAACATCATGACACTTCATTCCGCTAAAGGGCTTGAATTTGAAACAGTTTTTCTTCCAGGTTGGGAAGAAGGACTCTTTCCCCATCAGCGCTCATTAGATGAAGGTGGACGTTCAGGATTAGAAGAAGAACGGCGTCTTGCTTATGTGGGGCTTACAAGAGCAAAAAAATATCTGCATATATGGTTTGTATCCAACCGCAGAGTTCACGGACTTTGGCAACCTGCTCTTCCCTCCCGTTTTCTAGATGAATTACCAGCAGAACATGTAGAAGCCGTAGCCATGGACACATCTTATGGTGGTTATGGAAAATACTCCTTTCAACATCAAGACTCCTTTTATAATGACTATGCAACACCAAGACAAAAACGTGCACAAAAAAACAAAAATATTGAAGGCAAAGTTATCGCTCAATCAGTCTCTGACGCACCATCAAATTTTGCAATCAATGATCGAATTTTTCATATAAAGTTCGGTTATGGTCATATCACTGCAATAGATGATCATAAATTGACAATAATGTTTGAAAAAGCTGGAGAAAAGCGTGTACTGGATAATTTTGTAGACAAAGCTTAACGAAAAAAACCACAATCAGTTTTTTCAAAAGACCACTTTATTTTATTCTGAATGTCCTTTCCATTTGCGAACAAAAGCTTCAATGGGTAAATTTTGCATATCAGGCAATGCGTTGTGAATTTTATCAAGCGGCCAATCCCACCAAGCCATATCTAAAAGATCTTCTATCAGATGAGTGGAAAAACGCATCCGCAAGCGTTTAGCCGGAACTCCAACAACAATCGTATAAGGCATCACATTTTTTGTTATAACAGCATTAGCTCCAATAACTGCCCCATGTCCCACTGTTATCCCAGGCATAATAACCGCTCCGTGCCCAATCCACACATCATGCCCAATGATAACACGTTTTGCACAACGCCTTTCGCGAAAAGAACAATCGAGTGACCTATAACGAAAATATTCATTTGGCCGATAGGTTATTTTATGGGTTGAAAGGCGCTCCATGGGATGCTCCAACGCATTTATCCGTACATGAGATGCAATAGAACAAAAACGACCAATATCGCTATAAATAGCCTCACTGTTACGGTATAAATAAGAAAAATCCCCAACGATTACATCCCGCAAAATTACTCGCTCATTAATTTCCACATAGCGACCTAATTTACAACCATGCAACCGTGCCGTTGTGTGAATACGCGGTTTACTTTCATGGAATCGAAGATCATTCTCAATATTCATTTAGCTTTCACCAATTTTTGTCCGATAATTAACACAAGAGACATAACCATCAGATGAGCAAAATCAACCATGAAACAAAGATTGCAAAACAAACCAGCCAATGCTAGAATTTTTTAGCGCTTTTAAGAGAGACAAGCTATGAAAAATGTAATCCGCATCTTAGGACTAACAGTTGTATTTCTTACGGGGATTTTTATTTATGATACATTGATCAATAAACCTTTAGGTGATGACTTTACTCTCACCGATTCAAATGGACAAACTGTTACGCAAGCTGATATTCGCAGTAAACCTTCAATTATTTTCTTCGGTTTTACGATGTGCCCTGAAATCTGTCCTACAACATTGATGAATCTTGATCGATGGTTAACGGCTCTTGGACCAAAGGCTGATAAATTAGGAATATGGTTTGTTACTGTTGATCCTGAACGAGATACACCAGAAGCACTTCATGAATATCTCAGTAATTTTACCAATAAAATTATTGGTATTAGCGGAGAGCCTGAGAAAGTTCATAAAATGATCAATTCCTTTAATATTTTTGCTGAAAAAGTACCAGGAACAGATGGGAACTACACTTACGATCATACAGCAGCAATTTTTTTGCTTAAAAAAGGTGGCAAACTCGCTGGTATTATTCCTTATGAACCCAAAGAAGACGATAATGAGTTAAAAGACGAAATCGCCATTGAGCGACTCAAAAAACTTGTCTCAAACTAAATAAAAAGCCAATCATAAAGAAAGAACAAGATGTCACAGCAAATTCGTCTGTATTATACTGCTTTTAAAAGTGAAGCAGAGCGATTTTATACGCTTATAGAAGCAGCTTTTGACGAAGCAGGATATCCTTTGGCTCTTACAGAGATAGATGAAAAAAACACCATCTATGAACTTTCACTCTATGTAGACCAAGACAATGAAGAGCGTATTTTGCAACGTTTTGCACAGATCCTTTCTATAGATCCTCATAAAATTAACCATGAAGTTTTACCTAATATTGATTGGGTACAAAAAAGCCTAGAAGGATTACAACCTATACATGCCGGTCCCTTTTTCCTTCATGGAAGCCATAACCGAGACGCCATTCCAGCAAATGTTCTTCCCATTGAAATTGACGCAAATCAAGCTTTTGGCACTGGACATCACGGAACAACAGCCGGTTGTTTGGAAATGATTGCCAAAATAATGCAACACGAAAATCCACAAAATGCCCTTGATCTTGGAACTGGCAGTGGAGTCTTAGCCATTGGCATAGCAAAGCTCAACCCCATAACTATTCTCGCGTCCGATATTGATCCCATTGCTATTAAAGTTGCACAACATAATATTACACTCAATGGCGTAGAAAAATATATTACAGCAATTACAGCAACAGGTTTTGCCCATGATGAAATTGCATCACGTGCGCCCTTTGATCTCATCATTGCCAATATTCTTGCTAATCCGCTTATTGAACTTGCACCAGAAATGGTTCAAGGCCTCCAAACAGGTGGATCACTTGTACTTTCTGGAATTCTTGATGAACAACATGATCTTGTCTTGGAAGCTTATGTAAAACAGGGATTAAAGCATCTTGAAACATACCACCGTCAAGGATGGGTTACGATACATCTGAAATAAATGAAAAGGACGTTGTTATGTATCAATCTTTTGAAGCAACAACAAATCCCAGCCATGCTCTCGAGCGTATTTCATCTCTTCGTAAAGAGCTTGATCGTCTTGGGCTTGATGGTTTTCTTGTTCCCCGTAGCGATGAACATCAAGGAGAATATGTCCCTCCCCATGCTCAACGCTTAAGCTGGCTTACTGGCTTTACGGGTTCAGCAGGGATCGCTCTCATTTTAAAAAATAAAGCTATTATCTTTACTGATGGACGCTACAAACTCCAAGTTCGCCAACAAACTGATCCTCATATTTTTGAATATGAAGATCTCGTAACTTATCCCCCCTCACAATGGCTTGAAAAAAATGGAAAACAACTTTCTATTGGCTTTGATCCATGGCTCCACACCATTGCCGCTACAGATGTATTAAAAAAATCCTTAGAGATAAAAACAGGTGGAAAGCTTATAGCAGTTCAACAAAATCCTATTGATCTTATTTGGCATAATCAACCACCATCACCACAATCTGCCTTATCGATTCACCCTCTCCAATATGCAGGATGGGATAGTGATGAAAAGCTATCTTTAATTCGCAAAGACGTACAACAAGCCCGTGCAGATGCTTTTATTTTTACAGATCCCTCCTCTATTGCATGGATATTCAATATACGTGGCAATGACGTTTCCAATACACCTTTTTCTCTTTGTTTTGCCCTAATACCCGTAGAAGAAACACCAGCCTTATTCATTGATAGCAAAAAGCTTGGTATAAAAGAAAAACAATATCTGGAACGTTATGCAAAATTATATGAACCAGAACAGTTTATTGTAAAGATCAAAGATTATAATCAAAAAGGCATGATTTTTGCTTTAGATCCACAGTTAGCATGCGAAAAGTTACGCACTGTACTTGAAGAGGATGGAAAATCTTTCATAACACTGACCGACCCTGCTGCTCTACCCCGTGCCATTAAAAATAACACAGAACTAGAAGGGGCGCGGAGAGCACATCTGTGCGATGGTATTGCTCTTACCCGTTTTCTTGCTTGGTTAGACAAACAAACACCAAGCACAATAAATGAAATTTCTGCTGCTCAAAAATTAGAAGAATTTCGCATAAATACAGCAAAAGACATGGGGAAAAAACTTGAAGATCTTTCTTTTGATACAATCTCAGCAGCAGGAGAAAATGGAGCTATTATCCATTACCGTGTAACGAATGAAACCAATAAACAACTCAAGTCTGGAGAACTTTATCTTGTGGATTCAGGTGGACAATACCGTGATGGCACCACAGATGTTACACGCACGGTCGCAATTGGGAATATTGGAGAAGAAGAAAAACGCTGTTTTACTCTGGTTCTTAAAGGCATGATTGCTCTTTCAACAGCATGTTTTCCAAAAGGAACACGCGGACAAGATATTGATGTTCTAGCACGCATTGCCTTGTGGAAAGCCGGTTTTGATTATGCCCATGGTACGGGTCATGGTGTTGGATCTTATCTCTCTGTTCATGAAGGGCCACAAAATATTTCGCGCAGAGGGTGCCAAGAATTGATCCCTGGAATGATTGTTTCTAATGAGCCTGGATATTATCGTGAAGGTGCTTTTGGTATTCGTATTGAAAATTTACTCATTGTGAAACCAGCACAAAAAATTGCTGATGGAGAGAAAGAAATGCTCTCGTTTGAAACGCTCACCCATTGTCCCATTGATCGAAAGCTCATCCTTCCAGAGCTTTTAACACAAGAAGAGCGACAATGGCTCAATGATTACCATGCACGTGTTTATCAGATGAATGAACCTTATTTAAATGAAGAAGAGAAAGAATGGGCAAAAGAAGCAACCATGCCTCTTTAGCAGCGCAGACATCTTCTAGAAAAAATACTTACACTTTTTTCCAAGCAAAAATCTGCCTTTACTATGAAGAAATATATAAAATCTTTGCATCATCTTATCATCCTGAAAGACAATATTTTACAGTATTAAACAATAATTATAAATTGCCTTTCAATATAAATAAATTGCATCTGATGAGGAAAAATAAAAGACAAGCATATCCATCATGCTTGAGAAGTCATCCTTCTTAACCATAATGTCCCTCAATCAGCTGTAGCCAAGCCTCTTCATCAATAACCTCAACACCTAGATCTTTAGCTTTAGTCAATTTTGATCCCGCTCCAGGTCCTGCAACAAGAAGATCTGTTTTTTTAGAGAGTGAACCGGAAGTCTTTGCCCCTAATCGCTCTGCCAATGCTTTTGCTTCATCGCGTGACATGCGCGTCAAAGTTCCTGTAAAAACAATGATCTTTCCTGCTAACGGTGAAGATGCTGTCAAAACAGGCTCCTCATCAAGAGGAGTTACTTCTTCAAGCAAGACAGCCAAAACCTCACGGTTATGTGCTTCCTTATAAAAATCAACAATTGCACTTCCTACCTGTGGTCCAATTCCTTCGATATTGGTAAGCTCCAGCCAAGCTTCATTGCCTTCTTTATTTTCCTTCTCACATGGCATAAGTGCTCCCAACGCCGCAGTTTCAAAAGCTGTATAAGTTTGATAAGCCCGCGCAAGCCGGCGTGCATTGACCTCTCCAACATGACGAATCCCCAGAGCAAACAAAAAACGACTGAGAGGAATTTTGCGGCGTGCATTAATAGCATCATACAATTTCCGCACTGAAATAGTACCAAAACCCTCCATATTTTCCAAACGTATCAAAGACTTTTCTTGGCGCCGTTCTAAAGTAAAAATATCGGCAGGTGTATGAATACAAAGCGCTTCATCTTGAGCATGGAAAAAAAACTCTACCTGTTTTCTTCCAAGTCCTTCAATATCAAAAGCATTGCGTGCCACAAAATGACGAATCCGCTCAATGGCTTGTGCAGGACAAATAAGCCCCCCCATACAACGACGCACTGCTTCTCCCACTTCACGAACAGCATGGCTTCCACAAGCAGGGCAGAGATGAGGGAAAACAAAAGCAGGAGAATCTTTTTGGCGTTTTTCTAAAACAATATCAACAACTTGAGGAATTACATCACCAGCACGCTGTATAATCACCGTATCGCCGACACGAATATCACGTCCCTCACGAATGGGCTCTCCTTTATGACCAATTCCTTTAATATAATCCTCATTATGCAAACTAGCATTGGTCACCACCACACCACCAACAGTAATAGGAGCAAGACGCGCAACAGGCGTCAAAGCTCCAGTACGCCCCACTTGAATATCAATAGCTTCCAAAAGCGCCATCGCTTTTTCTGCTGGGAATTTATGTGCAATAGCCCAACGCGGCGAACGAGAAACAAACCCCAAACGCTTTTGGAGCATTAAATCATTAATCTTATAAACAATGCCATCAATATCATAGTTTAAAGAATGACGGCATTCTTCGACATCACGATAATAGGAAATAATTTCTTCTACTGTCTTAAAAACTTTTGTTAATGGATTGATAATAAAGCCATATTCTTTGAGATTTTTCATCATCTCCATTTGGCTTTCTGCAAATATTTCACTCACCTCACCACAACCATAAGCAAAAAATCGCAGCTTCCTGTTGGCAGTTATCCGTGAATCCAATTGACGCAGTGAACCAGCCGCCGCATTTCGAGGATTGGCAAAGGTTAACTTACCCTTCTCTTGCTGGCTGATATTAAGCGCTTGGAAATCCTCCCGCCCCATATAAACTTCACCGCGAACCTCAAGAATATCAGGAAATTTGCCTTGTAAAACTTTTGGAATATCAGAAATTGTTCGTGCATTCGCTGTCACATTTTCACCAACAGTCCCATCACCCCGCGTTGCGGCACATACAAGCCGTCCCTTTTCATAGCGCAAAGACAACGATAAACCATCAATTTTTGGCTCCGCTGTTATTTCTAATATTTGTGTTTCTGAAAGCCGTAAAAAACGACGCACACGTTCAACAAATTCAGTGACATCTTCAAAGCTAAACGCATTATCAAGGGAAAGCATCGGTTGTGTATGAACAGATTTTTCAAACTTCTCCGAAACCGGTGCTCCAATTTTATGTGAAGGAGAGTCTATACGAACGAGTTCAGGAAAGAGAGCTTCAATTTCTGCGTTACGTTGGCGAAGAGCATCATATTCAGCATCAGAAATTTCAGGTTGATCATCACGATTATATAGCACATCATGACGCGCAATCTCTTGTGCTAACCACTCTAATTCACTTTCCGCTTCAAGAGCAGTAAGTTTTTTAATTCCGTCCTTTTTCATAAAATCTATTCCAAATGGTGGACTATCGTCATAAAAATCTCAACTCTTTAATCATGAAGTGAATTCAAATGAACACATGCTCTTCAGTTTTTTTATCTTTTCTCAATGATGACTAGGCAAGAAGCTTTTGAGCAGCCGCTCGTGCCTCCTCAGTAATCTGTTCTCCTGCCAACATACGAGCAATTTCTTCTGCACGCTCCTGCTCTTCCATTTTATGAATAGCTGTAACAAAGCGCCCTTTATCATCACTTTCAATCTTTGAAATAAGAAAATGACTATGCGCTTTCGACGCAACTTGGGGTGCGTGCGTAATAGCAAAAACCTGAATCTTTTCCGACAAACGTTGCAACCGTTGGCCAATAGCAGCCGCAACAGCCCCCCCAGCACCTGTATCAATTTCATCAAAAATCAGTGTGGGCGCAGATCCGCGATCAGATAACACAACCTTTAATGCCAATAAAAAACGAGACAATTCACCACCAGAAGCAACACTCAGCATGGGGCCAGCCCGTGTTCCAGGATTTGTCCGCACCCAATATTCAATACGATCACACCCCTCTGCACTTCGTTTTTCAACATCAGTCTGCATTTCAACAATAAATTCTGCCTTTTCTAATTTTAACGCCGGCAACTCAGCCATAACACTTTCAGATAAATGCTTTGCTGTCTCTCGACGCTTTATTGTTAAGGCTTGTGCCAATGTATCATAATTTTTCTGTGCCTCCCTTGCCTCATCTTCAAAACGCGTTAACGTGTTCTGAGCCTCTTCAAAATCAGTAAGTTCAGCATCCATTTTATCGCGTAACTGAACCAATTCATCCGCAGAAACTTGATATTTACGAGCAAAACCGCGAAGCGTAAAAAGGCGTTCTTCTATCCGTTCCAATTCATCAGGTTCAAAATCCAATGCCCGCAGAGCCGTTTCAATCCCTTCCTGTGCTGTTGCAAGTGCATGCAATGCCTCATCAAGAGATTTCACCACTGGTGTAATAAGCTCTTCTGCCTCAGGAATTTTCCGCTCCAAACGCCTTACCAAATTAGAAAGAACGGGTATTGGCGATTTTTGCCCCGTTAAAAGATCATCTGCTTCTTTAATATCCGTCGCTATTTTTTCTAATTTAAGCATATCAGCACGGCGAAGAGAAAGAGTATCTTCTTCACCAACTTGAAAATCAAGTTTTTCAAGCTCTTCTACACATGCCCGAAGATAATCCATCTCACGCGTTGCATTCTCTACTTTAAGACGCTGTTGTTGCAAACGCTCTTCACATTCATGCCATACCCGATAACATTGACGTAAATTTTTCACATCATCTTCAAGCCCACCAAAAGCATCTAATAATTGGCGATGCGTCGCAACATCAACAAGCGCACGATCATCATGCTGTCCATGAATTTCAACCAAGTGATGACCAACACTCCGCATCAATGCAACACTAGATACCTGATCATTGATAAAGACACGACTGCGCCCATCACTTGATTGTACGCGTCGTAAAATAATATCGCCCTCATCATCAAGACCATTCTCACGAATAAGCTGACGTGCAGGATGAGAAAGAGGAACATCAAAAACAGCCGTGACCTGCCCACGGTCAGTACCATGACGTACAAGCGAAGCATCACCCCGCCCCCCCAGAGCAAGTGATAAAGCATCAAGCAATATAGATTTCCCCGCTCCTGTTTCTCCAGTTAAAACCGTTAACCCCGCCGTAAAATGAATATCGAGCGTTTCGATCAAAACAATATTATGAATCGAAAGCTGCACCAGCATGAGAGAATCAACGTATCCTTTTCTTATCACCACCTAAAGCATTTGAGATCCAAGAAGATTTATGCTCATGTGGTGATATTTTATTCTTCTGCAAGAGATTATAAGAAAATTTATACCACTCACTTTTGGGATAATTCTGCCCTAAAATAGCTGCTGCCGTCTGTGCTTCAGCCGTTAAACCAAGAGCCAAATTAACTTCTGTCAAGCGGAAAAGCGCTTCTTCAATTTGATTTGTATCGGAATACTCTTCAACGACGGTACGAAACCGTCTACTTGCGGCAAGATAACGCCGCCCTTCTTCATAATAACGGCCAACCTGCATCTCTTTACCAGCCAACTGTTCTCGCCCAAAACGTATTTTATCCTTAGCATCCTTGACATATTCAGAATTGGGATAACGCTCTATAAGGAGCTGCATCGCAGCAATAGCGCGTTTCGTATCACGTTGATCACGCGTAACATCAGGAATCCGACGAAAAGAAGAAAGACCAATAATATAGTACGCATAAGCCGAGTCACTAGACCCAGGATAAAGAGTAATATAGCGTTGAGCCATACTAATTGAATCATCATATTTTCCGAGACGATAATTTGTAAAGGCCCCCATGACTAAAGATTTACGACCCCAGTCTGTATAAGCATACTGTTTTTCAATCTTCAAAAACTTTTTCGCAGCATCTCCAAGCCGTCCACTCTCAAGGCTCGCAAGCCCCTGATTATAGAGAACATCTGGTGGATCCATTTTTAAAACATAAGCAGATGGATCAAGGGTATTTTTCTCTTTAAAGAGACATCCCGCTAACATACAGGTGCTTCCCAAAAGCACCACCCCTAATATCTTGCGTACAATGTTAGATTTTCTATATGCCATATTTCTAATGCACACATGAGATTTTTTCATAGTTTTTCCGGCCTCCAGAGAATATCACCTTGCAGCAAAAATAATTTATTAAAAGTTTTTATACCATATCAATTTAAAATGCACATAACCAATTTAGCAGTTTAGGTCAATTACCCCCTTAAAAATCAAATAAACAATAAAAAAATCTTGTCAATTTTCTTTTACTCTTTCTCTAAAGAGTTTTTTTCGTAATATGATTCGTCTGCCAAAAGAGCTTTCACCAATTGTGCATTAATTCTATGGCCACTACAATAAGAACGAAATAATCCAATAAAAGGGCCCCCGAGCAAAGCAGTATCACCAATCGCATCAAGCATCTTATGCCGAACACATTCATTTTCCCAATAAGGACCATCGGAATTTAAAATTTCGTCATTAAAACCGATAACAAGAGAATTTTCTAAAGAAGCGCCTCTCGCCTTTCCAGAAAGCCGTAATTTTTCCACGTCTTTGATAAAACCAAAAGTGCGTGCACGTGACAAATCATCTCGAAACCCTCGTGTAGTAAGATCAAAACTGAAATGTTGCTTACCAATTGCAGGAGAAGGAAAAGAGATCGTTATATCAAAACGGCGTCCATCAAATGGCAAAAGCTCTGCAAAACCATGCGCTCCTTCAACCCGCAACGGCTTTTTTATCATAAAATAAGAACGGTATGCATTTTGCTGGACAATGCCAACATCTTCAAAAGCTTGGCAATATTGCCATGCAGAACCATCTAAAATCGGGACCTCATTATGCGACACTTCAATAATAAGATTGTCCAAATTATAAGCAGCAATGGCTGCCATCAAATGTTCAATTGTCTCAACCCTTACTTCTCCATCTCCAAGCACCGTTGATAACTCAGTTTTTCCCGTTTGCGATGCATGGGCTTGAAATATTTTTTCTGTTCCGTCTAATCCACAACGCTTAAAAAGAATACCACACCCAACATCTGCTGGACAAACTTTTACCACTGACAAACAGCCACTGTGAACGCCAATCCCCTTAAATGTTACTGCTTTTTTAAGAGTAGACTGATATTTTGGCACCAAATTCATCATATTATTTTATTAAATTTCTTTTACATCTTTCAACAAAATTTATAAAACCATAAAAAAAATATTCATAGTAAATAATAAAAAAACCGCTCATAATAAGCGGTTTTTTTAAAAATAAAGTATTTTATCTAAAATAACAATATATTTTACTTCATAATTTCTAACTCATCGTCAAAGAGATCATAAAATCTCTGACTTTACCTCATTTTTTAGCAATTAATTTGCCTGACGACGTAAAAACGCTGGTATTTCTAACTGATCTTCTTCACTGATAAAAGTACGCTGATCTTGTGGAACTTGAGGATGCAACGCACCAGAACGACGTGGAACATAAACAGAAGCATCTTGAGAAAGCGCCTGAGAGTTTTTATTGTAAAGAGAGGACTCTTGCTGCTGTGAGGATCTCACAGCAGGTTCCAATCTTGCTTCTGGCTCTTCATCCTCGCGATGTGTCAAGCTCTGTTTCAAACGCTGCCAAAGATTACGAGGACCTTGATCAGTCACAGATGTTCTTTGTCTCTGTCCATGAGCAACAGGAGGAAAATCCTTTAACTCAGGCATCCGCATTGGAGCGCGTGCTTGCATCTGTTGCGTTTGTTTTGGTTGCACTATCTTTTCTTTTTGCTTCACAACCCCTGTCATCTCATCAAGAACATGCGCTGTAGCCTCCATGCTCACGGGAGCCGTCATAGTTTGTTGAGAAATACGACCTCCTTGCATACGTGGAGCATTTGATATCTGATCTTGCCCAGCATTTGAACCATAAGCAACAGTTTTTGTCACATTTCGTGTCATCATTGCTTCTGCAGGCTGTGCAAAAATTTGACTTTTGGGGCGGAACTGTTCTCCTGTTGGCTTATTCTTTTCTATTTCAAGTGATTCGATGACTTCTACCATTGATTCAGAACGCAAAGGCGGTGACTGAACATGAAAAGAACTGTGTGGTGTTCCAGGATCGTTCTTGCGTATTGAAGAGATTGGCCGTTGGAGCTGAGGCTGAGAGGACTGAACCACATCACTACCCTCACGATCAATACCAGTGGCAACCACAGAAACACGAATAACACCTTCCAATGATTCATCATCAATAGCCCCAAAGATTACATTCGCATCAGCATCCACTTCTTCACGAATACGATTAGCAGCTTCATCAACCTCAAAGAGAGTCATATCACGCCCGCCCGTAATAGAAATCAATAAACCACGTGCTCCACGCATAGAGGTATCATCCAACAATGGATTTGCAATAGCAGCTTCAGCAGCAGCCAAAGCACGCCCCTCACCAGATGCCTCACCCGTTCCCATCATGGCTCGGCCCATTTCGTGCATAACAGAACGAACATCAGCAAAATCAAGGTTAATCAAACCCTCTTTAATCATCAAATCCGTAATGGAAGCAACACCAGAATAAAGTACTTGATCCGCCATAGCAAAAGCATCAGCAAATGTTGTTTTATCATTTGCAATACGGAAAAGATTTTGATTGGGAATAACAATCAATGTATCGACAGACTTTTGTAATTCTTCAATACCAGCCTCAGCCGTTTTCATACGCCGTGCCCCTTCAAACTGAAACGGCTTTGTTACAACACCAACGGTCAAAATACCTTTTTCACGCGCTGCGCGCGCAACAACGGGAGCAGCCCCTGTTCCAGTACCTCCCCCCATACCAGCAGTAATAAAAACCATATGAGAGTCTGCAAGATGATCGATAATTTCATCAATACATTCCTCTGCTGCCGCTTGTCCAACTTCTGGTAAAGCCCCAGCACCCAAACCTTCTGTCACAGCTGCACCAAGCTGGATAACACGTTCAGCCTTTGACATAGCCAAAGCTTGTGCATCCGTATTTGCAACAACAAAGTCAACTCCCTGAAGACCAGCATTAATCATATTATTCACGGCATTCCCGCCACCACCTCCAACACCAAAAACGGTAATGCGTGGCTTCAATTCCGCGATATCTGGCCGATGCAGATTAATCGTCATTTTCTTTTCCTTCTCATAAGACACCGCAAGCCAAAGCGATGAAATTTATCCAACTAGACTTAACTAAAAACTCTCACGCAACCACTGACCAACACGCTGAAAATACCCACGTGTGCTCATCGATAAATGATTTCCTGCCGCCTGCATTGTTTTTTCTTCAAAACCCACCAATTGCGGATAAATTAACAACCCAACAGCAGATGTAAACGCCGCCCCTTTTGCAAGAGAAGGAAGCCTCGAAATCCCTAAAGGCCGCCCGATACGAACATTTCTTCCTAATATAGTACGTGCCATTTCTGGCAATCCTGTTAACTGGCTTGCTCCCCCAGTTAAAATAACACGCTTACCAATGATGTGACCAAAACCAGAACGATTTAAACAATCACGCACCATTTCTAAAATTTCTTCAACACGCGCACGAACGATGCGCCCAAGAACCGCGCGAGGATATTGAATTTCACGCTGTTCACTCCCAATTTCTGCTACATTAATCATTTGCCGCTCATCAGCACTTGTTAAAAGTGCCGAACCATAAACAACTTTTAAACGCTCCGCCTCTGTTAGAGACATAGAAAAGCCACGTGCAACATCAAGAGTAACATGATGCCCCCCAACAGCAAGAGCATCGGCATGAACAAATTTTCCCTCAAAAAATACTGAACACGTTGTTGTCCCACCACCAAAATCAATACATGCAGCTCCTAAATGTGCCTCATCATTCATCAAGACAGCAAGACCACTTGCAAAGGGAGTAGCAACCATTGCTTCAACGCTCAAATGAGCACGATTAATACACGTTTCTAAATTACGCAAAGAGGCTGTTTCTGCTGTTACCACATGCACATCGACACCAAATGTTTCCCCTGCCATGCCAACAGGATCAGAAATTCCTTTATCTCCATCCAAGATATAAGAAACTGGAACTGAATGCATAACATGACGTTCAGCATCAAAAGCTTTACGCGAAACATCTGAAAAGGCCATACGCATATCACGCTTGGTAACTTCACGACCATTCAAATGAACTTTTCCTTGAATCAAAGCACTTTGTAATCGACTTGAGGAAAAATTCACAATTACTGAATCCACCACCAAACCAGCCATTTTTTCTGCCGCATCAACAGCCAAGCGTATTGATTGTTCTGCTGCAAACATATCCATGACAACACCAGATTTAATACCGCGTGAACGCTGTACTCCAAAGCCTAGAATTTCCATAGAATGCGTACGACCATGCAAATAGTGCGCATATTTCAAAGGACGCAAACAAGCAATAAGACAAACAATCTTACTTGAGCCAACATCAAGAACCGTTAAAAAACGTGTCTTACGCCCCCCCCGATGATGTGATCTGAGCAACATCATGGGTTTCCTACCTTTCGCGCCTTTAAAATACGTTCTTCTTCTGCGACACGAGCTTGATAACGCTCCAACGTTTCATCTGATAAAGAAACAGTAATTCGATCAGCAAGACGTAAATCAACACTGAGAATATCGCGCGATAAAAGATCTTGCATTGTACCAGATGAAATAAGAGAAGAAAGCCTTTCAAGGACATTATTTTCAGGCAACATAAGGCGTATTCCATTATCCAAAACAAGATCCCAACGCCGATCCCCTACCCGCACAAAAGCACGAACACGATCATACACTTGCCGATAAACTGACAGCGCTTGAATAAATCCTTTAGCTGCATTTTGCGCACCCTGCCCAACCACAAGAGGCAAATCCCAAACAATTTCTCCTTTAAAGGGCACAATAACACGCCCCGTATGATCAACAATATCAACCACACCATCATGTTGCCAAATAGCATAAGGCTCACGCTCCACGATGGAAATGCGCATTCTATTGGGATAAATTTTCTGAACATTTGCCGATTGAACCCAAGCCTGTTTTTCCAAAAGAGAACGTGCTCTTTCAACATCAAAAGTGAATATAGAAGGCGCAACATCAAGTTCTAAAATTTTCAAAATATCCTGCTTTGCCAAGCGTTTATTACCACTAACATCGACATCAACAACCACAAAACCACTATCCGATATAATCGTGTTTACGATCATAGCCATCTGACCACTTGATGAAAGTCCATAAAAAGCTGTCACAAAGAAAAACCATACAACAGCAAAAGAACCGAAATGGCGTGGAATATGAATATTGACAAAAACAAACTCAAACATAAACCGAAGAAAACGACGATAAAGACGTGGCAAAGCCGGCACTGAAAGCACCTCCATCGGAACATTTATTTTATTAACATTCAACGCATACATGATGCGTCCTCCACCATCCATTGAACAATATCGCCGTAAGTACGACCGCTCGCTTTTGCAATATCAGGAAGAAGAGACGTCGATGTCATACCTGGTTGCGTATTAATTTCAAGCCAAACCAATTCTCCTGTTTTCTCATCAAAACGAAAATCAGAACGGCTAACACCTCGACACCCTATCGCCTGATGGGCTGCTAAAGACATTCTTTGCACACTTTGGTAAATATTTAGTGAAAGTTGTGCAGGACAAATGTGAAGAGAACCACCCGTCTTATATTTTGAGTCATAATCGTAGAATGGAAAATGTTGGCTGGGGAGAATTTCACACACTTCCAGCACTTCATTCCCTAAAACAGCACAAGTCAATTCACGACCAGGAATATATTTCTCAACCATCACCTCATCGGCATATCCCCACTCAGCTCCCCCAATATTATGCGGTGGTTCAGCTTCATTTTCTTGGACAATGAGAACACCAAAACTTGATCCTTCACACACAGGTTTAATGACATAAGGAGGCTCCATGGGATGCACTTGCCCAATAGCAAAGCGGTTCATAATACGAGAAGGAGCAACGCAAACCCCAACACTTGCAACAATAATTTTTGCACGTCCCTTATCCATAGCCAAAGCGGACGCCATTACACCAGAATGAGTATAAGGAATTTTTAAATATTCAAGAATTCCCTGAATCCGGCCATCTTCACCAAATGGACCATGCAATGCATTGAAAGCAATATCGGGCTGCAACTGTTCAAGAACAGAAGCAATATGAGCGTCAACATCCACGCGACTTACGCGATACCCCTGCGCCTCAAGAACATCAGCACAAGCCGTTCCTGAAGATAAACTTACAGACCGTTCAGAAGAAACACCTCCCATTAACACAGCTATATGTTTATCTTTCATAATAAATCACCCTCTTTCGCATACTATATGTAGCCTATATAGAAGACATCAGTACCACATACAGGAAAAACACAGTTTATCCTTGCGAATCAATAACCTAGCATTTTGCATAATGAATCAGACTCAAAAGCCTGATGCAAGAGATTCTTTGTTAATTTATTGATTCTTAATAGAAATTTTTTATTATCTCTTTGAAATGACTCAATTTTTTATTGATACTTTTTTAGTGAACAATAAATCAATGAAATGGATCAAAAGAAGAAACACTTCGACCAGGTTCAAATTGACCAATACGCTCTATTTCCCATTGTAAAAGGTGAGCTGAATGTGCAAAAACACGCGCACGCACTGTTTCTCCCAATGCTTCAAGATCATAGCCTGTTGCTTGCCCTGTATTAATCATAAAATTACAGTGCATTTCACTCATTTGAGCGCCACCAATCCGTAAACCTCGACACCCTGCTTCATCAATCACACGCCACGCGGATGTATTCTCAGGGTTTTTGAAAGTTGATCCCCCTGTCTTCTCGCGAATAGGTTGCACAGTTTCTCTGTGGAGAGCAACTTCATCCATAGCAGCACGAATAGCATCTTTATGACTGGGTTCCCCTTCCAATAAAGCAGCCGTAAAAATAAAATCTTTAGGAATATCACAATGACGATAGGAATAATGCATATCTTTCAAACTCAAGATATGACGTTGTCCTTTACGATCCAACGCATAGACCTCAACAACACGCGCTGCAGTTTCAACACCATTCGCCCCCGCATTCATTTTGAGAGCTCCTCCAAGGCCACCAGGAATACCATGATAAAAATGAAAACCAGCAATTTCTGCCTTTAAAGCGGCAGCAGCTAAATGTTTATCTGCTGTACCAGCGCCAACCAAGAATCCTTTTGGAGAAACTTGCTGCACTTGCCCAAAATTTTTAGGCGAAAGACGAATCACAACCCCAGGAACACCCCCATCACGCACCAGAAGATTAGAACCGATACCTACAATTGTTACAGGAACAGTTTCAGGTAAATTTTGAAGAAAGAAAGCCAAATCTTCTTCATCAACAGGCTGATAAAAAAGCTCTGCCAATCCGCCTGTGCGAAACCATGTCACCTTACGCATCTCAACATTCGGAGTAAGCTTGCCTCTGACATTACCCAACAGCGGTTGCAGTTGCGCCAATAGCGCCTCACCATCAATGTTCTGAAAATTTATCATGACCACCAAGTTCCAACAACTTATGAGGCAACGCACAAGCCCATTGTGTGATATTGCCAGCACCAAGAAAAACAACATAATCCTCTGCCTGAGCAAATTGGGAGACAAGAGACACAACATCTTCCAAACCATGTATCAAGCGCACATCACGATGACCCGCCATTTTAATATGCTCTACCAATTCTTGCGAACCAAACCCTACAATAGGCTCTTCACCAGCCGCGTAAACGGGGGCAATCAACACTGTATCGGCATCATTAAAACAAGCAGAAAACTCATCAAATAAATGATACAAACGTGAATAACGATGGGGTTGTGCAATAGCAATGACACGCCCTTTTGCACTCTCACGTGCCGCGCGCAAAACAGCCTTTATTTCAACAGGGTGATGACCATAATCATCAAATATTTCAATGCCACACCAACTTCCTGTTCGCGTAAAACGTCGTTTTACACCTCCAAATTCCGCTAAACCCTTCTTTATCAATTCATTTGAAATGCCAAGTTCATGCGCAATGGCTATTGCCGCTGTTGCATTGGCAACATTATGCTCTCCTGCCATGGGCAAAAGCAAATTTTTCAACTCAATCTTTCTTCCTGTCTTACGTGAACGAACAAGAACATCAAAATACGTTTTTTGGCCATCCATCGAAAGATTAAGAAAACGAACATCCGCTTGTGGATTTGCACCATAAGTAATTACCCAACGATCATCAATACGACCCGCCAATGACTGAACCTCTGGATGATCAAGGCACAAAACAGCGAAACCATAAAAAGGAACATTTTCTACGAATTGCCGAAAAGCATCCCGCACAGAATCAAAACTTCCATAATGATCCAAATGTTCAGCATCAATATTGGTAACAACAGCAATATCAGCAGGCAGCTTTAAAAACGTTCCATCGCTTTCATCGGCTTCAACAATCATCCAATCGCCCTCTCCCGTACGAGAATTCGTACCATAGGCATTAATAATACCCCCATTAATCACCACCGGATCAAAACGACCAGCATCGAGAAGCGCTGCGACCATTGATGTGGTCGTTGTTTTACCATGTGTACCACCCACGGCAATTGCACGCCGAAACCGCATCAGCTCCGCCAGCATTTCTGCACGTCTGACAAGCGGTAAATGTCTTTCTTTTGCAGCAATATACTCAGGATTTGTTTTTTTAACGGCAGTAGAAAAAACAACAACCTCCGCATTTCCTAAATTTTCAGCACAATGACCAATATGAACATTAATTCCTTTTCTCTGCAAACGTTCAACATTGGCACTCTCAACTTGATCGGACCCTTGAACTTTATAGCCAAGATTATAAAAAACCTCCGCAATTCCACTCATACCAATCCCCCCGATTCCAATAAAATGGATAACGCCTATATCAAGTGGCATTTTCATCAAAAAGCTCCTCTTTTATATTTGACAACAATTGCCCTGCAATTAAGGCTTCAGCCATATCAGCAAGGCAACGGGTTGCATGAGGTTTCCCAACTTTTTTTGCAGCAAGCGCTTGTTTTTCCAATAAATTGGGTGCACAACAAGCTTGCGCTAGCAGGGCAGAAAGCTTTTGTGCATTTAAATCTTTTTCTAATATAATTTGCGCACCACCCACACGTGCAAGAAGGGCAGCATTGGCGGCCTGATCATGATCCAAAGCATGAGGATAAGGAACAAGCAAAGCGGGTCTACCAATCACCGCTATCTCACAAACCGATGAAGCTCCAGCACGCGATAAAATAAAATGGGCATGTGCCATACGTTCAGCCATATCATCAAAGAAAGAAGCAACCTCAGCTTGTACGCCCATATCGCAATAGGTTTTAATCAATTCTTCAGCGTTACCACGAATTTGCTGTACAATACGTAAGCGTTTACGATTTTGATCATCGAGCAAAGCAATCGCTTCTGGAACAATATGTGAAAAAAAAGAAGCCCCTTGACTACCCCCAAAAATCAAAAAATAAAATGGCTCATCACCTGTAGAAGGCTGATAGGAAATTTCGGCCGCCTTTAGCACAGACTCACGGACAGGATTCCCCGTCAAAAGCGTTTTATGAGCATAAGGACCATGTGGCGACAATAAACCACCAGCGATTGCACGCACAAAAATTGCCAACACCCGATTGGCACGTCCCATAACAGCATTTTGCTCATGAATAAATGTTACGCGCCGCATTAAGGCCGCAATAAAAAGAGGAGGAAAACTCGGATATCCCCCAAAACCACCAACCAGAACAGGACGTAACTTATAAAACAGCCTCAACGATTGCCCCATACCTCTGAGCAAAGACCAAAACGTTTTTATCAAAGCAAAAGGATGACGTCGTGTAAATGTTGCCGATGAAACGATATGTGTATGTTCTTTATCAAAGCTCCGTACAAAAGATCGCGCTCTTTCATCTGTTATTAAATGAATATCATATCCACGCCGCCTTAATTCAACAGCAAGTGCTTCAGCAGGAAAAAGATGTCCACCTGTCCCCCCCGCCACCAAAACAATAACTTTTTTATCATTCATGAAGAGCCATCCAAGACAGAAGAAGAAAAAGCTGAAAGACGGGCCTCTGGCCAACGACGTGTTAAACTGAGTAAAATTCCCATTGAAAACGCAATTGCCACCATTGATGAACCACCATAAGAAATAAACGGCAATGTCATGCCTTTGGGAGGGATTAAGTGAAGATTAACAGCCATATTAATAGCTGATTGAAAGCCTATCATCATGGCTACGCCCGTAATACCTAGACGTATAAAGGAATCTCGTGTATTCATAGCTATATACAATGAACGCATAACGATAAAGCCAAAAAGCATCATAATTAACAAACAAAGAATAATACCATATTCTTCAGCAGCAACAGAAAATACAAAATCTGTATGGCTATCAGGAATGATCCGTTTTACTGTTCCCTCTCCAGGCCCCTGTCCAAACCAACCACCATTTAAAATAGCCTCACGTCCTACATCCACTTGAAAGGTATCTCCTTCCCCTGTCAAAAAACCATTGATACGATCGCGCACATGAGGCAGAAAAAGATAAGCGAGAATAATTCCTACAACGCCAAAAATGAGAAAGAAAAAAATAACCGTAAGAGGCACACCAGCAATAAAAAACAACCCACCCCATGTTGCACTTATTAAAATTGTTTGTCCAATATCAGGCTGTAAAACCAGAAGAACACAACAAATGGCATAAAGTAGAGTTGCTAATATGTAACCTAGAATTCCCCTCTTGCGTATCTGTTCTGAAAAAAGCCAAGCGGACATCACCACAAAAGCTGGCTTCATAAACTCTGAGGCTTGTACAGAAAAACCAAAGAGCAAAATCCACCGCCGTGCTCCCTTTAATTCAGGACCCCAAAGTAGTGTTGCAACCATAAGAGCAAGCGTTACAATGAGCAAAAGAGCACATAAACGACGAATATTAGGAAGCGAAAAAAAAGAAATGGTAACCATCATAAAAAATGCTGAAATGCTAAAAATGATATGCCAGCGAACAAAATAAAAATTATCAGCAATTCCGATTTTTTTTGCAATAGTGGGGCTAGCAGCAAAAGACAGCATAATGCCAATCCCCATTAAAATTAAACAAGCTGCAAAGATAGAGCGATCAATCGTCCACCACCAATTCGCAATTGGGTCTCTATCTGCACGCGTAATCATTTATAGCCACCTTATCCGTTTTATAAATTATCTCAAAGTGATAAGGTTCCCCAACCTGTCCAACAAACACTTTAAAAACTAAATTACACAAAAAAAGATTCTGGAGTCTTAACGCAAAAATATTTTTTTATAAGTAATGCTTTTTGTTATTGTAATTGCATCACCAAAGAGATAAATGCCTCGCCTCGCACCTCATAATTTTTAAATTGGTCATAACTTGCACAAGCAGGTGACAAAAGAACCACCACCTCCTTTGCCTTGCAATGCATTGCGTCAATGGTGGCTTCACGCACTGCATTTTCTAAAGTTAAGCTCATAGAAAAGGGAAGAGCAGAACCAATCATGCGCGCAAATTCTTCCGCTGCACTCCCAATCAAATAGGCTTTACGAATTTTAGGAAAAAATTCTCTAAGAGACTCAATTCCTCCCTTTTTTGCCTGCCCCCCAACAATCCAAAAAATATCATTAAAGGCGCAAAGTGCCGGCGCTGTTGCATCCGCATTCGTCGCCTTGCTATCATTGATAAATAAAACCGTCCCTATTTTACGCACCTGCTGCATACGATGATCCAACCCTTTATAACTTGCTAAATGTTTTTCTATAGAAGGATCCGTTATTTTTAAAGCCTGCAACGTTGCCAAGGCCATAAGAGCATTTTGCGCATTATGACAACCGCGCAAAGCAGTCATAGACACGAGATCTGCAAGCATATGGCGCTGCCCTTGACGAACAGAAAAGAGCTTGGTCCCCTCTGCATAAAACCCATTTTCAACAAAATGATCCTTGGAAATTGCCTCAATTTGATGCCCCTCGTGAAGCAATTGTTGATACAACATCTCACAAGCTGCATCATCAACGGAAATAAAAGCCTGAGAAGCTTGAGCAACTAGATGCCTTTTGGTTTGCACATAACAAGCAAAACTCCCATGACGATCAATATGATCAGGTGTCAAATTCAATAAAAGTCCAATAGTTGGCTGTAAAGAAGGCGTAAGATCAATTTGAAACGATGAACATTCAATGACATAGATACGTTTTTTAACAAAGGGCTTAAGCGTCAATATTGCCTGTCCAATATTGCCCCCCATTTGCACATCACAGCCTATTTTTTCTAACAAATGCGCAAGCAAAGCTGTTGTTGTCGACTTTCCATTCGTCCCCGTAATCGCAATGAAAGGAATATCCTCATCACAAAAACCAGAATGCTGTAAAAAATGATGGCGCGCACGAACAAATAATTCAATATCACCGATAATTTCTATATTTGCTTGACGTGCTTTTTCAACAACCCAATGGGGTTGAGGATAATTTAAAGGAACGCCAGGTGCGAGAATTAATGCTACAAATTCTGACCAATCTTCACCGTGAAGATCTCTTGTTGGAATATTTTGCCGAAAAGCTGCTTGCACGCTCGCAGGATGATCATCCCATGCCACCACTTCTGCCCCGCCACGCATCAATGCCTGTGCCGTTGCTAATCCAGACTTCCCTAATCCAAAGAGAGCAACTTTTTTCCCCTTATAACACGTAACAGAAATCAAAATCTCACCGCAATTTAAGTGTTGAAAGACCAATGAGAGCAAGAACAATCGAAATAATCCAGAAGCGTATCACCACTTGGCTTTCAGTCCAGCCTTTTTTCTCAAAATGATGATGGATTGGTGCCATAAGAAACACACGTTTTCTTGTCAATTTGAAATAACCAACCTGAATAACGACTGAAAACGCTTCCACAACAAACAGCCCACCAATAAGAGCCAAAACAATTTCGTGCTTTGTAGCAACCGCAACAGTCCCCAATAGACCTCCAAGAGCCAACGAGCCAGTATCCCCCATAAAAATAGCAGCAGGCGGTGCATTAAACCACAAAAAGCCAAGCCCTGCCCCCACAACAGCACCCAATAAAACAGCCAGTTCACCTGTTCCCGATACATAGTGTATTTGGAGGTAATCAGCAAAATTCATATTCCCACAAAGATAAGCAATCAGAGCAAAAGATAAGGCAGCAACCATTACAGGAACAATCGCAAGCCCATCAAGTCCATCCGTCAAATTAACCGCATTCCCCGTTGCAACAATGACAAACGCAGAAAAAGGAATGAAAAACCAGCCCAAACTGATAAGATAATCTTTCAAAAAAGGCAAAGCGAATCCAGATGAGCCAATTTGCAGAATGACAAAAGCAGCAATTGCTGCAACAACAAACTCCAAGCTTAACCGTGCTTTCCCAGAAAATCCTTTGTCTGTTTGTTTTGTGACCTTAAGATAATCATCATAAAATCCAATGGCTCCAAAAGAAAGCATAACCAAAAGCGATACCCAAAAATAAATATTCGATAAATTACACCACAAAAATGCCGATACAACAATGCCGGTTAAAATCATCAATCCACCCATTGTAGGTGTTCCAGCCTTTTTAAAATGTGTTTGAGGACCATCAGCACGAATTGGTTGCCCTTTGCCCTGTCGCAACTTAAGAGAAGCAATGATGCTAGGTCCAAACAAAAAAACAATGAGTCCCGAAGTCAGCATCGCTGCTATCGTACGAAAAGTAATGTAGCGGAAAACATTCACACCTGGAAGCCAATCACTCAACGAAGAAAAAAACAGCATCATGGAACAAAAAACCTCTTAAAACTATGAAGAAACCGCTTTATAGCGCTCAAGCAATGCCGTCACAATATTTGATGAACAAAGGCTATTGGATGATTTAATCATCAACAGATCCCCAGGAGAAATTTCTGTCAAAAGAAGTGGTAAAATTTTCTCAATATTTTCAGCATAATAAACCTCAACATCAGCAGATAAATCACTGACTAAAGATTTCATCGCCTCACCAAATAAAAAAACGGGATTAGCACCAGAAAGGCGTATTGGCTTTATTAAATCACGATGAAGCTTTTCACTATACCCCCCTAACTCTAGCATGTCCCCTAAAACAGCAATTCGCCGCCCCCTTTCCCCGACTTCCCCTGTCGCAAGAAGCTCAAGAGCCGCACGCATAGATGCGGGATTAGCATTATAGCTTTCATCAATGAGATAAAATTCGCCTCCATTCGATAAAGACAATCGATAACGAACACCCCGCCCTTTTTGAGAAGAAAAATGGCGCAAAGAAAGCACAATAGGGTCTAAATCAACACCAATGGCATCACAAGCCGCAAGAACAGCTAAACAATTTTGCACAATATGGCGTCCAGGAGCACCAATTTGAACCTCCCTATCCTGTTCTCCAATGCGCACCATCATAGAAGAATGATCGGTTAAAAGACGTATATTCTGTGCCTGATAATCAGCATTTTCAATCTCACCAAAGCTTAAGATCTTTTTCACACCGCATTGCTTTGCTTTTTGAACAAGATAAGAAAAAAAATCACTATCTGCATTTAAAATGGCAATGCCTTCCTCATCCAATCCTTCAAAAATTTCAGCTTTTGCCTCTGCTATTTCTTCAAGATCTTTGAAAAAACCCATATGTCCTGCACAAATATGCGTAATGAGAGCAACATGCGGACAAACCAGCTTAACCAGAGGACGAATTTCATCTTTATGATTCATGCCAATTTCAAAGATACCATAATCACTCTCCATCGGCATCCGCGCTAAAGTAAGCGGAACCCCCCAGCAATTATTTAAAGAAGCGAGATTGGCATGAACGTTTCCAGCCGTTGCAAGGACTTGTTTTAAAGCTTCTTTTGTTGTTGTTTTTCCCACCGATCCTGTTATTGCGATAATTTTAGCTCTTGAACGCTTGCGCGCGGCTTTTCCGAGTTTTTCTAAGGCTTGCAAAACATCAGGAACAACAATCAATGGAGCCGATATCTTTTCCATATCCTTCAAACGGTGTTCTGCAACAATAAGAACGCCTGCACCTCGTGCATAAGCTTGCGCAGCAAAATCATGACCATCAAGATGATGCCCCTTAATACAGAAAAAAATATCGCCTTCTGCAAGAGTACGGCTATCAATGGAAACCCCAGGAAAAGTTTCTGGTACACTTCCCATTACAATACCATCAATGGCCGCAACAAGTGCTTGTTTATCCCATAAAGCTGTCATCTCCTCCGGTCCTCTAGAGCTTCTATCGCTTTCAGACGATCTGAAAAAGGATAAGTTGTCTGCCCTATAATTTGGCCATCTTCATGACCTTTTCCAGCAATAATGAGTGTATCACCAGCTTTCAAAAGCCCCACCGCATAAGAAATAGCTTCACCGCGATCTGCTATCTCTATGGCTGTTGGGACCGCCTGTAAAATATCCTTGCGTATTTTTTCTGGTATTTCTGTGCGCGGATTATCATCCGTTACAATAACAATATCCGCTTTATCTGCTGCAATTTTTCCCATCAAAGCTCTTTTTCCTTGATCTCGATCCCCTCCACAACCAAAAACAACAACCAAACGCCCTTGCGTAAAGGGACGAACAGAAAGCAAAACCTGCTCCAAAGCTTCTGGTTTATGCGCATAATCAATATAGACAGGCGCATTATTTTCTGTCTTTCCAACAAACTCTAACCGACCAGGTGCCCCCTGCAAAGTTTCAAGTGCAGAAAAAACCTTATCAGGAGAAAGTCCTGTTGCAAGGGCTAGCCCTGCCGCCACAAGTGCATTGGCCACCTGAAAATCTCCCGCTAAAGGCAAATCAAATGTATAAATCTTGTTTTCCACACGACACTCAATACACTGTTTTGAGCGTTGATGTTCAACACGATTAATTGTGATAAATTGTCCCTTACGTCCAATAGTCAAGACACGGCGGCGCGCTTGTGTAACAGCATCAATAACTTTTTGTGAATAGACATCATCAGCAAAAATCAAAGCAGGAGCAGATACAGGCAAAAGTGTATCAAACAACCTCATTTTAGCCCGTAAATAATCCTCTACGCATCTGTGATAATCCATGTGATCTCGCCCTAAATTGGTAAAGGCACCAGCCGTTAAACGGACTCCATCAAGGCGTCCTTGATCAAGCCCATGTGAAGAAGCTTCAAGAGCCACATGAGTCACACCTTCATGAGAAATTTCACAAAGAAGACGGTGCAAGACAACCGGATCAGGTGTTGTGAGAGAACCATAATCATTCCGGTGAGGTGAAACAACACCAACCGTTCCTATACTGGCAGCACACAATCCAACATGAGTCCAAATTTGCCGAACAAAAGAGACAACAGATGTTTTACCACTTGTACCGGTCACAGCCACGACCGTTTCAGGCTGAGCGCCATAAAAACGTGCAGCGGCCAACGCGAGACTATGACGAACATTAGAAACTCGTAAAATGGGAACAGATAAATCCTCAAGAACAGCATGACAATCTGTAACGATTGCGCGTGCCCCCCGCTTTATCGCATCATGGATATAATCTCTTCCATCCCCTTGTTTTCCTCGAACAGCAACAAAAACATAGCCCGGCAAAACTTGTCGAGAATCTGCACTGATTCCTGTTATTTCCATTGAAGAAAGCTTCTGATCTTCAAGACATTCTGTAAAAACTGTTCCAAACAACATAACGACGCACCTTTATATTCATTTTACCGCTGTTTAACAAAATTTGAATGGCTTTTTTGACCTAAAAGAGGCTCATATTCTTTTTTAAAATCGGGCTTTACACCAAGAAAAATCGCTGAGCGACGAACAATATTAGCAAGCATTGGTCCAGCATTCATCCCTGCTGTTGCGGAATGCTTTCCCTCCTCTGGCTTAGGTTCATCAATAATTGTTAAAACAACATAAGCAGGATCATCAATCGGAAAAGCAGCCAGAAAACTATTGAAATTTTTTGTCTTAGAATATTTTCCATTTTCAACTTTCTCAGCTGTTCCTGTTTTTCCGCCCACTCGATAGCCTTCTACTTTTGCATTACGTCCAGAGCCAATATCACTATTTAATTTATAAAGGTAACGCATATTTTGACTTGTTTTAGTCTTCAAAACCTGTTTTGCATGATGCAAAGTTTGTTCTTTTGTCCGTTTTAAAAATGTCGGCGTAATCAACCAACCACCATTCATTAAAGCAGCAGCCCCAACGGCTGTTTGCAAGGGTGTTGTTGCCATACCATGCCCAAAAGAAATTGTCATAGAATGGATATCCTTCCAATGATGGGGCACAATAGGATGGGCAACTTCAGGCAATTCTGTTGTAAGGCGATCCAAAAGCCCAAGCTTTTGCAAAAAACTGCGATGTTTATCAATCCCTATCGCTAATGCCTCTTTAGCAGAACCAATGTTGGAAGAATAAATAAAAACCTCCCATAACGTTAAGGGACGATTTTTTCCGTGAAAATCATGAATCGTATAGCCACTACTTGCTTTTATGGGCTTTGAAGCATCAATAACACTGTTTAAATGAAAAATATCGGAATCAAGAGCCATAGCGGTCGTAAAACTTTTAATGATCGATCCCATTTCAAAGGTTCCAGCCGTCATCCGATTAAGACGATCACTTTTTAAAGCTTCAATAGGATTTCCAGGATCAAAATCTGGAAGTGATGCCAAAGCCAAAATTTCCCCCGTGTGTATATTTAAAATAACAGCGCCTGCAGCAATTGCCTTATAACGCTTTATAGCCTGAATAAGTTCATCATGAACAATTGCCTGAAGTCGCACATCAATCGAAAGCTGAACTTGTTTTAATGATTCTTCCACGGCAAGACCAGCAGCACGCAGAGCACTCAATCCCGTATCATCAATATATTTTTCCATACCTGCAATGCCCTGATTATCCACATTGACCATGCCGAGAATATGGGAATTTATAGGTCCATCGGGATAAAAACGACGAATTTCAGTCCGAAAACCAATTCCTGGAATACCAAGAGCCATAATTTGCGTTTTCTGCATGGGTGTTAACCCACGCTGTATCCAAGAAAAACCGGTTTTTCTTTTTAAACGCTTATAAGTTTCCTGCCAATTCAGATCAGGCAAAACTGTTGAAAGCAATTCAATTGTTTCATCCACATCAATAATACGTCGTGGCTCAGCAAAAAGTGAATAGGTTTTAATATCTGTTGCTAAAAGCCGACCATTACGATCAACAATATCAGGTCGTGCCGTCAATTGCAGAATGCTTGGTCCCTTTGCTTCTTCAATCTGTCCACCTTCCAGCCCGTAAGAAATAAGGCAAGCTCCCATGATGCCATATAAAATTAAAAAGCAGAACAACGAAAAAAGTAAACGTGGACGACTAGAGTACGAACGACGAACAGAAACATGATGATGATTCAACGAATCCTTTAAGCACTTTTTTTTCTTTGAGAATAAAAAGGACGATTTCATTGCTGTGCGCCTTTTTGAACAACGCGATTGACTTGAGAAGCCCGATTATTTGCTAAAATATCCTGATGATCTTCCAAGATATTTTGTTTAATTATTTCTTCAATTGGATCGTGTTCTCGTACCGGAATATCTTTAAGCTCCACGATTTGATGCGGCTCTATAACCTCTAACCCAAGTTGTTTTTGATAACGTTTTGCAAGTTTTTGCATGCGTGAAGGCCTTATCATGACAGCCCACTCAGCATGAAGCAAACTCACTGTATTTTTTGCTGCAGCAATTTCATGCTCAAGATGACGAACCTCACTCATACGTTTTTGAACATCATATTTTACTTTATAAGTAAGGCCTGCCATACAAATCATAATCATCACTAAAATCATATCAAATGTACGGAAAACTGTCATTTCTTGCCACTTTCAAAACCGGCAATCTCTGCTAAACCAAATAATTTCATATCTTCCCCAAGAGCTTCTGCATCAGTCCGCACCCCCATACGCAATCTTGCAGAACGTGAACGAGGATTCTGCTGTAATTCCTCTTTATTTGCCGTTATTCCCCCTTTAAACAAAGGGAAAAATGTTGCTGGAGAATGCTTTATTTCAGGTAAATGGCGTGATCTCATACCTTCTCCAGAACGAGAGACAAAAAATCTTTTCACCATACGATCTTCAAGAGAATGAAAACTGACAACCCCCAAACGGCCTCCAGCTTTTAAAACGCGTTCAGCAGCAAATAAACCACGCGCTAATTCACCAATTTCATCATTAACATAGATACGAAGAGCCTGAAATACCCGTGTTGCAGGATGAATACGATCTCCAGGCTTTCGCCCGACCAACACCTCAATGGCATGCGCAAGATCACCTGTACGCAAAAAAGGCTGAATAACACGACGCTTTTCAATCATTCGTGCAATTCGCCCTGCATAACGCTCTTCTCCTAAGATCTTAAAAATACGCGCTAAATCCCTTGCTTTTAAATGATTTATAACATCACTCGCTGTAAAACCGGTCTGTGCCATTCGCATATCCAAGGGACCATCTTTTTGAAAAGAAAAGCCTCTTTCTGCTTCATCAAGCTGCATTGAAGAGACACCAATATCCAAAATAACCGCATCCACCTTCTCTTCAACGACACGATCGAGCTGTGAAAATTCCATATGAACCAAACGAAGTCGTGGAAAAAATTCATCAACGAGGGGCTGACCGGCACCAATAGCATGCGGATCACGATCAAGAGCAATCACTTGTGCCCCTGCCTTTAACAAGGCGCGCGTATAACCACCAGCTCCAAAGGTGCCATCAATCACTTTTGCTCCAACCAATGGCATAAGCCCAGCCAAAACTGGCTGCAACAACACTGGAATATGGCGTTCAGCTCTTTGATCCTGTTTTGTCAAAATAATCCGTCTTGAAGTTATGCTATTTCAAATCAACAGCTCTTTCATGGCAACCGATCAGAAAAACTCAACCTTTAACTTTCATATGAATCCCTATGAACGAAAAAAGTTAAAGCTATCCCAAAACACATCCTAACGTATTATACTTAAAGAAATGTTATAATTTTTTTTAAATGCTCTTTATTCAAGTATCCATTTCAAACACAGACTTCATAAAAGCCTATATGTCATTGATCTTATCAAATATCGCAGATCATCATGAAATATCAGTCGGCCTATAAGCCGGGTTCTGTATAGTAAAGCTTGTACTTTACATGGCAACCATTCATCTAGGACGGATGTTACCACCCGCCTCGTGCAACCTACCCGAATGACTCGCCCGGAAATCGGCTGCAAATTAAATCTTGCACGTCATTTCTATTTGGTCTTGCTCCCGGTGGGGTTTACCTTGCCACATTCATTACTGAATGCGCGGTGGGCTCTTACTCCACCCTTTCACCCTTACCTATAAAAATAGGCGGTTTACTTTCTGTGGCACTTTCCCTAGGGTCACCCCCGCCGGGTGTTACCCGGCACCGTCTTTCCATGGAGCCCGGACTTTCCTCACCTGCCGCTTTTCAGTATTGGACAAGCGCGGCTGCCCAGCCGACTGACGCACTAACTTATAAAACATTTTTTGCTCCGTGAAAATAGCATCTTAAAATATTTTATAGCCAATCCCTTTCAAAAGACGTTTTTATTTTAATGAAGCCAAATACATTTTCACTTTTGCGCAATATTTCGCCGAAATGGAATTCATTTTTTTTGCTGCATGACCTGCGTTATATTTAAGGATTGTACCACACGTACTTCCTCCGCTGAGTTTATAGGCCCGTGCTAAATAACGCATACCATATTCAAGATTGGTTGCAGGATCGTACAAATCTTTTACAGAACCACTAAAGCCCAAGCCTCGTGCCGTAGAGGGTTTTATTTGCATCAAACCTATTTCGCCCGCCGCCCCTTTTATGCCCGCCTTATAATTACTTTCAACTTTTACAACAGCATGTGCTAAATTAACGGGAACATTATGCTTAGTTGCAAGTTTCTGAATAAGAAACTCATAAGGACGAGCAGGTGTCTTAGAAGCAACAATCACTGAGCCTTCTTTTGATTCTGCAAAATTTAAAGCACTATGAGTCCAGCTTATATCAAATACAAAAAATACAGCACACGCTGTATTTAACAAGATTTTCAAAAATTGCATTTTCTTTCTCTTCACAACATTCTCAAATTCTATCCGCAAATAATTTGCGAGCGTATTGTACAAAAAAAGAAAGCAAAAGAACGGCTTTAAAAAGGAAATACTAAGACAATTTCAAGATAAAATTCTGCAACAAAAGAAAATCTCTTTATGCACAAATTATAGATTTCCTATATTATAAAATAAAAAAAATAAAGAGACTATATTTAATCTTATAGAATATTCAATAAAATGATATACTCTATCCATTTCTGTTATTGCTATTGTATCGCTCAATTTTTATAGAACAAAAATAGCAATTTAAATAGGCATAATATTTTTTTACAGACAATGAGCAAATTCTTTATTGAGATCAATTCCACAAAGAAATAGAGACAGAATCATCTTTACTGAAGATCCTCGATATCGCACAAGTTTCACAAAAAATAAAAACCGTTATCCATGCTTCTCACGCGCCAATGAATGACCGCAACACTCTTTATCGTCAATAAACCATTAACCAAAACCAATCTCTCACCCCAGCATCGTGCATAAAAAGCTCATAAATATACCAAAACCTTCATACTCTTTATCAATTCAAAATATGGCAACAGCTTTTGGTCTTTGAGATAACTCAAAGAAGCTTTTTACTTCTTTCTAAAAAGGGTTTTTATCCACAAAAGCCCCCCGCTTTGTGTTGTATAAAAAAACTGATTTTGATTTCTTAACAGATTGAAAACAAGAGAATTCCAAAATATTCGAGATTTTCACTTCACATGTAAAAGGATAAATAACAATTATAAAACGATATGCTAGAAAAAATTATAACCCTCTTTGTTGCTATAACAGAGCTTAACGATCACTTTTATTTGTTTTTTACTTCTCGAAAATGCTACACTCTCAAAGACTTCTGAAGGAAAAGAGACCTCTCCTCCTCATCTAAATATTTTTTACTTAATTCCAGATTGGCATCTTATCAGTCTTGCACCTTATCTTTACAAATCATACCAACGAATAAACATCCTAAAATCCGCTTAACATGTTTTGTTATAACAATTCATATCTTTGCTTTTCTAAAAAATATAAGCTATTTTTTATTCCTTTGTCATTGATGCAGCTAACCTGAAGTGCCCTCAATAAACTTGCGATCACTCTTGTAATGATCGCAACCTTTTCCTTATGTTCTGATTATTTCCCTCGTGCTTTTCAAAACGTAACAAAAAGCTCTACCCCTTAAAATCAAATCCAAAAGCATGATTAAAAAAATAATTAAAAATAAGCATTAGCAATGGAAGGACGAGACATCGCTTTTAAGAGAGCCATAGCGACAGTTTCGCCAAACTTGTAGGCCTCTTCACGACTCTGACCACTTTCAGAAGCAAATGAAACCGCATCGCGACGTACTTGCTCAATAAACAGCTCTTGCTGCTGAGGACTCATCTTAGAAAGGCGCTCAATAACATCTGGAAAAGCCATCGCCCATCTCTCTAGCAATAACGCCTCTGTTACCTCAACCTGCTGAGAAGAAGAAGAAGATACGTAGCCGGAAAAAAACTTATGACTCACAACACTGCGAGAAGCAAAAATGCTCACACCAAAAATAAAAAACATAAATAAAATGAAAGCAATACGACTGGAGAAAAATCCCATTATCTCTTACCTAAAGATTACAGAATCAAACACAGATTCTCTTTATAGCATTCAACGACTTTTCAATAAAGAAAAACTCTCATTATTGAAAATGAACACGATAACACGAACCACTCAACGAACTCTTATCCCCCTAAGACTACATGCTACGTAATAATAAATTTTACACCTTTTAAGGCCCCTAGAAACACCTTACCAAGCCCTAAAAACAATTTACAAAAAAACCTGACTGAGGAAATCCTCAGTCAGGCCAGACAATCTAGGGGATCCACGCGGGGGGGGGGGAGGAGGTTCCCCGATCGTCTTCTCGCATCAACCACTAAGAGAGCCGATGCAATATTCTTGCTATGGAATAAAATGCTTTAAACAACAAGAAATTCTTATTATCTTCTACGAAAAAAAACACAAAAGAATTATAAATTGTTTAAAAATGGTGAAATTTAGGCAAAAAAAATTCAAAATGACCCAATTTGAAGCAATTTTATTTCAATAGGCGTCAATCAGAATCTACAACCATTATAATTTTTATAATAATTTCTTTTACAACCCTGATGATCATCATTAAAAAATAAGTAATCTGTATATATTCGCCCTATAAAAAATAGAATCAGCAGAATCACTAGCCCAGCAGCGATCACCACAAAAGAAAAACGTCGTCTTTAAGCCTTATACAATAAAAGCAGAAACACCTGTTCAAAAGAACAGATGAATTATTTAAATAAAAACAATAAATTAGAGAAAAAATCTTATCTATCTTCATGAAAATTTCTGAAAATGATCCTTTAAAAATATTGTAAAATCTCTTACGCAACAACATCAATAAAGAATTGAAACAGCTTACGAAAAAATGAAACCTCTGAAGGTATTTATTTCGAATCATACCCTATAATCATTCCCAATAACGATAAACTACCTTACAATAGCCAACGCATCCCTATATGTTATTTAGGAAACCGGAGAATACTGCACATTAACAAACGTGATTTATGCAAAATCGATTTGTTTATCTTGAATATCATCAACCAATAAACGCGGATCACGAGCAAGCCAAATTGTCACCACACACGCCTCACTGTTTTTATTTTGTATAGGCGTAAGACAAATGGTTTGCTCTAAAACAAGTCCCGCATTTTTAAGCCATTGTTCTATTTGTGAAGCCGAAAATCCAAAATGCATAGGCGCTTGATCAGAATGTGAAGACTGGACTTTATGATAACAAAAATCCACAATCAATAAACGCCCATGAGGACGCAAAACACCTGATATCTTATGAAGAACCACTTCAGGGTTTTCAAGAAAATGTAAAACCCAATGAAGAATAACTAAATCAAAAGTTGTCTCTCCAACAGGCAAATGCAAAACATCACGATCAAGCACAACTTCAACCGCATGCGTATAAAGATCTGAAAACAATTTTAAGAGAGAATCTCCCCCCATCCCAATACTCAGCATCGTCTGAAATGGCTTATCACCCACGATTTTAAGTAAAGCATTTTCCACACCTTGATCTGCCACATAGGACGATCGCAAGACATCCCATTGCGACGTATTTTGTAAGAAATGTTTCTTCCTCGTTTTTTGACGCTGCTTTTTGACATTCTTCAAACGTTCTAAATCGTGCGCTAACAACATATCATGCTTTGGCAAAGCCGAAAGAATGCTCATCACAATATCTTTACTCCAAAAATCATGACAAAGCTTAAAATAAAGACAACCTCCCTTCTGATAACGCTCAATCAATCGTGCTTCGTACAATAAACACAAATGTCGTGATATACACGCTTGCGACTGATCAAGAATAAAAATAAAATCAGGAATTGTTAAATCTTCATGATTTAAGAGTCTGAGAACACGTAAATGGCTCACTTCTGTAACCGCTTTCAGCAGTACAATCATTGCATCTAAACTTGTACTTTTTTTCATAACTACCCCTTAAACATTCCTATAAAGATTTGTTTATAGGGACAAAAGTCAAGCATAATACGCATATTCTTATATATTTCGTTCCCGCTATTTCATCATACTATGAAAAAAATAGGCCCCTGTAAAAGATGAACAAATCTTATCCAATTGCCCAAAAGAAATTATAATATATTGATTTATAATAGTAATCCATAATTTACAACCTAAATAAAAAACTAAAGTAGCGTAATTTTTTTCATTTCAAACCTATTTCATGGTAAATCAAACAAAACCATTCTCTTGCCCCTCAGAAACGGCGACCTATGGATAAAAAAACATAAAGGTAAATGAAATGCCTCTTATAGCTATTTCAAAACAAAAATGATCCAACATGGAGGGAAAATAAATAATAGAACGGTTTAGCTTGTCGCTTTTTAAGTAAGACTTAAGCTCAACGACCTGAACATTTATAGAATGGCATTTTCCATAAAAAGATTCTCCCTCTTCATGGCCATTTTACAAGCAAGGACAGCTATATCACGAAGAGAATGACTTTATTTACACCATGGACTCATAAAGGGTCTCTCCTCTCTCCAATGAATAAAAACCTCCACGCAAGACACACGACTTTATTGATGAAGTCATAAATACAAAAACACACTATTTTTTCAATAAAGTTCCAATAAGATAAGAAATTCTAGCGTGTAAGAGGCTTATAATTTGTGTGTTTAGGGTTAAGGGATTCAGCCCCAAGACGGCGAACTTTATCAGCCTCATATTCAGCAAAATTTCCTTCAAACCATTCCACATGACCATCACCTTCAAAGGCTAAAATATGCGTTGCCAATCGATCAAGAAACATACGATCATGCGATATGATCACTGCACAACCAGCAAAATTTTCCAAAGCATCTTCCAATGCACCCAATGTTTCAGTATCAAGATCATTTGTCGGTTCATCAAGAAGAAGCACATTCCCCCCCTCTTTTAGAAGTTTTGCCAAATGGACGCGATTGCGCTGACCTCCTGATAAATTTACCACCTTCTGCTGTTGATCAGCCCCCTTGAAATTAAAAGCCCCACAATAAGCACGACTATTCATCTCATATTTGCCTAACTTAATAATGTCATTTCCACCAGAAATCTCCTCCCAAACAGTTTTATCCCCTGCCAAGGAATCGCGACTCTGATCCACATAACTCATGTTAACTGTTTCACCAATCCGTATTTGACCTGAATCGGGCTGTTCTTGTCCTGTCAACATTTTAAACAAGGTCGACTTTCCCATACCATTAGCCCCAATAACACCGACAATGCCCCCAGCAGGAAGCTTAAAAGAGAGAGAATCAATCAACACACGCTCGCCATAAGCTTTAGAGAGATGATCAACTTCAATGACAACCTGTCCTAATCTTTCTCCTATAGGAATAATGATTTGCGCCTCTCCAGGACGGCGCTCATGTGCTGCCTGAACCAACTCATCATAAGCTTTAATCCGCGCCTTTGACTTTGCTTGTCGCCCTTTTGGACTAGAAGCAATCCATTCTTTTTCACGCGATAAAGCACGTTGACGCGCAGCCTCTTCACGCCCTTCTTGAGCCAAACGCTTAGCTTTAGCCCCCAAATAAGCGGAATAGTTGCCCTCATAAGGGATACCTTTACCGCGATCTAACTCCAAAATCCACCCCGTGACATTGTCGAGAAAATAACGATCATGGGTTATCAAAAGCACGGCGCCAGGATATTGACGCAGATGCCTTTCAAGCCAAGCTGTCGTTTCAGCATCTAAATGGTTTGTCGGTTCATCCAAAAGCAACAAATCAGGTTTTGACAAAAGCAATTTGCAAAGCGCCACACGCCGCTTTTCACCACCCGAAAGTTTTGTCACATCCCCCTTAGCTGGTGGACAACCAAGAGCAGCCATTGCCATTTCCACTTGACTTTCTAAATCCCAAAGATTCTGACTATCAATAATATCCTGCAGCTTTGCACTTTCATCAGCCGTTTCCTCGCTATAATTCATCATCAATTCGTTATAACGCTCAAGAATGGCCTGTTTATCTGCAACACCTTCCATCACATTGCCACGCACATCTTTGCTTGCATCAAGTACAGGTTCTTGTGGTAGATAGCCACAACGTGCTCCTTCAGAAAGCCACGCTTCTCCCGTATATTCCTTATCGAGCCCAGCCATGATCCGTAAAATAGTCGATTTACCTGCACCATTTGGCCCTAAAATACCGATCTTTGCATCTGGATAAAAAGACAAATGAATATTTTCTAAAATTTTTTTATTGCCGTAAGATTTGTTGAGCCCAGCCATATGGTAGATAAATTGACGTGCCATAAATTTCTCTTTATATAAATTTCTTTTTATATTGTGCGATATTAAAGATTAGGATTTTGAAAAAACTGCTTTCGCTTTTTGAAACTGTACAGTAAATAGAGCTTACATCATCTCAAAAGCTTTTCGCCTTAATATTGGTACATTTTTTCTCATCTCACAAGCCCCAGTATGGTTCTAAATGCAAAAAAACATCCTCTCACGAAGCAAAAAGCAAATTTTTTTAGCGGTACCTGAAACATGTTATCAAACATTGCCCCTCTTTTCCATACCAGAGATAACAGTGTATTTTTACCGTATTAAACCAACCTATCAGTGTAATCTGGAACCAGAAAGAAAAGCAATTCTCTATGCACCTTCTTTTTTTGCTTTATGGGCTTTATATTACGCAGTAAAAAACCCTTCCCTTTTTTCATCGATTTTTTGTTACGGAAAACAATGGACTTCGCCCCTTGCCTTGATGTGGCTTAAATTACGTTTACAAAGCGACCGCCGCCTTATGGGATCTGACGTCCCAAGCCCAATGATCATGAAAGCTTTACGTCAACATGTCGCAACAAATAACGACAGTGCACTTCCCATTGGTACGTGGTTACACTTCGTAAAAAACTATAAAATGAATTGTAAAAACTTATCTATCCCCCTCTTTTGGCTTGATAATTATAAAAATAAGATCAATATTCAGCAAGTCATTTCAAAACTTCAAGACGAAATATAGCTTTTTAAAAATACGATAAAAGCTCATCTTCTATAGGAATATATTTATGGAAAAAAAAGCCTTACTCGTCATTGATGTTCAAAATGACTTCTTACCCAGTGGAGCACTCGCAGTACCACAAGGTGATGCTATTTTACCCGCCGTCAATAATCTCATCAATCATTTTGACCACATTATCTTAACCCAAGACTGGCACCCCAAAAATCATTGCAGCTTTGCTTCCTGCTATCCTGAAAAAAAGCCCTATGATACCATCAATCTTGACTATGGTCCGCAAATACTTTGGCCTGATCATTGCATACAAGGAACCCAAGGAGCAGAATTTCATCCATCTCTCAGAGTGGAAAAGGCACAACTTATCCTTAGAAAAGGCTATAATCAAAAAATGGATAGTTATTCTGCCTTTCTTGAAAATGATCAAAAAACACCAACAGGTTTACAAGTTTATCTCAAAGAACATGGTTTTACCAAGCTCGTTATGTGTGGCTTAGCAACAGACTTTTGTGTTGGATTTTCTGCTCTTCACGCCATACAATGTGGTTTTAAAGTCAGTGTTTCATTAAATGCCTGCGCTGGTATTGATGTAAACGAATCCCTAAACACGATGCTTAAAACAATGAACAAAGCTGGTATCGAATTGTTAATGGTCTCCTAAAATATTGTATTCTCGAAATATATTACAAGGTATTGATGAATAAGAAATAAATTATTTTTTTGCATATTTAAGTGAGAAACTAGAAAAGCAGCAAAAATGCTTCTTATGCATCGTTAAAGACAAAAGCTGTCGTCGTACTGAAAGCGAATAAAAAGCATAATGCCCATTTGCACCTTGTATTTAAGTCAAAGCGCTCCAAGAAATTTTACATTATTCCCTTCACGGGAAGAATCATACCATCGATTCAGCTTTAAAATAAGGACTCCAATAAGAAAGACAATGGCATTTTGTTTTGCATGAAAGATCTCTTCTATTAAGAATATGCGATAAACAAAAGCATGAAGTTTTAATGACTTAAGACGCAACATGTTTATCCAATTGACGACGCTTAAAACGAATCGAAGAATATAATGCCATTCCAATAATACAGACTCCCACAAGTCCTGTTAAAACTTCAGGAACCGATATAATCGTTTGCAGATACATAATCACGGCAAGAACTAAAATTGCATAAAAAGCACCATGCTCCAAATAACGATAATGCAACAATGTCCCTGATTCGACCAACATAATTGTCATAGAACGAACGTAAAATGCACCGATCCCAAGACCAATTGCGATAATAAAAAGGTTGTGTGAAAAAGCAAAAGCACCAACCACACCATCAAAAGAAAAACTCGCATCGAGCACTTCTAAATAAAGAAATGCCCCTACTCCCCCTTGAGTCACTGTCGTCAAAGTCTTCTTAGGAGCATCCAAGAGATGACCGACAGCTTCAACAGCGATAAAAGTCAAAAGCCCATAAAGGGCTGCTAATAAAAAAGTGACTTTATCTTCCGCACCAATCTGCCCTGACACGAATAAGATCAAAATCAAAACAATTGCAATATCACCCCCCACAAGCGCCCCAAACTTTTGAGCAGATCTCTCTATAGCATTAAGCCAATGGACCTCTTTTTCTGAATCAAAAAAATATTTTAAGCCAACCATCATAAGGAAAGTTCCTCCAAAAGCGGCAATTCCCATATGCGCATCGATTAAAACTTCTGCATATCGATGAGGTTCCCCTATTGCTAATTGAACTGCAGCAATTGGATTAATCCCAACAGCCACAACCACCACCAACAACGGAAAAACAATCCGCATCCCAAATACAGCGATCAAAATACCCCATATAAGAAAACGGCGACGCCATAACAGATTCATTCTACCAAGAACACGTGCATTGATAATAGAATTATCAAAGGATAAAGAAATTTCCAAAACCCCTAAAACACAGCAAATAAAAAAATATTTAAGAAAACCAGTCATGCTTCCCGTTTCAAACCAACCAATAGCCCCTCCTAAAAAGACACCAATAATCGTGAAAAAAAAAGCAAACCCAAAATAACGTAGTAGGGCCATGATCATTCCTCAAAGTTTATTTTCTAATCCACCTACAGCACATACATAGTGCAAATCAAAAGCTTGTATTTCTTTAAAGTTGCATCTCCTAATGCAGAGGTGTATAGAATATACATGGTAAAGTTACATGAAAATTTTCTCAAAAAAAGCAAGAGATAAATGCAGTAAACAGAGAATTTTGTTTTAAAATGAATATTAATCGTCAATACAATAGAGTTGAGAGATTGTTTTTTATCCGTTAAAATAAAAAAATAAAGAAAAATTAAAACGATAAATATTGACATTATGTCATAGAATATTAATACATAGTGTGCTTTTATTATTTAATAATTTATACCATGATGATTTACTGAGGGAGATAATTCGTGGCACGTCCTGAAACTGAATCAAAAACTATATTTGGAAAACGTTTACGTTATGTACGTCTTGCTTTAGGCGATCCATCACGTGAGACCTTAGCTAAAAGTTTTAGCATGACAAAAAATTCCATTGCTTTTTATGAGCGTGGAGAAAGAGAACCCAATCTTAGTGTCTTACAAACATACCGCACATTATATGGTGTCAATATTAATTGGCTTTTAACCGGACAAGGAAAAATGTTTGACGCAGAATATACAAAAGGTGATTTTGACTGGAATTATTTTATTAAAAAAATTGAGGGACTAGAAGAAACACTTGCCAATAGTGATCGTAATGAAAAACTCAATCAAGAAAAAATCGACAGCTCTTATGAAAAATTGCAGCAATATTTGTCAAGACAAGGTTTATCAAATGGCCTTAACCCTAAAACTGCAACATCTCTGATCGATATGAAAGCCAAAATGGCTAATTCTTATACCCTCAGCTTATTCATTGATTTACTCATTCGAAGCGTGTCCCAAAAAGAAGTTATCGCTAATCAATAAGCGTTTATTTCAAAAGAAAAAACAAGAAATGATTAACCGCCACCCGTATAGAGAGAGGAAAAAAATCTTTCTCTATACGGGTGGCGGTTTGTATGCTTTATAAAATTTACTTCTGTAAAAGAAAAATATTTGTATTGTAAATAGACATATAGTGTCATTAAATTAAAAAAATGATTTTATAGTATAAAATTCTCATTCAGATCTTATTGACAAGAAATTTTTTCTCGTTAAAAGAATAGTAGCTCTCATAGAAATTACTTTTTAGGTCAGAAAATTTAAGGGGAATATATTGACGACTTCCTATAGAGACATACATTAGTATTCGTAAATGGGTTAGTTGAGTATTTATCCTGAAAATTATCAGCTATTTTATGAGGTGAGAAACATGTATTTTGAGGTGTTTCAAGGAGTTCACAATCAATGGTACTGGCGTTTAATCTCAGGAGATGCACAAAAAATTGCTTTTTCGAGTAAAGGATATCCAACGAAACAAGATATCTTAATGAATATTGAGCAAATCAAAGAAATTACCCATAAAGCTCTTATTAAAGAACTGCAATCTTAACGTTCTTTACCATTAAGATTAAGAGTTTGATTTGTATAATGAGATTTTTGGTTACATTTTTGTAATGAATAAAAGGGGGTTGATTTTTTCTCAATGAAGAGGATTTTTTTGCGTTATTTTTCGCAAGCTGTATGTTTATATTCAAAGATAATTGGATTTTAGTAGCATCTATCAAGAAGAAAATCCCTCAAGCCTTGTGTCTCTTTATAGAACAAACGCCCATGAAGAGAAATAGATTATAGATTAGGAATGTGAGTGCTTTCCTAGCTATCAATATCATTTGCGTCCATCGTCCTATTTTATATCAGATCATCATAACTGACTTATGCCCTTCGTCTTTATCAAATATCTCTTTCTATTATGATGCAATTTTTTATGCCTATTCCTTGAATAATATCGCAACATTATACCTAAAATCTAAAAGGAACGCGCAATTTTTTTTACAATAATATAAATCACCACAACAATAGCTGAATTGCATAGATCCCCTTTTTAATACTTTAGCATAGCTATAAACTGGGACATCATTATAAACTTTTATTTTGTCACAATGACCTTTCTGTCAACTTTAACGATTTTATGAATTATAGATCAGAGTAAGCTTGAATATTCTCTTCCAAGACAACCTCTCCACAAGCAACCATTATGGACTTCATACAAGCCTATTTCTTTCTCATTATTTCCAATCTTTCTAACACATCTCCAAATCTTTTAATGCATAAGTTCGATACAAAATATGAATACAATCACTCTTTATCATCTTCAGATTTAAACACTTTTTGATATTTCTTTTCGTTTTCTTCATATTGCTTAATTTGTTTTTTCAGTTTTTCAATTGCTTGATCGCGTCTTTTAATCACCATATTCTGCTCTCTAAGAGTTCTATTTCGTTCTTCAGTCATCTTCATAGAATCCTTTAAAAATTCATGCTTTATCCTTCTGGATTCCTCTTTTAGAGCTTTAATTTGACTACGATAATATAAAGAAAACCGGAATATAATCCCGCAGAACAACAAAATAATAATTATTGCTCCCAATAAAATCTCGTTTAAACTCATTTTGATCTCCTCTCATTGCCGCTCAAGTGATCATCTTAAACAATTTGTTTTGTTTCATCCTCCATCAAAAAAGAAGCTAATAAACTCCATACTCCAAGTGCGAATAATCACTCTCGGTATTCGTATTTTCTCCATTAAGATAATGATAAATAACGCAAAATACTCTGAAAGCGGCTAAATCCACACGCTTACACCAATTATTTGCGACATATTTATTGATCAAAAATATAAAAAATAAGGAACTTCCAACAAAATGAACGACGTAATAAAATCAATACATGTCTTCTCTGAAACACTCCTATCTTCCTCTTTTACGCTATGTGGAATATGGCTGTATGTGGGAATTCTTTCATTATTACAAAAATCTTCGATGTCACAAAACACAGCTTTTCTGTAATCTTTTACCTTCCCACAAATCTTTCTATAATCACCAGTATCCCTAAAAACTTCAATATATTGAGCATTCAAAATTTAGCTAAAAACAACTACATTAGTGAAAAAACATGCCTCTCCATTTATATTCAAATGACAATAAAGTTCTCCCCTCTCATAAACATGCAAATTCTTGTCCCCCAAGACAACCATATATTAGCGCATTATCATAAACAAAAATATCCTCAAAAACACAAACTTTATGATAAACCGTCGTATCGTCAAAAGCACCCTCATCTTCATAGGAGCATTGGTGACGTGTATCCCATTCCATCAAACAACCACCTTCGTGCCCAAAATTATTTTTGTATTCTATAAAAACACCAAAATCATTTTTTTTGATCTTTCCAAAGTTTTTTAATGCACACACCAGCTGATAGTGACCTAATTTATGACAATAAAAGAGAAATAGGCGTTTAAAACCTATGAATTTATGTTTTTTTTCTCCAATCACGATCTTGTCTCTTAAGGCTGTAAAGCTTCGTTATATGCTCATATACCGGCTTAACACAGAATTTTTACAAATGCTGATGTTGGGGTATATCTTGATTTATAATGCTGCTACGTATACTATCACAGCGAAATCTTATGAACACACGCGTGCGTATCACCGTTTCTGGTATACGCGCTGATTTCTTCACAACCGTGGAACTAAGGAACCATTTTTATTGATTCGAATCTAAAAGTGTATGGGGACATTTTGTTATTAGTTAAAAACAACTCTATATGCTTCATTAGCGAAGAGCTACACATGGATATTTTCACGCTCCTTGTATCATGTATTCTGGATTCGCGATGCAATATTAACGCTATAGCGTAAATGTGTAAAGGTCTAAAAATGACAAAGACTGAAAAAGATTGGTTCCAACGCTTAATTGAATTAATAAAAAGTGACGGACGGACAATGATCGAAATAAGCAGAGCAGCAGGCTGTGGACAAAACTATGTCCAACAAATGATAAAAGGAGGAAAAAGACCTTCAGTCGATAAACTTATGGCGATTCTAAACACACTCGGAAATGCTAGTGCCATATACGTTATAACTGGCTTCAACATCTCTGATGAAGACTTAAAACTTATAGCTTTGATTTCGTCGGGAGATAAAAAGAAGATTGAAGCTTTAAATGTTCTGTTGAATGAGAAGCAGTTGTAGAATTTTCCACTCTATCCAATATCGCTTGCTTTTGAGACGTCGATAAAGACTCCCATTTCACAATAATATCCGATAAAACCGCCTCAAACTTTTCATCATTCTTCATAGTCACACTCCATATTGTCAAACTATATAACGCTAAAGCGTTTAAACATATCTCATACCTTAGAAAAAAATATTTGCAATAGGCAGTATGGAAGCAATTGTGTACAAACTTATTTTATAAAATCAGATAAAGTTCTATGAGTTATGTACCATGGTGAAAAAGAAAGCATCGCTTGATCCAGACCTTCTTATGAAAATTGGTATGATCTATCAACAACGCGAATAATGTTACGCAAATCTTTTGATTCGAACCAATAACAAATTAATGTGAAAATATCCCTGAACTCTTTATAAGAGAACACGAAAAGGCTTATTTCAAAAGAGATAATATATCAAAATTTTATTCTAACTAGCACCACCTATATTTTTTTAACAATATTACAAAGCAAGAATATAACAATGTTATAGGAATAAGTCCTTATAAATAGCCGCGTCCCCTAAAACCCTGTAACACATTGACAAGGCAAACTCCCCTCTAAAAACACTCTTTAAATACTGATTCTCTATCATGAATAAAAATGGCGATGTTAAAAAAAATAAAATGAATCATCACCCATGATCTCCATAGGTAAATTGTATATCGATTTACAACAAGGAAGAAATTCTCTCACATCAATAAAAAATCATGACTTTTAAATTTTTCCAAAAAAAATCACTTCCCTTGCCAGTCATTTTGTAGAAAAGAAAAAACTCTTTTTACAATCAATACGAAAAAAATTTAGCAATAAAAAAGATAAGGTTTAGGAAATACAGCCAATAGTTTATGAGCGTAAAATCAAAAAAAACCTCGTGACTTCAATTGAATGACATAAAAACTGTAATTTGAGCATGAAGCAGAAAATGCACAATGGTAAAAATAAGAATGCAAACAGCAATACATATTAAATTTAATCCAGATGCACTAATGCCGCAAATCAAAGCATTTTTTTAATGAGCCTGAAAATTATATCATCACTTTATATATTAAAATGATTTATAGAAAAACATTGCAACAAAAAATGACAAAAGAATTGAGAACAAACAGAGAAATAAATCAAAAGAATGAAGGATGCAGAATCCTCAAACTTTCACTCAGCTATTCATTTTTCTCTTGGACAATTTCCTATTGGTGGGCCCGGAGGGACTCGAACCCCCAACCAAGCGGTTATGAGCCGCTGGCTCTAACCAATTGAGCTACAGGCCCCATATAGGTGGTCTCTCTCTAAACTAAAATGCTCCATGATACAAGAGCTGACCGAGATTATAACCCATCTTTTTCTCTTTTCTATTGGTTTTTTTTCTAATGCCCTAATTTCTTTACAAGAACTCTCAAAAATGAGAGAGTCGTCATGATAAATGTAAAGGAATAGATATGATAGAAAAGAAAATTCAACTACTGAAGAGTTCTTTGGTTAAAATAGCTATATTAACATTCACACTCTTAGCCACTTCATTGACTGTTGTCCATGCTTATGCTGAAGAAAACAAAAGAGATGCAACGATTACAGTGACTGCAATCGGAGAAAGTCAAGCTGCACCGGATATGGCAATTATTAATCTTGCCGTTGTTACCCATGACAAAACAGCTCAGAAAGCATTAGCGTCCAATAATCAATCGATCAATGATATTATAAAAGCTTTTAAAAATAATGGCATCCAAGCAAATGATTTGCAAACATCAGGTTTATCTATTTATCAGTCATCACAGGAAAAAAAGAATAATGAAAAACTCTATCACGTTTCAAATTCTTTAACTGTACGCATTCGTGATCTTAGCAATGCTGGTAAAATCTTTGATCAAGCGATGGCTCTGGGGATTAATTCAGTGAACGGCATTACTTTCACCAATGCAGATACGAAGCCATTTTATCAAGAAGCACGTAAAAAAGCCATTACTGAAGCCATTGAAAAAGCGCAAACAATAGCACAAGCGGCTGATTTAAAATTAGGAAAAATTATTGAGATCAATGAAAGAGATGATTACTATCATCCAACCCCACGTCTCATGAGTAGAGCAGCAGATGCAAGCTACGCAGATACAAATTTTGCAGGGGGTGAATTAAATTATAATGTGAGTGTCACCGTCGTCTTTGCGATCGATTAAATCACCAAGCATTGTATAAAACGCTCATATCACTGGCCTTCACAGAGAAGACCAGTAATATGAGTGAGATAATTTTCTTCAGATGATAATTCATCTTCGTAGATTTCTATGTATCCACGTGCAGAAATGTGTGCTTTATGCACCGTCTGACAATCTCCTGATACCAATGGATGCCACCATGGGAGATCTTTTCCTTCATAAATTAATTTATAAGCACAACTTTCTGGAAGCCAACGCGCCGTTTTAACTGTTGTAATGTCTAACGATATACAATCTGGTACAATTGATTTACGATGAACATAGTCTCGACACTGGCAAGTTTTCCCATCTAAAAGACGACAAGCAATACTAGTTGCATACAAATCACCCGTATCATCATCCTCAACTTTGTGGAGACAACAACGACCACAGCCATCACAAAGGCTTTCCCACTCAGAGAAGGAAAGCTCTTCTAATTTTTTTACTTTCCAAAAAGGAAGTTCTCCACTCATAAACTTAAGCACACCTTTTTTAATGAAGACGATTGATAAAAAATTAAAAATTTAATTTTTATAATTTCATCTATTACTGTCTCTTAAAAAGCTTCAACTCACTGCACTATAGTGTAGTCTTGAGATATCCTATCTTTTAAAAAACGAACTGCTCTAGGGAAAAGAATATTTTATCGTTCATTTCTTGACTGAGCCTCCCTCACCTCTCTGCTCCATACCCACTCTTTGCCCTATGTCTGTTTTTTTGAAACAGAGAAGCACAAAGTCTCGAAGCTACGAAAAACGTTAAATATCGTAAATTTTCTAGATTATTCGAAGTCTTCCCATATTTTTCTTAAAAAAACACCTAAGTACACAGTAACAAATCTTCCCCTCTATGAAGAAAAAAGGGGAATGATTAGAATGCATCAATTCTTTATTTAAGAATCGAGAAAACTGCGTAATTTTCGTGAGCGACTAGGATGCTTCAATTTACGAAGTGCCTTTGCTTCAATCTGACGAATACGTTCTCTTGTAACTGAGAACTGTTGTCCCACTTCTTCCAAGGTGTGATCTGTATTCATCCCTATCCCAAAACGCATCCGCAAAACACGTTCTTCCCGTGGTGTTAATGAAGCAAGAACGCGTGTTGTCGTATCGCGTAAATTCGCTTGGATAGCAGCATCAATAGGTAATAATGCATTCCTATCCTCAATAAAATCACCCAAATGAGAATCATCTTCATCACCAACAGGCGTCTCCAGTGAAATAGGTTCTTTTGCAATTTTAAGAACCTTTCGCACTTTTTCTAACGGCATAGAAAGCTTGCTAGATAATTCTTCTGGTGTTGGCTCTCGTCCAATTTCATGGAGAATCTGACGTGAGGTACGAACAATTTTATTAATTGTCTCAATCATATGCACAGGGATACGAATAGTGCGTGCCTGATCCGCAATTGAACGTGTAATGGCTTGACGAATCCACCATGTGGCATAAGTTGAAAATTTGTAGCCGCGCCGATATTCAAACTTATCCACAGCCTTCATCAAACCGATATTGCCTTCTTGAATAAGATCAAGAAACTGCAAACCACGATTCGTATATTTTTTTGCAATTGAAATGACAAGACGTAAATTAGATTCGACCATCTCTTTTTTTGCAATGGTTGATTCGCGTTCACCTTTCTGTACCTGCATAACAATCCGGCGAAATTCACCAATTGAAATAGCCGTTTCCTGTGCGAGATTTTGTATTTCACTCCGTAGTTTCTGAATTTCTTTTGCTTCACGCATTGAAAATTCTTTCCAACCCGGTGCAGGCAAAGCGGCAATATAATTCATCCAATCTGCATCCAATTCGCGTCCTTGGTATTCTCTTAAGAAATCTTCATGACCAATCCCATAACTGTTCGCGATTCGTTTCAGCTTACCTTCATTATGAATCAATCTCTTATTGATGTCATAAAGCTGTTCAACCAAAGCTTCGATACGATTTTGGTTCAAAGAGAGAGATTTCACAGCTTGAATCAACTCACCCTTTAATTGAATATATTTTTTCTTTTGAGAAGCTGTAAGAGCCCCCTCCTTACGCTCTGCCAAACTGCTTTCAACATGCTGATCTTGTAATTTGCGTAATTTTACATAGGTTTGAGCAATAAAATCCAATGTTTCCATAACTTGAGGACAAAGCTCATTTTCCATTGCTGCCAGAGATAAGTTAACATCATCATCGTCTTCTTCATCATCTTCTTCAATGCTTCTTTCTCCTACATTTTCCCCCATATTACGTATAGCAGAAGACACCTTTTCTTCTTTTATCTTATCAACTTCACTTCGCTCAATAACAGGAGCCTGCTTTGCTTCTGGACCAGCATAAGTCGTTTCAAGATCAATAATTTCACGAAGAAGAATACGCTGTTCTTTTAACTCATCACGCCAGATAATCAGGGCCTGAAAAGTCAAAGGACTCTCACAAAGTCCGGCAATCATTGTCTCACGCCCTGCTTCAATACGCTTAGCAATAGCAATTTCGCCCTCCCGTGAAAGAAGCTCAACAGCTCCCATTTCACGTAAATACATACGCACCGGATCATCCGTACGATCTGTTACTTCGCGCTTATTTGTTGTCGTTGCAAGTGCGTGGCTAGAGGCCTCTACTAAGTCTCCCCCCTCTACCGTAACTTCGTCTTCATAATTTTCAGACTCAACTTCATCCTCATCATCGACAACATTAACCCCCATCTCAGAAAACATCGCCAAGATATCTTCAATTTGTTCGGACGTAACCTCATCGGAAGGAAGAACGGCATTGAGTTCATCCATCGTTACGTAACCATTTTTTTTGGCAAGTTTAATCATTTTCTTGATGGCATCATCAGAAAAATCAAGAAGAGGACCATCCAAACTCGCTTGGCTTGTGACTTCCGCATTATCTTTCTGTTTAACCTTTGTTGCCATACCATAAACTCCACTCGATCACTTCATAGCTTCCATGTAACCATAGTCTTCATGTGACCAGCTTTTTTTGTTCTCACTTAAATCAACCAACAGTTTCTCATATATACTTCCTTTTAAGAGATTACTATTGGAAAGAATACATTTTGTATACGCCTTAATATCCAGACAAACTTGCCATCCAGACAAAAACGCGGGAAAACTCCAGAAGTTTCCCCGACACCTCTCAGCCCTTCTGAGATAATCTCTGTACCCTATCGTAAGAACCAATTTCCCGCTTTTCCTAAAATTTACTCTAAAATTCAATTGTCATCTTTATGAAAATGTCACTCCACATACACTTCCTCATCTAAAATTTAAGTGACTGATTCGCATTAAAAAAGCGAATCATTTTATCGTATCTTGTATGTTCCCGTCTATTTTTTCATCCAACCAACTTCCAAACCCTTCAATTAACGCTTCTGTTGCCTGCATCTGCTCCAGCTCACTTTTTATCTCCCGAAGCAGATCAAAAACCTCACTCTTAGGATTTTCTATAAGTTGCTCTTCAATATCCTGTAACCTCTTATGTAGGTGGTGTTCCTGAAGATGCAAGTAGACAGCTTGTTTTAATATAGCACGTGCATCTTTTATAGGAGCTCCAGCAAAGATAATACGCATACCAATATTCTGCACAAGATGTTTCATACGCTCTAATAAAGCCTTTTGCCCTCTTTTTTCTAAGAACGCAACCATCGTTTCTTTATCATGAAGCAGCTGATTCCCGAGAATTTCCAACATCGTTTGGTGAAAATACATCAATTGTGTATTTTTTAATTCTAACTCAGAGAGAATTTCAAAATTTTCATGCCATAACTCAGGATAGTAAGCTAAAGTGAGTAAAATCACAGCTTCACGTAAAGGAATAGCCTGCGAGGAATTTCGTACTATTTCAGAATTTTCTAACAGAGAAAAGGATTGATCTTTAAAGATCCTATTGGGTGAAGTCTTTTCATAGCGTCCTCCTCCCTTCTTTTTTGAAAAAGAGGGACGAAAAAACTCAAAAAGGCGTTGCTTTATATCTCGCAAATAATAACGACGGACATCTTCATCCTTAATCGTAAAAATTTGTTGTTTGAGTTGTTTTTCAAGCGCCGCACATGTCTCTGGCGTTTCAAAATTCTTTCCATAGGTGGCCCTCCACCATAAAAGTTCAATCAAAGGAATGGCTTTTTGCAAAAAAGAAGAAAAAAGGGGCGCACCACCAGCACGAACAATTTCATCAGGATCTTTTCCTTGTGGCAACAAAACAAAGCAGACACAAACCCCAACCTTTAAAAGAGGCAATACCCGATCAGCAACGCGAAAAGCAGCCTTTAAACCAGCATCATCACCATCAAAACACAAAATAGGCTCCTTGCCCATCTGCCATAAAAGCTCAATTTGCGTTTCCGTTAATGCTGTCCCTAAGGGCGCTACGACTCCTTCAAAACCGGCTTTAGTCAATGCAATGACATCCATATACCCCTCAACAACCAGAAGTGAATGAATTTTTTCATCGCCAACAAAGCGACTATTTTTGCGCGCCGATGCCGCATTGTAAAGTATATTGCCTTTATGAAAGAGCACTGTTTCAGGGCTGTTAAGATATTTTGCGCGTGTCTCTTTCTCTAACGCCCTCCCTCCGAAAGCCACCACACGACCGCGCAAATCTTCGATAGGAAACATAATGCGATTTCTAAATCGATCATAAGAATCCGCCCTCTCCTCATACGCTGTGAGAAGTCCACATTCTTCCATTTGCTTTATTGAGATACCACGGGCACTTAAAGCTTCTTTCAAAGCTGTACGCCTTACCGGTGCAAAACCAATTCGAAAACGCTCTATAAGCTTTTGCGTAACACCACGTTCCTCCAGATAACGACGTGCCTGCACACCTTCTTGATCGCGTAAATGATATTGAAAAAAATCTGTCGCAATTTTCATCACATCATAAAGATCAGCTTTTTCTATTTGACGTTGATAACTTTGTGGATCCAAAATAGGGAGTTTCATTCCTGCAAAATCAGCCAAACGCTGGACACTTTCGGAAAAGTGCAATCCATCAAGCTCGCACAGGAAGGTAAAAATATCTCCGCTTACACCACAACCAAAACAATAATAACGCCCTTTATGATCATCACAATGAAAACTGGGCGTTTTCTCACCATGAAATGGACAACAACACCAAAAATCTCCCCGTGAAGGCTTACTTTTTCGAGGATCAAAATCCACCCGTTGACCAATCACTGTTGAAATTGGAAGTCTGCTACGTAGTTCATTAAGAAAATCAGGCGGAAAACGCATTATCTCTCACAGAGTTTAAAAATTCTTTTTTGCATATTTAACGACTTTAGAGCATAATTCCAAGGCTTCCTCTTAAACAGTTGTAAAATTTTAATCTCTCAACTGCCTATAATTTTAAAAATGGAGAGTAAATAAAGTGATCGAATTTATTGTTCAATATCCGTGGTTAGAAGCTATTTCTTGGCTTATTATTCTTACTATAGTGGCCCTTTTAATCAACTTTGTAGGACGAAAATTACTCATTCACGGAGCAAAAAAGCTCTCTTCTTTCCTCCCCAAGAATACAACGACTGATATTAAAAATGCTATTCAATACCTAGCGAATATCATTTCAGCTTTTATTCTTTCAGTCGGTGTTAATTTTATACCGACATTACCTGATGCATTCAGCACTGTCATTGATAATGTTGCCAACGCCTTCATTATCTTTTTTGTTGTTCTGACAATTTCTGCCTGTCTCAATATCATTAACATTCTTTACGAACAACGACCAACAGCACGACTAAAACCAATAAAAGGTTATATTCAAATTGCTAAAATTGCACTTTTTGCTATTGCAGCCGTTTTAATGGTCGCCACCTTAATTGACCGTTCCCCTCTTATTCTCTTCTCCGGTCTTGGTGCAATGGCCGCAGTTCTCATGTTAATTTTTCAAGATACACTTCTTTCTCTTGTTGCCGGCATTCAAATTTCATCCACGGATATGGTTCGTGTTGGTGATTGGATTGAAATTCCCAATCTTGGTGCTGATGGTGATGTAATTGAAATTGCCCTTCATACTGTTAAAGTTCAAAATTTCGACAACACCATTACCTCTGTCCCGATCCGTAAGCTTGTAACCGACCCTTTTAAAAATTGGCGTGGAATGCAAGAATCAGGGGGCAGACGCATCAAACGCTCTCTTTTTATTGATCAATCAAGTATCCATTTTCTCACAGAAGAAGAACAAAAATATCTTTCCCGATTTAATTTATTAGAAAATTATTTCACGCAAAAAATAGCAGAAATCGATCAATGGAATGCACAATTAGATAAAAATCATGATATTTTAGCCAATACGCGCCGCTTAACCAACATTGGAACTTTTCGCGCTTATGTTTTTGCTTATCTACAACAGCATCTCAACATTAACCCCAATATGACCTTTATGGCCCGACAATTACCCCCTACAGAAAATGGTTTACCCTTAGAAATCTATTGCTTTACGAACACCACCGTTTGGCTAGACTACGAACAAATTCAAGGAGATATTTTTGACCACCTTTATTCCATTCTTCCCTTTTTTGGTTTAAAGGTTTTTCAAAATCCTAGCGGTTCTGATTTTAATCAAATATTAAAAGCAAAGTAAAAACAATAAACTTCAAGTTATCAATTTTGAGTTAACCCTATTCATAAACAAAAGAGAAAGAAAAAGTATCATGAATGGCTCATTGGTACTCCTCCATCTTGCTGGCGCTGTTTCTTTACTTCTCTGGGCCACACGCATGGTGCGCACAGGAATTGAACGCGCCTATGGTGACAAGCTTAAATATAACATGCGCCACATCATTTCCAAACCATTGTTTGCTGTAAGTTTTGGGCTTTTTACAGCAATGATTTTACAGAGCTCTACAGCCATAACGCTTCTCGTTGGTTCTTTCGTTGAATCTGGTTTTGTCTCTGGGCTAGCGGGACTTATGGCTGTACGTGGAGGAGAATTAGGATCAGCACTCGTTGTTAAAATTCTCACCTACGATCTCACCCTTATTATACCCCTTTGCCTTTTAATTGGCACTTGTATCTTCATGACAACAGAAAAACGTGAGTGGCGTCAAATAGGACGTATTGTCATCGGTATTGGTCTTTTGATTTTGTCTTTACAAATGATCAGTACAGCGACAGAACCTTTACGGGATAGCGAAATTTTGCCGAGCATCATTCGTTACCTTTCAACCGATCCTGTTTCAACTTTTTTGCTGGCAGCCACCTTAACCTATCTTTTACATTCATCCATTGCAGGAATCATTTTGCTGGTTAATTTTGCCAACTACGACCTTATCCATACGCAACTTTGCGTTGTCATGGTTCTTGGTGTTAACTTTGGCTCTTCTCTTATAGCACCGCTTTTAACACGCAACGCTTCTCCAAATACCCGCCTTGTTCCTTTGGGGAATTTACTCATGCGTGGAGCCGGTTCAATCCTTGTGCTGATCTTATTTCTGTCTTTTCACCCCCCCATCACATGGCTTGGCAATAACGCCCCTACTCAAGTGATCAATGCCCATATCATTTTTAATGTTTTCATTCTCCTCGCTGGAATACCGCTTTCAAAATGGGTTTTGAAATTGACCACTAAAATCGTTCATATGAGTACAAAAAAAATGCAAACCGATAAAACGCTTAATTTATCGGATCAAACAGCTCTTGATGATAGCGTTCTTGAAAGCCCAGCTTTAGCGCTCTCGAATGTCATGCGTGAAGTTATTCATATTTGTGATCTTGTCGACATCATGTTAGAAAAAATCATGGAACTTTATGAAGAACCAGATCCCAATATTATTGCTGAACTCAATCAACTAAACACCATATTGGACAGAAAACATATCGCCATCAAACTTTATCTTGCACGATTAGCGGGACAAAAATTATCCGATGAAGAAGCTCTTCAAACGCAAGAACTTCTAGGCGCCTGTATAAAATTAGACCAAGCAGGCGATATCATTATTCACAATATGCTGATGCTAGTTAAAAAGAAACAACAAAAAAATCTAAAGTTCAGCAACGAAGGCTGGGATGATCTCCTTCGTTTCCATGCCATTGTACTCGCCAACGCACATATAGCATTTAACGTTCTTGTCTCCCGGGACACGCACACAGCACATCTATTGGTACAAAAAAAAGATCAACTACGAAACTTAGAAAAAGAGATGAGTTTAAAACATTTTAAACGCTTGCGTGAAGGGGATCTCAAAAACGTAGAATCATCTAGTCTTCATCTTGATACTGTTCGTGACCTCAAACAAATTAACTCTCTTTTGACCTCAATGATCTACCCCATTTTAGAAGAACAGGGACTTCTTCAAAGTTCTCGCCTACGCAACCCTGCTGAAGAACAGATAGAAAAATCTTAAACTTTCCAAACAAGAAAGGCATCGCATCGATTACTCAATTTTGAACATTCAAATATATTGATTTAATAAAATTATTTTATCATTTGACGATTTGAATGAGCTCTCTTCATCGTAAATTTCTTTATTTTTAATCTATTCATTATTCATAATGAATGACTCAAAGTCTTCTGCTTACACATGACACGCGGAGCAGCATACAGAATAAAGCTCTTGAAGGAAGACATAAAATGCCTCACCATCTCAAAACAAAAACTGTTAACCACATAAAAGAGAAGGTAAAAGAAATGATGGTGCCAACCTAAATCCGTCTTGTAAAAATGGAACCACTCCACAGCAACAGCAAAAAACAAAAATCTTCTATAAGAGATGCAAAACCCCACCCAACTACAACATTTATATCAATATTTGTAGAAACCTAATTTACAAAGCATTTTATAACGCGTCAACAAAACAGTTTTAATTTCATTTCAAACATCATTGAAACCAATTGGCAAACTCCAAACTTTTAAATATCTATTTTACCGGTTGCTTTAATCACTATTGTTTTTTTAACCTAAGAGAGAGATTGCAAAAAATCTTATAAATACACTTTATACATTCTTAAAATATTTTTACCAATATTTTCTTTTTTTATTCATATTTCTCACTTAAATAATTTATTTATAAATTAAAATATGTTATATATATTTACATTTAATAAGTATTATACATTATATAAATGTATATTATTTGAATATACAAGAAAGTAATAAGTAAAACCTCTAACAGAAATGTCCTTTTCACTGGGTAAAAAAGGAATAAACCTTGATCTTTAAAAAGTTTACTCTAGTTACAATTTAAATTCAGGCAAAGGAGAGTATCATGGAAAATGCAAACATCGGTTGGATTGCAGCTATTATTATCGGCGGAGTTGCAGGTTGGGCTGCACAATATATTATGAAAAGCCAAACAGGAATATTGTTAAATATTATCTTAGGGATTATTGGCGCTGCGTTAGCGAGTTTCCTTTTTAGTCTTTTAGGCGTAAGTTTTGCTGGTTGGCTCGGTTATCTTGTTTCAGGTTTTATAGGAGCCTGTATTCTTATATGGATAGGACGAAAAATTCGATCATAGAGCATTTATTTATTCAATCACCTTTTGGGATTCAATAAAAACTGTGAAATAACCGTCACAGTTTGAAATATTTCCCCGTAACTCATCGCTACCAGTTTTGGTATGATTGTGAGAGGTGTTTAAGTCGCGATTTCTGACATACACAGTCATGTACCTTAACAAAAAGCAATAAAGATTTTTGTAATGCACCCTTCCATATCTATATAAGCCTCCGCATATCAGGAGGGGTGTATGCGTTATTTAATTTTTCCAAAATACATTACTATAAAATTCTGTATTATAAAAAATGCGATCACCTTTCCATTTCAATGCAAAATATTTGGAGATCCCTTCACTTTCTAAACTATAAAACAACGCTTTTGCGCCTCTTAAAATTTCCTCTTTACATCATCTTACACAGATGAATTCTTCATCTCTTTTTTATATGCGTTACAAACGAATGCTAAAACACGAAATATCCTATCCATTCCCCCTCATGCCATAAAGAAAATTCTATAACGCATTATGTGAAAGCACTTTAGATAAAGCACCAATATATTATTTGGCTCTTTTAATGAAAATAACTCTATAACCTATTTTCCACATATCTTGTTTTAAAGATCTTTCCTTTCGATTTTCCCTTTAATATTTTTCTGTTAAAATCTTGCTGCTTTTATACGCCTATATTACAATAGGGCCATCTCTTTAGCGCATTCAGCATAACATATGGAATAGGATTTGAGATGTGGAGTAAAATAATGTCTGATCTTGAAGATTCCATTTTACCCCCTCTAAAGTGGCTCTCTGATCAAAATCCTCCTGTACCAGAAAACATTCAGGATTGGCTCATGGAATCAGGCTCGATGACGCTTCGATTAAAAAAATATTGTACCTGCCTCCAAGTTCAACCACAACGTGAATGTTTTATTACGCGAGATGAATTAAAAGAAGAAGCAAAACATCTCCCCAAAAGTACGCATTATTGGCTCCGCGAAGTCATATTGATGGGAGATAATAAACCTTGGCTCCTTGGACGCACTGTCATTCCACAAGAAACTCTTCAACACAATCAAGCCTTGATGCATTTAGGAACGATCCCCTTAGGACACTATTTATTTAATAGTGACAAACTAACTCGCGATTACATTCATATGGGGCAACAAGGCGCGCTCTGGGCACGCCGTTCCCGTTTGCGGCTAGCGGATGAGCCATTGTTGCTCACTGAGTTGTTTTTAGCAGACTCACCACTGTACTTCCACCATAAGTGAGGATACTCATTTTATTCTGCATAATGTATAGATTTTATATAGCTTATAAGGGATTTAATCAAAGAAAAGAATTGCAAAACTATCTCAAAACAGATTACAAACGAAAACTTCTTTTCGAAATACCTTGTTATTTTAGCTTAAAAATGTTCCTTAGAAAAAACGTTTAAAGTTCTGCCTTTCTTATCCCAAACATGACAACAAGTGCTTGAATTAAGCAGACACGCACCATATCGATAAAATCATCTGGATTTAAACTTTTTGCCGAATAATCTTCATTCTTGGAAAATAATAGCAATTCTTTACCAAACCAGCGCTGTGAATCACCAAAAAAGCCTAAAATACACACCTACAAAAAGTTTGAAATTTTTATGTGTTAGCTTTTCTCATCATCCTCTTTTTTTATCTTTAACATTGAAGACAATAAATCTTTTTAAAAGGAAAAATTCTATAATCTTTTTGTTTTTTTAATGATTTAAAAGCTTTGAAGAACAGAAAATAATAAGATAGAAAAGATATTTTATTGCGCCATGATCCCTAAGAAAGATTCGTTCACTTCAAAGAGTTATTTTTTTTGATAAGAGTTTTATTGTAAAAGATAAATAGTATATACTGATATTTTTACTGACTTACAAAAGTGACGCACAATAAAATATTTTTCAATTGCTTGAATTAATAAGCTCTATTGCAATTTTTTACGAAGACTATTGCACACTTTAGAAAAATTCATTTGCCCTGCGTACCGCTCCTTAAGCCACGCCATCACCTTACCGATATCACGTAATTTTTTAGCTTTCGTTTGTGCCAAAGCTTCACAAAGAACCTGTTCTACTTCCATCTCCTTAAGTTGATAAGGAAGAAACTCACGAATAACTTCTATTTCTGCTTGTTCTCTCTCTGCCAATTCCAAGCAGCCAGACTCTTTATAGACACGCATCAACTTTTCACGCTGTTGAAGCATTTTCATGAAAACAGACTGTATCTGCTGATCATTCACTTCTAGCTTTCCTTCATCATAATAAAGAATATCACGATCTCTAACCGCAGCATTCATTAAACGAAGTGTAGCAAGACGCGCCCTATCTTGCGCTTTCAAAGCAGCCTTAAGAGCCCCATCAATCTGGTCACGCAACATAAATTTATCCAATTTTGTTCAAACGGAAAATGCCTTTTAACCAATCTTTATCCATCTTGCAATGGAGGATAAAAAAAAATAATTAAGAACTCGATCTTAGAAAAGATAAAACAAGACTTTACCTCTTCATGGAATGTCCTTATACTCTCTGTTTTAAGCAAAACATGACTAGAATAATAGACACAGCATCTGTTAGAGGTATGATTTTTGTGTAAAGTTAATTATTATACCTTTCAGAAAATAAATTGTGGGTACACACTATGATACAAACGATTTCATCGAGCAGCCCTTGGAGTGTTAGCAAACCTACAGCCCTCTTAGTCCTTGCTGATGGAACCGTTATTGAAGGCAAAGGAGCAGGTGCGACAGGTATTGCTGAAGCTGAAGTATGCTTTAATACTGCCATCACAGGCTATGAAGAAATCCTCACAGACCCATCATACACACAACAAATCATTAATTTTACATTTCCTCATATAGGAAATGTAGGGGCAAATAGTGAAGATATTGAAGCGCTCACGCCTCTCCACGACCACGGTGCTGTTGGGGCTATTTTCAAGGCAGATATTACGCATCCTTCAAACTATCGTGCCAATGAAAACCTTCATCAATGGCTTAAAGCCCGTAAAATTATTGCACTTTGTGGTATTGATACACGCGCACTCACAATTCTTATTCGTGAAAAGGGTGCTCAAAATGCTGTCATTGCGCATGATCCTGATGGAAATTTTGATATTCCTTCTTTAAAAAAACGTGCACAAAAATGGCATGGTCTCGTCAATCTTGATCTTACGAAAGAAGTGACATCTCAATCGTCAATGCAATGGGATGAAGAACCATGGTGTTGGAATAAAGGATATGGCACAAACAATGTACACAATCTTCACATCGTTGCCATTGACTATGGTATTAAACGCAATATTCTTCGCCTTATGGCAACACAAAAAGCACGCATTACTGTTGTACCCGCCCACACAAGTGCAAAAGAAATTCTGGCAATGAATCCTGATGGTATTTTTCTTTCTAATGGGCCTGGAGATCCCGCAGCGACAGCTCAATATGCCATACCAACAATCAACACATTGATTGATCATAATTTACCAATTTTTGGAATATGTCTTGGTCATCAACTTCTCGCTCTGACAGTTGGTGCAAAAACCGTAAAAATGCACCAAGGACACCATGGTGCAAACCACCCCGTTAAAGACCTTAACACTGGAAAAGTTGAAATTGTATCGATGAATCACGGTTTTGCTGTCGATGTAACCTCTTTACCAAAACATGTTCAGGAAACACATATTTCTCTCTTTGATGGTTCAAACTGTGGTATTCGAATTATTGGAAAACCCGTTTTTTCTGTTCAATATCACCCCGAAGCTTCCCCAGGACCACAAGATAGTCACTACCTCTTTCAGCATTTTTCTGATCTCATTATGAATTATAAAAAAATATCTTAAAATAAAATGCAAATAAATATACGCAGTATTTTATTTCCAGTTTGAGTATCAAAAATTTGAAATTATTCGTATAACACTGCTGCATCTAACACTGGAGCATTTTTTTAACGTAATGCTCCATGAATACTGAATGGTACTAAGCAAAAAACAAGAGCTTTACGATACATACTCATATTACCAAACAAACATCACAAAAAAATTAAAAATTATTGCATTCTCTCGCAAAATATTTTTACCAGCTCTCTTCGACAAATTAACGTACCCGCAAGGTAAAAATGATCGTTGCAACGACAAGCAGCAAAAAACCTCCAACAAAAGGAGCACCAGAAAAATAAAACAGTGCATTTTTATCTGTAAAACATTCAAAGAGAAATACATAAAAAACAGAACCAAATATTAAACTCAATGAAACAACAGATGTCATGGCTCCTTGTAGTTCTCCTTGTACATTTGTCGGCACCTGCGCTGAAGCAATAGCACGGATAGGTGCATGAACAAGATATTCAAGCATTGTACATGCACAAACCATATAAACCATCCACCCCTTTATTGCGAATGTATAGCCTAGCATAGCAACGGATGCAAACAAAAGCCCCACTATTGTAATACGCCAATCGCTCCATCGTTTAGAAAAATAAGGCAAAATAAGAGCGACAACAATAAATTGGCCTATCCCAAAAACACTATAGGATAGCCCTATGGAAAACGAACTCCACTCATAACGTTCTTTTGCAATGAACGCCCAAATGCTTAGCCATACAGATTCCGCAAACCAATAAAGAAAAAAGACCAACAATACCCAAAGAACCATCGGATATTGCTTCAGTTGCCAAAAAGCGCCTAAGGGATTTGCCCGCTTAATATCAAAAAAACGTCGATTCCATAAAGAGAGAGTTTCAGGAAGCATAATCCAAGCAAAAATAAAATTAATGATCGAAAAAGCAGCGGCAAAATAAAAAGGAATACGCGGACCAAACTGACCTAAAAAACCACCAATAAATGACCCAAAAATAAACCCTAATGCGGATGCAACCCCTAATAGACCAAAATTGCGTGTACGGTTTTTTTCATCTGATATATCAGCAAGATAAGCTGTACAAGTTGTAAAACTAGCCCCACTTATTCCTGACAAAAGACGCCCAATAAATAACATAGAATAGCTCCATGCTATAGCACATATCAGATTATCAAGAGCAAAGCAGATAATAGAAACAAGTAAAACAGGACGACGACCATAACGATCAGACAGATTGCCAATAACAGGAGCAAACAAAAACTGCATCACTGAATAAGCTGCAAGTAATTTTCCTCTTTCTACAAAAGATGTACTGACATCTTTTCCAGTTAACTGAGAAAAATATTCAGGCAAAACGGGACAAATCATTGCAATGCCAAGGATATCTAACAATAAAGTGATAAACACTAAAATGAGCCCACGCCGAACAAATTTCGGATTGAGCCTGTGATCTTGCATAACATACATACTATTTTACACTCAGTCACTCATTTTACACGCACAGTTACGCCCCCGCTTTCTTTTACCCTCTTCTTGTTAAGTACTCTATACCGTATAAGTTTCACATACAAAATAATAACAAAGTAAAAATTTTAAAAAGAGTCAAGATAAAAATATAAAATTATTTTTTACTTTGTATACAATGTATAAAAATTATTTTTTTACATTAAACAAATAAATATTCATGAAAGAAAATAATGAATAAGATCTCATAAGATGATAGAACATCACAATAATTTTAAAGATATTATATAGTTTTAAAGAAATTATAATTGACTTTATCAATCATTATTTCCACACTCATACCACACCTTTCAAAAATCGCAATTTTATTGAATAGCTCAGAGACCCTATAATCATTAAAACATTACAAAAGATAAGCTCTTAAAAAAAATTTCATCCTCAGAATATACGATAAGATTAAAGAAACATCATCAGAATAGCTTTACACTGTAAAAACGGATCATATTTATTGAGGACATCAATGATTATATGCTATTATTAAATCCAATAATGATCTAACGAATAAGCATGAGGCTCTACCCCTTTAGAGACAGTTGTCCATGAGCTGTGAATTTAAAAATAGTGTATAAAATGCGAAAAATATCCCTATTAATTCTTACTTTAATGTTTGTGACAGGATGTGATGTTCAAAATTCTGATTCACAAAAGGGTGCTTTAGAAAATAAAAGAGAAAACCAACAAACAACTAACGTAGAGCTAGATCCCTACACTTTAAATAAATTAAATGCTCTTCTCAAAAAACGTTCAGAATTAAATGATCACGAAAAGGGAACCCTGATTGATTTTTTTTCTAAAGCATTTTTAGGGACACCTTACAAAGCAAATATGTTACAGGGCTCAGAAAATACACCAGAAAAACTCATTATTGATTTTAGAGGCTTAGATTGCTTTACGTATCTAGATTATGTTGAAGCATTGCGCAAATCAACATCCCCAAAAGAATTCATCAATAACGTCATAAAAACGCGTTACATTAAAGGTAATGTTCATTTTTTAAATCGAAAACATTTTTTTACAGACTGGGCTTATAGAGAATATAAACTCGCCGCTGATATTACCGCTGAAATAAGTCCTCATGCCGTCAGCATAGAAAAGTATCTCAATAAAAAAGCTGATGATAGAACCTATCTTCTCGGACTGCCAATTGTAAAACGCACAATAACCTATATTCCAAGTAACTTTATTAATGAAGAGGTTATAAGCCGTTTAAAATCAGGTGATTTCATTGGCATTTATACAAAAATTGCAGGATTAGACGTGACACATGTGGGGTTCTTTATCATGACGGATAAAGGGCCAATGTTACGCAATGCTTCTTCACGAAAAACAAATGAAAAAGTAGTTGATTCCCCTTTTATGGATTATGTTGCAAAAACACCAGGAATCATTGTTTTAAGGGCTCTTTAATAACATCACAGCGATATGAAAGACATATTTTTTTGTAAGAATAAGTAAAGCGAGGTATGTTATGATGGTTATCTCATTAAAGTATTTTATATAAATGATACCTTTTATATAAAAGGTATCATCGTTGTACCGGGAGGCAATTTTGCCTCATCTTCAGGTTCGACATGAATAGAAATACGCACATTATCAAATTCTGTTTGAAGAACACCTTCAATTTTATCACAAATTTTATGGGCTTCTCCGACCTGCATGACAGCAGGCACAACCAAATGAAACTCTATAAAAGTAACCCTCCCAGCAACACGCGTGCGTAAATCATGGATCTCAAGTGCACCAGATGCATTGGCAGAAATAAGCTCCCGAATCCGCATGGTTTCATTCAATTCAACGCCAACATCCATTAATCCTTGAACAGCATTCCTAATCACCTTCCAGCCTTGTAAGAGAATATTAACGGCAACAATTATCGCTAAAATTGGATCTAAAACGCCCCATCCCCCGACAAAACCAGCAATCAGACCAATTAAAATTGCAAGCGAAGTAAAAACATCCGTTATAAAATGTACCCCATCAGCTTTAAGAGCCGGTGAGCGATGCCGTTTTCCCTGCCAAATCAGAACCACTCCCCACATACAGTTTATGACAGTTGCAACAAAATGAATAACAAGCCATATTCCAGGTTTCTGCAATAATTTAACGGTGGCAAGTGCTATCCATGCTTCTCTTAAAATAACAATTGCCGCAATAATAATGAGAACTCCTTCAAGAATCGCGGAAAAATATTCCGCTTTATGGTGTCCAAAAGGATGATCATGATCCGCTGGCTTCATACTCACTTTAACAGCCCACCATGCCGCCAATGACGCAAGGATATTGACAATTGATTCCAACGCATCAGAATAAAGTGCAACCGACCCTGTAATGTGATATGCCCAATATTTTAAAGCAAAAACAATACACGCAATAAAAATAGAGTATAAAGTTAAGCTTTGTATATTGATTTTCACATTCATGAACCCCATCCTTTTCCTCACAAAACAAGGAATAATATTTTTAGCCCTATAATGATATTTTTGGCATATCACCAATATTTTCTCAATATTACAGAAGCTTCATCATATACTAAACGTCTCAATTCACTATTGTTATCGCAAAAACTGCTCAAGTTACACGAACATCAGCAATAAAGGATGAAGAAAACAAGTCATAAACAAACAGCTTTCCCGAGAGAAATATACACATCAAAAATCAAATACATCCCCTCTATTAAACGTTTTCTGAATAACATAAAGCCATCTCACGTCTTATGAACGAAGAACTTAGCTTTTGCTCAAATATATCATGATCAAGCATTATTTTCACTTCTTATGATGTGCATTATAACTCATCTATAAACATCTTTTCACCTTAGAAAAAATGACTGAGCGCTCTCCTGTAACCTCACAGCTTAAGGACATTTTAAAATATGATTGCTAAAAAATTTAGAAAAAAAGTTATGCCCCCAAAAAGAATCTGGGCATTGGGGACCCAGATTCTTTTCCCTTATAATTTAAGGGCATACAGAACTTGGGAAATAGCGGGGACCCAAGACACTGCACCCGATACGAAAACAAAATTTATTATCCCGCATCAGTGTCTTCACAATACACCCATTATTATATGCTGTCAACATAAATTTCTACCATAAGTTTTAAAATAATATTTTTTCATCTCTCTTTTTTTTAATAAAGCAAATTCTAATATCTGGAAATTGAAAGAAAAAAGCCTTAAAAATCTCGCATGCATTTGAATATCACAACAATCAATGAAACAGATGATCCACGGCTGAGAGACTATCATAATATTCGTGAAAAAGATCTCGTTGGACGACAACATCAATTTATTGCTGAAGGTAAAATAACGTTATCCGCATTATTGCATTCGAAAGAATTTTCTGCTCTCTCGCTGCTTATCGTAGCAAAACGTCTGCCTAGACTTCTAACGCTTTTAGAAAAAACACAGCCTCTCTGTCCCATTTATTGCGTTCCACAAAAAGTCATGGATAATATCACCGGCTTTCATGTTCATCGTGGTGTTCTGGGTATTGGTAAACGCAAAACGCTCCCATCATTACAAAGTTTTTTACAAAATCTTCCAGAAAAAGCTTTGATTCTGGTTTTATGTGGTATCTCAAATCACGATAATATGGGATCAATTTTTCGTAATGCAGCAGCCTTTGCCATTAACGGAATTATTGTTGACAAAACCTCATGCGATCCACTTTATCGCAAATCAATCAGAGTTTCTGCCGGCGCTGCTCTAAAAGTGCCCTATACGCAAAACGCCGATATTGATGACATTATAGCTGCTCTAAACGATGAAAACTTTCATCTTTATGCACTCTCCCCTTCTGCCTCACACACGCTTAAGCAAGCCAACAAAACCAAAAGAATGGCCCTTATTTTTGGAACAGAAGGTGATGGCTTACCACCCCATATACTACAACAATCAAAAGCCTTACGAATTCCCATGACGGATGGCTTTGACAGCCTCAATGTTGCCACAGCCTCAGGGATTGCCCTCGCCCATTTTACCGACTTTGAACACTTAAGATGATAAAATTTTAAGTTGTAACAAATATCCAATGATGTATGTTCTTTGCCAACCCCACAAGTTGCTATCCCCTAGCATTTGAGAGCATTCATCAAAGACATTTTTACATTTCTTTTTATCAACTTCCCCACCATATGCCCACTTGTCCACTATCCCCCCTTGTAATAGGCAAAAGACATGGTTGAAGGCATTCAATCACAAAAAAAAATTACAATGAGAAAGTTTTACATAAGTCTCTCATTCAAATTGAAGGATAAAAATTATCATTATAAATTAACTTACTATCTTTTTATGAAGCTGTTGTTTTAAGTTCAGAGGAAACAGAATCTTCTGTTTCAAGATTGCACAAAACACGCTTCAACATCCTTTCAATGTCAGCCGCACGCTCTGAATGCGTTACAAATCCTCCCCCCAGAATACGCGCATCATGGGCACTTCCATCATAAAGAACGCAAGCTTGCCCTGGTGCCACACCATTTTCACATTCCAACAAATCAACGGAAAAAATACCTTCTTTATAATGTAAACGTGCAAGGTGAGGCGGACGTGTTGAACGCACCTTTACAGCCACCTCAATACCTTGAGAAGGGAAATCATCTAACGACTCATCACCAAGCCAATTCACATCCCGTAAAAAAAGCTTATATGTCTCTAACATTTCACGCGGACCAACAATAACACGAGCATTTTCCACGTCGAGATAAACCACATAAAGCGCTTCCCCTGTTGACACCCCAATACCACGACGTTGACCAACCGTATAATTAACAATCCCCGAATGTTTGCCCAAAATCTTTCCATCGATATGAACAATAAAGCCAGGATTGGCTGCTTCTGGACGCAGCTTTGCGATAACATCTGAATATTTTCCTTGTGGAACAAAACAAATATCCTGACTATCATGCTTATTGGCAACCACAAAGCCCATTTCCGCGGCCATTTCACGAACGCGCGCTTTTGGAAGGTCGCCAAGGGGAAAACGCAAATAATCAATCTGTTCTTGTGTTGTGGCAAAGAGAAAATAACTCTGATCACGATCGTTATCGAGAGGACGAAAGAGTGCTCGATGTGCCCCATGAGAACGCGAACGAATATAATGTCCCGTTGCCAAAGCATCGGCCCCCAATTCACGCGCTGTTGCTAATAAATCAGCAAACTTAACTGTCTGATTGCACGCGATACATGGCACTGGAGTCTCTCCATGAGCATAACTTTCTGCAAAAGGATCAATAACAGCTTCGCGAAAGCGTTTCTCATAATCAAGAACATAATGCGGTATTCCTAATGTTTCTGCAACACGACGCGCATCTTCAATATCTTGTCCCGCACAACACGCCCCTACCCGATGCGTTGCAGCCCCATGATCATAAAGCTGCAATGTAATGCCAATGACATTATACCCTTCCTTTTTCAAAAGACCCGCAACAACCGATGAATCAACGCCCCCTGACATTGCAACAACAATGCGAGAATCCTTAGGTTGTCCTGGTAAATCAAGACTGTTCAAAAACATGTATTCATTCTCTATTTAGTACTCTATTAATGGATACCCATATGTTAACATTCTTATATGCGCTTCTTCACCACTTTTATGCTATTGCAACTTTTATGCTATTGATTGCCTTTATATTGTTTTTTCATCCTTTCCACAACCGTAGCATCATTTTCTTAAAAGCAGCTGTAAATAAAAAAGAGTGATAGAAATAAGGCACGATGGTCATCACTTGGGGGAAATCAGTTAGAAAAATCATTGAGGGAAAATTTTTTCTCTTTTTTCCAATCTGGCAAAATGTTGCAAGAGGCGCTTCTACACAGTTCGCTTAAGCCCCTTTTTACCCGCTCAATCACTTTATTAATTTTTTCTTTCAGCGCGTTTAGCTCTTTTTTAAATTTCATACTCTATAAACGAATCAAATCCTTGACGAGAGGTAGAGGATACGAATGACCAATTTGATAAAAACACAAATGAAATATGTTATTGGGCCAGATGGAAGTCCACTTACAATTGCCGACCTACCGCCACAAACAACACGGCGCTGGGTGATTCGTCGCAAAGCTGAAGTTGTTGCGGCTGTCAGAGGCGGATTGTTAAGTCTTGACGAAGCGTGTCATCGTTATACTTTGACTGTGGAAGAATTTCTTTCATGGCAAAGTTTGATCGATGAACACGGCTTAGCGGGATTACGAACGACCAAGATTCAACATTACAGGCATTAAATTGCCATTGATCATGGTTTGATAACATAAAGCACTTTATAAAAACAGCCAAACTTTTACTAAGTTTGGCTGTTTTTATATTATTTTCAATAGATAAATCTGAAAGAATTGCTTTTTCAATAATTATTTTGATTACTCATTCATTGAATTAGCCAACCATTGAATTTGATTGAATCAAAATACCTTCATCATCCACATCATCGGCAGCAGTCTTTTTTTCACGTGCTTCCAAAAGCTGTGCATGTTGCAGCTCTGTATGCGCTTCATGAAGAGCAATTTCAGCATTTGTTTTTTGAAGCTGTAAATCACGAATGGAATTGATCAAATTATCACGTCTTTGTCGAGCAGCACGTGCAAAAGCAGAATAAGCAAAATGGTGAACATCATTGTTTCCAGATTTACGTTCTTCATGAGAAATCTGTGCTTCCAATTCTAACACCATTCGTTCAAATTCTGTGATCATCATCTCAAGCTGTGCAATTTCACGGCGCTTTCCACGCACTTGAAACATTCTCAATCGCACCATATTTTCCCGTGGCTTCATACTCACTACTCCTTGATTGTGCCAACTCAAAACGCGCATTCATACTCAATTCATATCGTTTTAGTTATATGTCTAGCCGAAAAAACAGTCCATTAATGAGACTATAACTCCGCCCTTCCTTAAAGCATCTGCAAACACAACCTTCTTTAAAGAGCCATAACTATTTCTTTATTTTTCCCTTCCACTATAAAATGAAGAGGTTTAAAGCTCCGTAAATAAACACTGAAATTGTAAAAAAGTAATTTATAAGACTTTTTTTAAAAGATTTTTTTAGATTAAAGTTTATAGGAAAAGCCCTTCATTTCTTATTATGTGAAAAAATACGCGATTTTTTTTAAAATAATTTTGTAGCCTCTTTCAAAAATAAAAATATTTTGTTAACCACTATCATGGATAGTGGGGAATTTGGTAGTGATTGTTACGCGTACTACTGAAATATTTATAAACGCTTTATTGCTAAGTGTTTAATTTCATGAATTGTTTTTATCAACAGTGGTTTTACCAACTGTTTATAAAATAGAAATGCTCCTTGTGATTCGTCAAGGAGCGAAGTGAGGGATCTAAAATGCGCGTATTATTAATTGAAGATGATAGAGCGGTTACTCAAAGCATTGAGTTGATGCTAAAGTCAGCCAATTTTAATGTTTATATCACTGATCTTGGTGAAGAAGGCATCGATTTAGGAAAACTCTATGATTATGATATCATTTTGCTTGATCTAAATTTGCCCGATATGTCAGGGTACGATGTCTTACGAACTCTAAGGTTAGCAAAAATAAAAACGCCTGTCCTTATCCTTTCCGGTATGAATGCCATTGAGGACAAGGTTCGTGGTTTTGGTTCTGGGGCAGACGACTATATGACAAAACCTTTTCATAAGGATGAACTCATTGCGCGTATTCATGCAGTTGTTCGTCGTTCTAAAGGACATGCACAATCAGTTATTGTCACCGGTGATCTCACCGTTAATCTTGACGCAAAAACTGTCGAAGTTGCAGGACGTCCTGTTCATTTAACCGGTAAAGAGTACCAAATGTTAGAGCTTCTCTCTTTGCGCAAAGGCACAACACTTACCAAGGAAATGTTTCTCAATCATCTCTATGGTGGAATGGATGAACCAGAACTAAAAATTATCGATGTTTTTATCTGTAAATTACGGAAAAAATTGGAAGCAGTCTCTTCTAATGTAAACTACATTGATACCGTTTGGGGACGTGGTTATGTCTTGCGTGATCCAGTTGAAGAGAACGTACGAAAAACCGCTTAAGCAGTGAAAATACACATTGTAAAATCTCGGAGTGTAGCGGGCCGAGATTTTTCTCCAGATTTTTCTCTGTTGCAAATAAAAAACTCACAAACAAAAAGTCTCATACGGAAAGCGCTTAAAGCTTAAGAAATAATACACTCTACTCACAAATATAATCTTATCGCTTGTAAATCTAATCGAAGTTTCTTTTTCCCCAATACGGCTTAAGCGCTTCTTTCTTATTCAAAGCTTTTTCACACTTTCTAAAACAATACAATGATCCCGTTCATCAATATTTATTTTCATCTCTGTCACTTCAGCAAGTAACATTGTGTAATAAAATTGGATGACATGTGCATCAATAAGCTCTTCTTGAGCTTCTCCATGATATAACGCAAGAAAATAAGGAGGAATACGGAGAGTTTTACCAAAAATCTCAAATTGAAAAGAACGTTTATTCCCCTCTTGCATAACCATAACAACAATTTCACCGCCACGAGAAACTGTTGCATTTGCAATCAATAACAAATTAAGCAAAAGTTTAACTTCATCTTTTTGTAACAAAAGAGAGGGAGCCTGCCATTTTAAAGTTGCTTTTTCTTGCAGCATATATTGCTGCGCAACCTGCTCTGCGGCACGTGTCTCTATTTGTCCTCCACTTGCACCAGCAAAACCAAAAGCCAATCGCGCAAATTGTAGACGTGCAGAAGCACTTGCAACGGATAAACGCACCAATTGCAAAGCCTCTTCTTCAGCGCCTCCGTCGTCATAAAGCTCCATTGCATTTTGAATAGCCCCCACAGGTGAAATTAAATCATGGCACATACGACTACAAAGCAAAGCAGCAAGATCCATAGGCTTCAAAGAAATAGCGAACGTCATAACGATTGAAAACTCCTAAATTCAAAAAAACAAACTTTATTTTAAAGAAAAACTCTTAACATCTGATGCATAAGAGAAAACATTAACAATCATGCTAAAAAGTTTTCAGAAATAAATTCAAGAATTTAAATAACCTTACATCTTATTTTTTATTTGAATAGAATGAAAATCCTAATATTATCTTTTTGTTCGTCACTAATAAAAGGAGAAAACTCTATGGCTCTCTCTCTGCTAAAATACTGGTACAAAAATATTATATCTTTAATCTTCCTTTTATTCGTCACCATAAACACTACACATGCTCAACTAAAACCAATAGAGCAAAATGAGCCTCATTATTCACTTCAAGAAATAATTGATTCTGGTCATATTTTTTTTGGAAAAACAACCAGTGGTCTAGCGATCGCAATTCAAAATATTTTTTCACAATACGGCTATCCCAATGCCTATATTTTAGGAGAAGAAGCTTCCGGTGCCTTTTTTGCTGGATTAACCTATGGCGAAGGAAAAGTTTTTACCAAAAGTTATGGTCAGCATAAAATTTTTTGGCAAGGTCCTTCAGTAGGCTGGGATTTTGGTGGACAAGGTTCTCGTCTCATGATCTTGGTTTACAATCTTAAGAACATAAATAATTTATGGGGACGCTATGGTGGTATTTCAGGTTCGGCCTATTTAATTGCAGGTGTTGGTTTTCATGTGCTCAAATACCATGACACCTTGTTAATCCCAATACGGACAGGAATCGGTGCACGCCTTGGTATCAACATAGGATATTTAAAATTAACACCTAGACCGACATGGAATCCGTTTTAAACGTCTTCTTATTTGAAAAGGGGTATTATGCTTATTCAATCGTTTCTTTTTTTTATTCTTGGGGCTGCCTCCACTTCTTGGTTACTGGTGCTTTTATCCCCTCTTATTTGGCGTAAAGCCGTTCATTTTGCGCATAAAGATGTTTGTGCACAAATTCCATTATCACTCACGGAAATCCAAGCAAACCACGATTTTATCCGCGCACAACATGCTGTAGAATTAGCAAAAAACCAACAAAAGTACGAATCTTTGCAAAAAAAATACGCCCAACAAAAAATACACCTGAGCCAAGTAACAGAACAACTTTATCGGCTATACCTCCCCGCACAAAACACTTCTCCCAAAGAATCAATCGTCATCAAACAAAATATTGTCAAAACAAACACCTTCAAAGGAAATCAAAAATGATGCGTGAAAAAATCGCATATTATCAGCAACGTATACAAAAAATCCAAACTCATGCGCTTGATACGACTGCTAACCACCAACTACTGGAAGAGCTCCGTGAAGAAACAAAAGACCTTGCAGCAACATTAGCCGCTCAAATAGCCCTACAGGAAGGGCATACATCACCCATCAACACACTGATTCAAAAATCCAAAAGCAAAAATGATTTAGCATCACGTATTCGCAAAAAAATAACTTATCTCTCCTCTAAAAGCCCCGTTAAATAAATTATTTCTTACAACACCTTCAATGAAGAGTAAAAATTAATAAAGGTTCATTGTAGCTCTCATAATCCAAATGCCTTTTACTAAACGTGACTTTCCCGCTAAACTAAAGAAAAAATTTCTTACTCTACACCGACTTGAAAAAATCCATCTTCTTATCTAACGATTCCACTTGCCTGTCACATCAGCGCCCTAAAGGACGGCATTTCACGAGTCCTAGAGGCAAATAATACCTTAAAATATTCATCGCATACTCTAATAAAAAATACCTTCTAAGATGGACCACCCATAAAGCTTTTACCATAAGTTTTAAAGATAAAAGTATACTCTCAAGCGTGATAAAAATCTCTTATTTTTTGGATAACCATATCCTGATCCGTTTGCGTCAAGTAAGGATGCATTGGTAAACTTAACACACACTTTCCTAAAGACTCTGAAACAGAAAGGGAATCTTTTACATAAGGAAAGTGCTTATAAGCTAGCTGTTGATGTAAGGGAGTTTTATAATAAATCATGGTAGGAATGGAATTTTTTTGTAGATAGTCTTTTAATTTATCACGCTCTCTTACCTTCATCGTATATTGGGCATAAGCAGAACGAATATTTTCTCCTATTTCTGGAACTGTAACAATATCTCTTAACCCATTGGAATAACGTTGAGCAATTTCTCCACGCTTTTCCATTTCATCTTCAAAAATCACAAACTTTTCGAGTAAAATTGCAGCCTGAATACTATCAAGACGTGAATTCATACCAATCCGTACATTATCATATTGTGTTTTACCTTTCCCATGAAACAAAATAGAGCGTAAAAGTTCTGCCAAATCATCATTATTTGTGATCATAGCACCTCCATCGCCATAACACCCTAATGGTTTTGCAGGATAAAAACTTGTGGCAGCCACATCACCAAAAGCACCGCACATCATATTACCGCTTCTTCCACCCATAGATTGAGCAGCATCTTCAATGACAAACAGATTTTCCTTTGCTGCCACTTGAGCAATTTGCACATAGTCAGCAGGAAGTCCAAATAAATCAACAGCAATAATAGCCTTTGGCTTTAGCCTTCCTTCTTTTTTAACCATTTCGATAGCGTGAGAAAGTTTTTCAACATCAATATTAAATGTATCGGGTAAAACATCCACAAAAACAGGCTCAGCCCCCACCAAAGCAACGACTTCAGCTGTTGCCGAAAACGTAAAGCTAGGACAAAACACAGCATCCCCTGGACCAATATTTTTAGCCATAAGAGGCATCTTCAAAGCATCTGTTCCATTAGCACATGCAATGACATGTTTAACGCCAAGATACTCAGCCAATTTCTCTTCAAATTCTGTTACTTTTGGCCCCAAAATATACTGACCACTCGCGACCACATGCGCAATTGCAGAATTAATTTTATCTTCAATACGCGCCCGCTGCGCCCCAAGGTCGATGAATTGCATATTAACTCCATTGATCATCACAAGAATACAAAAGCACTACTTATCTCTTTTATTTATCATAATTGACACCAGCAGCTGTTAAAATCCGTAAAACCGCAATAGCATCATCACCATTTGTACGAGGCGATTGACGCGTTTGAATACAATAAAGAAAATGCCGCAATTCGCAAGTAAGTGGCAAATCTTCACAAACATCAATGTAACTTAGCTCATCCATGCTAAAAGCCCACTCCTGATTCTCTTTCCAAACGGCAAAATGATGCATTGCCAATTTACGGCTCCACGGTTCCATATCATCAAAAACGAGCATAGCCTTTGTCCCAACAACAGTTAAACGCCTCTCACGATAAGGGCTCAAACGTGAAGCAAAAAGATGACTACGCACATCATTTGGAAAAGTCATATGAACATGAGAAAAATCAGAAATCTGATCAACAACGGCAGCCCCCTCACCTCGAATTTCGGAGGGTTCACATTCTGTCAATGCCAAAATCATTGAGAGATCATGAGGGACAAGATCCCATAAAGCATCACTGTGCGTGTGAAATTTTCCAAAGCCTAATCGATGAGAGTAAATATATCGCACCTCCCCCAATTTCCCGTTTTTCACCAATTCACACATTTTTTCAAAAGCTGGATGGAAACGTAAAATATGGCCCACCATAAAAACCCGCTCATAGTCCTTAGCCTCCTGAACTTGGCGTTTAGCATCAGCAACATTCAAGGCTATTGGTTTTTCCACCAAAACATCTTTGCCATTTTTAACAGCACGCAGCACATTTTGCGTATGAAATTGTGGTGGCAGCGCTAATACGAGTGCATCAATATTTTGATGAGTGAAAAGATCATCTGGTGGAACAACCTCTACACCATACATCGCTGCAAAACTGGCAGAACGATCAGCATTAATATCAGAAACTGCTGCTAAAGCGCCAAGAGAGTGGAGTGTCCGTATATGGTTTTCACCCCAATAACCGCATCCTAAAACCGCTACACGTGGCACCATTTTTACGCCTTACCTTACTTTATCTATAAAATTATACTTTTACATATCGAGGATAAAATAGAATGACAAGAGAAAAGCTTAAAAACGATGCTTGACATCTCACTATTCTACCTCTTATATCCGCAGAAGATGTAATTATTTGCACTTATAATTTTATTGTGGCGGAGTAGCTCAGTAGGTTAGAGCAGAGGAATCATAATCCTTGTGTCGGGGGTTCAAATCCCTCCTCCGCTACCGATGTAGTTTGCCAGCGGGTTTTGTATATTTTGACTGTATGTATGTAGCTTGCCAGCGGGTTTTGTATATTTTGCTGTAGCTTGTCGGCGGGTTTTGTATATTTTGACACTAGGTTTTGTACCAAATTATTTTTTTTCAAAGGATTTTTAAGGGGTTCTCAAAGGGTCTTCAAAGACCTTTAAAAGGGTCTTTAAAACCT
>NZ_JAQITC010000008.1 GCF_028618525.1 Bartonella sp. AU55XJBT | reverse complement strand
CGATGGATGTGTCTCTGATTGTTCCAATTGCGATGGAAGAGAAGCTTCGTTTTGCTATTCGTGAAGGTGGTCGTACTGTTGGTGCCGGTATCGTCTCTAAAATCATTGAATAAATAATGCTTGTTGAGCGCCTTGATTATTGAAGGCGCTTTATATGACAGGGAAATAAAGAGCATGAACAGTCAAAATATTCGCATTCGCTTGAAAGCGTTTGATCATAGAATTCTTGATACGTCGACACGTGAAATTGTATCGACTGCTAAACGGACTGGTGCAAATGTCCGTGGTCCTATTCCGCTTCCAACGCGGATTGAGAAATTTACGGTCAATCGTGGACCGCATATCGATAAGAAGAGCCGTGAGCAATTTGAAATGCGTACCCATAAGCGTCTTCTTGATATTGTTGATCCAACGCCGCAAACAGTGGATGCGCTTATGAAGCTCGATCTTTCTGCTGGTGTGGATGTAGAAATTAAGCTCTGAGGTTTGAGGACAGAAGGAACAGACCCGATGCGTTCAGGTGTAATAGCACAGAAGCTGGGCATGACCCGTATTTATAATGATGCTGGTGAGCATGTGCCGGTGACAGTACTTCGTTTGGAGAATTGTCAAGTCGTTGCTCAGCGTACAGTTGAAAAGAATGGTTATACTGCTGTTCAATTAGGTGTAGGCTTTGCTAAGGTTAAGAATACTTCACAAGCTCTTCGTGGGCATTTTGCTAAGGCTTCTGTTGAACCTAAAGCCAAAATAGCAGAGTTTCGCGTGAGCCCCGATAATCTTCTTGATATCGGTACAGAGATTACAGTGGAACATTTTGTTCCAGGACAGAGAGTCGATGTGACCGGTAGCAGTATTGGTAAGGGGTTTGCTGGTGTTATGAAACGGCATAATTTTGGCGGGCATCGCGCTTCCCATGGTAATTCGATCACACATCGTGCTCATGGTTCTACGGGACAGTGTCAAGATCCTGGTAAAGTGTTTAAAGGGAAAAAAATGGCTGGCCATATGGGGCAGGTGCGTGTAACAACACAAAATATTGAAGTTATTTCCACTGATGTTGAGCGTGGTTTAATTTTAGTGCGTGGTGCTGTTTCTGGTTCGAAGGGTTCGTGGATTTTGGTAAGAGATGCCGTGAAAAAACCTCTTCCTGATAATGCTCCAAAGCCTGCTGGTATTCGCCGTCTTGTGAAGGAGAAAACAGAAATGGTTACTCCGGTGACGGAAACCTCTGAAGTTGAGGGAGCCTAATAATGGATCTTGTAATCAAAACACTTGATGGTCATGAAGCTGGTAAATTAAAAGTTTCTGAATCTATCTTCGATCTTGTTCCGCGTGAGGACATTTTGCAGCGTGTTGTTCGTTGGCAGCTTGCTCGTCGTCAACAGGGAACGCATCAGTCCCAAGGTCGGTCTGATGTGTCACGAACGGGGGCAAAGATGTTTAAACAAAAAGGAACTGGCCGTGCTCGGCATTCATCTGCACGTGCCCCACAGTTTCGAGGTGGGGGTAAGGCCCATGGGCCGGTGGTTCGTAGCCATGCGCATGATCTTCCTAAAAAGATTCGTGCTCTTGGGTTACGTCTTGCTTTATCTGCAAAATTAAAAGCAAAAGATTTAATTATTGTGGATGAGTTGATTGTTAAGGATGCTAAAACGAAAAAGCTTGTTTCCCATTTTTCTAAGCTTGGCTTTAATAATGCTCTGTTGATTGGTGGTAAAGAGATTGATGTTAGCTTTTCTCGTGCAGCATCGAATATTCCTAATATTGATATTTTGCCCATTCAGGGAATTAATGTTTATGATATTTTGCGTCGCAGCAAACTTGTTTTATCAAAGGCAGCTGTCGAGGCTCTTGAGGAGCGTTTTAAATGACAGATCTTCGCCATTATGATGTAATTATTAGTCCAGTTATTACTGAAAAGTCGACTATGATTTCTGAATATAATCAGGTTGCTTTTAATGTCGCGCCGAAAGCGACGAAACCTGAAATTAAGGCTGCGGTTGAAGCACTTTTTAGCGTAAAAGTAAAAGCGGTTAACACGATCGTTCGTAAGGGTAAAGTGAAACGTTTTAAAGGTATTGTTGGTCGGCAGAGTGATGTCAAAAAAGCGATCGTAACTCTGGCCAGTGGTCAGACTATCGACGTTTCGACAGGTCTTTAAAGAGGCTCGGAGATAGGAATAATGGCACTTAAGCAATTTAATCCAATGACACCTGGGCAGCGTCAGCTTGTCATTGTGGAGCGTTCTTGTCTTTATAAGGGAAAACCTGTAAAGATTTTGACGGAAGGTTTGTCTTCAAAAGGTGGACGTAATAATCGCGGTCGTGTTACTGCTCGTTTTCAGGGTGGTGGCCATAAACGGAGTTATCGGTTTGTCGACTTTAAGCGTCTTAAGCGTGATGTTTCAGCGAAAGTTGAGCGTTTAGAGTATGATCCTAATCGCACTGCTTTTATCGCACTCATTCGCTATGAAGATGGGCAATTAAGTTATATTCTTGCACCACAACGTCTTGGTGTTGGAGATTCTATTATTGCTGGTTCAAATGTTGATGTAAAACCAGGAAATGCTATGCCCCTTGGTAATATGCCGGTAGGCACAATTATTCATAATGTTGAAATGAAGCCAGGAAAAGGAGGGCAGATCGCACGTTCAGCCGGTACTTATGCACAGTTGGTTGGGCGTGATCAAGGAATGGCTATTCTTCGTTTGAATTCTGGAGAACAGCGTTTGGTCTCTAGCAGCTGTTTTGCAACTGTTGGTGCTGTTTCAAATCCTGATCATGGGAATATTAATGATGGTAAGGCAGGTCGGTCACGTTGGCGTGGTAAGCGTCCACATGTTCGTGGTGTTGCAATGAATCCCGTTGATCATCCACACGGTGGTGGTGAAGGTCGTACATCGGGGGGGCGTCATCCAGTGTCTCCTTGGGGTAAACCTACGAAAGGTAAGCGTACGCGCTCCAATAAAGCCACTGATAAGTTTATTATGCGCACGCGTCATCAGCGCAAGAAATAAGAGAGGTAGTCTGAAGTGGTTCGTTCAGTTTGGAAAGGTCCGTTTGTTGACGGCTATCTTCTTGGTAAAGCAGAGAAGGTACGTGCAAGTGGGCGCAATGAGGTTATAAAAATATGGAGTCGTCGCTCTACTATTTTGCCGCAATTTGTTGGTTTAACTTTCGGTGTTTACAACGGCAATAAGCATATTCCTGTTTCTGTTTCTGAAGAGATGGTTGGGCATAAGTTTGGTGAGTTTGCTCCTACCCGGACTTATTATGGTCATGGTGCCGATAAAAAAGCGAAGAGGAAGTAGGAATGGGAAAAGCTAAGGTTCCGCGCCAGCTTAAAGATAATGAAGCGAAGGCTGTCACACGAACAATTCGTGTTAGTCCGCAGAAGCTTAATTTGGTTGCTGCAATGATTCGTGGTAAAAGAGTTAATGTGGCGCTTGCTGATTTAACATTTTCGCGTAAACGTATTGCTGCTACTGTGAAAAAAACGCTTGAATCAGCGGTTGCAAACGCAGAGAATAACCACGATCTTGATATTGATTCGCTTGTTGTAGCAGAAGCTTATGTTGGTAAGTCGATCGTGATGAAGCGCTTCCATGTTCGTGGTCGCGGGCGTGCAAGCCGAATTGAGCGTCCATTTTCACATCTTACTGTTATTGTTCGTGAAGTTAGCGAAAAAGTGGAGGCCGCATAATGGGTCAGAAGATCAATCCAATAGGACTTCGTCTTGGTGTTAATCGGACTTGGGATTCTCGTTGGTATGCTGATAGTGGTGAATATGGGCGTCTTCTTCATGAAGATTTGAAAATTCGTTCTTATGTGCTTGAAGAGCTTAAACAGGCGGCGATTTCTAAAGTTGTGATTGAACGCCCTCATAAAAAGTGTCGTGTTACGATTCATTCTGCACGTCCTGGTTTGATTATCGGTAAAAAGGGTGCTGATATCGAGAAGCTTCGTCGTAAGCTTTCAGAAATGACCAATGCTGAAACTTCATTAAATATTGTGGAGATTCGTAAGCCAGAGATTGATGCGACGATTATTGCACAATCGATTGCTCAACAGTTAGAGCGTCGTGTTGCTTTTCGTCGTGCAATGAAGCGTGCTGTTCAGTCTGCTATGCGTCTTGGTGCGGAAGGAATTCGTATCAATTGTTCTGGTCGTCTTGGTGGTGCTGAAATTGCGCGTATGGAATGGTATCGTGAAGGTCGTGTTCCACTTCATACCTTGCGTTCTGATGTCGATTACGGTACAGCAGAAGCTAAGACCGCTTACGGTATTTGTGGTATTAAAGTTTGGGTCTTTAAGGGTGAGATTCTTGAACATGATCCGATGGCTTCAGAACGTCGTGCAACGGAAGCTGATCAATCTGGTTCTTCATCGAATCGTCGCCGCGAGAATGCTTAGTTTTTGAGATTGAACTAAAATTTGGAGTAGAGAACAATGTTGCAGCCAAAGCGCACAAAGTTCCGTAAGCAGTTCAAGGGCCGTATTCACGGTGTTGCGAAGGGTGGTACGGATTTGAATTTCGGTGCCTACGGTTTGAAGGCTGTTGAGCCGGAGCGGGTTACTGCTCGTCAAATTGAAGCCGCGCGTCGTGCGATTACACGTTATATGAAACGTTCTGGTCGTGTATGGATTCGCATTTTTCCAGATCTTCCGGTTACATCTAAACCGACGGAGGTTCGTATGGGTAAAGGTAAAGGAAGTGTTGATTATTGGGCTGCGCGTGTTGCTCCTGGGCGCATCATGTTTGAGCTTGATGGCGTTCCTGAAGATGTTGCACGTGAAGCATTGAGGTTGGGTGCTGCAAAGTTGCCTATAAAAACGCGTTTCATCCAGCGGATTGCTGAATAAAGAGGTTAAGCGATGAGAGCCAGAGAATTACGGGCGCAAACGCTCGACCAAATGAAAGATGAGTTGGCTAAATTAAAGAAAGAGCAATTTAATTTGCGTTTTCAAAAAGCAACAGGTCAATTAGAAAAGACTGCACGTGTTAGACAGGTTCGTCGTGATATTGCGCGCATTAAGACTTTTCTTCGTCAAAAGGTAAGTGAAAGTAAAGTTTAAGGAAATAAGAGATGCCTAAACGCGTTTTGCAGGGTGTTGTTATTAGCGACAAAAGCGATAAGACTGTTGTTGTTAAAGTTGAGCGTCGTTATTCTCATCCGCTTCTTAAGAAGACTGTTCGGCAGTCTAAAAATTATAAAGCGCATGATGAAAACAACCAATTTAGGATTGGGGATCAAGTTTCTATTCAAGAATCTAGACCAATTTCGAAAGATAAATGTTGGATTGTTGTAAAAGACAATGTAGCGTAATCAGTTAAGTTTATTGTTTTAGAATTTAACAGTGGTTTTTCGTTGATAAATTTGAAGACGATGACTTTATGTTTATTTGGCAGGCAAATCTGAGTGTATAATAAAAGGTACAAGCAGGTATATGTGTTAAGAAAAGGTGGCCAGTCATGATTCAGATGCAAACAAACCTCGACGTTGCTGATAATTCTGGTGCTCGTCGTGTCATGTGCATCAAGGTGTTAGGCGGTTCAAAGCGGAAGTATGCTTCGGTCGGTGACATTATTGTTGTTTCGGTTAAGGATGCTATTCCTCGTGGCCGTGTTAAAAAGGGTGATGTTATGAAAGCTGTTGTGGTGCGTACTGCTAAGGATATTCGTCGCGCAGATGGTAGCGTTATTCGTTTTGATAGTAATGCTGCAGTTTTAGTCGATAACAAAAAAGAGCCGATCGGTACGCGTATCTTTGGACCTGTTCCCCGTGAATTGCGTGGAAGGAATCATATGAAGATCATCTCGCTCGCTCCTGAAGTTCTGTAAGGAGTTAATGTTATGCAGAAGATTCGAAAAGGTGATAAAGTTGTTGTTTTGTCCGGTAAGGATAAAGGATCTACTGGTGAGGTAATTAAAGTTAGTCCAAAAGAGAATAAGGCTTTTGTTCGTGGGATTAATATGATTAAACGTCATCAACGTCAAACACAGAAGCAAGAAGCTGGGATTATTTCTAAAGAAGCTCCCATTCATCTGTCTAATTTGGCGATTGCTGATCCTAAAGATGGTAAGCCTACACGCGTGGGTTTTCGTATGAATGCAGATGGTAATAAGGTACGTTTTGCCAAGCGTTCGGGAGAGTTGATTAATGGCTGAGGAAAAACAAATACCGCGTATGAAAGCGTATTACTTTGAAGTGATTCGTAAAGCGCTTCAAGAAAAGTTTAATTACAAAAATGCAATGCAAATTCCGCGGATTGATAAAATTGTAATTAATATGGGGATAGGTGAAGCAACTGCTGATTCAAAGAAGCCTTCCCTTGCTGCTGAGGATTTAGGACTCATAACAGGTCAGAAGGCTGTTATTACCCGTGCGCGTAATTCTATTGCGACATTTAAGGTTCGTGAAGGAATGCCTCTTGGGGCTAAAGTGACATTGCGTAAAGATCGTATGTTTGAGTTTTTAGATCGTCTTGTTACGATTGCTCTTCCGCGCGTTCGTGACTTTCGGGGTTTAAATCCAAAAAGCTTTGATGGTCGTGGTAATTTTGCTATGGGTATTAAAGAACACATTGTGTTTCCAGAAATCAACTATGATAAAGTTGATCAAATTTGGGGCATGGATATTATCGTTTGTACGACAGCGAAAACGGATGATGAAGCGCGTGAGTTATTGCGTGCTTTTAACTTTCCTTTTCGTTCGTAACGGCAAACGTAGCGAGGTGAAATTATGGCCAAAGTAAGTGCCGTTGAAAAAAATAAGCGTCGTGAGGTGATGGTGAAGCGTTATGCTGCGCGTCGTGCACGTTTGAAAGCAATCGTTATGGATCAGAAGGTTTCTCTTGAGGAGCGTTTTAAAGCTTCTGTTCAGTTGGCAGAATTGCCGCGTAATTCTTCGAAAGTTCGTATTCGTAATCGCTGTGAGGTTTCAGGTCGTCCGCGGGCTTATTATCGCAAGTTAAAAATGTCACGGATTGCATTACGTGAACTTGGCTCTATTGGCCATATTCCTGGTATTGTAAAGTCTAGTTGGTAAGAGGAGATTATTTAATGTCTATGTCAGATCCTCTTGGTGATATGTTAACACGTATTCGTAATGCACTTGGTCGTAAAAAAGGCAAGGTGGTTACTCCAGCTTCAAAGCTTCGTGCACACGTTCTTGATGTTCTTCAGTCAGAAGGTTATATTCGCGGATATAATCAAGTTGATTTGGGTGATGGAAAAGCTGAACTTGAAATCGAATTGAAGTATTTTGAAGGGATGGCTGCTATTCGTGAGATTTCGCGTGTATCAAAGCCGGGTCGTCGTGTGTATGCTTCTGCTAAGTCACTTCCGCAGGTGGCAAATGGTTTAGGTATTTCGATCTTATCGACTCCTAAAGGTGTTATGGCTGATCATGAGGCGCGTGAAAAGAATGTTGGTGGAGAACTCCTTTGTCGTGTTTTCTAAGGGATGTCAAGAAAACGGAAGAAAAAGTAGGTTAGAACAATGTCTCGTATTGGAAAAAAACCCATTTCAATTCCTTCTGGGGTTACTGCTACTGTTGAAGGTCAGCTGGTTAAGGCAAAAGGTCCAAAAGGTGAACTAAGTTACGTCGTTAATGATGAGGTTTTAGTTAAACTCGAAGAAAATGTCATATCCGTTATGCCTCGGGATCAGTCAAAGGATGCGCGCTCTAAATGGGGGATGTCACGCTCAATGATTGAGAATATTTTTTGTGGTGTAAAAGATGGTTTTGAAAAAAGGTTAGAGATCAATGGGGTTGGTTATCGTGCTGCTTTGCAGGGTAAGGATATTCAACTCTCTCTAGGTTTTTCGCATGATGTGGTTTATAAAGTTCCATCGGGTGTTACTGTAACTGTTCCTAAGCCCACAGAGATTGTTATTTCTGGAATTGATAAACAGCAAGTTGGACAAGTTGCAGCGGAGATTCGCGAGTATCGTAGGCCTGAGCCTTATAAAGGTAAAGGTGTTAAGCATGCAGATGAACGTATCTTCCGTAAAGAAGGTAAAAAGAAATAAGGATTTTGTATTATGGTTTCATCTAAGGACATTATCCAGCGTCGTGCGAGGCGTGTTCGTCGTAGAATCAAGATGGTTTCTCATGATCGTCCTCGGCTTAGCGTTTATCGTTCAAATCAGAACATCTATGCGCAAGTTATTGATGATTTGCGGGGATGTACACTTGTTTCAGCTTCTACTCTTGAAAGTGATTTGAAAAAATCCTTAAAAAGTGGTGCTGATAAAGAAGCCGCTTTCGCTGTGGGTAAGTTGATTGCTGAGCGTGCGAAGCAAGCTGGTGTCAATGAAGTGGTTTTTGATCGTGGCGCTTATGTGTACCATGGTCGAGTCAAAGCTTTGGCTGAAGCTGCTCGTGAAGGTGGTTTGAGCTTTTAAAGTTTCCTCCTTAATGGATGGGGCTGGGTACTTTAGAGTATTTCGTTTAAGTTCTTCTGATTTGATGAGGAGCTTTATTATCGTGCTTCCGGAAAAGAAAAAGGAATGAGGAATGGCACAAAAAGAACGTGGTGAAAGAGAAGAACGCGATAATGAATTTGTCGATAGGCTCGTTCATATTAATCGTGTTGCTAAAGTTGTAAAGGGTGGTCGGCGTTTTGGTTTTGCTGCTCTTGTTGTCGTTGGCGATCAAAAAGGGCGCGTGGGCTTTGGACATGGTAAAGCCCGTGAAGTTCCAGAAGCCGTTCGTAAAGCAACGGAATCTGCAAAGCGTGGTATGATTTATGTCCCACTTCGGTCTGGACGTACACTGCATCATGATCTTGAAGGTCGTCACGGGGCTGGGCGTGTTTTGCTGCGTTCAGCGTCTGCTGGTACTGGTATCATTGCTGGGGGGCCGATGCGTGCTATTTTTGAAGCTCTTGGTATGCAGGATGTTGTTGCAAAATCACTGGGATCATCAAATCCTTATAACATGGTTCGTGCAACATTTGATGCGTTGAAGCATCAAATGCATCCGAGAGATATTGCTGCTCAGCGTGGTATAAAATATTCGACTTTGCAGGCGCGTCGTCGCCATCTAGTCGACGTAGAAGGGTAGTTTCTGAGATTGTCAGAAAAGGAATTAGGAAATGGTTCAGAAAAAATCTCAGAGTAGTAAAACTGTGACAGTAGAGCAAATTGGAAGCCCTATTCGGAACTCACAGATTCAGCGTGCAACCTTGAAGGGGCTTGGGCTCAATAAAATGCGTCGGCGGCGCGTTTTAGAAGATACACTTTGTGTACGAGGTATGATTGCTCAGGTTCGCCATCTCGTTCGCGTTATAGATGAAGATTAAGGGTTGCGGGAGTATTAAATATGAAACTCAATGAACTGCGTGATTGCGAAGGTGCAACAAAAAATCGTAAGCGTGTTGGCCGTGGTATTGGTTCAGGTACTGGTAAGACTGGTGGTCGTGGTGTAAAAGGGCAAAAATCTCGCTCTGGTGTTTCTCTTAATGGTTTTGAAGGTGGGCAAATGCCTATCTATCGGCGTTTACCAAAACGTGGATTTAAAAATTTCTTTTCTAAAACCTACAATGAAGTTTCACTGGGACGTATTCAGTTGGCTGTTGATGCAGGTAAGTTGAATATTGAAAAACCTGTTGATATGATTGCTTTGAAAGAGGCTGGTATCATTCGTCGCGAGAAGGATGGGGTTCGTCTTCTTTCTGATGGTGATTTGAAAGCTAAGATTACCTTTCATGTTTCTGGTGCTTCACAAGCTGCTCGTGTTAAAATCGAAAAAGCGGGTGGTCAGGTTATTTTTCCTGATGTTGTCCAATAATTTTTTTGATATAAGTCATGATTAAAAGAAGAGATACATCTATTCTTTTGAATATTTTGTGGAGAATTGTTTAAGTTCTGCAATTATTTATATATAAAGATATGAATTTTAGAGTTATAGTTCTGCGATTTAAAGAACTGGAGTGTGAAGTGGAGACGTTTTATGGCATCAGCAGCAGAGCAATTTGCTTCCAATATAAACTTCGGTGCCTTTTCGCGTGCAACTGAATTAAAGAAACGTATCTGGTTTACTCTAGCGGCACTACTTGTCTATCGTTTCGGCACTTATATTTCTCTTCCAGGTATTAATATCGATGCTTTGCGACAAACATTTGAGCATCATGCATCAGGTGTTTTAGGACTCTTTAACATGTTTGCTGGAGGCGCTGTTGGGCGTATGGCAATTTTTGCCTTGGGTATTATGCCTTATATCTCGGCTTCTATTATTGTACAATTACTCACGTCCGTTATTCCTTCTTTGGAAACTCTTAAAAAAGAGGGTGAGGTTGGTCGCAAAGTGATTAATCAATATACGCGTTATGTGACAGTTGTATTGGCTATTCTACAAGCTTTTGGTATTGCGGTTGCCCTTGAAAGTGGTATAGGGACAGGGCTTCAAATTGTTGTAGAACCAGGTCTCATGTTTCGTATCTCTTCCGTTATTACACTTGTTGGCGGGACGATGTTCCTCATGTGGCTTGGCGAGCAAATTACGTCACGCGGTGTTGGTAATGGGGTTTCTCTTATCATTTTTACAGGGATTGTCGCTAACTTTCCTTCTACTTTTGCTCAGCTTTTAACTGCGCATAGTCAGGCTGATTTATCAACTTTTCTTTTAATCGCAATCGTTTTTATTGCTGTTTTGGTTATCGGACTTATTGTTTTTATAGAGCGTGCGCAACGGCGAATTCTTATTCAGTACCCGAAACGTCAGGTTGGTAATCAAATGTTTCAGGGTGATATGTCGCATCTTCCTTTAAAATTGAATACTGCTGGTGTTATTCCACCTATTTTTGCTTCATCTTTATTGTTATTACCCGCCACTATTAATAATTTTTCTGATAAAATGCCACAATGGATGCAAACTATTTCTTATTCTCTTGGTCATGGGCAGCCACTCTATATGATTGTTTATGCGTTTTTAATGGCGTTTTTTTGCTTTTTTTATACAGCTATTGTGTTTAATCCAAGTGATACTGCAGATCAGTTGAAAAAACATTCTGGTTTTATTCCAGGAATTCGTCCAGGTGAGCGTACAGCGGAATATATTGATTATGTTTTGACGCGTATTACTGTTGTGGGTGCACTTTATATTATTTTGGTTTGTTTGCTTCCTGAGTTTATGATATCTGCATTCCAAGTTCCTTTTTATCTTGGGGGGACGTCTTTGTTGATTGTTGTGACTGTTACGCTTGATACGGTTGCTCAGATCCAGGGGCATCTTGTTGCACACCAATATGAAGGGTTGATAAAAAAATCAAAACTTCGTGGAGGTCGAAGAAATCGATGAGAGTTGTTCTTTTAGGTCCTCCTGGAGCAGGGAAAGGAACGCAAGCTAAGATGTTAACTGAGGAATATAATATTCCTCATTTATCAACGGGAGATATGTTGCGTGAAGTTATTGCTAAAAAAACGGAAGTTGGTAAAAAAGCTGAAGCTATTATAAGTTCTGGTTCTTTGGTTCCTGATAGTCTTGTTAATCAAATCGTGTCAGATCGGATTGATGAAGCTGATTGTATAAACGGTTTTATTTTGGATGGATATCCAAGAACTGTAGGACAGGCAGAAGCGTTACAACAGATGCTTGAGTCAAAAAATATGCCGCTTGATGCTGTTATTGAGTTGTGTGTTGATGAAGACGCATTGATTGAACGTATGAAAAAGCGTGTTCAGGAGACGGTCGCGGCTGGTGGACAAGTCCGTTTAGATGATAATCCTGTTGCTTTTGCAAAAAGATTAGTAGAATATCGTGAAAAAACATCTCCTTTATCAAAATTTTATTCAGAGAGAGGAATGTTGAAGGTCATTGATGGAATGATTGGTATTGCTGAAGTCTCACGTATGATTAAAGGTTTTCTTTCATAAGATTTTTTTTAGAAGTAAATGAAAAGAGTTGACTTTTGAGATAAAATCTATCACAAACAACTTTAATTTATTTCGGTTAAATAAGCGGATTCGGAAGGATTTTGTTCTGAGTCTATTTTTTTCTGTAAGGTACATCAGGTATTTTATAACAATTTGTCAACATAACTAAGGAGAGTAGGCGTGGCTCGTATTGCTGGCGTCAATATCCCGACAAATAAGCGTGTAATTATTGCGCTTCAATATATCCACGGGATTGGACCAAAATTCGCTCAAGAAATTATTGAAAAGGTTGGCATTCCCACGGGGCGTCGTGTGCATGAGCTTTCAGATGCTGAGGTGTTGCAGATTCGTGAGGCGATAGATCAGGGATATCAAGTTGAAGGTGATCTTCGTCGCGAAGTTGCTATGAATGTTAAGCGTTTGATGGACCTTGGTTGTTATCGTGGGTTGCGTCATCGTCGGTCTTTACCTGTTCGAGGACAGCGTACGCATACAAATGCTCGTACGCGTAAGGGGCCTGCTAAGGCAATCGCTGGTAAGAAGAAATAAGGATCCTTGTGAGAGGTTTTTTGTATATTCTATTTCTTGTTGAAGTCGATTTGACAAGGAAAAGAAGGTGGAGCTGCTGATATTACGGCAGTGTTGAGATCGTTGAAAGGAAAATTATGGCCAAAGAAGCCACACGTGTTCGTCGTCGCGAACGTAAAAATATTTCATCGGGTGTTGTGCATATCAATTCAACATTTAATAATACAATGATTACGATTACTGATGCTCAAGGAAATGCGATTGCGTGGTCGTCTGCGGGGGCTCAAGGGTTTAAAGGGGCACGTAAATCTACACCTTTTGCTGCTCAAGTTGCTGCGGAAGATTGTGCGAGAAAAGCACAAGAGCATGGTATGCGTTCTTTGGAAGTTGAAGTTTGTGGTCCTGGGGCAGGGCGTGAGTCTGCTTTACGTGCGTTGCAATCTGTTGGTTTTGTCATTACTTCTATTCGTGATGTAACACCAATTCCTCATAATGGATGTCGTCCGCGGAAAAGGCGGCGTGTTTAATTGGGTGTTGTTTTTTTGTTGTCGGAGATTTCTCTGATGTTCACATTGGTCGTTACGATTGAATGGTAACGGAACTAAAGAACGGGAATAAAAATATGATCCAGAAAAACTGGCAGGAACTTATTAAACCCAATAAGGTTGAATCATGTGTGCATGATAATCCGAATATTACAAGCGTAATTGCTGAGCCTCTGGAGCGAGGATTTGGTTTGACATTAGGGAATGCGCTTCGTCGTGTGTTGTTATCTTCGCTTCGTGGGGCTGCTATTACTGCTGTACAGATTGATGGTGTCTTACATGAATTTTCATCCATTCCAGGTGTTCGTGAAGATGTGACGGATATTATCCTGAATATAAAGGAAATTGCACTTCGTATGGAAGAAGAAGGGCCTAAACGTCTCGTCGTTTATAAAGAAGGTCCTGGTGTGGTGAGAGCAGGGGATATTAATACGGTTGGGGATATGGAAATTCTCAATCCAGATCATGTTATCTGTACCCTTGATGAAGAGGCTGAAATTCGTATGGAATTTATTGTCAATACAGGGAAGGGGTATGTTCCATCGGATCGTAATTATGTTGATGATGGTCGCATAGGACTTATTCCAATTGATAGTCTTTATTCGCCAATTCGTAAAGTGTCTTATAAAGTAGAAAATACGCGTGAAGGTCAAGTTCTTGATTATGATAAATTGACGTTAACGATCGAAACGAATGGTGCTGTTAATGGAGAAGATGCCGTTGCGTTCGCAGCGCGCATTCTTCAGGATCAATTATCGTTATTTATTAACTTTGAAGAGCCACAGAAGGAGCCTGTTGAGGAGGTGGATTCTGAGCTTTCCTTTAATCCTGCACTTCTCAAAAAAGTTGATGAATTAGAACTTTCTGTTCGTTCGGCAAATTGTCTTAAGAATGATAATATTGTCTATATTGGTGATCTTATTCAAAAAACGGAATCTGAAATGCTTCGGACGCCAAATTTTGGTCGTAAGTCATTGAATGAGATTAAAGAAGTTTTGGCATGTATGGGATTACATCTTGGAATGGAAATTCCTGCATGGCCACCTGAAAATATTGATGATCTTGCTAAACGCTATGAAGATCAGTATTGAAATTAGAATTTAAGGAGAGGGCTTATGCGCCATAGTAACTCAGGCCGCAAGTTGAACCGGACTGCCAGTCACCGTAAAGCCATGTTTGCAAATATGGCAACTTCGTTGATCGAGCATGAGCAGATTGTGACAACACTTCCAAAGGCTAAAGAAATTCGTCCTATTGTTGAAAAACTTGTTACTCTTGGTAAACGTGGTGGTTTACATGCTCGTCGACAAGCAATTGCTGCGCTTCGCGATACAGGGAAAGTTGCAAAGTTATTTGATATATTGGCGCCGCGTTATGCATCACGCAACGGTGGGTATTTGCGTATTATGAAAGCGGGGTTTCGTACCGGTGATAATGCGCCCATGGCTGTCATAGAATTTGTTGATCGTGATGTCGACGCAAAGGGGGCAGCGGATCGTGCTCGTATCGAGGCTTCAGAGAATGAGAAGGGTACGTCCTCATAAGTTTTTTATTCTACTGCACTTTAAAAGGCCGCCTTTTCTTAGGCGGTTTTTTTATACGTATTTTTTTAAGTTTGTTTTTATTTTTATTTGAGAAATAGATGGTGAGAGAAGATTATAGGATATTGAATTATTTGATTTTTATAATATTTATTGTTTAGATGGGTTGTTTTTATCCTCTATTATGAAATATTAATAGAGATCCTTTATTTGCGGGGTTGCTTTTTAAAATTCTATGAATCTTCAACAGAATGGGCTGATTTTATAAGGAGTAGATTATGAGGTATTCTTTTTGGGTACGGCTTTTTTTTGCGGTTATGATACTGATATCGTTTGATCATGTATATGCTCATGTTCCTCAAACACAAAAGGAAATCACTCTTTCATTTGCTCCTTTAGTTAAAAAGACAGTACCATCAGTTGTCAATATTTATGCAGCTCGAAAAATTAGAGCGCGATCACCTTTTGAAGGTGATCCGTTTTTTGAGCAGTTTTTTGGTCGTTTGCAAAATAATTTTCCTGTTCGTAAGCAATCATCATTAGGGTCAGGAGTGGTTGTTGATGCACGTGGTTTGATTGTTACAAATTACCACGTCATTAAAGATGCAAGCGAAATTAAGGTAGCTTTTTCTGATGGGCGAGAGTTTGAGAGTAAGGTCGTGCTTAAAGATGAAGCAACGGATATTGCTATTCTTGAGGTTGATGTAAAAAATACTCAGTTTCCTGTTCTTCCTTTGGGGGATTCTGATACTGTTGAAGTTGGTGATCTTGTTCTAGCTATTGGTAATCCTTTTGGTGTTGGTCAAACGGTTACAAGTGGGATTGTTTCAGCGCAAGCGCGTACACGTGTTGGGATTTCCGATTTTGACTTTTTTATTCAGACAGATGCTGCCATTAATCCAGGAAATTCTGGTGGTGCTTTAATTGATATGAAAGGTCAATTAATAGGGATTAATACGGCTATTTATTCACGTTCCGGTGGTTCTGTAGGGATTGGTTTTGCTATTCCAGTTAATCTTGTAAAAGTGATGCTTGATACAGTTAAACGCGGTGGAAAATATTTTGTGCCACCTTATATTGGGGCATCCTTTCAAAATGTTACACCTGATATTGCTAGTGGTTTAGGTTTAGAACGCCCCTATGGTGCTCTTATTATTGAAGTTGTCAAAGATAGTCCTGCTGAAAAAGCCGGTTTGAAAGTAGGTGATGTTATTTTGAGTGTGCAGGGGGTGCGCGTTGATAGTCCAGATAGTCTTGGCTATCGTTTAATGACAGCGGATGTTGGCCATAGTCTTGCTTTAGAATATTTACGAGGTGGAAAAATTTTAAAAACACAGATAAAGGTTGCATCGATATCGGAAACTGCATTTTTAAAATCTGAAAAAATTACAGGTGACAGTCCTCTTGCTGGTGCTGAAGTGTTAGATTTAACACCGCAAAATAGTCGACGTTTTCATCTTCCTATATCGGCAAAGGGTGTTGTGATTACCAATCTTGATGAAATGAGCAATGCTGCAGGAATTTTTCGGTCCGGAGATATCTTACGTGTTGTCAATGGCTATAAGATTCAAACAGTTCATCAGTTGAAAAAGATCCTTATGCAAACGCGTTCGCGTACTTGGCAATTGGAATATGAACGTGATGGTATGTATATTCGCCAATTTATTCGTTGAGGTTTTTTTTTGAAGAAAGATTTTTTTACTTCGTCGATTGATCCTAAAGGTAATCAAAATCAGCCACTTGCGGAAAGAATGCGTCCTTGTTCTCTCGATGATGTTGTGGGACAAAGGCATTTAATTGGAGAGGATGGTTTGCTTTCACGGATGGTGGCAGCGGGTTCGATTGGATCGATGATTTTTTGGGGGCCACCAGGGACGGGAAAAACAACGGTTGCACGTTTGTTAGCACTTGAAACAAATTTTGCATTTGAACAAGTTTCTGCTATTTTTACAGGAGTTTCCGAACTTAAAAAGATTTTTGAAGTTGCACAGAGGCGTTTTATGTCTGGAAATAAAACGCTTCTCTTTGTTGATGAAATTCACCGGTTTAATCGTGCACAGCAGGATAGTTTTCTTCCTGTGATGGAAGATGGTACGGTGGTCCTGATTGGTGCAACAACTGAAAATCCTTCTTTTGAACTTAATACTGCTCTTCTTTCGCGTGCACGGGTTTTAACATTTCTTTCTCATGATCATGAAAGTTTAGGGATGCTTTTGAAGCGTGCTGAAAAGGTGGTAGGAAAGTTGCTTCCTTTGGATGATGGGGCCAGAGACGTTTTGATAGGGATGTCTGATGGTGATGCACGGGTAGCATTGACATTAGCAGAGGAAGTTTGGTCTGTTGCGCGCGCGGGAGAAATCTTTGATGCTAATGCGTTGCAAAAAGTTATTCAGCGTCGTGCACCCATTTATGATAAAGGACGAGATGGACACTATAATCTTATTTCAGCATTGCATAAATCCGTTCGTGGCTCTGATCCTGATGCGGCGCTTTATTATTTAGCACGTATGTTGGATGCTGGCGAAGATCCCCTTTATATTGGGCGAAGATTGGTTCGTATGGCTGTTGAAGATGTTGGTTTGGCGGATCCTCAAGCTCTTGTCATTTGTAATGCGGCAAAAGATGCTTATGATTATTTAGGGTCACCAGAAGGAGAATTGGCTTTGGCACAGGCATGTCTTTATGTTGCAACTGCACCAAAGTCAAATGCGACCTATCTCGCGTATAAAGCTGCACGGCGTTGTGCACAAAAAAATGGTTCTTTACCGCCTCCTAAACATATCCTTAATGCACCGACGAAATTAATGAGGGAGGAAGGGTATGGAGAGGGTTATTGTTATGACCATGATGAACCCGATGCTTTTTCAGGACAAGAATATTTTCCTGAAAAACTTGGACGCCAGAGTTATTACAAACCAGTTGAGCGCGGTTTTGAGCGTGAAATTGTGAAACGTCTTGAATGGTGGAAACAATTGCGCAAAAAACGTAAAAATGAACCATAAAATTGGGATTGAAACACATTTTTTATTGATTTTGACTTTATTTTTTATTCCTCATGTCATTGTATGAACAATTTAGTTTATGTTTTAAACACTTATTGCATTATCTGTAGAACAATTTTTTTGGTCTCTGAAAAATACATATCTTTTTATAGATTCCAATTTAAGAAATATGTCATTTAATGCTTAAGCTGTTTTATTTTTGTATTTTTAATTAACTAAGATATTGATTTATAGTGATATTATACTGTTTTGTATATTGAATGAGAGCTCAAATACTGTATGGTTTTTTCATTCCAAATCTCATCAATCACAACTATTGGCTTGTATGTTACATGCTGGATTAACGTGTGATAAAAACTCTACAAGAAAAAATTAAAAATAACTCTTATGAAGAGTTTAAAATGTCGAGAGCCCTTGTAACATAACATTGGGGGCTGGGGAAGTGTGTGGTGGTGTAATGATCGTGGTGCCGAATTGTTCCAAGCATAAAGACACATTGGTGCTTGATGAATTTTACTGTATACCATTCACGAGTGCTGTGGCGAAATGGGTGTAGTGAGAAGCGTTAAAAGATATCTCTTTAAAATGAGTGCATGAATATGCAAATACAAAGGTGTTCTGTTCTTTGATGCAGTAGGGTGTGGTTTTGATTGATGAGGCGTTTTTATGTGATTAAGGGGGGCTTAGGGACTTAATCATAAGGGTAAGTAGGAAGATTAAACGCAGGAAGGTTAAACATTGTGTTGAAATTTAAATTGTTGCTTTTCTAGAGAGAGATAAATGTGTTAACTTGCTCTCTTATAGAAAGTATTATTTTATTTGGAGTTTATGTTGTGTCATAAGATAGGGAATGCCAGTTCTTTATTTTGGTGGTCATGATATGTTATAGACATAACGTGGGGATAGAAATGAAAATAGTCTGTGAAAATCTAAACTCAGGGCTTTAGTTAAATTAAAAGGGCAATATACACTTTAAGTGTTAGATTATTATGAATCGGTCAAGGATATAATCGTGGATAAAACAAAAGCTCTCGATGCTGCTCTCTCACAAATTGAACGTTCTTTTGGTAAAGGCTCGATTATGCGTCTTGGGCAAAAAGAACAGGTTGTTGAAATTGAAACAATCCCAACAGGATCATTATCCTTGGACATTGCTTTAGGGATTGGTGGGTTACCCAAGGGGCGTATTGTGGAGATCTATGGACCAGAAAGTTCTGGGAAGACAACATTGGCTCTGCATGCTATTGCTGAGGCACAGAAAAGTGGGGGAATTTGTGCTTTTATCGATGCGGAGCATGCGCTTGATCCTATTTATGCGCGTAAGCTCGGCGTTGATTTAGAGAACTTGTTCATCTCTCAGCCAGATACTGGTGAACAGGCATTGGAAATTACAGAGACATTGGTTCGTTCTGGTGCGGTTGATGTGCTTGTTGTGGATTCTGTTGCAGCTTTAACACCGCGAGCAGAAATTGACGGTGAAATGGGAGATGCTTTACCAGGATTACAAGCTCGGTTAATGAGTAAAGCTTTGCGAAAACTCACGGCTTCTATTTTTCGCTCTAACTGTATGGTGATTTTTATTAATCAAATTCGCATGAAAATTGGTGTGATGTTTGGTTCGCCTGAGACAACAACAGGGGGAAATGCTTTAAAGTTTTATGCTTCTGTTCGTTTGGATATTCGCCGTATTGGGTCTATTAAAGATCGCGATATGATTGTTGGCAATCAGACCCGTGTTAAAGTGGTGAAGAATAAGTTGGCTCCTCCCTTCAAACAGGTTGAGTTTGATATTATTTATGGGGAAGGTATTTCCAAGCTAGGTGAATTGATTGATTTAGGAGTCAAAGTGGGTGTCGTAGAAAAATCTGGCTCGTGGTTTTCTTATAATTCTCAGCGTTTAGGGCAGGGACGTGAAAATGCAAAACAGTTTTTACGCGAGCATGCAGAAATAGCGGCAGAAATTGAAACGTCTTTGCGTCAAAATGCTGGTTTAATTGCTATTGAATTGTTAGAAAATGCAGGGGCTGAAAATACGGAAAGTGATGAAGTCCTTTGATAGTCCGTTTTTTCGTCTATAATATTTTCATTTAAGATTTTTTCTGTTTTTATTTGTTTGAGTTTTTAAATATACAGTCATTTTTCGCTCAATTTTTTTAATAAATATTCCGTTCTTTGATTAAATTGACTCCATGCGTGGCAAAGAGGATATTTAATGGGGGGATTTTTCTTTTAAGGTTTTTTGCGGTATTCTGCAGGTGTAGATATGAATAGTGTTAATAATATCCGGTCAACATTTTTGGATTATTTTCATCATCATGGGCATCAAGTTCTTTCTTCTAGCCCACTTGTTCCACGTAATGATCCTACACTCATGTTTACAAATGCAGGGATGGTGCAGTTTAAAAACGTTTTTACTGGACTTGAACAGTATCCTTATAAAAAGGTGTCAACAGCACAAAAATGTGTTCGTGCGGGTGGAAAGCATAATGATCTTGATAATGTTGGCTATACGGCACGCCATCATACATTTTTTGAAATGTTGGGGAATTTTTCTTTCGGCGATTATTTCAAAGAAGAGGCCATTTTTTTATCATGGGATCTTTTAACAAAAGAATTTCGTCTACCAAAAGATAAATTGTTGGTAACCGTTTATCAAAGTGATGATATTGCTGCTGAATTATGGCGTAAAATTTCAGGTCTTCCAGATGAAAAAATCATTCGTATTGCGACAGCTGATAATTTTTGGTCAATGGGAGAAACAGGCCCTTGTGGTCCTTGTTCGGAGATTTTTTATGATCATGGTGATGAAATTTGGGGTGGTCCCCCTGGAAGTATAGAAGAAGATGGTGATCGCTTTATTGAGATTTGGAACCTTGTTTTTATGCAGTATGAGCAGCTTTCTAAGGAAGATCGTGTTGACTTGCCTCATCCTTCTATTGATACCGGTATGGGATTAGAGCGTATTGCAGCTGTTTTACAGGGTGTTCATGATAATTATGACATTGATCTTTTTCGTGCATTAATTGGAGCATCAGAAGAAATTACAGGGATTGAGGCAAAGGGTGATTTTATTGCCAGTCATCGTGTTATTGCTGATCATCTTCGCTCATCGGCATTTTTAATTGCGGATGGTGTTCTTCCTTCCAATGAGGGAAGGGGATATGTTTTACGTCGCATTATGCGTCGTGCTATGCGTCATGCACATCTTCTTGGTGTTAAAGAACCTTTAATGTGGCAGCTTTTGCCTGCTCTCATTCGCGAAATGGGACAAGCTTATCCTGAATTGGTGCGGGCTGAATCTTTAATTACAGAAACTTTAAAATTAGAAGAAATACGTTTTCGTAAAACGCTTGAACGAGGACTGGGTTTGTTAAATGAAGAAAGTGCCCAGCTTAAGGAAGGGGATCATTTAAAGGGTGACGTTGCTTTCAAGCTTTATGATACCTATGGTTTTCCACTTGATTTGACGCAAGATGTGCTTAGGCGTCGCGGAATATCTGTTGATGTTGATGCCTTTGATAAAGCGATGGAACGCCAGAAAGAGGAAGCCCGTGCTCATTGGTCGGGTTCTGGAGAAGCTGTCACGGAGACAATTTGGTTTTCTGTTCGTGATCAGGTAGGGGGTACAGAATTTTTAGGGTATGAAACAGAAAAAGCTAAAGGTATTCTTACAGCTCTTGTGTGTGATGGTAAAATTGTTGATGAGGTTTCTTCAGGGCAGAAAGCCATTCTTGTGTTAAATCAGACTCCTTTTTATGGTGAATCTGGTGGACAAATTGGTGATAGCGGTATTATTTCGGGTAAAAATTTTATTTTTGAGGTGCATGATACTCAGAAAAAGGCTGATGGTGTTTTTATTCATCTTGGAAAAGTTAAATCTGGTCATGCTAAGATCTCTGATTGTGTAGAATTAACCGTTGATGGTGTTCGTCGTAAAAAAATTCGTGCGAACCATTCTGCTACCCATCTGTTACATGAGGCTTTACGCCAAGTATTGGGATCTCATGTTACTCAAAAGGGCTCTCTGGTGTCGCCGGAACGGTTACGTTTTGATTTTTCTCATCCAAAAGCTATTTCTTTGGAAGAATTGAAAAAAATAGAAAATTTAGCAAATGAGATTGTTTTGCAAAATAATAAAGTAACAACCCGCCTTATGGCTGTTGATGATGCAATTTCTAAAGGAGCAATGGCACTCTTTGGGGAAAAATATGGTGATGAAGTTCGCGTTGTTTCTATGGGAGAGTTGCTTGAAAAGGGAGACTTAAAAAGGTCTTGGTCCATTGAGCTTTGTGGAGGAACACATGTGGAAAGAACGGGGGATATTGGTTTGATTCATATTGTTTCTGAAAGTTCTGTTTCAGCTGGAGTGCGGCGTATTGAAGCTTTAACAGGTACTGCAGCGCGTCTTTATCTTAGCTGCCAAGATATACGTATTCGTGAAATTGCTGATCTTTTAAAAACTTCTTCTTCTGATTTAGAAGAACGGGTAAGAGTTTTGCTTGATGATCGTCGTAAACTTGAAAAAGAGTTGAATGATGTACGCAAGAAAATGGCGTTGAGTGGGAGAATAACAGAAAGTGGTCAAGGTGATATTATTATTATCAATGAACTTTCTTTTATGGGACGTGTTGTAAATAATATTCCACCACGGGATCTTAAAGTACTTGTTGATTCTGGAAAAAAACAAATTGGATCTGGAGTGGTTGCTTTTATTAGTGTTTCAGAAGATGGAAAAGGGAGTGCTGTTGTTGGTGTTACGGATGATTTAACGGATAAGTTAAATGCTGTTGATCTCGTTCGTATTCTTTCATCTGTTCTTGGTGGGAAAGGCGGTGGTGGGCGTCCTGATATGGCGCAGGCTGGTGGTCCTAAGGGGAACAAGGCTGATGAGGCATTTGCAGCACTAAAAGATTTTCTAGAAAAATTTAAAAAGTAAAAAATTTTCTTATCGGTGTTTTTTACATTGGTATGTCGAATTGGCGTCTAAACGGATATCTGTCTGGTGTATTGCTAAAATGCAGATACAGCGTCATTGAGAGAGATAAAATCATAAAGATAAAAAAGGGTGTTCGTTAGAAAGATTGTGTTGTACTTCATGCTTTTGTTTATGATGCATAACGAATCATACATTTCATGAATATATAACATCTATTATATTGATTTTAAAAGAAAAATATCTATCCTATTTCACAATAGTAATTGTGAGGAGGATAACGCAAGATTTATTACATAACAGTCTCTTAAGCTTATGAGATTATAAGCTATCGCTTTTTCGTTTTCAAATTGCTTAAATGATAGCTCGCTTTTGCAATGTCTTGCTTTGAGAGATTTTTGGCATAAGATTTGTGAAGAGTGTTATTTTTATGATGCTATGGCTTCATGTAAGGGGATGACGTTTTCATTTTCTCCTTCTCTTTCTGGTGGCGTGATTGTTAAATCGCTTGCTTTTAAAAATTTAGAGAAACGGCCCCCTTTATCGATCAATTCTTGAAAGCTTCCTTTTTCAATTAAATAACCTTGTTCCAGAAAGACTATCACATCAGCATTGCGTATTGTTGAGAGGCGATGTGCTATAATGAAAGTGGTGCGGTTATGGCTTATGCTCTCAAGAGCATCTTTGACACGTGCTTCTGTTTCAACATCAAGAGCGCTTGTTGCTTCATCGAGAATGAGAATGGGGGCATTTTTTAAAACAGCACGTGCAATTGCTAACCGTTGTTTTTCTCCACCTGATAATCGAGTTCCTCGTTCGCCCACCATTGTGTTATAACAATCAGCTTTTTTTAGAATAAAATCGTGAGCTTCTGCTATTTTTGCTGCTTCATAAAGTTCTTCGTTTGTTGGGTTTGCTTTTCCTATTGAGATATTGTCATGAATACTGCGATTAAAAAGACCCGCATCTTGAAACACTGTCGCTAGAGATTTTCGTAAAGATTCGCGATTGATTGAGCGTATATTTATTCCATCAATGGAGATATGCCCAAAAGTAGGGTCGTATATGCGCTGCAATAAATTGATTAATGTTGTCTTCCCAGCTCCTGTTGGTCCTACAATCGCAATAGTTTGTCCTGCTTCAACCTCAAAGGAAATGTCAAAAACACCTTGAGAAGAATTTGGAAATTTATAGGTAACGTGGTGGAATTGTATGGCGCCCTTAACATTTTGGAGGGAAGGAAGATTTTGTGGTTCGTTGATAGGGAAGGTTGAGTCTTCCATTTCAAAAAACTCTTGCAGTTTTGCTTGTGAGGATATCGCGCAATGAATAAAATTGCTCATTTGGTCTAGACGGCTAATCATGAGTTGTGCAAATCCGACAAAAGCAACGACTTCACCTACCCTTAATTGATCTCTTGCAACAAAAAAAGCCCCAAGGAGAAGAACACAAACGATTGAAACTGTTGAAGCCATTCTATTTAAGCCACTGGCGAGCGCCCACCAATTGAGAACAGGATTTTGTGCTTTAAGAAGGTCATTTGTATGTTGGTACAGTATGGACGTTTCTTCTTTTATTCGATTATAACTTTGTACAATAGAAACATTAGAGATTGAATCACTGACATGTTTAAAAAGGTTATGATGATAGCATTCTACAGCGGCTTGTCCGTCTTTTGTTTTTCGCATCACTAAACGGGCAATTAAGATATAGATGACGGCAAGTACAACTAAGACTATTGAAAGACGCCAATTCATGTTAAAGGCTGTGGGGATGAGAATTAATAAGGCGACAAGTGTTGAGAGATGTTGACGCATAAAATCAAGCCATATGCTTGACATGGTGTCTGTTGCGCGCAAAAGTGTATGGAGTGCGTTGGATGTTCCGCATTGTTGATGCCAAATTAAAGGCATTGCAATGATACGTTCAAAAGATTCTGTTAAAACTGTTAAACGGAGCCTATGAGCTAAGCGATCCGCACTACGAGCAACAAGGACATAAGCGATAATATGGGAAAGGCCAAAACAAACCCAAATGGCAAGGGTAGGGATGATCCATGATTTTTCTGTAATGGAATCAATAACGTGTCCAAATAAAATAGGTTCTGCAATGGTGATAATTGCTAACATAACATTAGCGTTACAGATTAAAAGGGATGCATTTTTTTCTCTCTTTAGGTAAGTGAGAACACGTGCATAGGTTTTGAATAAGGACACGGTTAATGATCTCCATTCGCTGTTAAGCGTAAAGGCTGTTGATTTTTATAACACTTGAATTTCTAGCTAATAAAAATTGAACGTTAAGAAAAGGCAATTTTGGATACTCATTGTAATATGGTGTGATAAAGCCAACGAGAATATGAATTTTTGTGTTTATAAAGGCACAAAATAGATCAATAAAATTATCAGGAAAAAAATATTAGGTAGGGAAAATTATCAGGTAAGGGAACTTTTATGGCAGGTGTTGAAATAAAAAAGGTTGAGACAGACGAAAATGGAATGCGTTTAGACCGTTGGTTTAAAGTGCATTATCCAGGACTGGGATTTGGAGCTTTACAAAAATTGTTGCGTTCTGGCCAGATACGGGTTGATGGTGGACGTGTTAAAGCCGATACGCGTCTTTGTATGGGACAGTCTGTTCGTGTTCCACCTCTCCCTCTTGATGATACGATAAGTCTTCCAATAACGGATAAAACACTTCGTGGGAAAGATGATGGAACTGTTTTGAAAAAAATGCTGCTTTATGAAGACCCAAAGGTCTTTGTTTTTAACAAACCAGCAGGCCTTGCTGTACAAGGAGGCTCTGGTTTAACTCGTCATATAGACAGTATGCTTGAGGTATGGCGCAATAAAAAAGGTGAAAAGCCGCGTTTGGTTCATCGTCTTGATCGTGAGACATCAGGGGTGCTTATTGTTGCCCGCTCTAGGGGAGCTGCGCAGGCCTTAACAGCTGCTTTTAGAGAACGGGAAACAAAAAAGACTTATTGGGCGTTGGTTCGGGGTGTTCCTAAAAAAAAACAGGACAAAATCTCGACATGGATGGTTAAGGAAATAACCGCACAAGGTGACAAAATGCGTGTTTGTGACCATGGAGAGCCGGATTCACATCATGCAGTTTCCTACTACCGCGTTTTAGAGTCGCGTGGGCGGGCTCTTTCGTGGCTTGAAATGGAACCTTATACGGGGAGAACACATCAGCTCCGTGTGCATGCTGCCCATATGGATCATCCTATCATTGGCGATTCAAAGTATTTTTTTTCTGATAGTAATTGGACATTACCAGGAGGCATACAAAACCGCCTTCACCTTCATGCACGTCGTATTCGTATTCCTCATCCTTCAGGAGGCATACTGGATATTGTTGCACCTTTACCTCCTCATATGGTCCAAAGTTTTAATCTTTTGTCTTTTAATGAGCGTGATGCTGAAACAGAATAATTTATCTTTATTTGTTTTTTTGGTTGGTGCAAATTTTGTCTATAAATTTGATTAAGATGGAGAGGGTATTGTAAAGAGCCTTAGTAATCGCTATAAGAAAATTGTGTTTTTGAGTAATGAATTTTCAAATATCATAAATTTTCTTCCTACAGTTTTTTATTTGATTGTATTGTTATTTCTGGATAGGGTATATCTTTAATAATCTGGGCTTATGAAGCTGTTCCTTTGCATTATCTAAAGAGGTCATATATTGGGAAGGCATGTTTGTTAAGGAAGATGAATGAGATAAAATCTGAAGGATATTGACTGAAAAAGTAATGGCAATTTTTGATTTTTTCATGGGAAATAATTGAGGACTTTTACAGAAACTCTTAGGGGGAGCAGATTCTCAACAAATTATTGTTTTCAAGGAAGTTTATCCTATTAGCGGTGGGGTTTGGTATATTTATAGATTTATGGTTCGTACCTTTGCTTATACAATGAGAACTTATGAGCAAAGTGCTCCTTTCAATGATCAATTATTCTTCTGTTCGTTTTTCTGAAAGATTATCTTCTACAAAAGAAGAAAAAAGTTTTTAGAGTCTTAGCGCTTCATTGAAGTAAATTCATCATATGTGCCATATTGAAAATTGGAGAGAAAGCATCAGGTGCGTTTTAGTGTTTTAAAGAAGGTTTGAATACGTTTGTTCTTTCCAGTGAAAAAACAAATATTCAAAGATTGTAGAAATGTTCCAAGAAGGGATAATAAGTTGAAATGAGGAGTGACTGATGGGATCATTATTGATTGACGTTAAGAGCGTCTCAAAAATATACTGCAGCATAAACAATGCAACGGGTTTTACCAATAAAGTGTTTTCTCTTTTCAAGCCTACTTATGCAAAATATCAGGCGCTAAAAGAGATCAGTTTTACCTTGTTTTCAGGGCAAGCACTCGCAATCGTTGGTCCTAACGGAGCGGGCAAATCAACATTGATTAAAATACTTTCTGGCATACAAACTGCTGATGAGGGAGATGTTAAAGTCTTAGGAGTTAATCCCTATAACGCCCCAAAAAATCTGTTCAAGTCTCTGGGTGTGGTCTTTGGTCACAAAAATTGCTTGTGGTGGGATTTACCCCTACGCTATAGTTTGGAAATGGCTCTCCCTTTATATGGTCTTGAAGCGAGCTCTTTTCACCGCGATCTTAAAGAAATTACGGAGCTCTTGAACATTGAGTACATCATGGATAAACCCGTTCGTATGTTAAGCCTTGGTGAGAGAGTAAAAAGCGAATTAGCATTTAATTTGTCCTTTAGACCCCAATTATTGTTTCTCGATGAGCCAACGATTGGTCTTGATATTACCTCCAAACATGAAATCAGGGAGCTGCTTAAAAAACTCAAAAAAGAGCAAGCTATTGGATACATCATCACCAGTCATGACATGGGAGATATCGATGGTTACGTTGATGATATTCTTCTTTTGCATAAAGGAAAAAAACAGTTTCATGGCGCTATTGATACGTTGAAAGAGATGATCCCCTCAAGTGTAAGAATAATGCTTTCTTGTGAACATTTATCAACAGCTTCAACGCTTATAAAGGACATTGATGAACTAGCAATAAAATTATCCATTCCTTTAAAAGAGAAACACTTTAATGATGAAAAATGTACATTGGAGATTTCACTCTCGCGTGAAGATGTGCCACGTTTTATTAGGGAAATTGCAATAAAACTTAACTGTCCTTTCTCTGTATCCACTCCCTCACTTGAAGAGATGCTCCGTGTTAAATTTAAAGAATTTCTCTAACCATTGCTTTGCTCTCTTGCTCTTTGCCAAGAATGGATTGCTCACGATCCTTAGTGACAGAGCAATGTTTTTTACCGATATTGTTATGGGGACACTCTCACCCTTTGTGATTCAACTGCTGTTGTGGAATGCACTTTTTTCTGACACAAGCAATAGCATAAACGGTTTTGGTTTTCATGATATGATATATTATTATGCCTTTGCCTTAATTTTCTCACGCTTAAATAATGGTTATGGCGTCATTCAATCTTTCTCTCAGCATGTTAAAGAAGGGAAGTTAGAAGTCTATCTCACCAAACCATTCAGTTACATGATGCAAATGCTGTTTATCTTTTTAGGTGAAAGTGTGCTCTATGTTATGCCCTTACTCGCTATCTTTGCTGTAAAGCTTAGTTTATCCTCTGAGAATATTTTAGGATTGCTTATAGCTTTCCTGTTATTTTTTCTTATTATTGTTTTCTCGCAATTGCTGTGCTTTTTTCTCTCCTTTGCCATTGCCTTATTAAGTTTTTGGGTAATTGAATACAATATCTTGCTTTCTTTTAGTATTCTTAGTTCAGCCCTTCTTGGTGGCACTCTTCTGCCTCCCTCTTTTTGGCCAACATGGCTCATTCCATTGATGCAGTTTAATCCTTATCGTTTTACCATATCAGCTCCTGCCGAATTTCTTTCCACGCATGATCTAAAAGTGTTCGAGCAATTTATTGTGGGGAGTGTTTTGTATATTTTGAGTCTTTTATTCTTCATTCATATTGCTTGGAAAAAAGGAATGAAAGCCTATCATGGAGCAGGGGGATGAGGTGAAAACAATCCTTTACTTTATCAGCATGAATGTGCGCCGACAAATTGTTTACGGTAAAAATTTCACGGGAGAATTTATTCTTTCTCTGTGCTATTATTTTATTCAATTCATCTTTATTGACAAAATCTCTTGCTTTTCAGATAGCATTGGGAACTATAGAAGAGATGAAATTCATCTTATCTTTGTTGTTTTCATTTTGCTTGGGATATTTTTGAATATTTTCACCACTTCTATTGAAACATTTTTTGAAAAAGTTGCAAAAGGGAAAATTGAAGTTTATCTGACAAAGCCAGTTTCAATTTGGCTGTTAATCCTGTTTGGCTGGTGTAAGCCTCTTTATTTGATCAAGTTCTTTATTGTTTGTGTGAGTGTTTATTCATTTGTCTCACTACCAGATATGTCAGAGATAAAGCTGAAATGGTTTTCTTTTATCGTTGCAATCATTTGTGTTTTTATCGTTAATCTCTGTTTTTTCATGATGTTCAACTTTATAACATTCATAACTAGCCGTAAGATGCCCGTTGCCTATTTTCATGCAATGCTGTACCAACTTTCCTTTATCCCCATAGCAATTTATCCCTTAAATCTTGTAAAATGGTTGCTATTTCTGCAACCCCTAGCTTTTTCTGCTTCTCTCCCAGTGTCACTCCTACTTGGTAAAAATGAATGGAATATCGGATATCTTCTGCTGAGCACTTTTCTTTCCATTGCTATGACTGTTATCGTCTATAAGAAAACAATGCGTAAATTTAATGGATTAGGGGGATAATGTAAAACTCTGCTTGATGTATAAAAATAAAAACCTGATGTATAAAAATAAAAAATTGAGCGAATAATTTTATTGTGCCGTAAAATATTTTGTTATTTATGCTGACGCTATAAGGCATGTAAAATTTATACAGAGGTGTTTTTTGTTAGATATATTGACGAGTGATATTGGCATGTTATCACAGCTGTTAGTAAGGGAGAACAAAAGCCAGAGATAATGGCTCGATTTTAGATCAAGTTTATTTGAGTTAGATGGCAGTTTGATGCCAAAAGCGTTTAAGACAACATAAGATTATAAGAATAAATTTTTGATTAGATATATAGACTATCGATTGCTTACAGATCAAAAAATCTATGCATATCAAATTTAGTTGAGTTGTTTCCTCTTTAAAATGCGTATTTGAGGTAAATTTTGTGATTGATAGCTTTTCTACGATGAAAATATGGATATTATTGGATATTCATGAATTTTGCATATTCACTTAAAAAATATACGATAACAATTTTACGGCTATGGTGGATTTCATTTTTATAAACTGAAGAAATATAATGCTGAGAATTACAATTATTTGTGACGAAATACTTTTATTAAATGTTATTGAGTTTTTTATGGTTTATATTTTTATTTATTTTATTTTGGGTAGAGAGTGAATGTATTCATTATCTATTTCTCTCTTTTATCTGAGAAGGGTGAAGTTATATCAATATCAAAAATCATGATCGTGGAAGATAACGAACTTAAACTGAGGTTATTTCGCAATTCTCTAGAAACAAAAGGCCATAAAACCGTTGAAATGTTTTAATGGCTTTGTGGATTAAAATTGGTCTATTCATTAAAGCCATTATTATCTCATCTGATTTTGCTTTTGCAATCAAAAAACTAAATTTGTGCTTACGCTAACTTTTACTCGCTTAGCTCTTTCTTCTCGACATACAATGAGAAAAATTCATTATGTTTTAATGGCGAAATACAATAGAGTAATATTTTTTTATGTTGTGATGTAAAAATTTGGATTTATTTTTTTTCACAGGTTTTAGGAGCAAATGCTCATTCTGTGAATGGTGGATTTCAAAACACTGGTTTTATTTCTGCCATGAAACAAGAAAATGGAGTTATTAAAACTATTAATGCAATTATGAGTCAATTTGTAGGACAAAGCGTTGAAAAAAATGTCCAGAAAGTAGCTGGTTTAATGGGAATGGAGGCAGCGACTTTTGGTTTAATTGCGTATTTTGTAATACTTGTTTACTAGAGAGCCCCTAATCCATCACCAAACGCCAAGTCAAAGAGCATTTACTTCTTATATTCGAAGCACATGGGGCTATTAATCCTTGATGAACTTTAAATTATTCTGTTATTTAATTTTCATACTTAATAATATTGATAAATTTATCCTTTTATATCGTTAAGATATTGTTTGTAGGATGGCAGTGTAGGGGGGATTAAATTTAAATAATTAGCTGCTTTTTAAAGTTAATTAATTTTTTTATCTTCAAAATATGCATTTGAACTAAGTTTGTAGTTGATATTTTTTCTATGATGAAAATGCATATGCTTTAATTGAGATACCCATAAACTTTGTGTATTCACTTAAAAAACACAGAGTCATACAATCATGATTATTGTGGATTTTCTTTTTAATGAACTGAAAAAGCATAGTGATGCGTCTTATAAATATTCGTAAAAATTCTTTTATTAGAAGCTTTTCGTCTCTTTGTAGTTTACAATTTTTTTTATCATTTTATCTTAAGCAAAGAGAATGTGGATTCATTTCTATTTCTTTATTTTATCTGAGAAGGGCGGAGTTATACGAATGTCAAAGAAAGTCATGATCGTGGAAGATAATGAGCTTAATATGAAGTTATTCCGTGATCTTGTAGAAGCGAGTGGCTATGAAACCGTTGAAACAAGGAATGGTCTTATGGCATTAGATTTGGCGCGTTCATCGATGCCATCTCTTATCCTTGTGGATATTCAGTTGCCAGAGGTCTCTGGAATAGATGTTATTAAACAATTAAAAGAAGATGAGGAACTGAGATCAATCCCTGTTGTTGCTGTAACAGCTTTTGCTATGAAGGGAGACGAGGAACGAATTCGTGCCAGTGGATGTGAAGAATATATGTCAAAGCCTATTTCTGTCCCTCATTTTATCACAATGGTAAAGCATTTTGTGGACTAAAGATTTGTTACGTGATGATAGAAAAAGACGTTGAAAAGCGTATGAGATCGCTAAAGTTATTGTGCAAGTATTTTTGTACTTTAGCAGGTGGATATATTTAAGTTACCAAAACAGACTTGAAAAATCGAAAGGAAATTTTGATTTTTTAGTTTTTGTTTTAAGAGAAGTGGTTTTTTGCACTCTTGTTTTCTTTTAAGTGGTATAGATTTATTCCTACATTGATCTAAAAGTCTGTTTTATCAGAACGAAAAAAGCCCCGATGAAAACGGGGCTCTATATCTATGTATTGCACAAATATTGAAATTAACGCTTCGAAAACTGGAAAGAACGACGCGCTTTCGCTTTACCGTATTTTTTACGTTCAACGACACGACTATCGCGGGTAAGAAATCCCCCTTTTTTCAAAATTGGGCGAAGTTCTGGTTCATAATAAGTTAAAGCTTTGGAAATACCATGACGTACTGCACCAGCTTGTCCAGAAAGACCACCACCTGCAACGGTTGCAATAATATCAAATTGGGTATCCCTATTTGTTGCAACAATTGGTTGACGAAGAATCATTCTCAAAACAGGACGAGCAAAATATTTGTCAAATTCTTTGTTGTTAATGGTAATTTTTCCAGAACCTGGTTTAATCCATACACGAGCAACAGCATCTTTACGTTTTCCTGTTGCATAGGCACGCCCTTGTGAATCAAGCTTTTGTACATGGACAGGAGCGACATTTTCATGAGCTTCTACAGTATTTGTTATGACACTGAGCTCAGCAAGAGAATTAATTTCAGCCATAATCAAGCAATCCTTTTGTTTTTGCGGTTTAAAGCACTAACGTCAAGAGACTCGGGCTGTTGTGCTTCATGCGGATGTTGGCTTCCAGCATAAACACGGAGATTCTTCAATTGACGGCGACCAAGGGGACCACGCGGAATCATACGTTCTACAGCTTTTTCAACAACGCGTTCAGGAAAACGTCCTTCGAGAATCTGACGCGCTGTACGCTCTTTGATTCCACCAATATAGCCGGTATGCCAATAATATTTTTTATCTGTATATTTTTTACCGGTAAGAGCTATTTTATCAGCATTGATGACAATAACGTTGTCTCCATCATCAACATGTGGCGTAAATGTAGCTTTATGTTTGCCCCGTAAGCGGTTTGCAACAAATGTAGCAAGACGCCCTAAAACAAGGTTTTCTGCGTCAATAATAACCCATTTTTTCACCACTTCAGTTGGCTTTTGTGAAAAAGTTGCCATAGAAGTATCCTTTAATTAACGCCCTCTATCATGAGGGAAACTTTATTGTTGTGTGTTGAAAATTGTTCTCATAGCGAAATATCTAACGCACACTCTTCACTCTGATATAATGTCTTTTGATTGACGTCAAGAGAAAATAAAAGCTTTATAAAACAGTATGTTATAAGTGAGGTATTATGATACCTCCTATGAGGAGGTGCTTATGTACATTTTTGGGGGTGAATGTTGCAAAAGGCTATTTTGTCTTTAACACATGATTGTATTTTATTAATCTTCATTATAAAATAAATAGTAATGCAGCTGTCTCGTTATTTTCTCAATGTTGAATCTTCTGCTTGTGGTCAGGCGTGGTTAGATGCTCTTGATATTCAAGGGATAAATAATGCACGTGCGATTTCTCAAAAATTTGGTTTTCCTGATCAGTTAGCGCGAGTCCTTTCAGCAAGAGACGTGGATGAAACTGAAGCTATTGCTTTTATTAATCCGACATTGCGTACGCTCATGCCTGATCCAGAAAGTTTTGTCGATATGCAATGCGCAGCAGAGCGTATCGTAAGGGCTCTTCTCAATCAGGAACAGGTTGCTGTTTTTGGTGATTATGACGTGGATGGTGCTTGTTCGTCGGCACTTATAGCGCGTTTTTTTCGTTATTTTGGAATTGAAGTTAAAATTTATATACCTGATCGTATTGTTGAAGGTTATGGACCGAATGAACAAGCAATGAGGATGCTTGTGCAAGAAGGCGCCCGTTTAATTATCACTGTTGATTGTGGGGCGAACAGTTCAGAAGCCGTCAAAGCAGCAAGGCTTTCAGGTGCTGATGTTGTAATTTTAGATCATCATCAAATGTCAGAGGTTCATCAAGAAGCCGTTGCTCTTGTTAATCCTAATCGCCCTGATGATTTTTCTGGACAAGGGCATTTATGTGCAGCAGGTGTTGTCTTTGTTACGTTAGCTTGGGTTCATCACTTGTTGCGAAAAAAACAATTCAAAGGGCCGCTGCCTGATCTTCTCAGTATGCTTGATCTTGTTGCCTTGGCAACCATATGTGATGTCGTTCCATTGCAGGGTGTTAACCGTGCTTTTGTGATGAAAGGACTTCAAGTCGCTCGTTCTATGCATAATCTTGGGATGGCAGCTTTAACAAAGGTTGCACGGATAGGCGAGCCGCTTAATAGTTTTCATTTAGGTTTTTTGTTAGGTCCTAGAATTAATGCAGGAGGGCGCATTGGCGACCAAGCTTTGGGGGCACGTTTGCTCAGTTGTGAGGATAAAGATGAGGCGGACAGAATAGCAGAACAATTAAATCAACTTAACCAAGAACGCCAAGAAATGGAGAACATTCAATTAGCACAGGCGGAGTCTTATATTGCTTCTCTTTATCAAGATCAAGAAACACCGTTGTCACTTGTCATTTCTCATAAAGAATGGCATCCGGGGATCATTGGTATTCTTGCTTCCCGCCTTAAAGAGCGTTTTTTTTGTCCTGTTTTTGCTATTGCATTGAAAGAAGATGGAAATGGCGTAGGATCGGGACGCTCAATTAGCGGTATAGATTTAGGGGCACTCGTTCGTGAGGCTGTTACACTCAATTTATTAGAAAAAGGAGGGGGACATAGTATGGCAGCAGGTATTACAATTCAATCGACAAAAATTGAAATTTTTCGAACATGGCTAGAAGAAAAAGTTTCTGTAATGGTTTCGCAATTGCATGCAAAAAAGTCTCTTAGTATAGACGGTTCCCTTTCTGCTTCCGGTGTTAATCAAGCACTATTTGAGTTGCTTGAAAAGGCAGGGCCTTTTGGGACAGGGAATGCAACACCTGTTTTTGTTCTTCCCTCTCATCGATTAATAAACCTATCTGAAGTTGGTAAAGGACATCTGCGCCTCATTATATCTAATATGGAAGGAAAAAAACTGCAAGGAATAGCTTTTCGTGCTGTAGGGACATCGCTTGGTGATTTTTTGTCGAGAAATATTGGTGAAATGATTCATTTGGCTGGTCATCTTAGTTTGAATTATTGGAATGGGACGATCAATCCACAACTACGTGTGATTGATGCTGCCGCAGTAGTTTAAAAGAGATATCTTTTACATTAGATGTCTAAATTAGAAGCAAAAGTAGAATTTTCTTGTATAAAACGAAATCGTGCTTCTGGTTTTGTTCCCATGAGGCTTTCTACAGTCTTTTTTGTTTCTTGCATTTCCACAGCATCAATAGAAACACGAAGCAATGTACGTTTTTGGGGATGCATCGTCGTTTCTTTAAGTTGTTCTGCACGCATCTCACCCAGCCCTTTAAAACGACCGATTTCAATTTTCGCTTTTCCCGTAAATTCAGTTTTGAGCAATTCATCCTTATGGATGTCATCGCGTGCATAAGCAACTTTTCCCCCTTGCGATATTCTATAAAGGGGAGGGACGGCGAGATATAAATGCCCCTGATGAATAAGATCAGGCATTTCTTGAAAAAAGAAGGTAATGAGCAGTGATGCAATATGAGCACCATCAACATCTGCATCTGTCATGATGATAATACGTTCATATCTGAGATCTTTTTCACGATATTTAGAGCGTGTTCCACATCCAAGAGCTAAGATAAGATCGCTAATTGTTTGGCTTGAGCTCATTTTTTCATGGGCAGCACTGGCAACATTGAGGATTTTACCACGAAGAGGTAAAATTGCTTGGTTTGCTCTATTTCTTGCTTGTTTAGCAGATCCCCCTGCAGAATCTCCTTCAACAATGAATAATTCAGCACCCGTAGCATGGTTTTGGCTACAATCTGCAAGTTTACCGGGAAGACGTAATTTACGGACAGCTGTTTTGCGACTTATTTCTCTATCTTGACGTCGTCTAACACGTTCTTCAGCACGTTCAATAACCCAATCAAGAAGTTTTGTTGCTTCTTGGGGGGAATTTGCTAACCAATGATCAAAAGGATCGCGGATTGCGTTTTCAACGATACGTTGTGCTTCGATTGTTGCTAATCGATCTTTTGTTTGTCCAACAAACTCAGGATTTTTGATGAAAACTGAAAGTATTGCGGCTGTCGAAATCATAATATCGTCTGATGTAATGATCGCTGCGCGTTTGTTTCCTGTTAACTCAGCGTAAGATTTTAAGCCACGCAAAAGCGCTTGACGCAGTCCTGTTTCGTGCGTTCCACCTTCTCCGGTGGGAATAGTATTGCAATAAGATTGCACATGAGCATCACCGCCATGCCAAGCGATGGCCCATTCAACACAGCCGTGATCATTATTTTGTTGTGTTTTTCCAGAAAAAATTTCTGACGTGACGCGATATTCATCTTTTAATGACGCAAGTAAATAGTCTTTAAGCCCATTGGGAAAATGAAAAACAGCCTTTTCAGGAATATTTTTTACGCCTTCAAGTATGACGGGATCACAAGTCCAGCGAATTTTTACACCGCCAAAAAGATAGGCTTTGGAACGTGCCATCTGATAAATTTTTTCCGGATCAAAAGCTGCTTTTTCACCAAAAATTTCACGATCAGGATGAAAACGAACACGTGTACCACGGCGATTGTAAACGTCTCCCAAATCTTCCAATCCAGATTGAGGAATACCGCGTGAGAAGCGTTGGCGATAAAGTTTTCGTTCTCGTGCAACTTCAACTTCCATATCATCTGACAGAGCATTGACGACAGAAATTCCTACTCCATGAAGTCCGCCCGCGGTTTGATACGCTTTCCCATCAAATTTTCCTCCGGAGTGGAGTTGTGTCATAATAACTTCTAGAGTTGATTTGTCAGGCATTTGAGGATGATTTTCGACAGGAATACCGCGTCCATTATCTGTAACGGTTATATAACCGTTCCTATCTAATGAGACCTCAATGGAGTCTGCATAACCAGCAACAGCTTCATCCATCGCATTATCAATAATTTCGGCAAATAAATGGTGAAGGGCTTTACTATCTGTTCCACCAATATACATTCCAGGGCGTAAACGTACAGGCTCTAACCCCTCAAGCACGCGAATAGAGAGGGCATTATAGTCGTCTTCTTGCGTATTTTTTGCACTTTTCTTTGAAATCATTGCTTTTGATTTCATTGGAGATTGCAGAGTGCTTTCTTTTGTATTTACCCTAGATTGGGCTTTATTTACAACACTAAAAAGATCCTTGTTGTTATCGCTCATAGCGTTTAACTATCTACCTCATAAAATAAAATATTTATTAGAATAAATTTTATGCCTGTTTTTTATTTAAAAATCAATGCAGTTAGGGAACATCAATTGTTGGACCAAAAATTTGTTCAAAAGCCTGTTTGAGAGCAATATCAATATCATGCATTTTTACAGGGCACCCTAGATCAAGAAAGCTTGTTACACCATGGTTTGTAATTCCACAAGGAACAATTCCTGAATAATGGGCTAAATTAGGATTAACATTGATAGAGACGCCATGAAAACTTATCCATTTGCGCACTCGAATGCCAATCGCTGCAATTTTATCTTCGGAAGAAAGATCGTTTTGCTTTAATGGACCATGAGACTGTTTAATCCAGACACCAACGCGATCTTCTCTGCGTTCGCCTTTAATATTAAAGCGCGCAAGCATCTGTATGATCCATTCTTCTAATGCACTAATGAAAGCACGGATGTCTTGTTTTCGACGTTTAAGATCAAGCATAATATAAGCAATACGCTGTCCTGGTCCGTGATAGGTAAATTCACCTCCACGTCCTGCTTCGTAAACAGGAAATAAATGAGGCGCTAAAAGATCCTTTTTATCTGCACTCGTCCCCGCTGTATAAAGGGAAGGATGTTCAAGAAGCCAAACCTGTTCATGGGCCATTTTTGCAAAAATTTTTTCCACACGTTCTTGCATGTAACGCAGTGCTTCAGGATATTCAATCAAATGATCACTTATTTTCCATTCAACGGGTGGATTCCCTAGAATTGCATTAAAATGATGTGATAAGTGACTACGGTCTCTATGTTTCAATTCAAATGTCATTGGCAATATTTATCTTAATGTTTGAGTTTGTATTGTAATCAGAAAAATAACAAAAGCGTAAGATTAAGAGACACTTTATAAGAAATGCAATGAATTTTAATGAGAAATGTAATGAATTTTATTAAAAAAACGCGTTACGTTCGTTTTACCATCTTCCTGTTGCACCACCACCACCTGATGATCCACCTCCTCCTCTGAATCCTCCTCCTCCTCCTGAATGTCCACCAAAAATTCCACCAGGGGTCCTACCGCTCGCATTTAAGTTTAAAAACCAAGGTGTGAAGACAATACCCATCCAAAGATACTTTCGTGGACCTATTTTTTGACCAAAAATCATAGCAAGAATGGGCAACCCCACTGCTATAAAGAGAATGAGAAACATGATTGTATTTATAATCATTTCTTCTTTTGCAGCTTGCTTACGTTGTTCTTCAACAGCTTTAGCTTTTTGATTGATTCGAAAAGAAAAATCAGCATCGCTTTGTGTGATCACTTTGATAATTGCATGAACGGCTTCGACAATTCCTTTTTGATAATTTCCTTCACGAAAATTAGGAATCATGAAGCTATTAATGATGACAGAGGAAATGGCATCTGTTAGTTCTCCCTCCAGACCATAGCCTACTTCAATACGTGCTTTACGTTCATTGGGGGCAATGACGATTAATACGCCGTTATTGATTTGTTTTTGACCTAACTTCCATGTGCGAAAAAGAGAATTGCTGTATGTCTCTATATCATTGCCCAAAAGAGTAGGGAGCGTTACAAGAACAATTTGATCTCCTGTTTTCTCTTCGAGTGTAGCAAGTTTTTCCGTTAAATTTTTCTTTGTTTCATGATCAAGTAAATGAGCTATATCATTGATATAGCCGGTTAAGGGAGGAAATTGAGTGTGTGCGTGAGTGACATTCCCCCATGCAATGATCAAATAGAGAATGCTCAAAGGAATCCATAAACATCGAAAAAAACGACGTTTTATAGTGTGTTGAAATGATTTCATTAATTAAAATTAACCTTTGGAGTTTGTTGGCTATCCGTATCGATGGTAAAAGTCGGCATCGGTTTAGCATCACGAAACCATAATTTTGCCCAAATTATTGTCGGCATTGTTTTGAGTGCTGTATTGTAGGCACGAACTGTTTCGATATAATCGCGGCGCGCAACGGAGATACGGTTTTCAGTTCCTTCTAGTTGCGATTGAAGAGCAAGAAAGTTCTGGTTTGCTTTAAGATCCGGATAGTTTTCGACAACTGCCATAAGCCGTGAAAGTGCACTTGATAAATTTGCTTGATTTTTGAGATATTGCTGCATAATTTCCGGATTATTCAACATATCTGCATTGATGTTGACTTGTGTTGCTTTGGCACGTGCTTCAATGACATTTGTAAAAACACTTTGTTCATGGGCTGCGTAAGCTTTGACAGTTTCTACAAGATTGGGAATGAGATCTGTACGGCGTTGGTATTGATTGAGCACTTCACTCCACGCTGCGTGTGCTTTTTCTTCATTTGTTGGTATCGTATTAAATCCGCAGCCACTTAAAAATGGTATGAACCCTACCAAAAAAATAATGATTGAAAATTGTTTTAATATTTTAAACATTGAAGAAGTTTGTCCATTTAACATAAAGAGGTCTCCACAGATATTTTATGTATCATATAGGGTTTATCTTACTGGTGGAAAGTATTTTGAATTTTATAAACAGTTATTGTTATCAATAAATTGACATATCTCTGCGTTTTTAGCACGCTTAAGTGACTTGTTGATATGAAAATAATAGTGAGAGTATAAATGTCATCTTGTGAAAGATCAACACTATTCCTATCAATTATTCTTACAGAAGATTATATTATTTTCATAGGATTTTTTGTTTTAGAACGTAGCAAATAACAATTGAGGAAAAGAAGAATGTCGGTATCAAGCTTATAAAAAGAAGAGGCAGTTCACATTTTTCCTCCTTTAGAAGTCATGCTTAACCTATTAGATAAAAAGCTTTTGAATTATGGGTATCAACAATTATGAAGAAGGGGGAAAATTCCTACATTGCAAAACGTTCAATCGCAAAATGAAAAGTTTGACGGATTAGCTGATGATTGTGATCGCTATCCTCCTCGCTGCCTCCTTCACTTTTTCAAGATCATGTTGCTCCCTTTTAAGAATAAAAAGCATTTTTATTCAAAGAGTGATTATATCTTTTTTATTTTATAGGTTTTATAGAAGGGTTAATAATGTTAAAAATTATACTTCAATTAAATAAAGAAAGAAAATTATGACGATTATACTAAAACCGAGTGAGGTAACACTTAGCGAACTTGAAGCTATTTATTTTAATGGTGAAGTGAGTAAACTTCATCATGACACGCATTTAGCTATCGAGAAAGGAGCACGGCGCATTGCTGAAATTGCTTCTGGAAGCGATCCTGTATATGGGATTAATACTGGTTTTGGGAAATTGGCTTCCATTAAAATTGGGGCGGACAAAGTCACTGTTTTACAGAGAAATCTTATTTTATCCCATTGTTGTGGAGTGGGAAAACCTCTCTCTGAAAATATTGTGCGTTTGATGATGAGCTTGAAGCTTATCTCTTTAGGAAGAGGAGCCTCTGGAGTTCGTCTAGAGTTGGTTAATTTGCTGGAAAATATGCTTGAAAAGGGCGTTATTCCTGTTATCCCTGAAAAAGGCTCTGTTGGCGCTTCAGGTGATCTTGCTCCACTCGCTCATATGGCAGCTGTTATGATGGGAGAAGGAGAAGCGTTTTTTCAAAATGTTCGTATGAGTGGAGCGGCTGCGTTAGAAAAAGCAGGATTATCTCCTATTATTTTAGAGGCAAAGGAAGGTTTAGCTCTCATTAATGGGACACAAACATCAACAGCACTTGCACTTGCCGGTCTTTTTCGAGGTTATAGGGCATTGTGTGGTGGATTGTTGGCAGGGGCTTTGACGACAGATGCCATCATGGGATCAACGGCACCATTTCATCCTGATATCCATATTTTACGAGGCCATTATGGGCAGATTGCCGTATCAAAAACATTGGAAAAGCTTGTAGAAGATTCAGAAATTCGTACAGCACATTTACGGGGTGATGAGCGTGTACAAGATCCTTATTGTATACGTTGTCAGCCACAGGTTATGGGGGCATGTTTTGATATTTTGCGAGCAGCAGCAAAAACACTGATTATTGAAGCAAATGCTGTTACAGATAATCCGTTAATTTTAAGAAATGGTGAGGTTGTATCAGGTGGCAATTTTCATGCTGAGCCTGTAGCATTTGCTGCTGATCAGATTGCTCTTGCTTTGTGTGAAATAGGATCTATTTCTCAACGGCGTATTGCTCTTATGGTTGATCCAGCAGTTTCTTATGGTCTTCCGGCTTTTTTAGCCCACAATGCAGGTCTTAATTCAGGTTTTATGATTGCTGAAGTAACAGCAGCAGCTTTAATGTCTGAAAATAAACAAATGGCTCATCCTGCTTCCGTTGATTCAACACCAACTTCAGCCAATCAAGAAGATCACGTTTCAATGGCTTGCCATGGTGCTCGTCGGTTATTGGTAATGAGCGAAAACCTTTTTACAATTATTGGCATTGAAACGCTTATTGCAGCACAAGGAATTGAATATCGTGCACCTTTAAAAACAAGTACTCTTTTGCAGTCTGTTATGGAATGTTTACGCAAAAATATCGCTTCTCTTAAGGAAGATCGCTATATGGCTCCAGATCTTCATCAAGTGCATATATTAGTGCGTGAAGGGCATTTATTATCTGTTTTACCAGAACCAATTTTTCCTTCATTAAGTTTTCAATGATATTTGTTTTAAGGTCGATATTTGTTTTAAGGTCAATGAGGAAGGGCGGATATTGGATTTTGAAACTTCCTCATATAAAAATATAGAATATCAATACTATATTTGAATAATTTAATCAATTATGTATATATCTGCTGTTTGTAACAAACTAGATATTTTATTATATTTACTTTATAGTGATCTGAATTTATCACAATAAGTTTATAATCTATAAATTTAAAGTAAATATACTTTATGATTCCTATCAGAGATTTTTAATCTAAGTTAAATAATATCCAAAAATTATATATTGTAATATTATATTTTTATAATTATAAATTATCTTATATGTATTATATAAAATAAAAATTTTATTTTATATTATAATTATTTGTTAATACTTCATGAATCTTATAGTTCAATTTTTGTATTTTAAGTAAAAAGGAGAACTAAATGTTTAAAAGTACTAGATTATGTATTTTAACAACAACTCTTTTTTGTTTTTCACAAATTCTTGAGGTTCATGCAAATTTTAGGATAGGTAGCTTTCCAGAGGACATTTTTATTATAATGGTAGCTCAAGAGAAAGAGCTTCTTGTTTCGGCGAAAAACAAAAGTTTTAGTAATATCTCAGGGCAAACTCCCAGAGGAAAGGAGAGAGATATTATTGGACCAACAGTCAAAGATGCTATTTTTACCGTATATTTTTTTTTCATCGGAAAGCTTGTCGTTAAGGCTGTTGGAGTCCTTAGAAGATGGGCTGTAGATACACTTTCTCATACTTTTAAAAACTGGCGAGACTCGCTTTATCACTGATTGAGTTCTTCAATTGGCTTTAAAAGTTGGTTTATGGGCCCAAAGAGAGTTTGCTTAAAGTCACAAAAAATTAATTGTACGCATAGTTAATGCGCTTATTATGAACTTTTAGGCTTCTATTTCAGTGCACCGAAATAGAAGCCTAAAAGTTTACACTATCACACTACATTAAGGCTAATTTTCTTTGTAAAAAAATTAGAGAATACGAAATGAATTAAATGACATTTATAAAAAAATTCATTATCACTTTATTTCAATAAAATAATACGAAATTGCAGGTTATAAAAACTGTATAATTTGCCATATAAGTATTTTTTATTGTTTAGAGCAAAGCGTTGGACTAGCTGGTTTTTGAAATATATTTGTGAAAGAAATATGAGGCTTTATTTATCATAAAGCTGTTTATTGTGGTGTGGATTTTCGCCAACATTTTAATAAAGAAGGAAAGCAATGGCAATAAATGAACTGAAACGAGGGATGAGTAAGCGCCAAGTTATTTTTTTAGCTCTTGGCTCAGCTATTGGAACAGGTCTTTTTTATGGATCAGCCCAAGCAATTAAGCTTGCGGGTCCCAGTGTTTTGATTGCCTATTGTATTTCTGGTTTAGCTATTTTTATGGTTATGCGGGCTTTAGGAGAGATGATTCTTCATAATCCATTACCTGGTTCTTTTGCTCGTTATGCGGCAAATTACATATCGCCATTGGCAGGTTTTTTAACGGGGTGGACATATGTATTTGAGATGATTCTTGTTGGTTTGGCTGATATTACAGCCTTTGCGACTTATATGGGGTTTTGGTATCCTGATGTTGCTCCTTGGGTATGGGCACTGAGTATTACATTCATCATCACAGGTATTAATTTAGCTGCTGTAGAAGTCTATGGTGAGCTAGAATTTTGGCTGTCTTCTATTAAAGTGATTGCTATCGTTGCGATGATTATTTTAGGAATAGCAATTATTTTTTTTGGGTGGGGTGAAGGTACTCATTTTTCTACTGTTACTGTTCATAATTTATGGAAGAATGGTGGTATTTTTCCCAATGGTTGGTTTGGTTTTTTAGCTTGCTTTAGTGTTGTTGTTTTTGCTTTTGGTGGTATAGAAATCATTGGAATGGCAGTCATGGAAGTTCAAAACCCTCATCAAACGATTTCAAAGGCAATTAATTCTACTCCAGTTCGTATTTTGCTTTTTTACATCATGACATTAGCTATTTTAATGTCTCTTTATCCTTGGAATGAGATTGGTCTTATGGATAGTCCTTTTGTATCCATTTTTGAAAATCTTGGGATTTCATATGCAGCAAATATTTTAAATATTGTTGTTGTTACAGCGGCTATTTCGGCAATGAATAGTGGAATGTATGGTGCTTGTCGTATGATCCATGGTTTATCGCAGGAAGGTTATGCTTTAAAGAAGTTTCAATATTTATCAAAAAACGGTATACCAGTTTTTGTTATTTTGATGATTTTTGCTATTTTTCTTCTTGGTGCTGTTCTTAATTATTTTTATCATGAAAAGCTTTTTTTTCTTATTGCAGCAATGGCAACATTTGCGACAGTTTTTGTTTGGATGATGATTCTACTTTCGCAAATTTTTATGCGAATTAAGATGCCTAAAGAAGCACAGAATGGTTTAAACTTTCCTATTCCATTTTGGCCAATGGGGTCGATTTTTTCTATTTTATTTATGGTTTTTATTTTTATTCTCTTATGGTACTTTGATGAAACGCGACCAGTTTTAATTGTTGGTGTTAGTTGGATTGCTTGGCTTATTATTTGTTTCTATACCCTTAAATTTTACAATTTTAAGCAAAAGAAACTGCAATAAATAAAGATTAAGCTGAAAAGAAATTGCTGATGTCTTCAGGAAAACGGGTATTCGATTGTTATCTTCCAAAGATTGAGATAATCTAAACTGAAAACAATCTGCTCGTTGTCGTTTTGCTTTGGAATATTTTGTGAGCCATTGCTTATGATAATAACTCCATCATATAAATACTAAATACAAGGCTAGAGGGAATATCTTTTTCTAAACTTATTAATGAGGTTCTATTTCATAAGAGAAGTTATCGTCAGAATTATTCCTATTATTCGATTTATGTTTTTTTCATCTATACTCAATTGGCCAATGAAATTATTTTATAAGCTTTTTTTTAATTGAGTTTTTAAATTTTGTTATTAAAAAAGCCGATATTATCGCTGGCACAAATCCTCTGATCAATGATGAACAGAGCGGGAATATTAATCTGATAGCGGTGCAAGATATCACCTTTGAAAGTGCAAAAAACACGCAAAATATGCAAAATCATTCGCAAAGTGCTTCCATGAATGTTGGCTACATCTATAGCACGAGTGGTTCAGGGTGGATGGGGAATGCGTCCTTTGGTAAAGTAAAAGGTTCTAGTGAACAAGTGCAACACAAGAACAGCCATGTTGTAGGTACCGGAACAGTTCATACCAGCAGTGGAGGAGATACCACATTGAATGGCGTCGTAGTTTCTGGAAACCAAGTCAAAGCAGACGTGGGGGGCAATTTCACCATAACCAGCCAGAGTGATACGGGAAAAACCACTAGCAAGCAAAACTCTCTTTCCATTGGTTATAATGGTGGGAAAAATGCGGATGCAGCTTCAACCAATATTGCCTTGAACAAGGATAAAACCTCTAGCGATTATCATAGTGTTGTGGAGCAATCCGGCATCAAAGCGGGTGATGGTGGCTTTGAGATTACTGTTAAAGACAAAACAACACTGACCACCGGAAGCATCAGCACCAGTGATATTGCCAACAGTGCCCATGCTCAAGCCAACAGCCATGGTTTTAGCATTTCTGGGGGAGCCGATGGATCAAGGCAAATATGGCGTTGCAAAAAATATTGCCAAAAATGTTTTAGATCATTCCAAAGTTAAGGATTCAGAGGAAGGTTACACCAAATCCGCCATCAGCGATGGCACCATTGTGATAACCAATGAAGACGGGCAAATGGCACTGACGGGGCAAAATGGGGACCAAGCTATTGCTTCCCTTAACTGCGATATTGCGACAGCCCATAAGGGTGTCTCACCCATCGATGTAGGCAAGCTAGAACAAATCGTCCACGAAAACCGTGAAATGGCCACGCAACTCTTAGAAGAAGGGTTTAAATACAGCGATAACTCTTATAAAACCATGTTTATCAAAGAACATCCTCTCGCTGTGGTCGACCGTGATGAACAGGGCAATATAATCTACGAAAAAGATGAAAATGGAGAGCCTATAGAAGACGCTCGTGGACAAAAAATCCCTAAGTTTCATTATTTAACGGAAGAAGAAAAGCAGCATTTGCAAGAAGGCTCTGATGGCAAGGTGTATGTGTCTCTCAATGGCATCTTTACGCCAGCTTATGAGGCGGCTGTTTATGCAGTGCAGCATGCGGAAGATAAAAATGTACCGCTTTATTTTGTTGTGTTTCCGCAAGCTGATTCTGCCATTTCAGAACTTTTGGTGGCGGGATATCAGAAGTTTATGGAAAATAATTTTTGGGGTCTGACCAATTCCACACAAGAAGCAAAAGATCTGATGTCTCATTATGGTAACACAGGATTGCATTTTGATGCCCATAGTCGTGGCAGTTTAACAGGCTCTAATATGATGAATTCTTTCAAACAAGAAGGCGTGCACGGGATAGCTAAAAACACAACGATTAGCTTCCATGGACCAGCGGCGAATGTTTTGGCTGCAAGAGGTCTGTTAGCTTATGTTTAGTGATGGCAAACAAACCACTGTTGGTTTTGATGGGCATAGATATGACTTTGTAAGCCGATGGATTGGTGGCAATGGCTATACTTACGAGACAATCCCTGCTGGCAGCAATGCTTTGACGGAATGGTGGAAAGTAATCGGAAATCCCATAAGTTCCCATACTTGCCTTGGAGATATGAGTGATAAATGTACATGGCGCTATGGCTTACCTCATAGAGTACAAGTTTTTTCAATTAAATAAAGGAGTAAAAAATGAAACAAACTCTAAAGCTATTAGGCGCTGTAACTCTGTTCAATATCACCGGATGTCAGTTTAATAAAACACCCACATCTTCTTTAGGGGTATGGAAAAAACCAGGAGCAGATTTTACCGAAGTAGGAAAGGCATTGTTAGAATGTGGCATGCCAACCCCTTATGATGTCGATCCAGAAACTCAAAAGCTCACTCCTAATGACATGGTTGCCATTGATGCTTGCATGGTCCAATCAGGTTTTCACCATAAAAGCGGAAGTAATTGGTGTTATACTTTTAAAGAAGACAACCTTCCCAATTGTCGTCCTGGTGTTGTTTTCCCACAACCAAGTGTCAAGAGGCGCTTAAACAGCCCTTATTGTAAAAAATATAAAAATGCACCTGAATGCAAACCTTAAGTCTTGTTGTTTATGGAAAGCACAATCCCCACTTCCATGTATTCCCGTCCTCATGCGGGATTGTTTCCTCAACTAATCACTTTTTATCTAGGAGGTCTACAAATGTAGGACAACAATTTATAAAAATATCTGTTTCAATTGTAATCAAAATATTGAGCATAATTATTAAGCATAACGTTTATAGAATATGATTTTAGTAGTAATTTTGCTGTACTTTTGATATAATATTAAACGGTATAATTATTGGAAAAGATAAACAATAATAAAAGTTGATAATGTTCATCATTGTTTTTAAAATGAAAACGCAGCATGTAAAATAATTTATAGATTGTTTCGTAATATCAAAATTATTCAAGGATAGGAAAATGAAGCAGATTTCAAAATTATTAAGCGGGGTAGCCTTACTTGTTATGGCTGGGTGTTATCCAGAACAGCCTTCGCGAACGGCTGTAGATGCATGGGAAAAGTCTGGTGCAGATCAACTTGAGATTAAAAAAGCTCTGTTGGAGTGTGGAATTCAGCATCTTGATGGGCGTCTTGATACAGAAAAAAGTACCGATGAAAAGTTCACCGATGAAAAGTTCAATGCAGAGGAGTCTGTGAATGCATGCATGATACAAGCAGGTTTCCAAGATAAGTTGGGAAGGGTAAAATGGTGTGAGAAATATGAAAACCTTCCAATTTGTCAGCCTGATGCTGTTATTCCTCAGCGAAGTGTAGAGAAGCGCTTAAATAGTCCTCATTGTGAAGAACATAAAGAACAACCTGAATGTCAACCTTAAGTATTTAAGGCTATTGTAATCAAAAGTTCTCACATTCTCGTTCTTGTATGGGGGTGGAGTTATTTTTTTCAATGTTTATATATTAACGAAAGTCATCTTGTATGTGAGCAAATATTACCAAGCTTAGCAGTCTTTCTATCGTAAATATTAAAGGAGGGGGAATGAAAGAGATAATGAAATTATTGAGTGCTATAGTTTTATTAAGCTCGGCTGGGTGTGTCAACAAACCTCCTCCATCGACTTTGGCATTATGGGAAAAGCTTGGTGTTAATAAGTCTGTGGTCTACAAGTATTGTCAAAATGTAGTTGGAAACCAATCTACACTTCTTCTGAAAATATGGATTCGCGCGCGAGTGAATTTGCAGCAATTTATGAGTGTATGACATAAAGCAGGTTATCACTACAAATTGCAGGATAAAAAGGAATTTATTTTTCATCAGTGCCACGAAGTGATTCATTGTTAGTCAATTTAATGGTAGCAGCCTATCAGCAGGTTATGGACAATGATATTTTTGTGCTGTAGCCAATTCGACAAAACAAGAGTGAGATTTGATGTTACGGCTTGAGAGTGATAAAAAAAGCCAGAAAATAAAAAAAGCTTTGAAAAAGTGAAATATTCATCTTTAAAATATTTCATTAATTCATTCAAATCATTGAGGGTAGGACATTAATGAGAAGTTTTTTTGTTTATTCAATTTTTTGTTAGATAGCTGGCAGCTTTAATGTAGAAATTATGTACATTAGCTTACATCTCAGCGCGCGTTTCCTGGGACTTTTGTTGTGGTTAAAAAATAATGTGGTTATAGATTTTACTGTATCTCATTGCATGATATTTTATTAATATATTTTGATCACTTGAATCTTAAAAATTGTTCTCATTTTGTTGTATTTTTATTTTTGAAAAATGAGATAAATTAAATATTATTTTCCCTCAAAATTTACATTTCGGCGCGTTTTTTTGAGATTAATTTTCTGATGCTTTGGGTTATAGTTCCCAGCATTTGTGGTATGAATCTTTAAAGAGATTGCCATCTTCAATGATATTTTAAATTTTTTGTTCTTTCTTTACATAAAATACAAAACATATTATGAAACGATGTCATTTATCAGAAAAATAATAAAATAACTTTGTTTATTTTATTCTTATTGCATTTAATTTACAGTTTATTGTTTTGCCAGCATTTTTTGTTTTTATTGAAAAAAGAAAGTTTTGAAAAGCAATGATAATCAAGGTATCTCACAATCGCTTGTATTCGTGCGTTTTTACAGCAGCTATTTTTTCTTTTTTGTTAAACACAAATGTTAAGGCGCATTCTCGCTCATTGGTATCACTGTCATGTGACGAAAACAAATTACCCTATGAATGCAGTGATGGTGCAAAGCATACAATTAGCGATAAAATATATAAATTCACGGCACCTGTTAAATCAAATAATGAGGAGGAGAGTTCTATCAATTTGTCTGCTGCTATAGGTGTACAGGAGCCCAATACAGTTATTCAGGCAATGCGTATAGAGGTTGAAGGTACTGCAGGTATAGAAGATATTTATGGGGCTGATGTATCACGAGGGGGAAAAATTGTCTTGAACGATTCAGCTTTTAAAAATGTGTCAATAGGTCTTAAAGCTGATCGTGGAATAATTGAGGTCAATCGTGGAACAATTGAAGCTTCTCAGGTCGCTGCTTATGCAGAGAAGGTAGGGACATCTGTTACGTTAACGAATACAAAAATTAAAGTAGAGGGTCAGGGTATTGGTCAAGAGAGTGCTCTTTTCGTTAGTGCTGATGCGGATATTCAGATGAAAGGAGGATTTATTGATGTGAATGATGCCGCTGCGCTTTATGTGGGGAGAGGGGGGCGTGCAACTTTAGATAATGTTACCATTACTTCAAAACGTCAAAAAATAGAAGATAGAGAAAATATAAATAAAAAAATTGCACATACAGTTTTCAATGTAAAACAGCAGGGTTCTGTTTATTTAAAAAATACGAATATTGTTTCTACGGATGTTCATGTTTTAACGGTTGGACAAGATTTTAACACACAATCTGGGGACGTTTGGGAAGGAAATGTTTTAATTTCGCGGGTTAATATTGAAGATTCAACAATTAAAGCAATAGGGAACAAACATGGTATGAATTTTGAAATGGGAGGGGAGAATAATACGTATGGACAGGGACTTGTTTTTTTGAAAAGGACGGTTTTTGAGGTTCCAGCTGGAACAGCTATTCATAGTAATGACAGTCGGAGTTATATTGGAGTAACAGAAGGCACAAAAATTTCTGGTGATTTATTATTAACAGCTGAAAAAGGGGGGAGTGTGGCAGTTTTGGCTGATTCTTCTTCATTGATAGGAGGGACTCGTGTTGATGATGCTTCTATTGCTGAGCTTTATTTGACAAGAGGATCAAAGTGGTTTTTGACAAGAAGAAGAGAGATAGATTCGCACGTTGAAAATCGTACAAGTTCGTTTATTTCATTTATAAAACTTTCTGATAGTTTTATTGCTTTTGAAACGCCAATATTGCACGAGTATCAGACGCTTTATATTGGGAAGGGAGAAAAAGAAGTTTATAGTGCACAAGATAGGGCGGATATTTATCTCAATACACATCTCAGGAGTGATGGTTTGCTTGATCATACAAAGACCGATCGGCTTTTGATACAGGGGGATGTTTCTGGGAAAACGACAGTTTATGTGCAATTTGTTGTAGAAAATCAGGGGGAAATAGCAACGGGTGAGAATGCTCATAGTATTTCACTTATTCAGGTTTCTGGAACAGCAGCAGAAGATTCTTTTCAGTTAAATCATGCTTATATTGCATTAGAGGGGTCGCCTTACCAGTATTATCTTAACGCCTATGGTCCAACTTCTTCTCTTGGACAAGCGCAAACTTCTCAAAGATTGGTTGAAGGAGAGGGAGATTTTTGGGATTTCCGCCTTGAAAGTAAATATATTCAGCCTGCTTTAGGGACGTCTGTTATTCCTCATTCTGAGTTAAAGATTAGGGAAGTTGTTCCACAAGTTCCGACTTATCTTCTGTTACAAAATGCTTTGTTTCATGTGGGGATTATCAATATCAGTAATCAACAAAAGCAGTTGCAAGCGACGCGGTCTATTTCTCGTAAGTTATTAAAATCTGAAGGGAATTTTGCTTTATCTGTTCATGGTTATAGTGGGAGTCATCGTTATGTCTCAGATCTTTCTGCCTTTGAATATGGGTATGATGGTAGTGTTGATTATAACGCTATAGAAACAGATATTTTACTCAAAACAATAGAGAGGGCACATAGTACGACATCTTTTGGGATTATGGGAACCTATGGACAACTTTCCTTACAGCCTTGTGGCGTGGGACAAAGTCAAAAGAGTCCGTTTAATAAATGGGCATTTACGGCATACGGTCGTGTGAAACACAATACGGGTTTTTATGGAGATGGTCTTTTATCTTATGGTTTGGTTAAAGGCGATGTTCTTACTCATGCTTGGGGTAAGACGGCGACATTAAAAGCAAATCCTCTGAGCGTTTCGTTGTCTGTTGGTAAAGCGTTTATGACAGGACAGGCTGGTCTTCTTTTTGATCCGCAGATTCAGCTTATTTATCAACATCTTCAATTTGATAAGTTTCGTGATATTGATGGATTTGATGTTGAGATGAAAAAAGCAGATCAATGGTTGATGCGTATTGGAGGGTATTTAAGTAAAACATTTACGGCATCTGAAAAGGATCGTATTATTTCTTTAAATGGCAATATTCATCTTGCTCATCGTTTTGGTGAAAAACAATTTGTTCATCTAAAAGATGTTTTCCAGTTAGGGGCTTTTGGTTCTTCTTTAGAAGCAGGTTTGGGGATTAATGCACAATTTTCTTCTAAAGTTACACTTCACAGTAATCTTAGCTATCAGCATAAGCTAACCAAGGCAGGCTTTTCTGGCATTCGTTTTTCTGGTGGATTGCGTTATCATTTTTAGTAAATCTTTTTTAAAAATAATCCATGTGTTTTCATAAATATAAAAGGATCATTTTGATTTAAATTTTTTTATCTGGTTGATAGAGAATTCAAATGCTTTAAAAAAATTTATCAATGAAACTCTAAATCTATTTGTATTTTTGGGGCTACGAATATATGAGATGCATCCGTCATTAGCTTTTAAAATAGCAACACTGTTATCCTATTATGCTGTAAAATACCGTTGTTTAAGGAGGTGAATATCAAGTATAATAGGAAGGAGTGTTGGTTTTTAATTGGGTGCTTTTTCTGTTAAGTAAAAAAAGATGATGCGTAAAATGCACAGTTTCGTATTTCCACTTCGCTTTATAGATTATAAGAAGCATTTTAAAAGCATGTGAGTGTGTGTAAATGCCTCTCTTTTAGAGGGAGAGTATGCAAAGTTATGGATCAATTATCATTATTAAACTCAACATTTCCTTTAAGGAGAAGGCTTTTGCAAAATTTTAGGTAATCGCATTGTAATTGTGCTTGTCTTGATAAGATTCATATCAACATTAAGAGTTGTAGAAATATCTCTATCAGGGTGTTTAAATATCGGTTTTCCATATAATACTTAAGGTATCATCAAGCCATTTATGGTAATCGTGTGCTTCTTGATCTGAGGCATGAACAGAGAAAATAAAACCAGGATATCCACCAAATGCTGGTGGAGGTGGTGAGATATGATCAGTTTTAAAGAAAATTATTGTTCTGGTAGTTTGAGGATGTTGTGCAACCTTATCGAGACCTGAAAATCCGCAGAAGCGTCCATACCCATGAAGAGGGATAATGTAATTTGCAGCTACTTTTTTAGCTGGGAGTATATCAGGAAGGTCGGGGGTTTGTTCAGCTAAAGCGGCATTCATACAAAGTTTTGCAAATGAAACCCCTGTGCCTTGCTCCACAATAAAATGGGAGACACCCGATCCACCGATACGAGCACCGATCTCAATGATATAAGGCAAGTTATTGGCATCTAGGCGTAGTTCTACATGGGCAGCACCCATATTTATACCAAGAGCTTTAACCCCAGAGCATGCAACCTCACATAAAGCAATAACGAGAGGATCATCTAGATCACGGCGTTGACGATAAATTGTTTCTTCAAACCATGGTCCTTCCGGTTGTCCTTTGTCGCCAACCGCTAGAACATGTACACCTGCTGTATCAACAAAGCATTCTACAACAAACTCTTTTCCTGACAAATACTGTTCAACAACTAAACCTAAAGGCTTATTTGTATCATTAAAACGTGCCATGTCTTTATGTTGAACATTCCAGACGGCTTTAATGAGATCAGGAAGTTCGGTGGAATTTTTAGCTAACATTACGCCTGTACTTGCCCATCCAGAGATGGGTTTAATGATGAGCGGATAGTCTAAGGCATGCGCTTGTGATAGGTCTTCTGGATTATCTATATAAAGAAATCTTGGTGTTCTAAGTCCTGCTTTAGCAAAAGCTTGACGCATGAGATATTTATTTCGGGTTAATGCTGCTACTTCTGGTTCAATACTTGGAGTATTGATTTTTTTTGCAGCTAAAGCGGTCCATAGGATGGCTTCTTCACGCAGGGTCATAACCCCACAAATATTGCGTTCTTTTACGCCTGCTGCAAAAGCGTCTAGAGCTGCCTCTGGATTATCAAAAATGGGAAGTTGCCAAGTTGAAGTGACTGCTGCAGGTAGCTGAATAGGAGCGTTTTCAGCGGTATCATAGATCATGACTAATTCGATATTAGCGGCTTGTGCTGCTTCAAATATAAAGGGTAGTTTTGCATTGCGTTGGCAAACTAACGCGAGTTTTTTCATTTTATTTCCTCATTAAATTTGGAATTTTTGGAATGGCGTTTCTGTTGCCATTTAGATACCTTTGATGCATCTATAAATAAGAGTGACATCCCTATAACAGCCATCATCATGGTAATTATTTTGATCATGTTGAGAGAAGAGCTCGAGCCGATGATCCATTCGCATGCAACCACTGCAAAAGGAGATAATACGCCAATAGTGTTGGCATATAATACGCCTCCCTCAGCTAAAACTTTTTGATATAATACGTAAACGGGTGCCGAGCAAACAGTTCCTAAAATCAATATCTTCAATATATCTTCTAACTTAAGATATAAGAGTGGAGCAGGATCAAAAATGAATAATGGCATAAACGATGCTGCAGAAATTGTTGTGATCCAAGCCAATGAGGTGAGCAAAGGTAAATTTTTAAGATAACGTTTAGACAATAAGCCATAAGCAGAGTAAGAAAATGCTGCTGTTAAAGCAAGAGCTATGCCTATTAGGCTGTAATATCCCACCTCTACACTGTTTATATTAAATGCTATAGCCGCTACACTGACAATGATCATACCGATAAGCTTGAACCATGAAAACATAAGACTATTCGTCAGTGTTCCCAATATATAGGTAATACCTGGAATAGTAGCAAGCACCATCGTTAAATCACTGGCTTTGAGCGATTTTAATGCACCAAAGCTGCATACAAAATACAGCGAGAATCCTAACACTGAGAGAATTAAAAAAGAAGGTATCATAGAAAGTAATGGTAGGGATCTGAAAACAGCTTTCTCACGAAAAAGTGCCATCAACCATAAAGCGGCGGCAGTTGCACACAACCTCAGTCCAACTGCATGCATGACTGGTATATTGCTCACCAAACTCTTAGATAATAACCAACTTATGGAAAACAATGCGAGAATGGCAAAGGTAAATAAGAATAACCGTCCTTTTAAGAAATTCAACGATTTAATCCCCAATAACGCGCTGTGCATAGTGTGATGTCGAAAAATTAAATCTTGACTGTGAAGTTTGCGGCTTTCCAAGATTATTTTGGATATAATCTTTAGCTCCTGCCAAATAAGCGTCATCATCTAATGTTTCAAGTGCTTCTATATCTTCTATCATCAATGTTATTACTTTTTCAAGACGCTCCAAATCAAATTGAAGATAACCTTGATTTGTTTCAATCAATGCTTTGTTACGCATCAATATTTCAAAAAGTAAGACCCCCGTACCAGCATCGAATGTCATATGCTGATCAGAACCTTTTGGATAACGGAATATGCGTTCTAATAGGACAAACTCCGTTATTTCTTTCCAAAATTTTGGATGATTTTGTAGCATAATACGCACTGTAATTAAATCAACTTTAGTTTCTTCTAGAAGACCTGTAAACCAATTTAATTTTATATACAGATTTTTATCTAATGGCCGCGGTCCAGTATGATGTGCATAGTCATGGTAATAGCCCCACAAACAGCGAGCATCGTAAATGTCTTCCTTAGATAAGTTACGACTATGCAATTGACCGAACAGGAATTTACTATCTCGACCGAGTAAACGTTCAGCTTCCACAATTGTCTGCTTGTTGTAAATATCAAAGAATTTACTGAAAAAAAACAAAGCAAATGCTTGCTTATCAATTTTTTTAGCAGTTGCTACAGATTCTGGAAATAGTACAATGCAATTGCCTTCTAAAAACCCCTTTGATGCTATTCCCATTTTTATACATTGAAATGGTGCTACATAATTATTTGTATATTTTGAGGCGTCAGCCAGATAGGCTGTTTCATGATGATATCCTGTAACTAATTCCAACCGGAATCCTTCTGGATCAGGTCCATTTGTTGCACGCATTGGAGCCAAGAAAAACAAAGGAGCATCTGGTAATGGTGCTTTGAAAGCAGCTAAAGTGTTATCAAATTTAGGAGGGATAGTTAGACCGTTGAGCATCCACTGATGAAGATCATCAGAAGTGATAGCTAAAAGTTCTGGAGATAATCCGTCAATGATATCTACGTGGTGGTTCAACAAAGTGATCAATTCATTGATCATATTACGATTTGCTAAAATTGGTTCTTTAATGCTCCCATCTCGTTCTTGGCGCATACGGAATTTGTCAACCAAGTTAACAATGGAAAGAAGTGCTTCAGATTGTTTCATGATAAGCTGACTTTAGTGAGTGGAGAAAAAAGGCCATTGGCACTTGTCCAAAACTTTCTACAATATTCAGCTTATAGCGGTTTGCCGCGACCGACGTTGTAATACAAGCATCTGCTTTTTCAGCATTACAAAGAACGGCTGCATCAGCATTGCTGTTGGCAAATATTTTGTCGTATTGATGAGCCAAAGATTGAGGGGCAGGATGAGTCGCTACGGTTTTAATTTCATCAGTGTTGTTGCGTTTAGCTAAAACCATAGAGTGAGTAGGCATGATAAAGCTGTCAAATAATTGCATATCATCTAAACGGGTAAATATGAGTGTATGCAAATCAGGGTAAGTAGCACAGCTTAGAAGATAACCATCTTTTTTCTGGACAAGTTCCTCAAAGGCTTCTTCAAGAGTTGCATATAATATAATACGGGATCTTAAGTCAGTGGATGAAATATTTTTATTGTGATTGCCAAGCCACCATTGTGCTGCAGCTGCACAGTTAGTATCTGCAGGGCCAAGTGTATAGATAAAAATATTATTTTCAGATTGCATGATATCTATTCTTTATAATTATGTAAATAAATTTAAACTAGTGCAATATGTATAGTATATGAAGCACAATAAACTAATTAATTTAGTATTTTATAAAATATAGTATTTTATAAAATATATGTATATGTGAAAGAAAATTTACGATACAATTTAGTCTTGTTATTATCCTATCATGCCATAGAACATGGTCGTTTAGGGTAGATATTGAACAGAAAAAATTCTACGCAGGGGGTATTTATTGGATATGTTAGAGAATGATTAAAATGGTTTAAGCGAAGGCGGATGATAGTAAACCGTACTGCTCTATCATTTTGGGGATGAGCAGCGTTTTTGAACTGTTCATATCAATAATGCTATTGTGGGTGGATAATGAGCATAGTGATAAAGCGTGAACATTTTTGCCATAGAATTCAATATATTTAGCTTTTTAATTAAGATAAATACTTTAAAAAATTGTTTTATAGTTGTGATTGTATTGAATATATGAAAGGCAATCATTATTGTCTTGTGTGTTCAATAAAGGATATATTTTAAAATCAGTTTGGATTAGTAAGATTTTTTTCTTGTAAGATAGAGAAAGAGATAAATTTAAATCTTAAATCAGATATATAGAGCTTTGAAAAAAAGTCATTTTTTTGAAATGTCAGAGGTAAAACAATATGCGTGAAATTTTGAATCATTTTGATAGACCTTCGAATAAAAATAGTTCTGTCCAGAAGAGTCAAAATCTTTTATGCCAACCACATCCTAAACGATTTTATAGAGAAGTAAAGATTTCTTGTGAGGAGGGGGGATTTGCGATCTTATTAGATGAACGTCCCGTTAAAACGCCTGCAAAGCGTCATTTTCTTGTACCAACGCAAATGTTTGCTGAATTCATTGCTCAGGAATTTGAGAGCCAAAAGAACGTTGTTGACCCAGCAACAATGCCGATGACACGTCTTGTTAACACTGTTATTGATGGTATCGCTGATGATATGCAGGCTGTTTTTGAAGATTTATTGCGTTTTGTTTCTTGTGATATGATTTTTTATCGTGCAGAAACCCCTAAAGAGTTGGTACAACGGCAATGTAAACAATGGGATCCTTTATTGAATTGGGCAGAAGAAAAACTAGGAGCACGCTTTTATTTGACAGAAGGGCTGATGCATGTGGAACAATCACCAGAAGCACTTCAAGCTGTGAGCCATTATTTACGTAGCGTTGAGTCTCCTTATATGCTTGCAGCACTCCATGTGATGACAACTTTAACGGGATCTGCTCTTATTGCTCTTGCGGTCGCTGCGGGAGAAATTGATGCGGATCATGCTTGGTCTATTGCTCATTTAGATGAAGATTGGATGATGGAACAATGGGAAATGGATAAAGAGACAATGGTACGCCGTGCTCATAAAAAAATTGAATTTAATGCAGCTGTTACAATCGTTACAACTTGTTTATAAGGTTAAAGCTTTTATTTATATATTTTCCTCGATCATTGTATTTTTGTAACTTTTAGAGGATTGGTTTTTACTTTTTCAAGTCCAGGAAACACTTTATCGATTATATTTAAGATTGCGTCGTCATTACCTCGGATAAAATACCATTGGTTATTATGAAGTAGGGCAATAATTTCAGTTTGAATAGAACATTTTTTTCCAGCATTTGTTGTGGTTACAAGCTCTACGGGGATAACAAAATAAGGAATGCCATTATCAAGTTTACCTTCACGTTTTTGTTTTTGGTCAATGTGGATACTTTCAATCTTATAATTTTCTGCCAATTGTTCGATTTGGCCTTTCATGATTTGTTGAAATTGTGATTGACTAAGATTTTTTTTAGCTGTTAAGTGGTTAATAATTTGGGGGGGGATAGCATTTAAAATGGTATCTGCATCGGCATTTTTAAGTGCTTTACTATAAGCAGATGTTGCTTTTTCAAGTTCAAGGGTTATGAGTTTTTGGTTTCTAATTGTATGCGCTAGAGTTGTTGATGGGATAAGGACAATGCATAAAAGAATAGAAATGAGAAAACAAATTCGCGGCATTAGAAACCTTGTTAATTAATTTGAAGAGATTCAAAATGATTATAAAGGAAAAGTAGATAAGCAAAAAGTCTTTTGCACTCTTGCACAAGACGGATATCCACAAAAATGGAGGCTTTCGCCTCCATTTTAAAAATCAAAAGAATGCGTATTTTATTGTTTAAACAGAATAGTACATATCGAATTCAACAGGATGAGGTGTTGTTTCGTAACGCAAGACTTCTTGCATCTTTACTTGAATAAAGGAATTAATCTGATCATCATCAAAAACATCGCCAGCTTTAAGAAAGCCACGATCTTTGTCGAGCGCTTCAAGTGCTTCACGCAGACTTCCCGAAACGGTAGGAATTTCTTTAAGTTCTTTTAAGGGAAGATCATAAAGATCTTTATCCATAGCATGTCCAGGGTGAATTTTGTTTTTGATGCCATCAAGACCAGCCATTAAGAGAGCTGCAAATGCTAAATAGGGATTTGCTGTTGGGTCTGGAAAACGAACTTCTACGCGTTTTGAATTTGGCGAAGAACTCATTGGAATACGGCAAGAAGCAGAACGATTACGAGCCGAATAGGCAAGAAGGACAGGGGCTTCATAACCAGGAACCAAACGCTTATAGGAGTTTGTGGATGGATTGGTAAAGGCATTGATTGCTTTTGCGTGCTTAATAACACCACCGATAAAAAATAAACAGGTTTCTGAGAGTCCGGCATATTCATTTCCCGCAAAGATGGGTTTTCCATCTTTCCAAATGGACATATGGACATGCATTCCTGAGCCATTATCACCAAAAATGGGCTTTGGCATAAAAGTTGCTGTTTTTCCATAACTGTTTGCTATTTGATGCACAACATATTTAAAAATTTGCATCTTATCAGCTTCGCGAACAAGCGTATCAAAACGAATCCCCAATTCATGTTGACCCGCTGCGACTTCATGATGGTGTTTTTCAACCTGCACGCCCATATCTTTGAGTGCTGTGAGCATTTCAGAACGCATATCTTGGCAGGAATCAATCGGTGGAACAGGAAGATAGCCTCCCTTCATTCGTGGACGATGTCCTAGATTGCCTGTTTCATATTCCGTATCATCATTGGAAGGAAGTTCACTTGAATCGAGTTTAAATCCTGTATTGTAAGGGTCTGTTTTATAGCGCACATCATCAAAGATAAAAAACTCTGCTTCTGGACCTATATTGATTGTATCTCCAATACCTAAAGATTTCATATAAACTTCAGCCCTTTTGGCGATAGAACGAGGATCTCTACGATAAAATTCACCAGAAACAGGGTCAAGGATGTCGCAAAATATGACCAAAGTAGACTGAGCAAAAAAAGGATCAATATGCGCTGTTTTGGGATCAGGCATTAAAACCATGTCAGATTCATTAATTGTTTTCCAACCAGCAATTGAAGAACCATCAAACATAACACCATCACTAAAGGTATCCTCGCTGATCTCTGCGATATCCATTGTAATGTGATGCAATTTTCCTCGTGGATCAGTAAAACGTAAATCAACAAAACGGATTTCGTTGTCTGCAATCTGTTTGATAATATCTGATGCGGTTGTCATATTCAATTTCCTTAATATGGCGTTGAGGGTGATAAAGGTGAATTTTTCGTTGTTTATTAAAGAGCATCGATCCCAGTTTCATCAGTTCCTATACGAATGGCATCATCAATGGAAAAGACAAATATCTTTCCATCTCCCATATGTTTTGTTTGAGCTGCTTTGCGTATTGCATCAACAGTTTGCTCCAGTTTTTCATCGGATACAACAATTTCAATCTTTACTTTAGGGAGAAAGTCAACAACATATTTTGTACCACGATAAAGTTCTGTATGGTCCTTTTGACGACCAAAACCTTTTGCTTCTGTGACTGTAATACCATGTAGTCCAATTTTTTGAAGCGCTTCTTTTACTTCATCAAGTTTGAAAGGTTTTATAATGGCTTCAATTTTTTTCATGCTGAAATTATCTCCAACGTTATTTTGTCTTTTTAGACTGCATCACATTATATTGACAACTCTAAGATGTCCAATAGATACTTTGTGCACAAAAACTCGAAAACAATGATGCTCTGTGCTCTTGAAGGAGAGTTTTTTGTAGAATAAAGCGCAATGCTGTTGTTTTGGAAAAAAATCTTACAATTCCTTGTACAGATTAAAATGATATAATGAGAGTATTGTGTTTCTTTTTGTTGAATAATACATTGACTTATAAGGATAATTCAACGTTTCTCATATCGAATGAGAAACTTTAATTGCGTGAGATTTTCTCATTTTAGATCTTTTTATCGTTAATCGATCAAAACAATATCTTTATATATCCTAATCGTACGAGTGTGTGGATAAAAACGGTTAAGAGAGAAATAAAATATGCCCATAATCGACGGCATATCAAATACAATGGCTTTTAGGTAGAAAGGGGGAGTAGCAAATATTGGCAAATATCATGATAGCGGCGTTTTGCTCCATCATAAGTATAAAGATGTTGGTGTACAATAATCGATAATTGATGTATTAAGATACAATTTACAGGGGATGTCGTGAAATAGGCTTGGGAGAAATTGAGAAATATTTCTTTAAAATAAGAGTCTGAAATTGGCAAAGCAAATATCCCGTTGAAGGTTTTCTGTCCTTTCGTGAGGAATGAATCTCGTTAAGGAACGCGATAAGCAAAAACATGAAGCAATATGCAATCTTTTATTATAAGATTTTTTAGGAGATGCTTGTGAGAATCGTCAAGATCAAGATGAATTAAAAGGTGATGGTAAAGATGAAAAATTTTTTATACCTTTAAATCTTCATATTCTTCTCAAATTAGACTGTCTGGTTGTTTCAGATATAAAAAAATAAGAGAAAAGATACACCATTATACGCGCGTTCCTATTGAGCGATACGAAAACTGAAGCAGCTTATAAAGCGCTAAAAATCTTTTCAGTCTTTGTTTTAAACATGCTGTTGCACTGGCATAAGACACATAATTTACAGGCAACAATAAAAGTACAGGCTTTGTTAGTATGCTGTATTTTCAAGGGTAAGCCTTTTTAAGAATTAGAATTGTAGAGAGAGTGGCGCTGTAAAACATCTTTTAGAAATTTTCCCGTATAGGACGCGGGAACCTTAATAATATCTTCAGGACGTCCAATTGCAACGATTTCACCCCCACGATCTCCACCTTCTGGGCCTAAATCAATAATCCAGTCGGCTGTCTTGATAACGTCAAGGTTATGTTCAATGACGATGACAGTGTTGCCTTGCTCGACCAGTTCATGGAGAACTTCAAGAAGTTTAGAAATATCATGAAAATGTAAACCTGTTGTCGGTTCATCTAAAATATAAAGTGTACGTCCCGTTGTTTTGCGTGAAAGCTCTTTTGCAAGTTTTACACGTTGTGCTTCCCCACCAGAAAGCGTGGTTGCTTGCTGTCCTACTTTTATGTAACCCAATCCTACTTTCATGAGGGTTTCCATTTTATTATGAATAGCGGGAACAGCGTGGAAAAATTCCTCAGCCTTTTCGATTGTCATATCTAAAATATCGGCGATAGATTGCCCTTTGAATTTTATTTCTAGTGTTTCTCGATTATAGCGCTTTCCTTTACAGACATCGCAAGTTACATAGACATCCGGTAAAAAGTGCATTTCAATTTTGATGACTCCATCACCTTGGCAGGCTTCGCAGCGTCCTCCTTTAACATTAAATGAAAAACGCCCTGCTTTATAACCACAGGCTTTTGATTCTGGAAGTTCAGCAAACCAGTCACGAATCGGTGTAAAAGCACCTGTATAGGTTGCAGGATTAGAGCGTGGGGTGCGTCCAATGGGGGATTGGTTGATATCGATGACTTTATCAAGAAATTCTAAGCCTTCAATTTTATCATAGCTGGCAGGGCTATGATGACTACCCATGATCTGATGGGATGCTGCTTTGAAAAGCGTTTCAATAAGAAATGTTGATTTTCCTCCTCCAGAAACACCGGTGATGCATGTGAAGGTTCCAAGAGGGATATTTGCACTGATATTTTTAAGGTTATTGCCTTTGGCGCCGATGACTTTAAGGGTTTTTGATTTTGATATTTTGCGTCGCTCTGTCGGCAGTCTAATCGCCATTTTCCCTGAAAGATACTGGCCTGTGAGAGAGGCTGGATTCTCTATAATTTCTTGCGGTGTTCCTTGCGCTATGATTTTACCACCATGAACCCCTGCAGCGGGGCCCATGTCGACAACATGGTCTGCTATGCGAATAGCATCTTCATCATGTTCAACGACAATGACTGTATTACCAAGATCGCGTAAATGGCGTAGCATTTCCAAAAGGCGTTCATTATCACGTTGGTGTAAACCGATGGATGGTTCATCTAAAATATAAAGGACGCCTGTAAGACCAGAACCAATCTGGGAGGCTAACCGAATGCGTTGGCTTTCTCCCCCCGAAAGTGTTCCTGAATTTCGAGATAAGGTAAGATATTCCAATCCTACATGATTTAAAAAAGCTAAGCGTTCGCGAATTTCTTTTAAAATACGTACTGCGATATTGCGTTGTTTTTCCGTAAGATATTGATGGATGTTGGCAAACCAATCATCTGCTTTTAGAATAGAAAGATCTGATATTTGCCCAATATGCATCCCATGGATTTTCACAGCAAGCGCCTCTGGTTTTAAACGATAACCGTGACAAGCTGGGCAAGGGGAAGAAGACATATAACGCTCAATTTCTTCACGGGACCAAGCAGAATCGGTTTCTTTCCAGCGTCTCTCCATATTGGGGATGACTCCTTCAAAAGGTTGAGTCATTTTATGCGAACCAGAATTATTTTTGTAGATAAAAGAAATTTCATTTTTTTTTGTACCGTAGAGAATAGCTTGTTGTGCTTCATGAGAGAGTTCGCACCACTGATTTGTGAGTTTGAAATCGTAAGTTTTTCCTAATGCTTCTAAGGTTTGGCTATAATAAAGTGAATCTGATTTAGCCCAAGGCGCAATGGCGCCATTCTTTAAGGTAAGATTTTTATTGGGTACAACTTTCAATGGGTCCATTGCCTTTTTGATTCCCAATCCATCGCAGAGAGGACAGGCTCCAAAAGGATTATTGAATGAAAAAAGGCGTGGTTCAATTTCAGGGATAGAAAAACCTGATACAGGGCAGGAAAATTTTTCTGAAAAAAGTAGCCGTTTGTGTGTGTCGTTTTTTGACTTATGAGCAGATTCTTTTGTTGTTTCTTTTTGTGCCAAGGGTTGGTCAGCCATTTCAGCAATGGCAAGTCCATTTGCTAGCTGTAAACAGGTTTCTATACTATCAGCCAAGCGAGAGGAGATATCCTTTTGTACAACAATGCGGTCTACCACAACATCGATGTCGTGTTTATACTTTTTATCAAGAGGTGGAATATCAGGGATCTCATAGAATTTCCCATCAACTTTAGCGCGTTGAAAACCTTTTTTTAAAAGCTCGGTTAGCTCTTTTTTATATTCACCCTTTCGTCCTCGCACAAGAGGTGCCATAATGAAAATTCGTGTACCTTCTTGTAAGGACATAATTTGATCCACCATTTGGCTTACCGTTTGGCTTTCGATAGGGAGTCCTGTAGCAGGGGAATGAGGAATACCAATACGTGCAAAAAGGAGACGCATATAGTCGTGGATTTCAGTGACAGTGCCGACCGTTGAACGAGGATTGCGGCTGGTTGTTTTTTGTTCAATGGAGATGGCTGGGGAAAGGCCATCGATACGGTCGACATCGGGTTTTTGCATGACTTCGAGAAATTGGCGTGCATAAGCCGAGAGGCTTTCGACATAGCGGCGTTGTCCTTCAGCGTAAATTGTATCAAAAGCTAAAGATGATTTCCCTGATCCAGAAAGTCCTGTTATAACAATAAGTTTATCACGAGGCAGATCGAGATCAATATTTTTAAGGTTATGCTCACGTGCACCGCGAATGGAGATATATTTTTGATGAGTCATATTTTATCCTTGGTATATGTGACAAAAATTGAGCATCTAAAATGGAATAAAACTGTTTTTGTAGAATTACAATGTGTTTAACTGCTTTAACGCAGAAAGAAGGTATAAGTTTTGTGAAAAAAATACAAATGAGCAGCTTTTTATTCTCTAGTGATGGAATAAACTATGCGTCGTTATCATATTTTGTTATAATTACACGGATCCAATATTGGGAAAGGATAGCAACGTCCATATTAAAGGTTAATTACAGACATGTAAATTGAAAGTTAAGATGGTTATAACTGTTCTATAAAGACTATTTACGAATTAAAATTTTGGAGTTTATGCGATGGCTGGTAGCCTTAATAAAGTTATTTTGATTGGTAATCTCGGGTCAGATCCTGAAATCCGCCGTTTGAATTCTGGTGATCAAGTGGCAAATTTGCGTATTGCTACTTCGGAAAGTTGGCGTGATCGGAATACAAATGAGCGAAAAGAACGCACCGAGTGGCATAATATTGTTATTTTTAATGAGAACCTTGTCAAAATTGCAGAGCAATATTTAAAAAAGGGGAGCAAAATTTATATTGAGGGACAGTTACAGACACGGAAATGGCAAGACCAAAATGGAAATGATCGTTATACAACGGAGGTTGTTTTGCAAAAATACCGTGGTGAATTACAAATGCTTGATGGGCGCGGGGGAGCTAGTGGAGAGCAAGGAGCAAGTCAAGGGGGCAGTTACAGTGGTGGCTTTGCGGATAGTAGCTCAAATCAGAGAAATACTTTTGGCCAAAATAATAGCCAAATGGAAGAAAGTTTTTCTCACAAATTAGATGATGACGTACCTTTCTAAGAGTCTTTAAATTTACAGTATTACGATTTCTTTATGGTTTGTTTGTTTCAGATTTTTGAAGTTTAGCAGAGTGGAAGCTGTTTATTATTATTGGTAATTTTTAATATAAATTAATAACATCTTGAAAAATATTGTTAAATTTTTCCTTTGTTATGGGAGAGAAATTAGCATTCTGGTGTGTTTTTCGATATAAACAAAGTGAAATGATTCTTTTTTGAAAGTTTTAAAATTGTGACCGATCTTACTCCACAGCTAGAACGTGATGTGCTGACCGGTATTGAGCCAATCAGCATTATTGATGAAATGCAACGCTCTTATCTCGATTATGCGATGAGCGTAATTGTTTCGCGTGCACTCCCTGATGTCCGTGATGGTCTTAAACCTGTTCATCGACGTATCCTTCATGCTATGAATGAGATGGGGCTTGTTTTTAATAAGCCGTATCGTAAATCTGCTGGTGTTGTTGGGGAGGTTATGGGGAAATTCCATCCCCATGGTGATGCTTCAATTTATGATGCTTTGGTGCGTATGGCGCAGGACTTCTCTTTGAGAAATCCATTGATTGATGGTCAGGGAAATTTCGGTTCCGTGGATGGTGATCCACCTGCGGCAATGCGTTACACGGAGTGTCGTTTAGAAAAAGTTTCAGAAGCGCTTTTAGCTGATATTGATAAAGATACTGTTGATTTTCAAGATAATTATGATGGGCGTGAACGTGAACCGATTGTTTTACCAGCGCGTTTCCCTAATCTTTTGGTTAATGGATCAGGGGGGATTGCTGTGGGAATGGCAACCAATATTCCCCCCCATAATCTTGGTGAAGTTGTTGATGGTTGTATCGCTCTGATTGATAATCCCAGTATCACACTCGATCAAATCATTGAAATTATTCCTGGTCCAGATTTTCCTACAGGGGGGATTATCCTCGGCCATTCTGGGGTCCGTTCAGCTTATGAAACAGGGCGTGGCTCAATTATTATGCGTGCTAAAGTTGATATTGAAGAAATTCGCAGCGGCAGGCAGGCAATCATTGTGAGTGAGATTCCTTATCAGGTTAATAAGGCAACGATGATTGAGAAAATGGCCGAATTGGTACGTGATAAACGCATTGAGGGAATCTCTGATTTGCGTGACGAATCTGATCGTGATGGCTATCGTGTCGTTATTGAGTTGAAGAAAGATGTTGTTGCGGAAGTTGTTTTAAACCAATTATATCGTTATACGCCGCTGCAAACTTCCTTTGGTTGTAATATGGTTGCATTGAACGGGGGAAAACCTGAACAAATGACGTTGCTGGATATGCTTCGTGCATTTGTTTCTTTCCGGGAAGAGGTTGTTAGTCGGCGAACAAAATATCTTTTGCGTAAAGCCCGTGAACGGGCCCATGTTTTGGTTGGTCTTGCTCTTGCGGTTGCCAATATTGATGAAATTATAGCGCTTATTCGTAAAGCTCCTGATCCACAGACAGCACGTACACAATTAATGGAGCGACGCTGGCCAGCAATGGATGTTGCACCTTTGATTAAACTTATTGATGATCCCCGTCATATTATTCATGAGGATGGTACTTATAATCTTTCTGAAGAACAGGCGCGTGCTATTTTAGAATTGCGCTTACAAAGGTTGACAGCCCTTGGACGTGATGAAATCGCTGATGAGTTGAATAAAATTGGCGTGGATATTGCTGATTATCTTGATATCTTGGCATCACGTGTACGCATTATGGGTATTGTTAAAGACGAGTTGAGTACTCTTCGTGAGGAATTTGCAACGCCGCGACGGAGCGTATTTGGTTTTGGTAGCGCTGAGATGGAGAGTGAAGATCTTATCGCGCCAGAGGATATGGTGGTAACGGTGAGCCATAGTGGCTATATTAAGCGTGTCCCTCTTAATACCTATCGTGCACAGCGCCGTGGCGGTAAGGGACGTTCTGGTATGTCGACGAAAGATGAGGATTTTGTCACGCGTTTGTTTGTCGCCAATACGCATACTCCGGTTCTTTTCTTTTCCTCAAGGGGGATTGTTTATAAGGAAAAAGTTTGGCGACTACCGTTAGGGACACCGCAATCGCGCGGACGGGCTTTGATCAATATGCTTCCCTTACAACAAGGCGAACGCATTACAACGATTATGCCTTTGCCAGAAGATGAAGCAAGCTGGAGCGCATTGGATATCATGTTTGCGACAACACGTGGAACTGTGCGTCGTAATAAGTTATCAGATTTCGTTCAGGTTAATCGTAATGGTAAAATTGCCATGAAACTTGATGAAGAAGATGAGATTCTTTCTGTTGAGACCTGTATGGAACATGATGATGTTGTTCTCACAACAGCGAATGGACAATGTATCCGTTTTCCAGTGGTAGATGTTCGTGTTTTTGTAGGGCGTAATTCTGTAGGGGTTCGTGGTATCAATTTGGCTCAAGGCGATAAAGTCATTTCGATGACAATCTTAGAACATGTTGAGGCGACATCCATTGAGCGTTCTGCTTACATTAAACGTGTGATGAATGAACGGCGTGTTGCTGGTGTTGATATAGAGGATATTGTAACTCTGGATGAAGAAGATGCAGGAATGGAGACAGAGTTAACAGATGAACGTTATGCAGAACTTCATGCACGTGAACAAATGCTTTTAACGGTGAGTGAATTTGGTTATGGTAAACGCTCTTCTTCCTATGAGTTCCGGATTTCGGGACGTGGTGGAAAAGGGATTCGTGCAACGGATCCCTCTAAAACAGCTGAAATTGGTAAATTAGTAGCGGCTTTTCCGGTCAAAGCGCAAGATCAAATTATGTTGGTATCAGATGGGGGACAGCTTATTCGCGTCCCTGTTGAGGGAATTCGTACGGCAGGGCGCTCAACGAAGGGTGTGACAATTTTTAATACAGCCAAAGGTGAAAGAGTCGTATCGGTTGAGCGTATTTCTGAGCCTGAAGATGATACGAGTTCATTAGAAGATGAAGGTGAAAAGCATTCCGATAAAGTTGATATGAGCGAAGAAAAATAATTTGGAAGAGGGTGGAATGAAATCATGAAAATTGCTCTTTATGCAGGTTCCTTTGATCCTCTTACAAACGGTCATCTTGATGTTTTAAAGGGGTGTTTTGTGTTAGCTGATAAAGTGGTCGTCGCTATAGGTATACACGCTAATAAAAAGACACTCTTTAGCTTTGAAGAGCGTGTTGGTTTCATTACGCAGGTAGGGAAAGACGTGTTCAGTGCAGATTTTAATCGTTTGCAGGTTCTTTCATTTAATAATCTTCTCATTGAGAAGGCGCGTGAAGTTGGTGCTTCATTTCTCATTCGTGGGTTGCGTGATGGGACTGATCTTGATTATGAAATGCAAATGGCAGGGATGAATGGCATTATGGCTCCTGAATTGCAAACTGTTTTTTTGCCAGCAAGCGTTTCTGGACGTGCGATAACGTCTACATTGGTCCGTCAAATTGCCTCTATGGGAGGGGATGTGACACCATTTGTGCCGCCCAATATTGCACAAGCTTTGCGTTTAAAATTTCAGTCTTTTAGGGAAGAATAATTGTGTCTCGTAGATTTTTTGCTGTTTTGATATGTGTTTTTTGCTTTTTTTCATTGTCCGCTGTTGCTGATAATTCTAACTCAGCAACTGATGCAGGCCTGCTTGTTTTATCTCTCAAAGATGGTGATGTTATTATTCGTTTGCGTTCTGATTTGGCGCCAAAACATGTTGCGCAAATCAAAAAGCTAACAGAGGAGGGGGCTTATAATAATGTTGTGTTTCATCGCGTTATTCCTGGCTTTATGGCACAAACTGGTGATGTAAAGTTTGGAAAAAAAGGCAGTAGAGATTTTGATTTGAAAAGCGTTGGTATGGGAGGTTCAAATTATCCCAATATACCGGCTGAGTTTTCAAAGCAGCCGTTTAGGCGCGGTACTGTTGGGATGGCACGTTCACAAGATCCAAATTCGGCTAATTCTCAATTCTTCATTTGTTTTGATGATGCGCCTTTTTTAAATGGCCAGTATACGGTTGTTGGGGAGGTCATAAAGGGGATGGATATTGTTGATAAAATTAAAAAAGGCACCACAAGTAATAATGGATCTGTAATAAATCCTGATGTTATTTATGCTGCCACTTTACAAACTGAGAGATAAATCAAAGGAGTTTCCATATGGCTGAGAATAAAAATCTAGAGAATACTTTGATCCTTGAAACAACGAAGGGCAGAGTTGTTATTGAGCTTTTTTCTGATTTAGCGCCTTGTCATGTTGCACGTATTAAAGAACTGGTCCGTGAAGGTGCTTATGATAATGTTATTTTCCATCGCGTTATTGATGGTTTTATGGCACAGACTGGTGATGTGCAATTTGGAAAGAAGGATGGTGAAAAATTTAATTTATCACGTGCGGGGATGGGTGGTTCAGAAAAACCAGATTTAACGGCAGAGTTTTCAAATCTTTCTCATAAGCGTGGTACAGTTTCTATGGCACGGAGTCAGAATCCAAATTCCGCTAATTCCCAGTTTTTTATTTGTTTTGAAGATGCTCTGTGGCTTGATCGTCAATATTCCATATGGGGTAAGGTCGTTGAAGGTATGGAAAATGTTGATAAAATTAAGCGCGGTGAACCTGTTATCGATCCTGATGCAATTACCAAAGCTGTTATTGCTGCGGATGCAACATAGTATAAGTCATACGCATTTCAATTATAAATTGTCTAAAAAAAATACTCTTTTCTGAGCAATAAAAGTATACGAAATTCTAATATCATGCTTCCCTTTCATATTCTTGAGTTAAGAATTCTCTATTATTCTCTTCAATCCATTGCTGGTCTCTTAATAGTTTTGTTATTTTCCTGAAAAAGAACGTGCTTTTGTTGCGGTTTTTATATCAACATCTCATTCCAATGCTGCAGCATGTTCGAAATATATATTGAGACGGGTAAAAGCTTGGCTGCTTCAATGTTCATATGCAAGGTGAAAGAGCGAGTGTATTGTGTATATTCTTATTGGTATAATTCCTAAAACAGGAAGGTTGTCTAATTTGGGAAGAATATAAAGGCGTAAAAGTGAACAAAAAAAGTTAATCTTGCCATTTTCTTTTTAATTCAGCTTTACTTTTTTCAAAATCATTTAAAGCCGTATCTTTTAAATGGCAAAGATTATGTATGGTCTTACGCTTTTGTTTTTCTCGTTTTTTATGGAGGAATGCTTTAAACGGAATACACTTGTGTTGCATATTTATGCGCTTGTTTTAAAGAAATATGCTCTGAGCATATCTAATTCCATTTCTTGAATAATCTAACGGTAAAGCCGCCGCTATGAGTTATATAAAACTTATTGAGTAGCACCATCTTTACGCTTAATAGCTTAATAAAAGAGTAAGAAGGCTCCATCACACACTTTGCCAGTTCTTGAGGTTGCGACAGTTCTTGGCATTTGAGGGTATTTACAAGTAGCATTTTTAGTTTTCTTGTACCGTTTTACTCCACATGGGTCTAGTCTCTTATAACGTGTAAGAAAGTGATTTTTGGTGATTCAATATGGTATAAGTTTGGAATGAGAGGATCTGACGCTATAGAGGTCTTTTATTCAATATGCAAAAAGTAAATTATTTTTATAAATCAATCTATTGCCCAATAGGTAAAAATTTATCTTTCAAAGTGAAAAATATTGAAAGCGAATGTGATTAAAATTTTCCTCTATTCGTACAAAAACATTGCTTATGAAAATACGTAAAGATGAGATTATTGAGATAGTAATTTCATAGTTCTATTTTAAGGTTTTGGTGCGTTAAGCATCGATATTTTAAGGTATGATATTTTTGTTATTTTCTGAAGCTAGATTATTTCTTTATTATGGTGATTTCTAACAACAAATGTTCTTTTATCTCGTTTATCTTTTTATACTGGCTTGAGTGAATCAAAAATTAATTCATAAAATTTATGGCAATGCTTCTAAGGGAGATATCTTTTTTCTTTCTATAGAAGTATGCATTGATGGAATCAAATCAAGAAGATAAGAGTGATGATAAAGACATTTCATTATAGAAAAATTGCTCAAGATGGATGTGCGCGTCGAGGCGAAATTATTACCGGACGTGGGTGTGTTCGTACACCTGCTTTTATGCCTGTGGGGACGGCAGGAACCATTAAGGCTATGTACATGGATCAAATACGTGATCTTGGGGCGGATATTATTTTGGGGAATACTTATCATTTAATGTTACGCCCAGGCGCTGAACGTGTTGCCCGTTTGGGGGGATTACATGAATTTTCACGCTGGAATGGACCTATTTTAACCGATTCTGGTGGCTTTCAGGTTATGTCATTGGCGGGAATCCGTAAAATTACTGAACAAGGTGTGATTTTTCGCTCTTACATTAATGGAGCTTACTATGAAATGAGTCCAGAGCGTTCTATCGAAATTCAAAGACTTCTTGATGCAGATATCCAGATGCAGTTGGATCAATGTATTGCATTACCAGCCACTGAAAAAGAGATGGAAGAAGCTATGGAACTTTCATTGCGGTGGGCACAACGTTGTAAAACAGCTTTTGGAGAACAGCCAGATAAAGCATTGTTTGGGATTGTTCAAGGGGGTGATAATATGAAACTGCGTGAACGTTCTGCTCAAGCGTTAAAAGAAATGGATTTAAAAGGTTACGCGATTGGAGGGCTTGCTGTTGGGGAGCCGCAGAGTGTTATGACAGCAGTGTTGGATACGACTTGTCCGATTTTGCCAGAGGATAAACCGCGCTATCTTATGGGAGTGGGGACACCTGATGATATTTTACAAAGTGTTGTGCGTGGTATTGATATGTTTGATTGTGTTATGCCAACGCGTGCAGGACGTCATGGTTTAGCTTTTACACGCTTTGGTAGAATTAATTTACGGAATGCACGTTATGCAGAAGATCCCCATCCTCTTGATCCACAGTCACTTTGTCCAGCAGCAAATGATTATAGTTGTGCTTATTTACATCATTTGATTAAATCTGGTGAATCTCTGGGGGGGATGTTGTTGACTTGGAATAATCTTTTTTATTACCAACAATTGATGCAAGGAATTCGTGATGCCATTGAAGAAGGCTGTTATGCTGATTTTTGCGCTGAAACGCGTGCTCTATGGGCACAAGGACGCTAAAAAATATTCATCTAATATAGCGTTTAGTTTATTTTTTATTAAATGCATTTTTTTACTTATAAATTTTACTAAAAAAATGAAATTATAAATACTTTTTAAAAATATAAAATTGCACTATCTTAAAACCTGATGGTGCTATTTTATGGGGCATATTTCTTTTTGGTATTACCATATAAAACAGAAACTGTTACTCCGGTACGCGCTACCTGATCCGGAGAAAAACAGTTTATTTCTGTTTCTGATGACTGTTTAAAACAACAATGTTAATGAGGCGTTAGCGAACTCTTAAAGAAGTATGAAAATTGTATTTTTATGAGTTCTTTTATGTTTTTTATTGATCAAGGTAAAGAATGTGTTACATGCAGCAGAACAGATAAACTTTTAGAAAACTAAAGTAATAATAAATTGATATTATCATATTTATTCTCTGTTCTATTTATATAAAAATTATAATATATTATGTGAATATTTCAAATTTACAGATAGTGAATCAGATCAAAAACAATCTTATGTTCTTTCTCGATGAGATGAGGGTAAATGTCTCTAGAATAAGATTATTTAATCATGGAGAAATCAAGCACTCTTATCATGAGTATTTTAAAAAGATTCTGCAATAACCCATAAAATGGCATACTCGTTGAAATTATAGCTTATCGATTGGGAAGGGGATATTCAGGTCATAAAAACGAAGTAATAATAAATTGGGGAGAAATTTTATACTTGTATCAAGCGAATGATGAGATATTGTTCACCTGTTTGGAATGCATTCTTCGATAAATTTTAGAGTTGTTTATAGCGTGTGGTACATCGTTCTAAATAAAGATTTAGGGTACAATTGAAATGCTGAAAAGAGGAGACAAAGTTTATTATCTGGGGTTATTATCTGGTAGGGCTCATAAAAATAGTTGAATACATCTTAACCGTTAGTTTTTTGAAAGATCCTTCATTAAAGAATCTTACTTAAAATTTTACTGGGGACGGTTTTGCATGCATGTAACCATGTTTTGAATTTTTATTTTACGTATTACAGATATCTACAGCAAAAATTCTTATCCAGAAGTGATGATATGAAGGATTCTCATAAACAAAACATTCTTGCATTGAAGACTGATTCGAGAATACGACGTTTAGCAATTTTAGCCCTTGCAGTGGGAAGCTTTGCTATCGGGACGGCAGAGTTTGTTGCAATGGGGCTTCTACCAGAGATGGCACGAAGTTCATCTGTTGATATTCCTACTGCGGGTCAATATATTTCTGCTTATGCATTAGGGGTTGTGATTGGAGCCCCTCTTTTAGCTGTTGCGACAGCTCAGATATCACGAAAAACTGTTTTGATAGGATTGATGTTTTTTTATGCCTTAGCAAATATTGCGAGTGCTTTTTTTTCTGATTTTAGCATATTAGTCGTATTACGCTTTCTCAGTGGTCTTCCCCATGGAATCTATTTTGGGCTTGCGGCTATGGTTGCCTCTTCAATGGTGGAAATGAATGAACGTTCTAAAGCTGTTGGGTCTGTGATGCTTGGCTTAACCATTGCAACCGTTTTAGGAGCACCAAGTGCAACTTGGATTGGTCAACTTATTGGTTGGCAGATTGCTTTTTTCCTTGTGGGTATGATTGCTTTATTGTGTTGTTTACTTATTTGGAATTTTTTGCCTTGCGATTCAATGCCTCCAAGAACGAGCCCTTTACGCGAAATGGGGGCATTAAAGCAAAAGCAGGTATGGCTTCTTTTGGCAATGGTTTCGGTGGGAGCGTCAGGATTATTTTCTGTTTTCACGTATATTAAGTCAACATTAATGCATATTTCTGGTGTTTCGCTTGAGTGGGTGCCATTTATCATGCCCTTAGTTGGATTGGGGATGGTGGGTGGAAATCTCTTGGGGCCTAAATTGGCTGTTAAAATAGGCATTTCGCCGATGATATTTTTTTCTATGCTTTGGAGCGTATTTGTTTTTTTTCTTTTTTTCTTTTTATCCTATGCTCCCTTAACAGCAGCAATAGGATGCTTTTTTGTTGGGACTTCTTTTGCTGCTATGCCTTCTATACAAACAAAAATTATGGATGTTGCACTACAGGGACAGATTTTGGCAGGAGCATTAATGCAATCTGCTTTTAATATTGCCAACGCTCTTGGTGCAGAAGCTGGAGCATTGGTTTTAAAATTGGGCTATAGTTATGAATATACAGCTGTTTTAGGGAGTGTGCTAACTTTGTGTGGATTAATGATTTTTTGCGTCTCATGGTCTATGGAGAAGCATGCTTAATATTTTTCTTTTTTGAGTGAAGAAGGAGTTTTTATATTTATTTTTAGTTATTGGAATGTCCTGTTGGATTTTTTAATATGCAGTAAGAAATGCGCAGCGCTAATGGAATAGCAAGACAAAATAAAAGCCCCATGAGCACTATAAGAAGAGTTTTTGCTGCTAAGATCATTCCGATTGTTCCTCCAGGATTAAAGAGGCCAGCAAGATTGGTGATGACCCCCGCTAGAGTTGCACTTAAGGCCGCTGAAAATAGTTGTACAGAAGTAAGGGATTCACTGGCGCGGAGAGCATCTTCATCATTTGCACATTGTAAGATCCTTGTGAGCAAATGTGGCCACGCTATGCCCGCACTGATCCCAATAGAAAATAGTGCTAAGCAAATAATAAAAATGTATCCAAGTGTGGAAACTTCTGTTGGAATAAGCCATAAAAGAATGGTGATGCCTAACAGTTTTAATAAGGGGGAGTATACAATGATGTTGCGAATTTTTTGTGCGGAGATACCAGCACTTGATAGGGCTCCACATGTCCACCCTAGGCTCATGAGTGCTGCTATATAACCAGCAATAAGTGGAGCTTGCCCATGAAGTTCTTGAAGAAAAAGTGGAAAATAAAGTTCTATACTGTATACGACTATTGTCATAACGAGTATCAATGCGTAAACAGGAAAAATTTCAGAAGAAAAAGAAAAGGTTTTACGGGGCAACATAGGATGAAAGGAAGATGTTTCGATTTTTGCTAGAACAAAGAGAAGACTAAGCCCGATAACGAGCCCGCAGATTTTTGCCATTGTTGACTCCATAGTCCCTCCAACAGAAATGATAAAAATCAATAAGGTGAGTGTGAGAAGCTGGAGAAGAGGGAGAGGGGCTGTTGGAATATCGTTTTCATTCTTTTTGGGTAAAAATTTAAAGGCGATGAATGAGAAGAATATAGCCAATGCACCTATGATCCAAAAGGATGCTCGCCATAGGCCATAATATACAGAAAGTCCCCCGATCGCTGGTCCTAACAAAGTTGATATTCCCCACATTCCAGAAATAACACTTAATGCGTGTGACCATAAAGATGGGCTGAAAGCGATACGTACCATGGAATAAGATAGGGATAACAAAGAACCACTTCCAAATCCTTGAATGAAGCGTCCTATTAAAAATAATGGCATAGATGAAGAAATGCTGCACAAGAAAGTTCCTAGGGTAAAGATAAGCCCAGAGATAACATAAGCATTGCGAGGACCTAATTTTCCTAATATTTTTGTTGCAAGGGAAGTCCCTACCAGTGAAGCTGTAATGAAGACAGTCGCTACCCAAGAATAATATATCTCATGCCCAATATGATCCATAAGAGAGGGTAAAATAGTAATAACAATATAAACGTTGGTGGCGTGCAGCACAACTCCGCCTGTAAACGTTAAAAAGCAAAGACCATTTTTACCCACTAAAAGCGTAGACCAGCTTTGTTTTTTCACTGTTTTTGCTATTTAATAAAAATTTATTCTCTTTTCGCTTATAAGGCAGTTCTTTAAATTTTCCAAGAAAAATTCAAAGCTCTGTTAAGAGCTTTGAATTTTGATTAAATTATTGCTTAATTACTCATTGCTTTTTTGAGATTTTCATCAATTTTATCAAGAAAGCCTGTTGTAGAAAGCCATTTTTGTTCAGGTCCAATCAAAAGTGCGAGATCTTTCGTCATAAAACCTTCTTCAACGGTTTTAATACAAACTTCTTCCAATGTCGTGGCAAAGTTTTTTAATTTCTCATTATTATCCAGTTTGGCACGGTGTGCTAGTCCCCGAGTCCATGCAAAAATAGATGCAATAGAATTTGTTGAAGTTTCTTCATTCTTTTGATGCTGACGATAATGGCGTGTTACGGTGCCGTGTGCGGCTTCTGCTTCAACAATTTTACCGTCTGGTGTCATGAGAACGGAAGTCATAAGACCAAGAGAACCAAAGCCTTGAGCAACAATATCAGATTGAACATCACCATCATAGTTTTTGCATGCCCATACGTATCCACCGGACCACTTTAATGCAGAAGCTACCATATCATCAATAAGACGGTGTTCGTAATATAATTGACGGTTTTCAAATTCATTTTTAAATTCCGTATCAAATATTTCTTGAAAGATATCTTTAAAACGACCATCGTAATTTTTTAGAATGGTATTTTTTGTTGAAAGATAAACCGGAACATTCCGTTGTAGTCCATAATTAAAAGATGCGCGGGCAAAATCACGAATTGATTCATCAAGGTTATACATCGCCATGGCAACCCCTGCACTTGGGGCATTAAAAACCTCATGCTCAATAACTTGATTATCATCCCCGACAAATTTAATGCTTAATTTTCCTTTACTTGGAAATTTAAAATCTGTAGCTTTATACTGATCACCAAACGCGTGACGCCCGATAATAATTGGCTTTGTCCAGTTAGGAACAAGGCGGGGAACGTTTTTACAGATAATGGGTTCGCGAAAAATGACTCCGCCTAAAATATTGCGAATGGTGCCATTGGGTGATTTCCACATTTTTTTTAGGTTAAATTCTTTGACGCGTGCTTCATCAGGTGTGATGGTCGCACATTTTATACCAACCCCATATTTCTGGATAGCATTGGCAGAATCAATCGTTACCTGATCATTGGTTGCATCACGGTTTTCGACGGAAAGATCATAATATTTGAGATCAATGTCGAGATAGGGATGGATTAATTTATCTTTGATATATTTCCAGATGATACGGGTCATTTCATCCCCATCGAGTTCAACAACAGGGTTTTCTACTTTGATCTTTGCCATTAGAAGTCCTTTTTCTTTTAAGTGATATTACTTTATAGCACCTTCAGGTTTATAATGAAAAGTAAAAACAAGGGAAAAAGGATATGTAAATATGGGTGTTAGAATATATGATCAATAGAGTGTAAACTTTTATTAAAGAGTTTAATTCTTTGAAAAGAAGTGATGTGTTTGCAAACTTATCACCATTGTATAAAGGATAAAAAGTCTGTTTAATCGATAAAGTAAGTAGCTCATTGGGGAATGAGACGGATGTATTTTTATTTTCCAAGTTTCCATTTTATATCGCTATTTGATTCTAAAATTACGGACTGTTTGTTTATAGAGAAATTTAATGTGATACAAAGGCCTTATAATGAGAAATAATTCAACTAAAATGGATTTTTAGTGGTCAATTTCAGTTTTGAAAGTTAAAAGAAATGCATAAAGGCTGTGGTCGGTTTTTATTTAAAAATTAACAGCATACGTATGAATGTAGCTTATAAAATTACCTTATTACGAGAGAAAGCTCTCTCTTTAACTTATATTTTATTGATTTATATTGCTATCGACGTCTACATTAGAGCGTTTTTCCTGAAAAGAAGCAAAAAATGAATCACATGATCACTCTTGCACCTTTTTTATGAAAAGACTTCTTTAAAAAACTATCCTTTCATTTATGATCCCTCATCTTTAAAAACATGAGTAAAATGAATGTCTTATATAGAAGGAAAAGAAGGAATGGTACGCTCAAGGGGCAAATAAAAAGTAAGTAAAATACAGCACTTATGTTTAAGGTAAGGGAATAGTTGAGTCTTGATTCTATTATGTTTTTTTGCATCTATCCCTAACTTTTTTGGAGCTTCAAGAGCTAGTCTTTTTAGAATGGATTTTAATAATTTTACTTTCTCAAAAGGAGATCTCTTTATTACATAAAACGTGTAAAATCCCAAGCCTTAATACATAAAAACCGCATCAAAATGAATTGATACGGCTTTTATATTAAAAGAATCAACGAAAATATAGTTTAATAAAAAAATCTTTTCATTAGTAGATTACATACTTTGTGTATAAAGGCAAGTGTGTTTTTATTCAAATTGAACTAATCAACATAGTGTGCTATATTTTAAAATATAGAAAGCGTAAAAACTTTCTGTTGCAACGTCATGATGGCGTTGTGTTTTAACCGTTCCTTCGGTTAAAATGATGCACTTTTTAAAAATCGCTACAAAAGAAAGCCGTGTCCTTTAAAAGACGCGTTCTTTTGTGTGTTAGCGCTTGTAACTTTACACACAAAGTATTATCTCTTGCATGAGACTTGAGAAATTGAGGAAGACCTTGTTATGTTTTTTACATAACAGGGTTTTCTTTTATGTTAGCTATAGGTTTTCTCTATTATTTTCAAATAATAAAGCCGCGTCAAAATAATGATGCAGCTTCTGTTTTGCAATGCATGAGCGTTATCGTTATTCATAAGTATTACAAACATCTCTTTTATTGCACAAATCGTATCAAAATGCAATATTAAAACAGCTTTTAAATCTTCTCTAAAGCTGTTGTTTTCTCACCATTATTAGGAGTTTGTTTTAAACTGATTTGTAAATTTAAAGCATCTAAAACACTAAAGAAAGTAGAAAGTCGTGGATCACCTTTTTTGCTTAAAGAGCGATAAAGAGATTCACGATTTAACCCTGTCTCGTGAGAAATTGCAGTCATTCCCTGTTTACGTGCAATAATTCCTAATACATACGAAACATAGCTACTGTTTTTAGTTTCTAAAGCATCTTGTAATAATTCTTTAAAATCTTCAGTGGTTTTAAAAAATTCGCTAGCATCAAATGGTGTTATTTTCATTGTTAATCTCTTTTACTAATTGAAGGGCTTTTTCGATATCCTTTTTTGGGGTCGATTTATCGCCTGCGTTTAATAATAAAATAATCTCTTTCTCTCTTTTTACAAAATAAATTCGGTATCCGGCACCATAATGGATACGTAATTTCCCTATGCTATGAAAGAATTTAACATCACCTAAAAGACCATATTCAAGACGCAAAATGCGCATAGCAATCTTCTTTTGTGCTTGTTTTTCTCTTAAAGAATTTAACCATTTAGTCTTAAAGAATTTAACCATTTAGTGAAGTATATTGTTTTCTTAATAATAAACATATGTAGTTTATAAACTACAAAATAAGTAATGTAAATTCTAATCTTTTATGTGAGAATACTGTTGTTATATTGTTGAAATAATTGTAAAAACATATAAAATATATTATGATCTTTACATCATTTAATGGAACTTGCAAACATGCTTAATAAAGTGATTTTAATTGGTTATTTAGGTGCAACCCCCGAAAGTAAAACAATGCCTTTGGGTGGCGAGGTAGTTAATTTTCGCATGGCAACGTCTGAGAGCTATACAGACAAGGCAACCAATAAGAAAATAGACAAAACAGAATGGCATTCTATTGTGGTCTTTAATCTACATTTTGCAAAAGTAGCACTCCAGTATCTTAAGAAGGGTAGCAAAGTCTATATCGAGAGGCGCTTACAAACTCGTAAATGGCAAGATAAAAACGGTAGTGAACGCTACGTAACAGAGATCATATTGCCCCCCAATACAAAGACGACTTAAAGCTTTTAGATGGCAAAAATGATGATGATCAAGATCAGTCATCAGCTTATTAAGGTATGCTCATATAATGGGTATGCTAATCATAAGGGGGTATAGAGCCTTATAATCATAATCTATACCTCTTCTATTAAGTTGATTACCTACAATCTTAAAAGGAGTGTTTATATGCGTTATTCTAAAAAAAGAACATTTGCATTTTTAAACACTTTTATTTGGATTACCTCTAAGAGATTATACCGTAATCTAAAATGATAGCTTTATTGTTTTCAAAAGTTTTGTTTTCTTATAGGTTGTGAAGGTTTCTCAACCCCTCAAAACACCTTCAAAAATATATCTTGGGTTGTATTTATGGTTGAGTTGTCGATATAGGTTGTGTCAATAAAACATTAACATGTTGAAATATAATAACTTTTATTTTTTGATTGAAAAAAAATATGTAAGGGGGCGTAAAAAGAACCTTCAAAACCTTCAAAATTCTCAAAACTCATAACCATAATACTCTTGAAGCATTTCTTATGATTACAAACTGTCTTTTGAAGATTTTAAAAGATCACATGCTTTTCATAAAGCACGTTTTAATCACTCACTAAAATAACCACTTTTGTCAGTTCAATTTACTGGCAGATAACTGACAAATATATATTATAGACTGTATTTATGGTTGTATTGTCGACATAGGTTGTATCATTAAAATACTAACATATTAAAATATAATGTTTTAAATGTTTTTTCATTAAAAAAATAATATAGGCTTTAGAAAGAACTGACAAAAACGACAAAAGTCTATTAAAAGGGATTTTGCTCATCTCTATAGTTATCTGTTTCTCTTTAGATGTTTTCATAAAAAGCTATAAATCGCAATTATCCTATTTATCGTTTCTCTTATGAAAATGAAAAATGATGCGGTGGCTATAGAAAAGATAACAGCTATAGAGAATGCGTGAAAAAAGCAGGGTTTTATAATCACAATGCAAATAAAAGCGTTAGTTATAAAGATAATACCTCTAAAAAGGCTATTAAATTGCAAATGTGTTATAAAAGAAATTAACAGAAATCTTAAAAACTATTTAGTGAAAAAATAGATACGTTATAAAGTTAAAAATACGTATGATGAGAGCGTTTATAAATATTATAATGTATACCTTTTTAAAGGTTACTTGATATAGAATAAATCATCTTTAGTGATTTTTTCGTTAGGATAAGCAGACTGAAACTTCTGTAATCCCGCATCTGTAATGCCATCACGAACTTTCTTTTTTGCTTCTGTAGAAAATAAACTATGCTCATGATGTTTTTCTTCTTCACAATAGAGCATAAGTGGATAGCATCTTGATTTTTCTAATGTGTCAAAACTAATAGGCTTATTTGTCATGAGACAAGAAAAAGCTTTTTGACTTCCTTCTCCCGAAATGCAAATTCCAAGGTTATAAGGGATATCCCGATTAAAAAATTGATGAGTTTGCCCTAACGCTTCATTTAGTAATGGTGATGCATAATGCCATGTTATCATAAACGGGCGATAAAGAACTGGAACCTTTAAATGAACATCAAAAGTTGCGTTGATTCCTTGCTTTAATTTAGAGATAAGAGCATTTGCCCAACTAATTTTGGTAGCATCATAATCAATAATCTTCTTTATAGGTACAGATGGATTCTCAGCAATAAGACGTTTTTGTATATTAAAAAATTCAATTGTTTTTGGAATAGATAAATTTAATGCATTACTTGAAAAGTTGTAAACCCAAGCATCTCGAGCAGAATTCACACCACGTGATGCCTTCCTAAATAGCGCAGCATCTATTGAGTTATTTTTAATACCCATGGGTATAAACTGATTAAAATCGGCTTCTCTTTGTTTTATCCAATCCCCATGCTTATCCGGTTCGATTATTTGCCATCCTTGTTTGTGTGTAATACCATCCATGCTACCAAAGTCCTTAATTGTCTTAAGCTTTTCTTTTCTCGTAAGGTAATCTCCAATATCACGAAAATATATCTTACCATGCTGCTGTGCATTTAGATTTTTTACGAGAATAGAGATGGCTATAGGAGCTCGAGAGTCAGAACCAAAAATTTTGCCACCTTCTTTACGAGAAAGTTCTCCAGAGGTTCGTTGATTACCACGTAAATGGAAAATATAAAGGCTCGAAAACTTCTTAACAAGGCATTTGCGTAACCCGTCCATAGAACTTCCATCAATGAAGCCCGCGTTTGTGACAAAACCAATAACACCAAGGTTTTTTATACGGTCACTCGCTCAGCGAATAGCACGGATATAACTGTCATAAAGTGCTTGTAATAAACTTGTTGTTGAATGAGTGGCATAAGCTTCAGCAATACGTTTATCTAATATCGGATAGGATGTATTTGGATTATTATCATTAGCACTTTTTTGCCCTGTTGAATAAGGAGGATTGCCAAAGATAACTTTTATATCCAGATTTTTTGATGTTCTAAATATTCACTGTTTTCTTTAAGTATGCCTTTCATCAAATCTTGTTTTTCAATCATCCGAAACGTATCGGTTAAGCCAATATGTTTGAAAGGAATATAGTTTCCTTTTATAAGACTATGATAGGTCGATTCAATGTTAATCGCTGCTATGTAATAGGCTAGCAAGACAATCTCATTGGCATGGATATCATGACGGAACTTATATTCCATATCCTCTGGTTTTATAAGATTGGATTGTAAAAGTCCTGTGATAAAGGTCCCTGTACCTGTAAAAGGGTCAAGAATAGAAACACCACGTGATCCTAAGCTTTTTCCAAATTCATTGCGTAACACTTCATCAACAGAATGAATGATAAAATCCACAACTTCAATGGGGGTATAAACAATCCCAAGCCTATCGGTGGTTTTCTTAAATGCCTTGGCAAAAAAGCTTTCATAAAGTTTGATAATAAGATTCTGTTTTGCATGAGTTTCGGTAATCCCTGCTGTATAGAACGTGACACTTTTGTAAAATTTATCAAGATCTTTGGTTTTTTCTTCAATATTTGTTTTATCCAGTTCAGTTAAGATTTTATCCATGGCTTGCGAAATGGCATTGTTTTGCACAAATTCATTGCCCTCAAACAAGGCTTCAAATACGGGACGCGTCACAAGATGTTGTCCTAACATCTCAAGCGCTTCCTCTTGGGTAATACTGTCGTTTAAATTACTCTTTAACTCCTTATGAAAGCTCTCAAAGGCATGATAGGCTTTACTGGTTTTATCAGAAAGGATATCTTTAAGGAGAAAATTAGTTCCTTTATATGAAGTGATCAATGATCGTTCAGGTGATGTGGTGAATTTTTTCGGGTGTTGCAACGCCATTATTACCCTTTCATGGATCTGTTGGAGTTCCAGGTGAGTAGCTGTGAGGCGTTTGAACGGTTACGCACCCAAGATCCCAAGACCCTGACAGATTTAGAGCGGGCATTGCGGTTTTTATATCTGCAGCGGTTGAGTTTTGGTGGCAAAGTGGCAAAACAGACGTTTGGAGTTGATCCACACCGTGGTGCACGGTTTAATAGTCTCAAACTTGAAGCCTCCTTAAAGCTTATTTACCGTCGTTTAGCAGGTGTGACCATTGAACATTTAGATTGGTTTGAGTTTATTAGGCGCTATGATCGTCCCAACATCTTGTTTTACCTTGATCCGCCTTATTGGGGTGTTGAGGATTACTATGGCAAGGATTTGTTTAAGCGAGAGGATTATCAGAGGATATCCACACTGCTTGCACAATTAAAGGGAAAGTTTCTTCTGTCACTCAATGATGTGCCGGAGATTCGCAAAAGCTTTAGCCCATTTAAGATAAAAGAGGTCACCATATCTTATACATGCAGTTCAAATAATCCAATTCCAGCTCAAGAGCTCATCATCTCAAATTGCGACTTTTAGCAAAGGAGAAAAAGCTGCCTTAAAGGGTCTTTAAATGATCTTTGAAAGGTCTTTGAAGACCCTTTGAAAACCTCTTTAATTTTTTAAAAAAGACGTGAATTTTAAAAATGAATTGCTGCAAAACCTGCTGACAAGCTACATACAAGACATATAGAATCAATAATTTATAGCACGATAAAAGTGCTGTGGCGGAGGGGGTAGGAATGCTATATTTATATAAAATCAATAGATTATATAGAAGTTTGGGAATTTTGATACCGTTGATTCTTTTAACTTATTTTCTGCCTATCCCGAACCTTTTTAGAGCTTATTCTCGATCATTTAGTTCTAAATTTATCTTTTATTTTCTCTTCTTTCAGATATTAAGAAAGATGGCTGTGAGAGAAGGAATTGTGTTAGAGATCTGCTAAGGTTATTGTGTTTCAAAGGTTGCTTTTTAACACCTTTTGAACTATATTACCACCTTATTGTAAGGTAGGAGTATAGTCATGGCTACAACTGTTAAACTGTCTGATGATCTCATTAATGAGGCTAAGCGTTACGCGTCTGTTTATAGCCGCTCGGTTCCTAAGCAAATTGAATATTGGTCGCGTATGGGCAAAATAGCCGAAGAAAATCCAGATCTCTCCTTTCAATTTATTCAAGCAATCTTACTTGGACAACAAGAAAATGCAGATGGCGATGTAACAGCATTCGAATTTGGCTGAATCTATGCAAGTTTTACAAACCCATTCATTTAAAAAAACTATCAAAAAACTGCATGCCAACCAAAAACAAGATCTAGACCAAGCTGTTCGCGTCATTATGAAAACGCCCACCATTGGTCAAGCCAAAACAGGTGATCTTTCTGGTGTTTTTGTCTATAAATTTAAAATGGCCAAGCAATTGACGCTGCTTGCTTACGGCTATGAAGATCACACGATTACTTTGACCTTGTTAGCACTTGGCTCTCATGAAAATTTTTACCGAGATCTTAAAGCATAATATATTTTACAACTTGATAGAGGCACACAGCATTAATTTTACTAAAGTTCTCCAGTGCTAAAGGTATTAAACCAAAATTTATAGACATGATCAAGCTATATTGGGCACCTAATTGCGGCATAATATTTTTAGCTAAAGCGATTGGAGGACTTTGCAGCAAAGGAGTACTGCACTCATCTGCTATTACATACCTCTAACTTGAGTTAAAAACAAAGCTCTTCCGTACACCCCAACAAATGGCTTTGTCATGATAGAACTTTACTAGATTAGAGGTAAGTCAGTAGCATCTGTTATAAATTTAACGCTTCGCACTTTCCTCGGTAAATTCAAGCCGCAAAATACTAAATACAACTAAGTCCTATAGCTCAATGCGCACATAATCATGCATGGTGTTTCTACGCTCAACAAGTTACACCTCAGTTCTCTTGCGCAAATACGAATAAGAAGGGTTTAATTTGCTAATTTTAGCTCAGTCTTAAGTACAACGTCTGGAAAGGCTACACGTGCCTGCTGCATCAACGTAATATTAATGCCATAGAAAAATCCCTTACTATCTGCTATAGCTTCATAAGGATTGCCTATAATGTAAAAAATGAAAAATAATATAAAATAAATTTACAAAAATGATTGACTAGGATATTAAAGTACAATAATTCATGCAATGCAAGTCCGCAAGAGGAGATAAGGTATTGCATTTTAATTGAAGGTTTAGTTTTTAAGGAAAGTAAAAGCCTTATCCTAAGGCTCCGTGGGGAGGGGGCCATTACATGCAAGAACAAACATTTGTAAATTATAAGAAAAATGCTTATGAATTGGGCGTGGAGCGTTTACGCTCTATGGAATTGGTCGAGACCCCTTCAATTCTTGAAGAAATGGCCGATGTTGCCCCTGATCTCGCAAAATTCATCATCTCTTTTGTGTATGGAGAAATTTATGAGCGACCTCACTTAACAAGCCGTATTCGGCAGCTTGCCACCGTTGCCATCTTTGCAACTCTCGGTAATGCAAGACGGCAACTCAAATTCCACCTTACCAGTGCTCTTAATATTGGGTGTAGTCCTGCTGAGCTGATTGAAGTAATGATACAGTTGGCACTTTATGCAGGGTTTCCAGCAGCCTTAAATAGTGTTTTTGCTGCAAAAGAGGTCTTTGATGAAAAGAAACTAGACTTCATATCTAGTTGCGGCTCGCCATTAGTATGCGAGGATCGCTACGAATCTGGACTGAAGGCACTAGAACATATTGATGGCCCCGATGGACAAATGATTATTAAGACACTGGGTAGCATTGCTCCAGACTTAGCTCGTTTTGTTGTTGAGTTTGGGTTTGGTGATATCTACACACGGCCTATCCTCAACTTCTTTGAACGGGAAATTATAACGGTGGCAGCGTTAGGAACGTTAGGAACTGCGATTCCACAGCTGAAGCTGCATATACAGGGTCTGCTTAATGTAGGTGGCACGCCCGAACAGGTGATTGAATTAGCAATTCACATTGCTCCTTATGCAGGCTTTCCTGCAGCGATTAATGTCGTTGAAATTGCTAAAGAAGTTTTTGCCTCACGCAAGGAGACATAGAGAAATTTATTTGCCAGCAACATCATTATTATCAAAAGCGTGATACTTACGAATTTAATTTTTTTCTTAATTTCAAGGAGAATTTAATGTCTACACCGTATCTTTTAATTACAGAAATATATCCTAAAGAAAACCAAACTCTTACAGTAGCTAAGAAATGGAGGCAGATCACAGCAGAAAAATCTGAGCAGCAGGCTACGGTGTTTGTATCTCTTGATAATAGGACTGTTCTGCAGTTGAGAGCCTTGCCCTCATTAAAACAGATTGAGAGCTTGCCGGGGATATGGGAGCTTGAATTAAAATTATTGGGAGAAGATCTTGTGAACGACTTTCGTCGTCAACTTTTGACCTATGTTGAATCGGTAAAAGTGCTCAAGCAGTCTTTGCCTAGCACACCGTATCTGCAGCTGCGTCATATTGAGGTTCCTCCAAGCCGTTTTACCTCCTACCGCCAATGGCGAGACAAAACCATTTTTGACGTAGTACGCAAGGCATCTGAGGTTGAAGAGTTTATTGCTTATCATTCCATCATTAGTACAGAGCCGGGTGTTATGTTTCTCTCCGGTTTTTCTGTTGATCCTGAGATCTATAAGAGCCTTTTTTCTTCTCCGCGCTATCAAGAGATAATTAAAAAGGCCGGAGACAATTTTATCACGGGTGGAGAAGGTGGACTTTATACAAAAATTTACAAACGCTTTATTAATTAACAACGAACTACGGCGACAGCTGTAAAACTAAGCTGCAGCTTTGGTTTGAGTGGAGGGTAGTGATTGCTAAAAATGAGCGCTTACTCTTCTATAATATTACCGAAAAGCCATATATGTTGTAAGTAATGTAATTATTTTGGTAAATTTTTGCTTATATTTGATCAATAACGTAGTTACCGATTTTTAAAGCCATATAATAATTTTATGAAGAGTATGTTTTTATTTCAAATAAATCAAAGAGATATAAAAAGAGAGTTAAAATTAGTTATAATTTTGAGGCAGGGAGCACAATGAAAAATACATCTAATAAGAAAATTTTTATAGTTGGCAATAAATTTCATGAATTTAGTATACATGAAAACGTTAAGACTTTTGGGGAAATTTTAGAGATGATACGTACAAATTCCTTTGCCAATTTACCTAGTAATAGTCAACTTGTTAGCGGTCAAGGGTTAACAGAAGTTCAAGCTCAAGCTCTTTATGACCAAGGACTATATCCACTCGCAGCCCACGGGATTGATATTTCTCCTCTACTACAGCGTCCACTTCGCGTTAGCCGCCTGCAAAGTCATAAGCACTACATCAGAAATGCGATTATCTCTCACCCGAAACGTTTAGATGAGCATAATTTTGAATCTCACTTAATATTGGATGAACGGTCAGAACTAATGAATGATCATCAAACTGGACAACATATACAAGGTATGGTGTTGATTGAAGCAGCTCGTCAAATGTTTTTAGCAGTTACTGAGGAATATTTTATCGGAGATAACTGGACGGAGCCGTATTACTTCGTGTTAAATAGCCTGGCTGCCAATTTTACAGGGTTTGTATTCCCTCTTGACGTTGTTTTTAACTATCGAATTAACTCTAGCGATATATCCAGATTATCTCGCCTTCACTTCGATATAACTATATCAGTTAACCAAGGCGACACGAGCGCCGCTACTCTTTCCTTTCAGTTTACTGCTTATCATGCAGAAAAACTAAAGAAGAATGAACACAAACAAGCGATTAAATTTCTTAACAAGCAAACAGGTAGGGACTCTGTCTCGCGGAAAGCTGAGAACCTTGAAAATGTTTATCTTGCGTAGAGGCATTATCTATGAAAACAATAATGTACGAACTAAGTTTGACTACACAAGGACCAACTTATCCTCCGAGCGAAGTAATGGATGAAAAGGGAAATTTTATTGTTATTGGACAAATCAATCGCATGAATTCCCATGGAGAACTTACCTCAGAGTGGGGAAGAGCTTTGGTATCAACCTCTACTGTAACTCCTGAATTCGGCAAGAATGCTCCCTACGATATCATAAAAGAACTTTCAGATCCTCTTTCTAGTAGTGATGCCTCTCTTGTATTACATACTCTGCCCTTACCATTACCATGCAATAATTATCCAGTAATATTTGCACCAGCGCAATGCCCTAATGCGAAAAATATTTATCTGCCAAGCTATGGCTTCCATGAAGTACCAATACCAGACGCTCGAAACCAAGATGGTAGAAAGATTACTGCGCCGATAACCCTTGAACAATGGTGTAAAGCGAAAGGATCCATGGAAGTTTCCGTCCCTAACGACCAACGAACAGGACATTTTCGTTTTGAATTTTTGGGGTTAATTCCTAACAGTCTTTACACAATTATGGCACTACGGCAACATGATCTGAATCCCCATGCACCTACACGACCCGGCCCACTTGGTCTTCCCAATATACTACTGGCAGATGCTGATGGGCATGCCTTTTATCAAGCAATATTACCCAATCCGTTTCCATCTGTGAACGATCCCTCTGCTAATCGAATAGTAAATATCGTCTTGCTTTGGATGAGTTATCAAATGAATCGAGGCGGTGCGATCGGATGGTATGGCTTAGGAGGGGATGTCCACGCGCAGCTAAAGCTCAAAAAAACAGGTTTCTGGGAATTCACAACAAAGGATTAATATTACGAATAAATCATATCCATGCTTATAAAGAACAAACAACATTATAAAGTATTTAATTTTTTTTGAAGGGAGAAATTAATAATGAGCCTTGCGTATGCATTCTTCGATGTAGATGGCACCCTTATTCGGAGCAAAAGTATGCTCGCTTTCCACGATTTCTGGTATAAATCTTGGCTAGGTTTTTCAACCAACGCTCACCAAGAGGAATATGCAGATACTACTGCTATTTTACGTGCACACCATGATAACCAGAGTCCGCGCAGCGTAATAAACCGTCGCTTTTATGAATTTTTTGCCGGACGTGCTGTAGCAGAAGTAACAAGATGTGCAGAAACTTGGGCAAAGCGCGCGTTGATTAATCCTACTTTCTTAATCCAAGAAGTAGTAACAGAACTAAAATCCCATCATAGCCAAAAAATTGAGCCGGTCTTAGTATCCGGCTCTTTTATAGAAATTCTAGCCCCCATTGCAGAACATCTAGGTGTACCTTACATCTTGGCCACAAAACTATTGCATGATGGGCAAAAATATAATGGCCGTTTCGTCCCTCCGCAAACGATCGGCGTTGGAAAAGCGCTTGCGATTCAGGATTTTATTGAAAAACATGGTGGTGACCTTAAGAACTGCTGGGCCTACGGTGATGATATTTCCGATGAGCATATGCTGAAGCTTGTAGGTCATCCTGTCGCTGTTATTGGCGATCCTTTGCTTGAGGCGTATGCTCACAAGCATGGTTGGCGCTGTTTAAATCTACCTAAAGAATCACAAACTCTAGCATTCTCCTCTAAAAAGGTATTTCCTTTTAATGAGACGTCTTTACATGAAATATCAGTTCTTTAGTTATTCAACCTAATCACAATAAACTTTAAGGCTATCTTATTATTTAAACAATTTAATAATACTCAATACATTAAACATAATACAGTAATACATAATGCATGGCTAAAAATAAACTAGCTGAATATTAATGATTACAACTTCAGGTATAGAAAATGCTAAACGAAATGATAAAAAACACGACCGGAATTTACTCACAACAACAGAAACGTATTTTAGTCACAGGAGGCGCTCGCGGCATCGGTAAAGCAATTGTTCTAAACTTATTGAAAAATGGTCATAAGGTAGCAAGTGCAGACATCATTGACATAGAACTACCAACCTCCATCGATACGGCAAGCTTATGTAAATTGATTGTTGATATCCGCGATAAAGAAGCCATTGACTCTTCTGTCCATAAGGTTATCTCAGAATTTGGTGGTCTTGATGTCTTAGTTAATGTAGCAGGCATTTGTTATAGTGGCGATCCAGAAACAATTGATGCTCAAGAATGTGCTGAAACATTTGATGTGAATATTAAAGGAATGTTCTATATAACAGCTGCTACTTTACCCTATCTAAAAAAGGAAATTCGCGCCGATATTATAAATATTTCATCCATATGGGGTGTAGAATACAATCCTTCTTTAATTTCATATTCTTCTTCTAAATTTGCTGTAGAGGGCTATACTGGTGGGTTGCGCTTATGGGGAATGCCACAAAATATTCGTGTTTGTTCAATCCAAGTTGATAAAGTTAATACGGATTTTCGTCGCAATTTTAAAGGATTCCCAGAGATACCTCCAGAGAATCTTGCCAAAATGCTTCACCCAGATGACATTGCTTCCGCGGTCAACTTTATTCTTTCCTCATCTAATACCGCACAAATTTCTTCCATACGTCTCGATGCTCCACTTTGGTATCAAGTATAAGGATCTATCCAATGAAAATCACGCCCAGAATAGCTCTTGTCTTAACCCTCGTAGGAACCTTTTTTTGGGGTTCCAATTTCCAAGCCACTAAGATAGTTTTAACGACTGTTTCTCCATGGACCGCTTCTTTTGAGCGGTTTCTCATTGCCGTAATCGCCATATTTTTAATTATGATTTTCAAAGAAGGCTTGCGGTGGCATGTTTTATCGCAAAATTTTATTTCTTATATTTTCCTAGGGATTATCGGTGTGGCAGGGTTTAATGGCGCTTTATTTGTTGGCTTGCAAACGTCAAATCCCATAACAGCCTCCCTCATCATGGCGACAACCCCTATTAGTGCTAATATTATTGAAGCTATCATGAATAAATCTTTCCCAACCTGTGAGAGGGTTATAGGGATGCTCATTAGCATGTTCGGGGTCTATTTAGTCATAACAAATGGGAGATTTTTGTCTAACCATGTTTCCTTTGCCAAAGGAGATATTATGATTCTTTTAGGTTCCATTGGTTGGGCGTTCTATACCGTTGGCACGCGGTCATTTGTCAAGAACGCAACCCCGCTTGAAACAACAAGCTGGACGATGCTCTCTGGCACCGTCGCCCTTGGCGTCCTAACCTTTTTATTCGAATCCCCTCTTCAAGAAACGATGTCTATGTCCGGCGCTAGTTTATTCGCACTCCTTTGGATAGGGGTTGCAGGATCAGTTTTAGCCTACCTATTTTGGAATATTGGAATAGCGATCCGAGGTCCGGGTAAGACGGCGATATTTTTCAATTTTGTACCTATTTCAGCCTTATTGGTGCAAATCCTGTTCGGCTTCATCCCTCAAATCATGCAAATCATAGGCGTTTTTGTTACGATTTTTGGAGTTCTAATCGGACAAGGCTATATATTCAGCTTACTAGGATCTAGAAAAGCCGTTCCCAATGTGCATAAAGAGTAATATACTTTTTAAGATGAATGGAAATTGGCGTGTTATTTTTCGCTTTATCGGAACAGATGTAGAGCTTGTTGATTATCAAGATTACCATTGATGAAAGGAATGAAAACAAATGACGCATAACCCCGCCCATTCTAGTGAAGTTCTAAAAGTAGCTTTTTTAGAAGAGATGGGGATAACAATACAAAAATTAGCGTATCGTCTTCATGTAACAAAGTACGTATTTATTGTCAAGTAATATTTTATCTTTTTTTGATGTTTTTTTGTATTTTTTAAATACGTTGTGTATTGATAATATCTTATGATTATGAATTGCTTCTTTTATATTTATATGCGTTTAAAGCTATATTATGGGCTTTATGAAACGATTGCGTTATGTTTTGAATCTATAAATCTATAATATTTAAAAAGGCTCTCATAATGCGTATTTTTATCTTTATAACCTATCAGTTTTTTTACTAAATGAATTTAAATTTTTTTGTGAATTTTGTTTATAATACATTTAAAATTTAATAGCCTCTTATAGGTGCTCTCTTTATAATCAATGCGTTCATTTACAGTTTAGTTATTTGAAGCTGCTGTTTTTACGCATTTTCTATAGCTGTTATATGCTTTATAGCCATGGCATCATTTTTCATTTTCATAAGAGAAACGATAAGTAGGATAATTGTAATTTATAGACTGTTATGAAAACATCTAAAGAGAGATTGATAATTATAGAGATCAGTAAAATTCCTTTTAATAGGCTTTTGTCAGTGATATCAGTTTTGTCAGTTCTTTTTAGACGCTCTATTATTTTTTTTGAATGGTAAAAAATAAAATCAATATATTTCAATATGTTAATATCTTTAAAACATAACTTATATCAAGAGTACAATCTTTAAAGATAGCCAATGATGTGAATTGATTAAAACTTGTCAGTTATGTGTCAGTAAATTGAACTGACAAAAGTGATCATTTTAATGAGTCATTAAAACGTGTCTTATGAAAAGCATATGAAATTAAAAACTGATTACGTTATCAAAATCCTTTTTATGAATTTTATCAGTTCTTTTGAATGATAACCTTATGATTTAGAGAATGATTACAACGTGCTTTATAAAAAGCATGTGATCCTTTAAAGCTTTTCAAAAGATGGTTTATAACTCATAAGAAATGCTATCAAGATCATTAGGTTATGAGTTTTGGGGGTGCTTTTTGTACGTATTATTTTATTTTTTTAAACAAAAATAAAAGTTATTATATTTCAATATGTTAATGTTTTAAAGAAACAACCTATATTAAATACAATCCGTAAATACAATCTATAATATATATAAAAAGGGGTTTTGGGGGTTTTAAGAACAGACAAAACCTATAAGTAAAATGAATATACATAACTCTCTTTAAACAAAGCTTTTGAAAACAATAAAGCACTCATTTGAGATTACGGTATAACCTCTTAAAGGCAATGTAAAAAAATCTAATTCACTTTAAGATGGGGTTTCTTATAAGTCTTAAAGCAATCCAAATGAGAGTATCTAAAAGTGCAAGTTTCTTCTTTTTAGAATAACGCATATAAACACTCCTTTTAAAGATTGTATGTAAGCAATGTATAAAGGGGGTATAGAACCTATAGGTATAAGACCTTATACCCCTTGTGAGATTAACATACCCATTATGTGAGCATGCTTTATAAGTTATTCAGTTTCTCTTATTTCTAATTTTGGTAAGTTTTTTACGATTTTCATTGTTTCTAAACTTACGGTAATAACCTTTTGAAACAACTCTAGAGGGTAGGCAGGGTTGCCAATGGTCTCAACAGCATAGCGATTAGCATCATTCACAATACCACTCTTTTTATCTGTTTTTACACATTGACGTTCCATAACCCATTCAAGAGCGGGTTTGCCATTCACGATATACTCATAAGCTTCCTTAGGTATATCCGTCATGATGATGTTGCTGTTGTAAAAAACGATAGATTTATCTTTTACATTATTTTTGCTAAAGAATTTCATTTCTGTAACGTAGTAAAACTCTTCGGGATTAAGAATATCAGTCTGTTTAGGATTACCTTTTTTAAAGGTCACTGGATAAGGTTCTACATCTTCATAATTTACGTGCAAATGACCCAGTTCACGCCCTGCTGTAACAAATTTCCAAAAATCATCAGCACTCTTTACACAAGGAATGCGAGGCAATTCTTTAGAGAGGTTATCAGCATAACGGGCACGATAATCTTCTGAATGTAAGAGCCCGTAAACATAATAGAATAGATCATCTTTAGTGATAATCTCATTAGGATAAGCTTCTTTAAAATGTGCTAATCCCTCATCAGTAATGGCATCACGTCGTTTTAAACCAGCATTTTTACTTTCTTCTGTAGAAATTAAAAATAAATGGGATTGTTTTTTATTTTTTGAAGATTCAACATTTTCGTAAAAATACCTTGGAAAGCATTGACCGTTCTCTATCATTTGGAAATCAGATACAGTACTAATCATAAGTACAGAAAAATTTTTCTTTGCTCCCGTACCTGTAATTTGTATGATTCTATTTTTAACCGCTTGTCCTATCGGAAATATCCGCGGCATTTGGTAAACCATTTCATTGAAAGCGCGATTATAATAAAGCCTCTGTTTCGTAAAAGGACGATAAAGACTTTGTGTAAGGCAAGATTCTTCGAATTTGTATACCCTTCCTTTTGCCAAATCTTGTTTGATAGAACGACTCCAACTGATCTTTGTTTCATCTGTGTTGATAAAATTATTTACAGCCTTTATACGTTCTTTACGGTCAGCATGTGAATAGATCTCATTAAACCGTTCTACTTCACTATTATAGAAAGCAATCATACTACTCATATTTTGTGCTAAAGCTTTATGACTTGTATTATATGCCCAAGCATCGCGACTAGTTACGATACCACAAGAAAACGTTTCAAAAAGCTTTTTACCATGTTCTTTCTTATAACTCTTATAACCCATGGCTAAAAAGGTTTTAAAACTGTCATCACGTTGATTGATCCAATCACCATGCTTATCTGGTGTAATTATTTGCCAACCGCCATTACGTGTAATACCATCAATGCTACCAAAACGCCTAATTGTCTTAAGCTTTTTTTCTCTTGTGCAGTAATCTTCTACAGCATGGAAATATATTTTCCCACGCTGTTGAGATTCTGGATTTTTCACGAGAATAGAGATAGCAATAGGCGCTCGAGAACCTTCTCCAAAAATTCCACCACTTTCTTTTTTTCGTTGTTCTCCAGAAGTCCGAGCATCCCCCCGTAAATGGAAAATATAAAGGCTTGAAAATTCCTCAACGAGACACTTTCGCAAACCATCCATAGATTTCGTATCTACAAAACCCGCATTTGTGACAAAACCAATAACACCACGGTCTTTTATACGGTCACTAGCCCAGCGAATAGCACGGATATAACTGTCATAAAGTGATTGCAATAGATTTGCTTTTGATTGAATAGCATAAGTTTCAGCAATGCGTTTATCTAAAATAGGATAAGGAGTGTTTTTTGCATTGTCGTTTTCACTTTTTTGTCCTATCGAATACGGAGGGTTACCAAAGATAACTTCAATATTTAGATTTTTTTGATGTTCTAAATATTCACTGTTTTCTTTAAATAGTTCTTGCAACAAATCTTTTCTTTCAAGCATTTGGAATGTATCAGTTAAACCAATATGCTTAAATGGGATATAATTCCCTTTCATAAGACCATGATAGGTTGCTTCGATATTAATGGCGGCTATGTAATAAGCTAGCAAGACAATCTCATTAGCATGGATATCATAACGGTATTTATACTCCATATCTTCTGGTTTTATGAGATTAGATTGTAACAACCGTGTGATAAAGGTACCAGTACCTGTAAAAGGGTCGAGAATAGAAACACCACGTGATCCTAGGCTTTTTCCAAATTCATTGCGCAAGACATCATCAACGGAATGAATAATAAAATCAACAACCTCAATGGGGGTATAAACAATTCCTAATTTTTCTACTGTACGTGGAAAAGCATAACGGAAAAATTCATTATACAGTTCTACAATTAAGCTTTGTTGTGCTTCAAGGGTGGTAATTCCACGCGTGTAAAATTGTACACTCCTAGAAATATTTTTGAGATCTTGAGATTCTTCTTTAAGAGTAAAGTTATCAAGGGCATTGAGTACACGTTGTAAAGCACAAGATACGGGATTTTCTTGAACAAACTGATGCCCCTCAAATAAAGCATTAAAGACTGGACGCGTCACAAGATGTTGCGCAAGCATTTCAATCGCATTTTGTTCTGAGATATTCGTATTTAAATTGCTACGCAATTCGGTCATAAAATCATTAAACACCCGCCGTGTTTCAGTTTCTGATTTCGTCAAAACTTCAGTTAAGCGTGTGATATGAGTTTGAGCAAGATCACCAACATTTATTGCCCATTTTTTCCAATAGCTAGGGTCGTAAAATCTCTTAACAATAGCAGCTTTAATGACATCTTTACATTTAGAAAAAAGGGGGAGTTCTCCTTGTACTTCGTGTGTTTGAGAGGGTTCATAAGTTGCTAACCCAATATTAAGTCCTGAATATTCTAATTTTGAGCGTGTAGGTAAATCATCAATAACCGTGGTCGTATCTTCTAACGCAAGTTCTTGAGAAGCAGCAACGATTTCAAGAGCATGGCTTACGTCTTGTTTTTTGTGCATATGGTGAATTATTTTATTAAAGTTATCATCATGGGCACGTAAAGCATTGAGAACTTGCCAGATGACATTATACTTTTGGTTTTTTTCTAAGGCTATTTCCGGCGGAATATCAGCGGGTATCCCAATGGGGAGAATGATATAACCTCTTTTTTTACCCTCTGCTCGACGCATGACGCGTCCTATCGCTTGAATAATCTCAATTTGACTTTTGCGCGGGTGTAAAAATAGAACGGCATCAAGAGCAGGAACATCAACACCTTCAGAAAGACAACGTACATTGGTGAGCACACGACACGCATGCTCCCCCGCATCTTCCTTTAACCAGTCGAGTTGTTTTGTACGCTCTTTAGCACTAAAGGTTCCATCAATATGGGCAAGGGTACAGTTAAGAGGGGGAATATCTTTATGGTTTTTATGAAGAGCGCGCAAAGATTCTTGCACTTTTTCTTTTTTGAATCTTTTGCATATGCGTTTAGAAGTCTCAATATCTTTGCAAAAAGCCAAAGCTCTACGCATGGGCTTAGGGTCATCTTCAAGATCAAGTTTCAGATCCATTTTGGTAAGGGCTCTATAACAGCCATTAATCTTGGTCCTATCATCAAGAATAAGTTCATAATCCTTATCGGTAATAAGATGTTGAATGGATTGGCTTATTTCCTCTTCGTTAACAACTAATATGATAACTTTACAAGGTGATAACAGCTTATCCTCTAAAGCACGTGAAAAGTTGTAAGTGTAAAGTTGTTTGCCATAGAGTTTTTCATTATCCATGGACACCAAAACGTTATTGGAGAAGACAGCATTCCTTTTTAGCTTGTCACTAAAGATCTTCGGGGTTGCTGTCATATACAGACGTTTTTTACCCCGAATGATGCTGTTATCATGAACCTTGATAAACTCAGATTCATGCTTGTCTGTTCCCAATACAACCCCCGTTGTACGGTGGGCTTCATCACAAATGATCAGATCAAATTCGGGTAAATCATATTCCTTTTGTGCATCGGAAATCACTTGAATGGAATGGTAGGTCGAAAAGACCACGGTCATCACATCAAGAGAGGTTTTATTGGCTTTACGTGCAAGTTCTTTCGCATCCGTGGTAGCCGGTAAAACAAGATCAGAAGCATCAAGACCAGCCTCATCATCATGTTTTCCTTTACGACGCTTGCCTACTTGTGTATCCGAACACACGGCAAAGGAACGCAAGGGCACTTCTGTATCAAGGGTCCATTCACGGATTGTTTGTGACAGCAAAGCAAGAGAAGGCACTAAAAACAACACACGCTTGCCTTTTCCGGCGAGAGCCTCTGCTATTTTAAGATTGGTGAACGTCTTGCCTGTACCACATGCCATAATCAGCTTGCCACGGTCTGCTTCTTTTAAACCTTCACAAACTTTCTCAAGCGCTTCTATCTGATGATCTAAAAGTTTTTTTTTCGGTTGTTCTTTAAGGACAGCTTGTCCTCTTTCTTTATAAGCCCCCCAATCGATTTGACTATTTTCTAAATCAAACAGATTAATCTGTTGAATACGAACTTCTTGACCATCACACGTATTGTTCGCATTATCACTCCAATTGCTTTCGGTGCTATCAACCAGAATACGACGCGTGAATATTTTCTTCCCAGAGGCAGCGATAAAACTATTAATATCTTCTTTTTTAATGATGTGAGAAGCATCATAGCATTTACATTGAATAGCCGCATAACCTCCTTGATCACGGATTGTAGCGACCAGATCAATGCCGATATCACGCCTATCTTCATCATGTTCCTCAGCCCATTCCGAATAAGTCTGAACCTTTTCGTATTCCTGCTTTTGCAACGGGTCTTCAGACAGATAAGCCATGACAAGATTTTCAAACAGCGTTCCTAATTCACGGGGTGATTTTGCCTGTTTACGATAATATTCCAACAAAGAGCGTAGCGTGACGTGTTTATTATCAGACTTAAGAGATTGCAGCATATTATAACAGAGCCCATTTTTTTATAATGTGTTTAATTCTTTTCAAAAGAATCAAAATGAAGCGTATTAAATCCATTTTGAGAGAAATGAGAAAAAATGCAGAAAAATGCATAAAAATGGATAAATTTTTTCAAAAGGGGCTTTAAAAGGCTATTTATCCACAGCCTATGACGCATGGTTAGATCAGCACAATAGTGAAATTTGCTATTTATTTGACCTGTCAATCAAAACAAATACACTATGGGCTTTTAAAACATCATAATGAGTATTTTGATAGGTTTTATGAGTGACTTTAATAGATAGGTTTTGTCGGTTTTTAAAACCCCCAAAACACCTACAAAACCCTCTTAAATATATATTAAAGATTGTATTTATGTGTTGTGTTTAATATAGGTTGTTTATTTAAAACATTAACTTATTGAAATATAATAACTTTTATTTTTGACTAAAAAATATATAAAGGGGGGTGTAAAAAGAACACCCAAAACCCCCTAAACCTCCAAAACCAATAGAGTGGGGAGTACTTTGAAGGTTTATTTTATGACTACAAAGTTAGATGCTTTATCGGAATTTAAAATTGTTCATTGTGGTGTCTTATGACTTTTCACTAAAGGATGCCATTCATAATGTATGGTAGGTCGACCGCCTTGGGAGTTATTGTTTTCAGAGATTTCACGAATATAGTTACAACGGCATAAAAGCTCTAAAGCTTGCTTAACGGCTCCATTGTCCTTTAAACATTTCCAATCACGTTTATAAACATCACGTGAAGTAAAACCATCGGGTAAACAATCACAGCGTTCGACAATCAATTTTGCACGCTCTGCTGTTAATGTATTCCCCGCCGCATAGAGCCTTTTGACATGGCTTATCAGATATTTTTCCCAACACAAAGCTCTCTCAAGGGCATCTCTATTGATTTCAAAACGCCCGCCTTCACTCAATTCAAAAATCAACGCAAGGGTTGGTATGGTTTTATCCATTTTCAAAAGATGCGCTTGTAAGCTTTCTGAGAAATGACCTCCTTTTGCCTCTCTGTGAAGATTTTCTAGCCATTCATAAAATTTCTCTTGTGCTTTTGGCATAAAACGCATGATCAGCGGCTGTTCGGGAGAACCTAATCGTTTATCACGAAAAGAGCGAAAAACGCTTTCATACTTTTGCCAGTCCTCTTGATTGGGAGGTCTATCAATCCATAACTGCTCTTTTAGTTCATCGGGAAAGACCAGCATTTGAAACCGTTACAATAAACCGTCATTATTGGTTCCATGGTGCATGGCTTGAATAATGGGAATAATTCTACCCCTTTAACACGCTCTTTTCTAGCATTAGGAGGCAGAGGCTTTTTGGTCGGTTGTAAAACCTTTTGTGTGTTTTCTGATGTCATAAATTCCTCCCTCCAGATAATAAAAAAACCCCGCATTTGCGGGGATTTTAACTGTATCCTACCCTCATTTAGATACAATACACCTAAGTACAGCGATGTCATTAAATACGATTTGCATCACTTTCTTAACACAAAAATAACACATATTGATAATTTTAAAGGGAATCTGTTAGACGATATTTCCAATAGAACTAGTTAAAAAGTAATAAACATGACAATCGTATTAATTATCTTGTGTATTCTACTATTAATCCCATTTATTGGAATTATACTGGAAGGTTTAGGCTATTTAGTTATGGGCGCTATAGCGATAGGTCTTATTGTCCTACTCGTACTGGGAGCAAACGCCTTAGGATTTCTATTATGTTCAATAATAGTGTTCATAGCAATGATATTAATTGCAATTCATGCCCTTAAATCGAACCTGAAAACATGGGAAGAAACAGTTTTATACTGCGCTACACTATTTTTACCACTGCTTCTGTCATGGCTTACTACATGGGTTTTTACGGATTTGACGAACAGCATTAAAGCTAGTGGTGGAGACTACCGTAACATCGAGAATATAGCAACCATGTCTTTTGCGACAGCGCTTACCTATTCTGTTTTTTCGTTCATACGCACTCTTGCTCATTGGAACGGAGATATTGAAAACGATATTAAAAACTATAGTAAATTTATAGTTAAATTTTATTGCGCAGTACCTATAATGTGGTGTGTAATTTTTTGGCTCGAAACGGTAGGACTAATATTAGTCATAATATTTATTTTCTATTGCATTTACAAGAGTATAAATTCAGATAAAGGTGAAGATAAAACCTCTAATAAAAGTACTTCTGAAGAGCATTAAAAGCAACTCTTAGTGAACTTACAAGATGTGGTAACTCTTGATCTTCTATAACGAGGTATTGTAGTGCTGCTTAGAGGTTATACTGTCTATAAAGATGTTGAGCTTCTTTTATTGCCTCTTGCATGGCATGATAAAGACTTCAAAGCCTTGCCTATAAGCACGCTTTGCTAGGGTAAAACCTGCTTTACGATTCCCATCATCTGCTGGTTTCTGATCTGTTTTGCAGCCATTGGCTTGTAAAAAGGTTCTATGAATGGCAAAAGAGCCAGCCCCCTTAACAAGCGCTACCAACGCGGGCAGTGTTATTCCTAATGGGTGTGGACATTTATCGTGAAAACGTAAATCAGCAGGTAATTCACAGGTAATACCCCGCTTGCGTAAATAGGTTTCTGCTAGCGTATTTTTGATCGGTTGACTTTGTTGCCAAATCTCTCTTGCTCTTTCTGCTTTCTGTTTTACTCGTTTGAGATCAGCACAAAACTGTTTTGAGAAAGAAAGCGTATGATCATAAGCTTTATCCCAAAAGGCTTGTTTTCCAAGCAAGCCAATTCTTCTAAGCGCTTGTATGATCTCTCTAAAAGAGCAGCCAGCATAACAAGTGAGTAAAAGACGCCCATCATGTCCATTGGCAAGGGATAAGCTAGGCAACCTATCATCATGGGCTGGACAACGGGCAAGTCCATAACGCCCATGCCAAACTCCACGCAAGTCACGTGTAATGCCCCGAGCATTTGTATCAGAAGACATTTTTTGATCCTATAATGATTGCATCATAGGACGGACTCTGCTATTCATAAACCTCGTGTGAAAATGGAAAGCCTTGTCCGTCCTTACGTGACAAGGTTTTCTTTTATGCGACGTCGCTATAACGTTGCTGTTTGGCTTGCTCTATGACATTCAAAAGATCGGATTGTAACCAACGGGATAAAAAACCAAATTTTAAAGGTTTTGGAAGAGAGCCATTGGTCACATGACGGCGGAATGTTGAAACACTCATATGAAGTAATTTTGCACTTTCACGGTCTGTTAAAAGAATATCATTTTCTATCATCGTAAAATCCTTTCAAATATTAAAAAATGAGAACAAATCATGCCTATTTATTAAACACATTTTGGTTCATTTTTTAAGGTATTTTATTCATAGAAAACAATATTTTATTATACATTTTCTCATGTGATAATTTATGAGTCTCATTGAGAAAGAATGAGAGAAGAGAGAGCTAAAGTTATCCACAGATAATGGGGTTATGCACCCCATATCTTAAGATTGACCCGTGACATAAGCCGCCCATTTATCCATATAGACACGGCGCTGTTCTAGATAATCAGTACGACGATAAGCACGCTCTACTTTGCCGCCTACCGTATGACTTAGAATGGTTTCAGCGACCTCATAGGGGGCATCGGTTGTTTCAGCAAGCCAATCGCGTAAACTAGAGCGAAACCCATGCGGGCAGGCTTCAAGTCCAATACGTTTCATATATTTTGACATGGAACACTCACTAAGAGGACCACGACCTTTAGCAGAAAAAAAGAAATCATTGCGTGAAAGCGAGCGCGCTTGTTTTAGAATGTCTAATGCTTCAGAAGATAAAGGCACGCGAAATTCTGTTGTAGCATCACGCTTTCCTTTCATATTCTCAGCAGGAATTGTCCATATATCCCCATCAACTTGATCTTTATGAATATGAAGATTGCTTATTGCCTCACGCTTTTGTTTGTTGCGTTCTTTAATGGGGTCACGTCCTTCACGTAAAACAGCACGCCATTGGTTTGCTAATTCACGGGCTTGTTTTAAAGAGACATGTCTTAAAGCACCTAATCCCATTTCGCGGCGCCGACCGTGAATGGTATAACGGTAAATCTATTGAGCACCGCCATCTTTACGCTTATGAAGAAGCAAGCCGGCACCATCACACTATTTGCCAGCCCCCAATGTTGCGACAGATCTTGCATTAAGACGGTTCATAAGGACCATTTTTACTCCTTTCTTATACAAATTTTACCCACACACCAGCCCCGCTTATGACATGCAAGCGAGTGGTTTTGATTGATTCAAGATAAACAGGTTTGGAATGAGAGAATCTTACGGTATTCGGGACTCTCATCCAATATGAATAACGCTAAATTATCATTATAAATCAATATGATTGTATCTTTAATAAGAAATAAAAGTTTGTATTTTGGTGTCGAGTAGAACCTCTTTTAAAGGTAATTTCACCGCAAGTAGTATTTCACAAAATTACAATTAAAACAGCAAAATAATTGAAAAATTTTTCTTCTGAGAAGCTGATTTACGCAACAACTATTCTTTATTTTAGCCCCAAAAAAAACTTTTTAAAATTACTTGATCAAGCAGAGCATTGCATATTTCTTATTGTGATTGAAGTGAAATAGCCATTGAAATCAGGAATAATACTTTTTGAATGAACTTAATAATTAAAATGGAAATTAGCTGAGTACAAGAGTTTTTCGATTTATATCGGTATAGGCCAATTTGTTTTCCAAACTGAATATTGCGTAATACAGTTAAATTGACTTTACAATTATAAAGTTGTAGGTCCTTAGACTTTTTACAAAATACTAATTGTCTTGAATATAAATAAGGTACACAATAACAATATGAGGAGGATATTATGATGATATACGGGGGGCGAATAAATTTGATCGCGTGTGGAAAAACATTGAAACCGTTAAAAATCTTCAACCTCTGCAAAGTATAGGAATAAGAGCGACAGTTACCAAAGAGATTCTAGAAAATATTATTAATTTTATCGATTTTTGTATAAGCAAAGATGTCGATTATATCGGATTCAGCACGCTCGATACGTCGTCATTTAGTTTTTCTAGAAAAAATAATACAGAGAATCGATCTAAGGCTTTGAGAAACAAAACTCTTCCGCCAAACGCCTCACTTTTTCATTTGAGAGATGAATTATCAAGGAAAGAATCTCCCCTCCAGATTTATATAGATAAAAAGTTCCAAGAAAGGAAAATCTCATGGACGTCACAAAATTTTGTAAATTGTATTAATTATTACTTAGGCGAAAATTCTACGTACGTTTCGTCGCCGTTAATGTGTTTATTTCCATTTTCATCCTTGGTGTTGGACTATAATGGAGATTTAAAAAATTGCTTTTATTCAGAAGCTTTTGGGAATCTACAAAATTATGAGGCAATAGATTGGTCTGCCCAAAGCGTTTTAAAATCTTTGAAAGAATCTGGCGCATGTAGCGGATGTCGTGGGAAGGTATTTTGTGGATAAGGTTAAGCAATTTAAGATTTATAGTGTTAGCAAGTCTACTGCTCTAGTGGTTGCTGTTTTACCACTTTTTTTGTCGGAAAAATTGCATTTGTCGCAAGCGGATATTGTTTTAATCGGTAGTTATTTTTTATTGCTTCCTTTGGTCTTAGAAGTCCCCTTGGGTTTATTATCAGATGTTTATGGAAGTAAGCGCGTTATTTATACTGGGCTGTTTTTCTTTCTTTGCGGTTTTTTAGCTCTTTTTATCAATTATGCATATTTTGCTTACGCCACTTATTTGTTGTGTATTACATTAGCAGCTGCTTGTTTCTCAGGTGCGGAAGATAGTTTACTCTTTTCTATAGTACCAAAGCATCGCACACTGTTTTCCGTTAAGTCCGAAGTGGCTGCTGTTACCTATAGTGTGACAACGGTACTTATTTTTTTAGGGGGAATACTTTATTATGTGCATCCTGCATTGCCTGTGATTTTTCAAGTCCTTTCATTAATTTTTGCTATTTTTATGTTTTCAAAACTGACGAAGGGATTAGATAGTTTTCATATCAACGCTCATCCGAGTATTTTCACAGTTATGTGCGCCAGCCGTAAAGAAGTCAAAAACCCTTATCGCTTCACTCTTATTTTTTTAAGTGCAGTTTCAGCTTTTGCTATTTTGGTTAATAATCGGACTGTTTCTATCGCATTTTCTGATTTTTTGCCATTTCAACCTGCTATTTTGGTTTCGATTATTTTTATCATTGGGAATTTTTTTTCAGCAAGTTCCAATATATTCTTTCAGAAGTATTTTTCAAAGTTTCAAAATCCTATTTTTCCCGTCTTAATGATTGGTTGTATGGTAACCATTGCTTTTTTTCTCATGTCATTTCAAATCATTGCGGTTCTTATATTAGGATTTTTACTGCTATGTGTTTTTAAATCTGCTTATCGATCTTATCTGTCGTCTCTTCTTATAAATTCACTGATTGATCGCAAAGCTATCGCGACTGTTTTATCATTTACAGCCATTATTACAGCTGTTGTATCCTTTGCATTCAGTTTTTTATACGGTCATGTTTTTTCAACATTCTGGCAAGCTAATTTGTGGTTGGCAGTGATTATGGCTGTGATTTTTGGGGTGTCTGCTTTAATTATTTTTGTCAGAAAACAAGAAATCATTTGGTTACAGCCTGAAAATGCACAATCGTCAAAACAACATTTCTTGAAACGCAAGCATCAAGAGTTTTGCTATGGGCAAATTTATCCGGAAGCATCGTGCATTAATGAAAACATCAAGGATGGCTCTTTTCGACAAAGTCTCTATCCTGCACCAAATTTGATAACACTTTGCGATGAAGTAGTCGAATGGGAGTTTATCCGGGGTACTGTATTGAGCCAAATGGATTTGCTACATCAAAAGGCGATTATTGATCAAATCAATAAGATCTTTCAAGATCGATTAAGCAAGAATATAATCTTATCACATGGAGATTTACATCCTGATAATATCATTGTTACTCCTGATAGTTCTTTTGTGGTAGTGGATTGGGATTTATGTCAAGAAGCCAGTCCGGAATTGGATATCTTAACATTTTTTACCAGTCCAAGATTATCTCTCAATTTAGAAGAACGGGTAGACTATATTTCTCATTTGCTGTCTATATCAAAGGATGAAGCTTTCCCAATGATAAAAGCGTTTGTAGCTAAAAAAATTTCTGATCTTTGTCTATACCAAAATATTTTCATGAAACAATTAGTATTGGATTATATGAACTTGAATGAGAAATTTCATGGGCGATAATATTGTAATTTGTAATGAAAATTGCAGTGCGGGATGCAATCATTGTCCGTATTCGATGGAATGTATGGTGGGAGATGACGCTTTGCCTGAATCTTTATATACAATAAATGACATAAAATCTGATTTTATTATTCTTTCTGGTGGAGAGCCTTTTGAGCTCGATAATAATTTACTTCATAAATATACTTGTATGTGTCTCATTTGTAAAAAATATTTTCGGATTGCAACAGGGGGGCACATCTATATTCAACCATATTTGAAGCTATTAAAGAGCAATCCATTCTTTTTAGGGATACAAATAGGCACAGATGTTATTTCAGAGATAAGAAATCTAGACAGTAAAAAATATAAACAAAAGTGGGTGCGTAACATAGAATGTATGAAAAAAATAGCGTACCATATAGTGTGACGATTACTTTATCGGAGAGATTCGATTTGGCAGAAGTGTTAGCTCTAATATGTATCGCTACTCCCGAGTTTATTTTAGTTAATTTTGAAAATAGAAAAAAGTACGAGAATACATTTCAGTTAAATATGATACGGGATTTTTTTTCTGGCTGTGAGATAAAATATGGATATACGCATCAGAGTTTACACCAATAAATATAAACTATCGGATTCTTTTCACAGTTCTTCTGGTGTGTTAGTTGAAAAAACAGAACTAATAATTTTATTTACTGTTCGGGATAAAGTTATTTCGCCCTTTGCTATGGAGTTGCCATTGTCACCTAGTTACGGAGAAATGCCGGACGATTTTATAAAATCTGTAGATGAAAGATCAATAAATAAAAGTAAACACTTTTCAAATTCTTTAAGCTATTTCTTTGGGTTGGAAGATTTTTTTAAAAAAGTTGAAATGGCTAAAATTATTAATTCTGGATTAATAAAATCTATTAAAACGATAGGAATCGGTGACGGTTTCGTTAACGGATTGCCAATTCGCGGCATTGGTATCGTTTTGTTATAACGTAGGCACGAAAGCTTTTTGTAAGCCAACGTTGTTGAAGAAGCTTAATCAAGGGGATTATGAAGCTGTTCCTAGTGAATTACAGAAATGGAATAAGGTAGGGGGAAGCCTCTTGTGGGATTATCCAACCGTCGAGCAGCCGAAGCCGGTTTGTGGGTAAAAGGTTCTTATGTTACTTCGAACTATCACAGGGTAGAAACACGTGAGGCAAGAGGACTGTTAAAGGTAGAAGCGCTAGCCCCGATTATAGGGTCTTGTTCAGGCTTTGGAGGCTTTTTGGTTGGTAATGGACCGATTCAGTGGGCGTTAGCAGGGATTATGGTTTTAGCGGCGTGTACAGGACTGGTGATTGTTGCCAAGCGGTTTAAGGAACAGCGCTTGTGATGCTTTGGTTCAAAAGAAATCTGTCTCTTCTGTTAGCGGCTTTAGCCGTTTTTTAGTGGCTTTAGCGAAAGCCTTTCACCTTGGAAAGAAGAGCGAACGGCAAAAGCAAACAGAGCATGCTTTAAAGACGGCAAGGACCCGTTTTGAGGTAGAAAATGAAGTTAATCAAAAAACTGATGCTGGTGTGCGTTCTGCTTTGTCTCGTTGGGTGCGGGGCAAATAGGACAGTTTCTTGTGT
>NZ_JAQITC010000007.1 GCF_028618525.1 Bartonella sp. AU55XJBT | reverse complement strand
TTACGCCTAGAGTGGGATGCTAAATGTGGATTTGCAGGGACTTCAAAGAATTGTGAAAACATGCGGTTAGCATTTTTAGAACTTGAAAAAGAATATAAAGCACAAGCTGAAGAAAGAATTCGTAAAGCAGCAGAGGAACGGAAAAAAAGTATGGATAAACTTAGGGCTGAACATGAAAAATGGAAAGCTGAACAAAAAGCAAAAGAACAAGCCGAACAAGAAGCGAAAGAACGCGCAGCAGAAGAACAACAACAAGAAAGTCACTAATCATGAACAAGATCATCATAACAACATTGCTACTTGGCACAGGACTCATCGCTGCTGGCTGTGAAAAAACCTATAGCGTCGCAGAATTTAAAAAAGATAAAAATTTACGCCTAGAGTGGGATGCTAAATGTGGATTTGCAGGGACTTCAAAGAATTGTGAAAACATGCGGTTAGCATTTTTAGAACTTGAAAAAGAATATAAAGCACAAGCTGAAGAAAGAATTCGTAAAGCAGCAGAGGAACGGAAAAAAAGTATGGATAAACTTAGGGCTGAACATGAAAAATGGAAAGCTGAACAAAAAGCAAAAGAACAAGCCGAACAAGAAGCGAAAGAAAAAGCTGAACAGAAACAAGATAATAATTGAATTATAAATGATCATATTTGCAAACATTGAATAGAATGGATGTGCAATGGCATTTGAAAATATAACCATATTCACTGATATGAATAGCTTTGTAACGAAGGCTCTTGAAGAAATAATGGATAAAACTATTAACAATCTTTCGTCGGGGTTAAGTGCTCCGCTTAAACTATCTTGTACCATTTACATTATATTTATAGGGTACAATATCATCTATGGACGTTCTTCCATACCTTTATGGGACTTTATAGCAACAGTTTTCAAACTTGGCATTATTGTTGCACTTGCCACAAACTCAGCTGGTTATAAGAGATTAAGGTTCTTATGAATGAGTGCAGACAGATATTCTAAATTACCAAAATGTGCCGCAATTGATGCTTCTATCATTTCTTGTTTCTCGATACCCTTCCAGTTGATATGATAACCAGCTTCATTGGCAAGTTGCCCCATAAATTCACGCTGAGTACGCCCATTCCCCTCTCGAAAGGGATGCAACGCATTCACCTCTCCCATGTAATATCCAGCCCTTTGGCTAAATTCATCCATATTAAGACCACGCAGATAATGTTCTTTTGCAAGCTGTTGCGTAATCTTTAGTGCATAACTTTCAATCTGATTATAATTCGCAAACATACTATTGCCTTTGGCAATATTCACTGAACGAATTTGTCCCGCCCATTCATATATGTCACCAAACAGTTTTCTATGGATCTCTTTCATATGACCCAGATCAAACTTACCCCTAATAGGAATACTATCAAGTTCATAAGACCTTATATAAGCGAAAGTAGGTTCTACACGCTGCAATGTGGCTTTGTCTTTAATGCCAAACCGATTATACAGGACACCAGTCTCACAATCAGTATAAGGATCACCGCTCCCTTTATACTTCACCACGTTTTATCCGCTCTATAAGATCCTTGATGATATCACTTGTTTCAAGTTCACCTATAATAACCCGCTCCATCTGAGAAACGACCTGTGGATCTGGTTCCAATCCCTCTAAGCGTTGACTTGCTAATGCATTTTTAGCAGCAAAGCGACGTCGTTTAATTTCGTCTTCACTCAACATATTAAAATCCTCCTTTGTTGATATTCGTTATCGCTCGAATAGGCTACAGACACAAGATTTTATCCCTTGCTTTACCGTATCATATCTTTTGATTTTTATACGCTCTATCTCGCATTGTTTTGCTCTTCCAAATATCTCTGTTGCAAAAATTTAACCGCCGTTTGAAACTCTTTTCTGCAATCTTTATCATGAGACTGTTATTTAGAAATTGCTTTTGATAAATCATAATTTGTTTGCAGTGCGAGCCACGCACGTGCTGTGCTTACACCAGACATTTCAAGCCTAATAGCAAGATTAGCACTCATAGCAGCTTTTCCATTTAAAACTCTAGAAAGTGCTCCATGAGATACACCAAGCCACTCTGCTGCTTCATTAACCGATAAACCAAGTTCTTTGATCACATCTTCATGCAATAATTCACCAGGATTCGGAGGATTCTTCATCATTTTTTAGATCTCCTTAGTGATAATCTCGATAATCAACCATTGAAACATCTATGCCACCAAAGCGAAATATTACACGACAATTTTCATTGATAATAATTGACCAATAATCCTTGAGATCATCTTTTAGTAGATCTAATCAAAAGGACGCATAACTTTAAATCTTTTGGCGATACATCTCCTTCAAGATCCCCTAGAATAGATTTTATTTTTTCAGCATGGGCGGTTTTAATCCCTTTAGTCGTATCGGTATTATAGAAGGCTTCAATTCTTTTATGTTTAAATCCTAAAATCATAAATTAAGAGAATATGTAACAAGACAAGATATAAAAAAATGTTTATTATTTTTATATCACGCGGCTTTTTTTACTTTATAAACATTAGAATTGTCATGAAAAAAATTGATCATTCTCATTTCTTTATTTCTCAAGCACAGTACTCACGCGTTCATCATGATGGATGATCACATCCATCAACTCTGTCACGACCGTATCCAACACGTCTCGTGCATCTCCTTCGGCCATAAGGCGGATAACCGGCTCAGTTCCAGAAGCGCGGATCACCAGCCGTGCTTCTTTTCCCAATCGCTTTTCTGCTTGATCAATGGCCACTTTGACGGGATTTTTTTCCAGGACATTTTTATTTTTAATCGTTACATTTTTTAAAATTTGCGGGACAGGTTCAAATCGTTTACACAATTGGCTCATAGGGCTCTGACTTTCCTTCATACAAGCTAAAATCTGCAAGGCTGCCACCAACCCATCACCCGTTGTCCCAAAATCACTGAGCACAATATGCCCAGAAGCCTCACCACCAACATTATATCCTTTTTGGCGCATGGCCTCGACAACGTAACGATCTCCAACTTTTGTTCTGATCAGATCCAACCCTTTGCCGTTCAAAAACCGCTCCAGTCCCAGATTAGACATAATCGTTGTGACAACACCATTGGACCGTAACCGTCCCATTTTATGCCAATTTTCAGCGATCACAGCAATCAACTGATCTCCATCAACCGTTTGTGCCTTTTCATCAACAATGAGAACACGATCGCCATCTCCATCAAGAGCAATCCCCACATCAGCACGCACTTCATGCACTTTGCGTTTTAAAGAGCTTAAATCGGTTGAGCCACATTTTTGATTAATATTGGTGCCATTGGGTTCATCATGAATAGCAAAAACCTCAGCCCCCAACTCCCATAAAGCTCGGGGCGCTGCTTTATAAGCAGCACCATTAGCACAATCCACCACAATACGCACAGCATCTAAGCCAACATCACGAGGCAAAGTTCGTTTGGCATATTCAATATAACGATAAATATCCCCCTCAACTCGTTTTGCGTAACCAATTTCGGCAGAACTTGCTAAAGATTTTGACAGATCTGTATCGATCAATTGTTCAATTTTTGCTTCCATATCATCTGAAAGTTTAAAGCCATCAGGACCAAAAAGTTTAATGCCATTATCATAAAAAGGATTATGAGAAGCAGAAATCATCACCCCAAGATCTGCGCGCAAAGAACGGCAAAGCATTGCAACAGCAGGTGTCGGAACGGGCCCCAATAAAAAAACTTCCATCCCCGCAGCCGTCAATCCTGAAACCAAAGCATTTTCCAACATATAGCCAGATAATCGGGTATCCTTGCCAATCACCACACGACGCGATTGATGGTGTGAACGGAATAAGATCCCTACAGCCATCCCCACCTTCATGGCAAAATCAGGTGTCATAGGAAATGAATTAGCTTTCCCCCGAATTCCATCTGTCCCAAAATATTTTTGCACCATGCCTCGTTCCTTTATCCTTCTTCCCTTAGGCTTTTTTAAAAGCTCTAACAGCCTCCTTGGTACAATAGGCTTCCTCACCCTATACCCTTTACCTTATAAATAAGATTGACTCGATCCTCATCTTTTTAGATCATTAAAAACCCTCTTCACCATTGACAGATCTAAACGACGCTCAACCAATAATGTTTCTCCTCTGCACACATAAAGCAATATTATTTTTTAAACAGGCTTCACACATCCCTTGAATACACCCAAAGGATAGTCTCACATCCTATCAAAATCGCAAGCCAATCCATCACCTCACACCCTTGACCAAACCCGTAAGCCAATTCATCATCAAACCTCACAACCATCGGACCAAAACCGCAAAGCCCCGCACATCACTTAACCTCGCACCCTACCAATATTGTAAGAGAACAGACTACCTTATCCCCTGCTAAAGCTGTCATAATAAACGGATTTGCTTAATTTTTTGCTTCCATATTTTGGTAAACATTACATCAAAGGCGCAAGCAATGCTCACGCCTTTCTCAAAGAATTTAAAATTTTTCCCAAAACATAGTCACTCAAGTGTTTTTAAAGGGTTCTTATTTTCCTTTATCAGATCCCGAAGGTTTTAACTTTTTTTCAACACTGTTTTTACTTTGAGAATGATTAACTGACTTTGTGGAACCTTTTGCGCTTTGCGCTTTTTTCTCAGCTTCATCCGATTGCGCTTTTTTAGGCTCCATATCCTTGGATTGAGTATTACTGGAATTTGCTGTTTTCTTCCCAACAGCGCCCTCTGCTTTGCTTGCCTCACTTTTAACGTTCTCCGCTTTATGGACAACTGTTTTAGGTGCTGTTTTGGCGTCTTTTTCATCGACCACAGAGTCCTCTGCCTTCACCGTTCCAGTTTTTGGAACAGAGGAAGTCCGTGGTGCCGCCCCCTCATCTTTCTGTGTGCGTGAAGGAGGTTTTCCTGCAATGACCTCGTTAATTTCAGCACCCGTTAAAGTTTCATATTCCAACAAGCCTTGAGCGAGAGCAAACCATTCTTTTCTTTTTGTTTTTAAAATATTGGTCGCGTTTTTATAGGCATCATCAATAAGCTTACGCACTTCCATATCAATCATGCGCGCTGTTTCTTCAGAAACATTTTGTGTTCGCGCGACAGAATGACCTAAAAAGACTTCATCTTGGTTATCGCCATAAGCGACATTTCCAAGCAGATCAGAAAATCCCCACCGTGTGATCATGGCACGTGCTAATTTCGTTGCTTGCTCAATATCAGAAGAAGCCCCCGATGTGATATTTTCCTTTCCAAATTTCAACTCTTCAGCCACGCGCCCTCCCATCATAATGGCCAAACGAGAAATCATCCACCGATAACTCATGGAATAGCGATCACCTTCCGGCAATTGCATCACCATTCCCAATGCTCTTCCCCTTGGAACGATTGTTGCTTTGTGGACAGGATCAGCAACTGGCACATTGAGAGCCACGATAGCATGCCCTGCTTCGTGATAAGCCGTGAGTTCTTTTTCCTCTTGTGTCATAGCGGTTGAACGGCGTTCAGCCCCCATCATCACCTTATCTTTTGCATCTTCGAATTCTTGCATTGTCACAACTCTTTTATTACGGCTTGCAGCCATAAGAGCAGCTTCATTGACAAGATTCATCAAGTCCGCACCGGAAAATCCTGGTGTTCCCCTTGCCAAAACTTTCAAATCAACATTCGGTGCTAAAGGGACATTGCGCACATGCACTTTCAAGATTTGTTCCCGGCCAGAAACATCTGGGTTTGGCACCACAACTTGTCGGTCAAAACGTCCTGGTCTCAATAAAGCAGGATCAAGCACATCAGGGCGGTTTGTCGCAGCAATCAGAATAATACTTTCATTGGGCTCAAACCCATCCATTTCGACAAGCAACTGATTTAAGGTCTGCTCACGCTCATCGTTTCCCCCACCCAGTCCAGCTCCCCGATGGCGTCCAACAGCATCAATTTCATCGATAAAGATAATACAAGGTGCATTTTTTTTAGCCTGTTCGAACATATCTCGCACACGGCTCGCCCCAACACCTACAAACATTTCAACAAAATCAGACCCTGAAATGGTAAAGAATGGCACATTAGCTTCCCCCGCTACTGAGCGCGCTAACAGCGTTTTACCGGTTCCTGGAGGACCAACAAGCAAAACACCGCGTGGAATACGTCCTCCTAAGCGTTGAAATTTTTGTGGTTCGCGCAAAAATTCAACAATTTCTTGGAGATCTTGTTTTGCTTCTTCAACGCCAGCAACATCCTTAAAGGTAACACGTCCTTGTGCTTCATTAAGCAACCTTGCTTTTGATTTCCCAAATCCCATTGCCCCGCGTGACCCATTTTGCATTTGTCGCATAAAAAAGACCCACGCCCCAACGATAATAATAACAGGCAACAAAGAAAACAGGAGATTGAGGAAGATACTATTTCCAGAACTTTCAGGAATAGCTTTAACATTGACGTTTTTGCTTTCCAATTTTTGTATCAAACTAGGATCGCGTGGTGCAAAAGTTGAAACAGTTCTATGTTCGACAGTTTGTCCTGTTAATTTTTGACCTTGAATGGTCACCGATTTCAGCTCATTATTCTCAACTTTTTGCAAAAATTCAGAATAGGAGACTTCTCCACCACCAGAACGTTGACTATCTCCATTAAAGAGAGAAAACGATATAATCAAAATCAAGGCAATAACTCCCCAAATGAGGAGAGAGCGGTAATTGGAATTCATATTCAGCCCACTTAATCAAATATAGATTTCAAACAGTTCCCCTTAACATATAACCTTGTCAGCCCCTTGCCAAGAGATGAGAAGCTGTTTATTTTCTTTTAGAGTGATTTTTCTTTATCTTTTCACCTCAAGATTAAAAAAAGGTTCCAAAACATTCACCAGCGCAGCATCTTCACGTGAGGAAAGCCAATCGAAAGGCGCCATAATTCGCTTGATGATAACATTTTTATGAATAATCGCTTGAGAAATCAACTCCGGAATATCATATCCTCCATCATTTGAAATCATCAGCAACGATTGTAAAGAGGGAAAATGGGGCTTTTCAAGATCAAGATTGCTATTTTGCAATAAAGATTTCAGCTGTTTTAAATTTGCTGCTCCAACCTTTATAGCCTCAGATCCATGATTGGTAATCTGATAGCGCCCATCCCATATGAGTGTTTCCTCTGTCCCTACCAGAGCCTCTTTCATATTGCGCCCTTCGCGCCACAAAGCAATGCCATCTTTGTTATATTCAATCACACAGCCCGCATAAGTAAAACGCTGTTTTTCGGAAGAATGGAGACAGAGTTTTTGAACAAGCGTGCTCAATTTTTGCTTGGGAAGCAAATAAAATCCCCCACCCATCAACACGGCAAAAAGCCCAACAACGAAAGGGAAACAAACATGTTTTTGTAAAAGTGGCGCAGGCTTTTTGATGAAACAACGCCCATGTTGAACCGTAATATCCAGCGCTACAATTAAATTGGCAATATTTTGCGCTTGTTGACGACGCTGCAAGGCGGCTTCATTTATTTTTTGAGCAATATCAGTAAGCTTTTGCGAAGAAAGAGATTGGCGCACCCGCACACGTTCAAAATTGCGATCTTCGTTTGTGGGATCATCAATCCACATTTTTCCTTGTAAGCGTAAATAATTGCGCAATGTTTGGCGTTTTACACCAAGAAGCGGCCGAATCAAACGCACTTTTCCATGTAACAATGCTTCACGTGGAATACAGGATAAACCACGCTCATAGAGCCCCTCTTTTTCGGCAATATTTTTTTTCGTTTCTCTAGCATGATCTTCATCACCCATAGCTCCATCACCGCGCAACGCATCAGCAAAACCGCTCTCAGACAACCCATCACGCATAGCACTAACTTCATCGCACAAAAGCCCCCTACTCTTTTGAAGACGTTGAGACCGCATTTGGTAAGTTTCAACCTGATCATTGAGTGTATGTCCCGTCATAATAAGGGAAGCGCCTTGTTTTTGCGCTTCCAAAACCAAGAGATCATAGCGTGCAACACGAGCGCTAGAAGCAATATGTGTCTTTGGTTTTTTGCCTTCCCACCGCACAGTAATATGTTTAATGTGATGGGCACGACAAATTTCCGCAACAGTGTCTGCTTCACGCGCTGATTCTTTACGCAATTGATGATCAACCGTCACAGCAATGATTTCCGGAGGAGCAGAGAGCGTTTCCAAATACTCTTTGACCAAAAACATTAAAGCTAAAGAATCACTTCCCCCTGAGACGGCAAGAATCACTCGTCGACACTGAATAAAATCCGATGTTTTAAAGAGATTTTTTGCCAGTCTAACGCACACCCAAAACAACCTCGCTGCTTATTTTAGAGGGTTACAAAACACAGACTCTAACATTTGATGATGTTTTGATTTCTTTGCGAAAAAAGCACAATCCTTTTCATTTTTCTCAAGAGCAACCATACTCCTTGCTAATTTCAGCAAAATTTCAGAGGTATAGAGCTTCTTTTTATCGGCATACCATGCGGACAGATAAACTTGTGCTGCTTCATGATAGCGTTTTTGTCCCAACAAAGATTCAGCCAACCAAAACAAAGCATCGTCACTCAAAGGATCTTTTTTGTAACGATTTTGAAAAGCACAAAAGCGCCTTTCAGCCTCAACATAGTTGGCAGACCGGATAAAATCATACCCTTCCTTATACAAAGCTTTGGAAGAAGAAAGAGTGTCACTCTGATGTGCTTCGATATGAGCACTTACGTCATGCACTTTTTTTAAAATCTCCTCAGTTTCCTTCACATCATGGTCTTTCACATCAGCAACATTTGTCTGGTTATCCACGCTCAGCTGCTGCACCATCTCTTCTTTTTCAGTCTGAGATTTCTCATCCAACGCGGCACTTTCAACGGAACAAGAATAAACAGAAGAGTCTTTTTTATCAAAAAGCCGGTGAAATTGCTTGTTAACATTTTTTAGATTGTTATGCTCAAGCACCATCCGTATCTTATGCAAAAGCTTATCTAAATCATAATCTTTAAATAAAGCCTGCTGATTCTCTAAAATAATCCCTTGGTGCGCCGAAACATCAGAGATTTTTTTCACGGCATCGGAAGCGGCTTTATCAGCAGTATCAGTGGCTTTCTTTACCACATCGGAAGCTGCTTTTTTAGCCGCATCAGGTACTTTCTTCACCGCATCAGAAGCCTTATCAGCAGCCTCAGTGGCTTTCTCCACCACATCGGAAGCAGCTTTATTAGCCGCATCAGGTACTTTCTTCACCGCATCAGAAGCCTTATCAGCAGCCTCAGTGGCTTTCTCCACCACATCGGAAGCTGCTTTTTTAGCCGCATCAGGTACTTTCTTCACCGCATCAGAAGCCTTATCAGCAGCCTCAGTGGCTTTCTCCACCACATCGGAAGCAGCTTTATTAGCCGCATCAGGTACTTTCTTCACCGCATCGGAAGCCTTATCAGCAGCGTCAGGTGCCTTTTCCATCGCATCGGAAGCTGCTTTTTTAGCCGCATCAGGTATTTTCTTCACCGCATCGGAAGCCTTATCGGCAGCGTCAGGTGCCTTTTCCATCGCATCGGAAGCTGCTTTATCAGCAGCCTCAGAAGCTTTCTTCACGGCATCAGAAGCCTTATCGGCAGCGTCAGGTGCCTTTTCCATCGCATCGGAAGCTGCTTTTTTAGCCGCATCAGTGGCTTTCTTCACCGCATCGGAAGCCTTATCAGCAGCGTCAGGTGCCTTTTCCACCGCACCGGAAGCAGCTTTATCAGCAGCGTCAGTGGCTTTTTCCACCGCACCAGAAGCGGCTTTATCAACAGCATCCTTGGCTTTCTTCAGCACATCGGAAGCCTTATCAGCAGCGTCAGAAGCTTTTTCCACCGCACCAGAAGCCGCTTTATCAGCAGCATCCTTGGCTTTCTTCAGCACATCGGAAGCCTTATCAGCAGCGTCAGTAGCTTTTTCCACCGCACCAGAAGCGGCTTTATCAACAGCGTCAGTAGCTTTTTCCACCGCACCAGAAGCAGCTTTATCAGCAGCGTCAGTGGCCTTTTCCACCGCACCAGAAGCGGCTTTATCAGCAGCGTCAGTGGCTTTTTCCACTGCATCGGAAACAGCTTTATCAGCGGTGCCAACTTTATCCGTATCATGTGCAGGATATTCTGAAGCCTTTCGAGCCGCACTTTCAGCAAATGAAGTAGAACAAGCTACGAAAACCGCCATATAAAAGATCGTTTTCCAATTGATTTTACGATACATTCTTTTCTCCCCTTAAGAGTTCATTGAATGGTAGAAACAAACAATTTGCTCATTTAATGACTGTTCATATCACTTAGCGTTGTCACAGCACGTCGATTTTGATTCCAACAGGAAATATCATCACATACAGCTACAGGTCTTTCTTTTCCGTAAGAAATTGTTTGAATCCGTTGTGCAGACACACCGAGAGACACCAAATAATTTCGCACAGTAACAGCACGACGCTGTCCAAGTGCCAAGTTATATTCACGTGTTCCCCTTTCATCAGCATGACCTTCGATCATAATAGAATAATAAGGATAATGAAGCAACCATTCTGCTTGACGCGTTAAAATACGTTCAGCATCCGCATCCAATGAAGAAGAATCGAGACTAAAAAACACACGATCCCCCACATTAACCGTAAATTCTTGTCCTGAACCTGGTAACACCTGATTTAAACCAGCATCATTCATATAAGCGCCATTCATACCGTGAAATGCACCGGTATTTTTTTTGCCACACCCACCCAAACATAGGGAGAAAAGAAAGAGGATCGCTAAGGAACGAGAGAGAGTATTTTTGGTAGAGCACATAGTCCGTTTCTCCTTTAAAGAAGGGTAAATTCTTAAAAATATTTTTAAGAATAACCGTTAATTCCTAATGAAGACGAAATTTTTCTGTTTTTTGTCATCATTTTTCAGTCTCTGCCAATTTTTCTACCCTCCCAGCTATTCCTCTAACATCTCGATAATCAATTGAGAAACATTGCTCTGGTATGTCCTACCACTTACGCTTCCTCTTGATCTTGACGATTTTTTTGCAGCGCGTTCAATTTTGCAAAAACTCTATCAGCATCAAAAGTTTTGTGGGAATCATCTTCACTTTCATTTTCCTCTAGAGCAGCGTTTTCCGTCACAGAGGCGGGAAGCAATGACCTATCTTCTTCTGCAGCAACAGGGCGATTTTTTGCTGCACGTTGGAGTTCAAAATCTAAATCGATTTGCGAACACAAGCCAAGCCCTACAGGATCAAGAGGAGATAAATTAGCACTATTCCAATGGGTTCGAAGGCGGATTTGTTCAATGGTCGCTTTTGTTGTCCCAATCAACCTTGCAATTTGTGCATCTTTCAACTCGGGATGGTTGGTCACCAACCATAAGATACCATTGGGACGATCTTGACGTCGAGAAAGAGGGATATAGCGCGCTCCTTTACGTTTTTTTTCAGGAATGTGCACCCTTGATTGAGAAATTTTCAAGCGTGCATTTTGATCCGCCTCCACCCGGGCAATTTCACTGCGCGTCAACTGCCCAGAATTAATCGGATTGAGACCTTTAATACCATAAGCGGCCTCTCCATCGGCAATAGCTTTGACTTCCAAGACATGCAATTTACAAAATTCTGCAATCTGCTCAAAAGAAAGAGCTGTATTATCAACCAACCAAACAGCTGTTGCTTTGGGCATCAAAAGTTGCGTTGCCATCTTTATAAATCCTCTTCTGCGCCTCTTCTATGAGGCAGGTTACCGCCCATTCAAGAGCACTGGAACTTCTTCATTATATGTTCTTATATGTTCGTTTTTTCCACCCACTTTTAAAATAAAGCGAGGCTGGAATAAACTGTTTTACCATGAGATTACATTCTGTTATAGCGTGATTTTTGCTCAACGACAAGAGATCTCTCTTGGAATGATCCTCAACAAAGGTGTCTTTACCTTTAAGATGAATTTTCCTATAAAGGATTTATTTGATTATTTCACCTCATGCTGTGGCACATTTATTCTGGTGGGTATTCTGGTGGGATGCGTGTTTTATCGTCTTAAATTCTAAAAAGAATATCCACCCCAGAAAGAAAGCCCTCAAACAGGAAGGAAAACTATGGCAGGCCATTCACAATTTAAAAATATTATGCACCGTAAAGGGCGTCAAGATGCAATGCGCTCGAAAATATTTTCTAAGCTTGCGCGCGAAATTACCGTAGCAGCAAAACAAGGTGCTCCTGATCCAGCCATGAATCCACGTTTAAGGTTGGCTGTCCAAAATGCCAAAGCACAGTCAATGCCGAAAGATAATATTGAGCGCGCGATTAAAAAAGCGTCAGGAGCCGATGTCGAAAATTATGATGAAGTCCGCTATGAAGGGTATGGACCAGGTGGTGTGGCCGTCATTGTTGAAGCTTTAACTGATAACCGTAACCGCACCGCTTCAAACGTGCGCGCCGCCTTCACCAAATCAGGAGGAGCCTTAGGCGAAACAGGATCGGTCAGTTTCATGTTTAATCGGATTGGGGAAATAATCTATAAACCAGAAGCAGGAACAGCAGACAACATCATGGATGCAGCAATTGAAGCTGGTGCTGAAGATGTACAATCCGAAGAAACCGGACATCATATTACCTGCGCATTTGAAGATATTGGTGAAGTTTCAAAAACACTTGAAGCAAAACTTGGTGAAGCAGAATCGATTAAAACAATTTGGAAAGCCACCACTCTTGCTCCCATAGATGAAGAAAAAGCTTTATCCGTTTTACGACTGATTTCAACCTTAGAAGAAGATGATGATGTGCAAAATGTTTATGCTAACTTTGATGTCAGCGATGAGATTTTGGCAAAACTGTCCGTATAATGCCCATTATTGGCCCCTCTTTTCACCGATGAGGAACGAAAAAAACTATCATCTTTCCTCGTTGGTCATAAATATAAAAGCCCCGCGTAAAAAGCGGGGTCAATCATTTATAAAGCCCCAAAAAACCACAATCAATCAATTGCAAAAAATAGAACCAATGGCCCCAAAAGCGGATTGAAGAAAAAAGAAAGCGCAAAGCAAGTCTCCCCTTTAACGCCCTTGAACACGCAAACTGTTTTGATGATAAAAACATACAACACTCTATCGTCTCACGCTTTTCTTATATATTTACCTATAGTCTAAGAAAGCTCCCTCTAGCGCCTCTTTCTTTACTGTTTAAGCTTCTCCTTTCTTTCCTCCCCTCAAGGGATGAAGATGTTCTGGTCTGTAAACCATTCGGATTTTCTTAAAGACACGTTCTTCTTCTCACCCATGAAATTTACTTGAAACTTAAGAAAACACAGCTTATCATATTGATTTATAAAGTTGTTTTGCCTTATTGAAGAAGGAAGACACATCAGGGGAAAGCAGAGAAAACCTGCTTGACAACCCTCTGGTCTTTAAGCAAACCAGATCAGAAAGGAAGTCAAAAAGATCTATAGCAACAGTTTGAAGAATAAAGGCAATCTCCCCCCAAAACAGCTCTATTTTTTCAAGAAATTGTTTTTTTTTAAATATTTTCGTCTCAAGAAGATTCGACTATCGATAAACGACAGCCCCGATGCTGGATGAAATTGATAGCCCCCATGCCCCCTCTCACAAGTGCGTTCTTTTAACTGGTTAAAGACCTTTGAGATTGTGTAGACTCTATACTTTCTCTGTTTTTATCTTTTTATCAAGCATTTTGTTTTACTGTATATTGAGCAATGGCGACCATGCGGGATCAGAAGCATCATTGGGTGTGGGGAGTAGGCGTTCATTGTGTCCTGTAATGTCAATGGTATAGATTTTGGGTCCCATACCGGGGTTTTTACGAAAGAACATCAACACACGACCATTGGGAGCCCAAGTCGGTCCTTCATTGTGAAACCCTGTGGTTAAAATACGTTCTCCTTGTCCATCAGGGCGCATAACACCGATAGAAAATTGTCCGTTTAATTGTTTTGTAAAGGCGATATAATCACCCCGTGGCGACCAAATGGGTGTCGAATAACTCCCCTCGTTTAAAGAAATACGCTGAATATCACTGCCATCCGCATTCATTTTATAAATTTGCGGCTTTCCGCTACGGTCTGAGGAAAAGACGATTTGCTTTCCATCTGGTGAATAAGAAGCAGAGGTATCAATGGCAGAAGTTGTTGTCAATCGCGTCATTGTACGGGTCCGCAAATCCATGGTGTAAAGATTTGCACTTCCATCATTTTGCAATAAACTCATGATGACTTTTTGTCCATCAGAAGAAAAACGCGGAGCAATTGTCATGTTATGAAACGTTCCAATCAATTCTCTTTGCCCCATTTCAATTTGCTGGAGATAGACATGAGGGATTTGATTATCCTCATAAGCCATATAGGTGATTTCTTGCCTTTTGGGTGAAAAACGCGGTGTAAGCACCAATTCACTTCCATCAGACATATAAATCAAATTTGCACCATCTTGATCCATCATTGCTAAACGTTTAATGCGTGCATTTTGCGGACCTGTTTCATCGATAAAAACAATTCTTGTATCAAAATAGCCACTTTCTCCTGTCATTTCACTGTAGATCTCATCAGCGATCATATGGGCCACACGCCGCCAACGTTCTGTCGCGGTATAAAAACGCCGTCCTTTCAATTGTCGCTGTCCAAAAACATCCCATAGACGAAAATCGACTCTCAAACGTCCGTCGCTTTCTCTCATGACTTGCCCCATCACCAAACCTTGTGCTTTTATTTTCTGCCACGAAGCAAAATGCGGTTGTTTATTCGGATTAGAAATTTTTTCAAAAAAATGTTCCTTATCAAGTGGTAAAAAAAGCCCCGACCGTTCAAGATCGGCTGTTACCACAGCAGATATTTTCAACCCGATCGAATCATTGGAGATAAAATCTGTAATTGCAATGGGAATGGGATTAAAATCAGCGCTGGAAATCGTTCCTTTCAATTGCGCATAAGCCGATGAGAAACTTGAAAGCCACAAACCACAAGTGACAATAAACCACGTAAAAACTTTATGTCTTGTTATAGTCCTCATGGAATGTGTCCTTTCATTAAGCGAATTTATTGTCTCTTATTTATCATCTTATTTCTTGGAGAGGGTCAACATTAAAGTCAAAACCCTGCCCCCACAGGCCATATTGATCACGGGGAAGATCTGCATAAGGTTGGCATGAAAAGACAGCGGCATAGACCTGCCTTATCATAATCGCTTGTTGACTCTCAAGACCGCTTACGGGATCAATGATAGGATCCCCCATAACCATCCCTTCACGATCTAAGTAAAAACGCAACCGCACGATGGGACGGTTTTTTAAATCGCCACCAAGTGCCACAAGTTTAAGCTTCTGTTGAATGCATCCCCCTGCAATGTTGACCAATGTTTGTGCCATTTTTGTGGTATCATTGATATTTTTTCTTGCCCCCATTGCTTCTGGTGTATGAGAACGTTTTGCTCCCCCTCCTTGTGAGCGCACACGATTGAGCAAATTATTTTCTTCCAGCGCTAAAATATCTTCAATGGTCTGTTTCTCTTGATTTTTCTTGTTAAACTTTGACGTCTTTTGCTTCAATGCAGCCTCATTCTTCATTGGAAATTTTTCATTAAATTTTGGTTTAAACTGCGGAAGAAGAGGTTTTTCTGGAAGTGCAATTTTAGGCACTTGCTGAACAACCTGCTCGGCTAGTGCCTTTTGCACTGTTGGAGCCAATTCTTTTGGCAATATCCTCTCTTCATTTTTGTGCGCAGGCTCAGGCACAGTCTTAGACGCTTCCTCCGGTGTTTCTACAGATGATATCTCAGGTGCGAGCTTGGGAGAAGCCTCCGATGTTTCTACAGGCATCTCAGGGACAAGCTTGGGGGGAGCCTCCGATGTTTCTACAGGCATCTCAGGAACAAGCTTGGGGGGAGCCTCCGATGTTTCTACAGGCATCTCAGGCGCAAGCTTGGGAGGAGCCTCCGATGTTTCTACAGGCATCTCAGGCGCAAGTTTGGGGGGAGCCTCCGATGTTTCTACAGGCATCTCAGAGACAAGCTTGGGAATTTCCTCCGCTGCTTTTGAAATTTCCTCTGTTTTTACTTCAACTGGTTCTGTAAGTTTGGATAGTTCTGAGGGATTGCTTGGCGGCGGCGGTGTTGTCTCAACGGGACGCGGCTTTTCCTTTGGTTGAAAAGGTGCAAGACTATCTCGTTGTCCTTCTCCAATATGGCGAGCATCTTCTTGCTCTTGGGGGTAAGTCGTTGGTTTAACAGCAGGGATTGCATGGAGTGGCGCTTTCACAGCGCCTTGTTGAGAGGAAAATTCTTCCATCAAAGGCGCAAGAGTAATGGGAATTGCTTCCAAGGGTTGTGGCAAAGAAACAGAGTTTGTAAACTGAACGGCGCCCCAACTGAGAAAAATAACATGGATCACAAGGGATAAAGCCAAGCCTCGTTTCATGCTATGATAAGAGTCTTTGTTCATTCTTTATGCCTTAATTAATACCTTGTATTTTTTCACTTTTAATCACGCTATTCTCTTTAAAAACATTTAAAAACAATAAGTTATTGACAATATGATTGTCCGTTATTTATTGTGCTAGACTTGCTAGCGCAACTTGAGAAAACCCCGCCTTTTGAATGTCTGCAAGCAATTTTAAGACTTGTTGATATTCAACAGTTTTAGCAACCCGCACAAAAACCCGTTGATCTTTTTGTGTAGGATCGGCTTCCAGAAGAGCTTTAAGCTGTGCAATCAACGCTTGTGACGTTTCATAATAATCTTGATGAATGGCAAAGCGCCCTTGCGCATCCAGTGAAACCGTAAGGGGTGTCTTTTGTGCGCGGACGGGCCCCGCTTGACTGCGTGGCAAATCCAAAGGAACACCGTTCACCAAAAGGGGAGCAGAGACCATAAAAATAATAAGCAACACCAGCATGACATCCACAAAAGGGGTGACATTAATCTCACTCATCAGCTGGCTTCGTGAATGATGCCGCCTCCGTGTATTTTTTTGAGAAGAAGAAACAGAAATTCCCATGAGATAAGCTCCTTTTTATAAAGGGGAAGGTGCTGTACGTGTTTCATCAATACGCCGTGAGACAATTGTTGAAAATTCATCGGCAAAATTTTCTATTTGAGCAATGATGCGCGCACTTTCATGGGTCAATTTATTGTAGGCAATAACGGCTGGAATTGCTGCAAACAAACCAATAGCCGTTGCCAAAAGTGCTTCTGCAATCCCTGGTGCGACAATGGCAAGAGATGTATTTTGAGAAGCAGAAATAGAAAGAAAGGACTCCATAATACCAATCACTGTTCCAAAAAGGCCAATAAAGGGTCCTGCAGATCCCAGTGTTGCAAGAAAACTTAATTTTGATTCTATTTTTTCACTTTCACGTCCCAGTGTTAGATCCATTGCCTTATCAATTCTGCTCTGCAAACTGATCGAAGTATGGGTCCCTTTTTCAAGAGATTTTTTCCATTCAGCCATTGCTGCCATAAAAACAGCAGATATGCTATTGGTACGGTGACTTTTACAGGCGACATAAAGATCCTCTAGCGCTTTGCCAGACCAAAATGTCCGTTCAAATTGCTTGATTTCACGCCGTATTCTCCGGTACGTAAAAATTTTATCAAAAATAATGGCCCAACTCCAGACGGAAGCAAGCAGCAACCCAACCATAACAACTTTAACGACGAGACTTGCTTGCATAAACAAATGCAACATTCCCATTGTTTCCGGATTCATTAGTTCACCATGCGGCATAATTTTTGTCCCTCTAAATGAAAGGTGCACTTCTTAAAATTTTATAAAACAGATTGTTTTATAGTTTCTAAATTTAAGTAAAAAATTTCAGTTTCACATAAATCCATGCACTAAAACAAGACCTGTTTCTTAAATTTCTTTAAAAAGTGATCATTAAAGACATCTCTCAAGACACCTCCCCCCTCTTTCACAAAGGCATTAACGACAAGATAACCATAAAGCCTCCTCCTCCATCAATACCTATAAAGCATGAAACCAAATCCCCCTTCTTTCCGTTTATGAAAAGAACGCTAAACCATCTTGACTTCCCCCCCGCACTGCAAAAGACAAAGTTTCTAACCTCGCACCACTTTGCAAACAATAATCTATCAACACGTCAGTTTTCCTTAAAGCAAATTCCCTCTCGTTGACTTCAGATTCCCACCTCTCAAATAGCGCTATTTTACAATATCATAGAAGAGCCAATGCTTTAATTTTTCTTGCCAAGCTCCTTAAAGTACTTTATCAATTAAAAAATATTTTGATCGTCTACGCACCGATCAAGAGGGATTAAAGGTCCTAAGCTCTAGCGTACAAATAAACCCACTGTTGTGGGTGTCCCGGGATTCCGGGAGCTTTTGCTATGTCCAGGTGCCAAAAGCACTAAAAGCAAAAAGCTGACTAGAGCTCAGTACCTTTAACTCCCGGAATACCAATAATGCGAGGGCGCTCGCAACCGGCGGGGGCTTAACATGCAAACCAAAAATTCATATTTTAACGATATTTCTATCGGCAAAAGAATTCGTCATAGAAGAATATCAATGAAGCTTTCTCAAAAAGAATTAGGAAATTCTTTAGGTGTTAGTTTCCAACAAATCCAAAAATACGAAAAAGGGTTAAACCGTGTAAGCGCAGGACGTTTGCTAGAAATTGCTAATCTACTGAAAGTTCCAATGAGCTTTTTTTACGCGGATATTATTGCTACAAAAGAAGATAACCTCACAAAAGAATATCCCTCACACGATGATCAAGAAATCTATAGCGAAAAAGAACACACTCTTGTAAAAAATTTTAGAGAACTCCACCCTAAAAAACAAAAGGCAATTTGGTGGTTAATTTCAAATTAGGCAAAAGCACGCACAAAGCTCCAATCCTTTATTTCATTTTTACAGATCCACGTTTTTACACTTTTCCATCTTGATAAAAATCAGCAAATGAAACTATCCCCGCACCATTCTATAAACACTGGTCTATCAACACGCTGACTTCTGGTGCTAGCGGATTTCTCAGCTGATTATTTCATAGAATTATCACTGTCTCTCAAAGAAGAGTGTTCCCCAGCCCGCAAATCTTTCCCTAAAATATTCACCCCCTACTTTCACATGAAGCCCCTTACATTTACATTACCCAACGATCAACGTCCCCAAAGCAGTGTTTTACGGCATGATAAGATAAGCCGTTTCCAGCTCAAAATTGCGATCAGTCTTGGCACTTAAAAAGCTTTATAAAAGGCATTTTATGCCTTTCTCAATCCTTTTTATATCCACCTATCAACCCTGCCTGTAACAAGAAAAAATGTGATATGCAAGAAAATGATTTTAATGAATTCACAAAAGAATTTGAAATGAGAAAATTTTATACCACCCACGGCTCTCATTGAAATTGAATAACGCCATATTATCTTTATTAATCAAAATGTTGTATATCCAACATCCAAGAGTTTTAACCAAGCATTTTTGCAAACAGCTCTTTGGGTAAACGTCGCGGTTTTGCTTCTTCATTAATCAGAGCAATTTCAACTTTCGCGGTTACCAACGTGGTCGCCTCATGCACAATCGATTGCTCCATAAAAAAGCGTGCCCCTTGGATATGATTAACACGTGTTTTAACGACTAAAAGATGATCAATTTGGGCTGGTCGCAAAAAACTAATTTCCATATGACGCACAACAAAAAACAGTTTTTCCCCCTCCCTCCCTGCTGCTAACATTTTATTATTAAAACCGGTATCCCGTAAAAACTCTGAACGTCCCCGTTCAAAAAATTCCAGATAACGCGCATGATAAACCACACCGGAAAAATCTGTATCAGCCACATAAACGCGCACCTGAAAATTATGAAAAGCATTGTTATGATTGCTCTTGAAAGGCATTACTTCTGTCATTGACTTCATGTCCCATAAAATCATTTAAGTTAGAAAATTGTTTATCAATCAAAAGATTGAACATATTTTTGTGTTGAAGTTGTGAAAAGAAAAAGCACACAATCCTCCATGGTTCTAAACCTTTTCAGTCAGAACACAAGGACCAAAGGCGTTCTTCTTGTCCTTATAAGAGCTTGCGATAAATCATCCGCACAGTTTTTGTTAAAAAAGATGCCTCAGTCATCTTCCCCATCCCATAAAGTTGTCTGAAGTGATGCATTATCTTGAGCATCAGAAAGTTGAGCACGCTTTTGTATCGACGTTGAATCAGGTGCAGCAAATCCTAAATGGCTCCACGCCTTTTCCGTAAGAATGCGGCCACGAGCCGTTCTTTGAATAAAGCCTTGTTGAAGAAGATACGGTTCAACGATATCTTCAATAGCATCACGGGGTTCTGATAAAGCAGCAGCAATGGTTTCAATGCCCACCGGCCCCCCTAAAAAAGTTTTCGCAATCAGCAGCAAATAACGCCGGTCAAGTGGATCAAGCCCCAGATGATCCACCTCAAGGCGCGAAAGCGCTTCGTCAGCGATTTGTCGATCAATTTGTTGGGCTCGTTTTACCAAAGCAAAATCACAAACGCGCCGTAAAAGCCGTCCAGCGATACGCGGGGTCCCCCGTGCTCGACGTGCAATTTCATGGGCACCATCATCACTGATCTTGACAGCAAAAAGCCGCGCATTACGCTGCACAATATATTCCAATTCCTCTATCGTATAAAAATTAAGACGAATAGGGATCCCAAAACGGTCTCTGAGCGGTGTCGTTAAAAGCCCCAATCGTGTGGTTGCCGCCACTAAAGTAAATTTAGCCAGATCAATTTTAACCGAGCGTGCTGCCGGCCCCTCTCCAATGATCAAATCGAGTTGATAATCTTCCATAGCTGGATAAAGAATTTCCTCAATTGCTGGATTTAAGCGATGAATTTCATCAATAAACAAGACATCGCGTTCTTCAAGATTGGTCAAGAGAGCGGCCAAATCTCCTGCTTTAGCAATGACCGGTCCTGAAGTAGAGCGAAAATTAACCCCTAATTCTTTTGCCATAATCTGTGAAAGCGTTGTTTTTCCCAGTCCCGGTGGTCCTACAAACAAAACGTGATCCAGCGCTTCTTGCCGAGTTTTTGCAGCTTCAATAAATATTTTTAAATTAGCCCGCGCTGCTTCTTGACCAATAAAATCATCGAGAACTTGTGGTCTTAAAGAACGATCCGGATCGTTGGGAAGGGGCGCAGCCCCTAAAAGGCGTTGATCTTCATCTTTATGCATTGTTACCTTTTATTTAAGTCGGAGAAGAAAGCAATTTGAGACTATGGCGGATCAGCAGGGCAGAAGAAACAGCTTCCCCCTCAAGAGTGTTCATCGCCAGAGCAAGAGCACGAGCTGCTTGCTCACGTTCAAATCCTAGCTTCATTAACGCGGAAAGCGCATCCTGCGCAGGTTGATTAGCCCTCTCATACTGCGGAATTGAAACAGTCTTGACCGCCTGTTCAAAGGGAAGCGTTTTACTTTTCAACTCACCCACAATTCTTTCACTGACTTTTTTACCAACGCCCGGTGCTCGACTAATCATCGCCCCATCGTTTAAAGCAATAGCTTGTGCAAGTTCATCTGGCGATAAAGTCCCCAAGATTGCCAAAGCAACCTTAGCCCCTACGCCTGGAACATTTTGGAGCATACAAAACCACTCCTGTTCGGCTCTTGTTGCAAAACCAAAAAGGCGGATTGCCTCTTCCCGAACATGCGTTTCAATAAAGAGACTTAACGCCTCCCCAACAGAGGGTAAAGAAGGCCGCAACCGATTTGAGATAAAAACAACATACCCCACACCATGAACATCAAGAACGATATAATCTTCAAAGATATGTTCAAGCGTACCCTTTAATTTTCCAATCATGTTGTCACCCCAATCATATCGCCATCCTTGCCTGATAAGATTGATCAATCCTCTTACGATGCATGCTGTGACAAAGAGCAAGAGCAAGGGCATCAGCGGCATCATTGCTATTAAATTCAGCCCGTGGGAGTAAAACTTTCACCATCATATGAATTTGTTCTTTTGCCCCATGCCCAACACCAATAACCGATTTTTTTACTTTGTTGGGTGCATATTCAAAAACAGGACAATGTGCCTGCGCAGGAACCAGCAGCGCAATCGCACGCGCTTGCCCAAGTTTTAAAGTTGCCGTCGCATCTTTGTTGACAAACACATGTTCCACCGCAGCTTCATGGGGCATAAATTGATGCACAACCTCTGAAAGACCTTTATGGATCTGACAGAGTCTGGAAGCTAGATCACACTTTACATCGGAAGAAACTGTCCCTGCAGCAACAAACTGAAGACGATTACCCGCAAGATCGATAACGCCCCACCCAGTATACCGTAGTCCGGGATCAATGCCTATAATACGAATCGTCTCTGCCATAAACTCCAGTTTATACACTTTTCCCCCTTTTGAATAAAGGTTCGCCCACAAAGAAAACAGCAGCAAAACATAAAATCCATAAAAAGAGGGACATGTGTCATGATTTATGCCGTATAACACCCGAACAAACATCAGCTTTATGAGACTTAAAAATGCCATCAAACAAAACCCATCACACCTGACAAACAAGCAAAAGAAAAATATAAAAACTCCCCTTTTATCGCATCTCCCCCTTTTATCGCATCTCCCCCTTTTATCGCATCTCCCCCTTTTATCGCATCTCCCCCTTTTATCGCATCTCCCCCTTTTATCGCATCTCCAATGTCATAATGATTAAACCATCTCAAACGAGCAAAGAGAGGATCCATACATTCATAAGTATAAAAATTCTCCTCTCTGAATGGTATATACGCCACCGAGTCTTTTTACATTATACCCACCAATGTCGATTTGTTTTGCCAGCGGATTATCATCTTCTAAAGTACTGGAAGCAGCCGCTTCCCACCCCGCACGCATATATTTTATACGAGCCTCTCAAACCAGAGTGAATGAGCAACAAATTGGCGGAAAATTTCTGGGAGTTCGTTCCAATGAGGGGTTTCAAATTCCAATGACGGGGTCTGAAGGGAAACTTTTACGATTTCTTTTTTTATTTGTTCTGATGACATTTCCCCTTAGACAAAAGCCAAGAGAATATCCTCTAAGAACGCCCAAAGGCTGTTTTGAGTAATTCGATTTGTTTTCCTACTGGATTATCATCTTCTAAAGTACTGGAAGCAGCCGCTTCCCACCCCGTACGCATATATTTTATACGAGCTTCTAAACGCAGTGAATGAGCAACAAATTGGCGGAAAATTTCTGGGAGTTCGTTCCAATGAGGGGTTTCAAATTCCAATGACGGAGTCTGAAGGGAAACTTTTACGATTTCTTTTTTTATTTGTTCTGATGACATTTCCCCTTCCCGTTCTGCCCGAAGAAGAAGCAATTGAGAGGCAATTTGCATCAGTCTTGTACTTAAATACATCGCCTCTTTTGCATAGAGTGCAGAAATTTCTGCCGAAAGGGAACGCGCGACGGCTTTCCCTTCTGAATCGATATAGGCTGCTGTTTTTTCAATCAGCGCCATTGTCTCTTCATAGAGACGATTAAAAGCATTTTCAAAAGCATTATGCTCAATCATGATAATAGGTTCATCATAGGGACGTTTATGTACGCTCACGCTTTTATACTCCAAGGATCAGCACAAAACCACACCGCTCAATTATATCATTCAACGAACAGAGTCCTAAAAAGTTTCTTTTGTTGCTGTATAGAATGCTTTTTTTTTGAAATGACTACCTCTTTTAATTTTTTTGTGCAATGCGCTTTTTATACTAAGGTTAACGCAGCCGCACAAGGACCGCACTGCCGCGTTTTTCTTATAAACGGATCAGTTTCCTTGAAAACGCTCCCTGCAAAGACCGCCGTTTTTCATAGTAATAAGCGACTCCAAATTGCAGAGCCAACCCCGTTATCATTAAGAGGTTATCGGAAAAAAACGTTCCTGTCATCACTGTTTTGATAATTTGTCCAAACATGGCAAAAATAGTTCCTGTTACAAAGACCGGTAAACTATGTTTTCCTAAGATTGCTAAAGGATGTTGTTCTGAAACAGAAAACCATTTATTGACGCGCGGCAAGCACAAAATGAGGAGGGATAATGCAAGAACATGGAGTAAACGTGGCAAACTTAAAAAAGTTTTATTAAAGTTGACCAATGGGGACGACCAGCCCAACCAACCCAAAACGCCCCACCAATTTAAGCGAACCCATAACAGTGCCACCAAGAGATAGCCTGCCGCACAAACCACCCAAAAAGACTTAAAGGCGATTGTTTTTCCTTGTTTAAGCGCTAAGGTGCTGGTCAAGCCTATAACAAACAAAAATTGCCAAGAAAAAGGGTTCAAAAACCACCTTCCCTCTATAGGATAAGAAGGGGGAGCAATTTTATACAGTCCGCAGATAAGATAGAGTATAAATGAGCCCAAAAGCAACCACTTTGTCTGTTTACGCCCCACATATAGGATAAAAGGCGCAAAAAACATCAAAACCATATAAAGCGGCAGAATATTATTATAGCCTAATTGATGTCCCAAGCTTAAGGTACTTAAAAATGCCGTGAGCGGCTGTGTGACAAAAAGCCCCACATTGTTCATCGCTAACAGTTTTTCTGTTCGCCATAAGAAAAAGGCTCCTAAAAACAAGCTTAACGTGACAAAGGTTGTAAAAAGATATGCGCCATAGAGCTGCAAAGCCCTGTACCAAAGTTTACGCACAATGAAGGAAAAAGGCTTCTTCTCTAACCGCGCATGAAAGCTTAAGCCCAGCGAAATGCCTGAAAGCAAAACAAAAACTTCTGTAGAATCAGAAAAGCCAAAATTTTTATGAGTTATATGCTCATAGAGCGTTCCGGGAATATGGTTGATAAAAATCGTCAATAAGGCTAAAGAACGAAAAACATCGATGCGTGTATCACGACGAAAAGGTTGCATCTTATGATCAACAACGGCTTGGTATTTCATAAATGGACTCCCACGCGTCACAAAACTTTGAAGTCACATAAAAATGTTGGTTACCCTTATCGCAAACAAGGTAGAATGAAACTTTAACTTTTAAGAGTCAAGTTTCTTTTTAACAATCATTTTTTACAAAAATCAGAGATAGGACATGACAAAACAAAAAAACAAACCGATTGACTTTTCTCTTTTTCCTCAATTGGTTTTAACACTTGATGTTCGACGCAATATTCCACACGGCTTTTTGCGTCCCATTTTGCAAACAAAGTCTTTTGCCTGTGTCATCCTTTACGATTCTGAACAGCAGAAAGATGATGGCTCTTTTTTACAAAAACAGGCTCAAACTTACGCAGAAGATATTCAAAACAATAACGCCGCTCTTCTTATCGCTGGTGACAGCCGCATTGCTGGACGCATAAAAGCTGATGGATTGCATATAGAAGATGATCTTAACGCTCTTGAAAGCTTTAAAAATCAGCAAAAGGAACAAAAAATCATCGGCTTTGGCAATCTACGCAATCGCCATAGTGCCATGCTTGCAGCAGAAACAGGGGTTGATTATCTTCTCTTTGGCAAATTAGGGGCTGATAAAAAACCCCAAGCCCACCCTCGCAATATTCAGTTAGCCACATGGTGGTCAGAGATTATGGAAATCCCTGCCATTATTCAAGCAGGCAGCGATTTTGCAAATTTTGACGAAGCCTTAAAGACGGGCTGTGAATTCATTGCGGTGGAAGAAGTTATTTTGGGGAACGACAATCCTTTACACCTGCTTCAACTTTGCCACGAAAAATGTAAAAACGCCTCCTTGTAAAGCGCCTCCTTTTTTATTTGACTCTTATAAAGGAAAAAACTCCCAAATAAATAAAGCGCACACACCCCAAACCACATGGGCACCCCACTCACGTCTTGTAACCACAACCCTATAGACTAAAAAGAACCGCCCCGCCCTTCTTCAAACAGCAAATGATTGTGTAAGTTTTGATGAAGAAACCGCTTGTGAATTCATTACCGTGGATGAAATCATTTTACTCCTCTTAACAAACACGGGAGCTGGGATCATGATTTTGGTCATCGTTCCAGAGAAATTGAGAGGCGAGAATAGCCTCTCATTCAAAAAACAAATTTTGTAAGTAAAAAACTATTTTTATTTGCCAATTTTCTGAAATTACTTTACACATTAAAAGATGTTTTGGTCGCATACGCGGCGACCAATAGGGCTCTAAAACCCCGAAAACTCAAACATGAATTTATCCCACTATGTGGGTATCCCGGAATTCCGGGAGTTTTTGCTATGTCCAGGTGCTTACCAGCACTAAAAGCAAAAAAGCTGATTTGAGTTCAGTGTTTTAGACTCCCGGAATACTCATGCGAGGGCGCTCGCAACCGGAGGGGAGCAATGCAATCTCAAAATCTTAATATTGATCTTTTGGTCGGCAAAAAAATTCGCTTGAGACGAAAAATACTTAAAATGTCTCAAAAAACTTTAGGGGATGCTTTAGGCGTCAGTTTCCAACAAATTCAAAAATATGAAAATGGCTTAAATCGTGTAAGCGCAGGGCGTTTAATGGAAATTTCCGATATTTTGACTGTTCCGATTTCCTTTTTTTATGCAGATATCATGCCAAAACAACAGCCCCCATACCACCATGATGAAGCGATCTCCAGTAGAGAAGAATACCTACTGCTTAAAAGATTTAGAGTGCTAACAACAGTAAAACAGAAAGCAATTTTGCAGTTACTCTTTGATGAGAATAGAAGCTAACCTCATGTAACTCGTGCACACCACGTTCTTGATAACGCGATATGCACTAGAGAGCCTACACATTCTCTTCTCCTCAATATTTCACGTTTTTCATCAGCAGTTCTTCATAAGCAGTTTATTGCGGATTTGTAAAAGTAGCCTCATGGTAGACGCTTTTTTATTTTAGAGTGATGCGTATTGATAAGAGAAGGTCACCTCTCTGGGGCATTCTTTCATTATCTTTGTTTAAAGGTGTTGAGAATAGCTCTATTTAAAACAGTCTGGGTTCTTATCAACGTTTATGCTATCTTTATAAAGGGACCTAAAAACCTCCCTTAACTGAAATAAAAAAATAAGAAGGCAATGGGGTTCTGATACGGCTTGTCATGATGAAAAAAAAATGTGAAAATTCTGATCGGTAATGAGGAGGAGATATCGATGATCAAGAAAGGTGTTAAACTGCTTATCCTAGGAATGGTCGGGCTTACAAGTTCTGTTGTAAATTCTGCTGGCAACACTGATAAATCAGCAAATTTTGAACACTCTTTCAATACGATTCAAGAATCTTCCCCCCCAAAAGAACCTTTTCAACCCTTAAAAGCTGGAGACTATGACCAAGCCTATGACTATTACATCCAAGGCTATTATTTAAAAGCTTTTCGAGAAGCTCTTCGACGTGCTGAAAAAAATGATCCTTTTGCGCAAACGCTTCTTGCCCGAATTTATATGGAAGGATGTGCTGTTCCTATTGACGGAGCGCGGGCTGCTTTATGGTTTGAACGCGCCGCAAAACAAGGGGAGCCCCAAGCGCAACTTCGCTATGGGCTTATGTTGTTTGATGGTCATTTTGTAAAACAAAATCAAGAACTTGGTGAACAGTTTATTCAAAAAGCTGTCAAGGCAGGTGTTAAGGAAGCTTATTTTTATTATGGACAACTGCTTCTTTATAAAGCCTCCCAGGAAAAACAAAATCTCCCCGGCGTTTCTTCTCCAAGCCGTGAAAATGAAGCCATCGAGCAAGCCTTAAAATGGCACTTAAAAGGGGCTGCTCTTGGGGATGCGGAAGCTGCTTTTGCGGCGGCAAAAATTCTTTCCTTAGGCACGTTAAATCGACCAAAGGATGATCGTAATGCTCGCAAGCTCATGGAAGTCGCGGCTCAAAACAACCACTTAAAAGCTCAACTTCATTTAGCACAATGGCTGATAGAGGGCCGTGGAGGAGCCAAAGATTTTGATCGTGCTTTTCATTTACTGCTTCACAATGCCAGCAATATGATTGCCCCCGCCCAAATTTCTCTTGCAAGACTTTATCGAGACGGCATTGGAACAAAAGGCGATATGATCATGGCAGCAGCATGGTATATGCTTGCGAAAGAAGCAAAAATGCAAGCCCCTGATCTTGAAAGAATGCTCCAAGGTATGGATAACAAACAACAAGAAGAAGCGCGCAAAGAAGCAATAAAGCTCCTTCCTGTTTTTTAAAATGCCCTTAACAAACTTAAATTTTGCGAGGCACAAATTTTTCTCAGAAAGGCTTTATCAAAAGAATAAACAAAAGGATGCTTCAAAACACAGAAGGCAGCAGCAACAATAACAACGCCATACTCTAACAACGCCATGCGGCTCTTCCGGCTAAAATAAGGCCAAAAGCATCGGATCTTGCAAGAATGCTCCCCCCTCAGATATTCACCACCCATTCTCATCAAAACACCCCACGTGCAAATTTTATACCTTACAACACAACATTGCAAACGACAGCATTTTACAGCAAACAGCATAAACACTGATGCATATTTTAAAAAAGGTAGCCTTCAAAAAGCAATGTTTGAAAATTTATTTGGTCGATCTGGAGCGACACCTAACACATCATTTTATAATGGTGCCAAAAGACGCAATCTTTAACATGCAAGCGCAAAAGATTGCTCTTTTATCTCAAAATCCCCCAACGCAGCAGTTTATTTAAAATATACGCTGCAAGAAGCAGTTCAAGCAGCTTTCAATTAAAGCAAGACCCTTTATTCATGAATGAATTGCCGCTTGATTGGAAATCGATATGTTGTTAACGTAGCTATGCGTAAAGTTGCTCTTATTTCTGGAATAGGAGCTTCTCAGGAAAGCCTAGCAATAGTAAGGGGAATAACAATGTTAAAATATTTATTGCTGTCACCGGTTGTGGTGGTGGCTGGTTGCGCGTCTGTAGGCAGTTATTCATCAAATTATGTTGATCAAAGTCTTACAAAGCGTCAGGCACAATTAGTTGCTAACAAATTTATTAGCGGTAACAAAGGGATTTTACCACCAGCTACAACCACACTTCTTATAAAGAAAAATAATACAGTAGACAGCTTTACGCCTTTATTTATCAATCTGTTGCAACGGAATGGATATAATGTGATCTATACAGATCAACCCCAAAAACAACAAAACATGGGTGTGAATTTGAGTTATAGAATAAGATTAAATAGTAGCACTATAGTATCTCTTTTTCAGTATAATGTGAACGGAGAACCACGTGCTTATATAAATACTCAGCCCAAATGAACCCGCTCTTTGAATATGGGCATTCTCTCTATTTTAAATGTAAAGACTTAAAAGTTTTTGCGAAAGGCAAAGAGATTTGCATCTCAATAAAGAACCTTGTTTTTTAGCGAGAATAGATAAATTTTATCACATCTTGTAACGATACAAGTGCTCCACACCTCAGCAAAATAAGCTATCCGCTTGTAAAATATTATTCTCAAAATATGGAAAGATCAGAGGATCAGAAGAGCGCTGCCTTCTTTTTGATTGCGTAAGAAAAACACAGCGCCTCTCGTTTAAAAAGCTGTTTTTTTATTGCCAATTTGCTGAAATTCCTTTATGAGTTGAAAGGTGTTTTGGTCGCATACGCGGCGACCAATAGGGATCTAAAAACCCGAAACCTAAACATTAATTTGTTCCGCTTTGCGGATATCCCGGAATTCCGGGAGATTTTGCTATGTCCAAGTGCGTCTTACGCACTAAAAGCAAAATGCTGATTTAGGTTCAGTGTTTTTAGACTCCCGGAATACTCATGCGAGGGCGCTCGCAACCGGTGGGGAGCAATGCAATCTCAAAATCTTAATATTGATCTTTTTGTTGGCAAGAAAATTCGCTTAAGACGACAAATGCTAAAAATGTCTCAAACAACTTTAGGGCATGCTTTAGGTGTAAGTTTCCAACAAATTCAAAAATATGAAAACGGCTTAAATCATGTAAGCGCGGGGCGTTTAATGCAAATTTCCGATATTTTGACTGTTCCGATTTCCTTTTTTTATGCAGATATCATCACAAAACAACAGCCTCCATACCATCACGATGAAGTCATCTCCAGCACAGAGGAATACCTGCTGCTCAAAAGATTTAGAACACTCACCACTGTAAAAAGAAAAGCTATTCTACAGCTTATCATGGATGAGAATACAAGCTAACACCACGCAATAGCGCACCACATTCTCTATTCTATAAAACGAAACGCGCTATTCAAAGCCATACTCCCTCTCGATATAGATGCTTTATTGTTTTCAGGAAAAACACCGCTCTTATTAAAAAAGCTGTTTTTTATTGCCAATCTGCTGAAATTACTTTATGAATAAAAAGGTGTTTTGGTCGCATACGCAACGACCAAGAGGGTCTTGAAAGCCCGAAAATCTAAGCATGAATTTATCCCACTTTGTGGGTATCCCGGAATTCCGGGAGATTTTGCTATGTCCAGGTGTGTTTTCGCACTAAAAGCAAAAAAAGCTGATTAGGTTTCAGTACTTTCAAGCTCCCGGAATACTCATGCGAGGGCGCTCGCAACCGGCGGGAGGGTAAAATGCAATCTCAAAATCTTAATATTGATCTTTTTGTTGGCAAGAAAATTCGCTTGAGACGACAAATGCTAAAAATGTCTCAAACAACTTTAGGGCATGCTTTAGGTGTAAGTTTCCAACAAATTCAAAAATATGAAAACGGCTTAAATCGTGTAAGCGCGGGGCGTTTAATGCAAATTTCCGATATTTTGAATGTTCCGATTTCCTTTTTTTATGCCGATATCATCACAAAACAACAGCCTCCATACCATCACGATGAAGTCATCTCCAGCACAGAGGAATATCTGTTGCTCAAAAGATTTAGAACACTCACCACTGTAAAAAGAAAAGCTTTTTTACAGCTTATCATGGATGAGAATACAAGCTAACACCACGCAATAGCTCACCACATTCTCTATAAAACGAAACGCGCTATAAGGTGCTATTTGCTCTGTTCTTAACTTACCGCATACATCTTTAAATGACACAAAGCCCTTTCCCGATCCAATTTCTCAGCAATCAGACTTCTCAAAACAAAACTCAGCTTCCCATTTCATGGGGTTGATTTCACAAGATTATTCGGACAAGTTTCCCCGCACATATCCACGCGTCATTCTCATAAAAAACGCCTCATAGATTTACAGAACTTCTCTCATCCACCTCAATGAAATTTTACAACACAACGGGATAAATTTCCCCAAAACCCCAAAAATTTTTGTGCAAATTTTTAAAAAGCTTGCGTCTTAGCACTTTTTATGGTCTTGCAAAGAACTGAAAAGCAAGAATACATCAAATCCCTTTTTGTCCTTAAGCTTTTCTCTGCAAAGCTCATAAGACAACTTATGAGAAAAGCCCATGAACAAATCCATGGTAAGACAGATGAAAAGCAGACAAAGACCATGAGGGAACCGCAAAACGAATAAGAGGTTTTGAGCCTAAAAACAACAAAAGAGTTCACTGTTAAGGCAGCAAAGAAAAGCGCCGTAAAAGCGACAAGAGAACTCTTTTTGCAAGAAGAGAATTGGATAGAAACGATGAAAATTAATGGCAATGAAATTCGTCCCGGTAATGTGATTGAGCATCAAGGAAGTTTGTGGGTTGCAGTCAAATGTAATGCTGTAAAACCTGGAAAAGGTGGTGCATTTAATCAAGTTGAAATGAAAAATTTGCTTGATGGTACAAAACTAAATGAACGCTTTCGTGCCGCTGAAACGGTTGAAAGAGTCCGCCTTGAACAAAAGGATTTCACCTTTCTTTATCAACAAGGAGACGCTTTAGTCTTTATGGATTCAGAGTCGTATGAACAACTTGAACTCCAAAAGGATTTTGTAGGTGAACGTGCTGCTTTCTTGCAAGATGGAATGACTGTCACAGTTGAACTTTATCAAGAAAAGCCTATCGGCATCTCACTTCCTGATCAAGTTGCTGTCACGATTGTGGAAGCTGATCCGGCTCTCAAAGGACAAACGGTGACCTCCTCTTATAAACCTGCCATTCTTGAAAACGGGATTCGTATTCTTGTCCCCCCTTTTATGAATGCCGGTGAGCGTATCATTGTCGACACCAACGAGTTGATCTATTTGCGTCGTGCAAATGAAAAAGATAAATAAAGGAATAACAAGATGGCCCATTCTGCAATCATGAATGTCATGGTGCAAGCTGCCATGAAAGCAGGACGCTCGCTCGTGCGTGATTACGGTGAAGTGCAAAATTTGCAAGTATCTTTGAAAGGGCCAGCCGATTACGTCAGCCAAGCAGACCGTAAAGCAGAAAAAATTATTTTCACTGAACTGAGCAAAGCACGCCCCAAATTTGGTTTTCTGATGGAAGAGTCTAAAGAAATCGTTGGAGAAGATTCACAACATCGTTTTATAGTTGACCCTTTAGATGGCACCACCAATTTTCTCCATGGCATTCCTTTTTTTGCCGTTTCCATTGCTTTAGAAAGCCAAGGCAAAATCGTTGCGGGTGTCATTTACAATCCGGTAAGTGATGAACTCTTTACCGCAGAACGGGGCAATGGTGCTTTTTTCAATGACCGGCGCTGTCGTGTTTCTGCACGGCGCAGACTAGAAGATTGTGTCATTGCCACAGGCATGCCTCATTTTGGACGCCCAGATCATGGAACCTATCTCATTGAGCTGCGCAATGTAATGGCAGAAGTTGCTGGACTTCGCCGTTTTGGTGCAGCAGCTCTTGATTTAGCCTATGTTGCGGCTGGTCGAACCGATGGCTATTGGGAAGACAACCTGCAAATTTGGGATATGGCTGCCGGTATACTGATGGTTCGCGAAGCCGGTGGTTTTGTCACCGATAAAGAAGGTGGTGATGACATATTCCGCAAAAAAAATATCCTCGCTGGCAATGAACACATTCGCACCAAGCTAGAAAAAGTTCTCAAAAAAGGTATCTAAACCCTATAATCATAATCTTTTAAAAAGCCCGTCGTCCTAAAAAGCCCCTTAAAACTTGTCCCCCCACCTTAAAGTTTTATAAAATCTTAAAAAAAAACAATATGAAGAGAGGCTTTTCAACTGTTCTTTACAAACACAACAGAAACAGCTTAGCCAATATTATTAAACCTGCTATTTTTCTCAATTCCCCTATAAACACGCTAGCAAACGAAAAACCCATCACAACAAAACACTTCAAAAAGCAACAACCATACCAGAAACAAGCCCCCTACTCCTCTTAAGAAATCACCCTTACACGGCGCAAAAAGCTCGCCTCCAAACCGCCTCTCCTCTCTGCTAAGAGCTATCACACATGCCTCTCAAGAGCCCCCACCCCTACCAGAGTGACAGAAACCTCAGCAAATTCATTGCACGCCCCAACCCCCTTTAGTTTACCATTATTTCAGATAGTTTATGAAGTGCACACAAGATTGGTTGTAATGAAAATCTTTATTTTCGACAATCGCCTCTCGCAGTTTGATACTAAAAAGCTCTTTTTCTTTATTAATAGCCTCTTCCAGTTTCTTTAGCTGATCCTCATCGAAAATATATTGTAATTTATCTCTTGCGTTTTCTGTTTTTAGAAGCATATCCCAATAAAACAATTGATCAAAACATTTTTCATTTGATAATCTCAGCCTTTCTTTAGCACCTAATTTGTAAGCTTCTTCAAATGTTGGTATCTCTCCAGAAATGCTAAGGTCTTTTTTCTCTTCTTTATCTTTCTTTCTACAAGCCTTCATTGCATCTTCAACCGTGGAATAGCTACAATCTTCATCCAAGGCAATATATCCTTCTTTCACCGTATTAATAAGCATCTTATAGTAAATAAAAGTTGTTATTGCTACTTTATAACCATAGGAAATACCATATAATAGTGACAGAATGTAACTTTTATTATCTAATACCCAATCACCTTCACTGCGATGGGGACTTATTGTTTTCTGTATTTCTTCGCATGCTATAATCGTAGATATATTACCTTTATAACTATCCGTAGATTCCCGTTTTTCATTCTTCTCACTAGACTGTTCTTCTGATTGTCTTCGATCCCAATTAGCAATCATATTATCAAGCACATACAAGTACCAATGAAAAAACAACATCGTAGCTTTATATTTTATTTCTTGCGTATGGGGCTCTACGATCTCTTCAACAATTATCCCATTCTCGTTCATTAACTCTAACGTTTTCTGATAATTTTCCTTAAAATGGTTAATATCTATACAATGCTTTACACTATTATTAATTTTTTTATAATGCTCTTCAGCCAATTCTTCTTCGAGTGCCTTTTCATACAATAAACGCAATTCTCTCCCCCCTTGCGCACAAATATTCTTGAGTTCCTTTTCATACAATGAATATACCTCTTCTTGCCCTTGCACACACATCCCCTTTACCAATGAAGGTCTATTTCCAAGGGCTTTTATTCCTGCCCCAGTTTTTTCGATCCTCAATGCATTCCTTTCCCATTGCCTTACTCCCTCATCCCATTGTTCAATCCATTCCTTTGATATTTTTTGTGTTTTTTTAAAAAGCCTTTGCTCCCCTTTTTCAACAATCTTTTTATATATCTGATACTCTCGATCTTTTTGCTTAAGTTGTTCAGTTAATTGTTTGTTACGATAAATCGTGGTTACCAGCATTATGCCTCCCACACAACATACCATTCCCATTGCAAAGCCTAACAACACGTTCGTTGAATATCCCCAATACCACAACCCACCCATCACTATGGCGAATACAACCAATCCTATAAAAATAGATAGCTTCTTCCACTTTCGGATGAACTTAATGATAGTTATTATGAAACCAATTCCTTCTATCGTGGCAATAATTCCGTCTATTATTTCTCCATCCATTATTTCCCTCTTTATTATTTATGGGGCTTTCCCATCGACTTTCTTATATTATATCATTATGTGTATATTTGATTCGCAAATATCTATATATTCTATTTTAATGGATACAATATACAAAATATAGATATTTTTATTGATAGAATAAAACAATTTGTATTTAATTATACTTTTGTTGATTAATGTACTTTAAAGAAAAGCCAGCCATAAAGATTGATAAGCCTACTTTAGAAGAGTGCTGTTCATTGCCTTTAAAATTACTGTTCTTGTCTCAAAATCTCTTATTCGGGTGAAAATTGCAATTTAGCAAGATAAGCATAAACGCCATTTTTTGCCACAAGTTCGGCATGGGTTCCCTCTTCCACAAGGGTACCTTTATCCATCACGAGAATACGATCCGCTTTTAAAATTGTTGCCAAACGGTGTGCAATCACCAATGTTGTGCGGTTTTGCATCAGCCCTTCTAAGGCTTTTTGCACAAGCTTTTCACTGTTTGCATCTAAAGCAGATGTTGCTTCATCCAGCAGCAAGAGCGGAGCATTTCTTAAAATCGCCCGCGCAATACCGATACGCTGCTTTTGCCCCCCAGAAAGCATGGTACCGCGTTCTCCTACTTGTGTATCCAAACCATCAGGTAAAGCTTCAATAAATTCAAGGGCATTAGCGGCTTTAGCAGCAGCAATAATATCCTCTTCCATAGCATTTTCAGTCCCAAAAACAATATTATCACGCAGTGTGCCATCAAAAATGGCAACATCTTGAGGAACATAAGAAATTGCACCACGTAAATCCTGTAAAGAGAGGCGATCAATCTCCATACCATCCAGTCGAATTTTTCCACTTGTCGGATCATAAAAACGCAGAATCAAAGAAAAAAGTGTGCTTTTTCCTGCCCCTGAAGCACCAACAAAAGCAACCGTTTCCCCTGCTTTGATCGAAAAGGAAAGGGCGCGTACAATCTTCTCTTGTGGTCTAGAAGGATAGGTAAAATCAACATGATCAAAAACAAGTTCGCCTCGAACAGGTTTTTCTAAAGAGACAGGTTTTTTGGGGGCTAAAATCATGGGTTGTTCTTGCAATAATTCAGCCAATCGTTCAGCAGCGCCTGCAGCTTGGATTAATTCTGCCCCCAGTTCTGATAATTGCGCAAAGGTTGAGGCTCCAAAAACAGCATAAAGGACAAATTGCCCTAAGGTTCCTGCTGTCATGGTACCATTCAACACATCACGCGATCCAATCCACAACACAGCAACCACACTGCTAAACACAAGAAAAATGGCAAATCCAGTAAAAAAGGACCGCAAGATCACAGAAGCTCGCGCCGTCTGAAAAGCGCGTTCTACCAACTGAGAAAAACGTGTTGCAACAAGTTTTTCAGCGGTAAAAGCTTGCACCGTGCGAATAGCGCTGACCTGTTCTGTTGCCACAGCATTGGCATCAGCGAGACGATCTTGCGCCGCACGCGTACGCGCGCGAACTTTACGCCCAAAGATCACCAAAGGAAGTGCCACAACAGGAATAGCAGCCAAAACCAGCAGAGATAATTTAGCATTGGTGATCACCATCATCACGACGGCACCGATCACGATAATTAGCTGACGCAAAGCGGTAGAGGCGGTCGAGCCAACAGCCAATTTTATTTGTGTTGTATCTGTTAGAAGTCTTGAAACAATCTCGCCTGAATGTGACCGATCGAAAAAAGCAGGAGAAAGTTTCATAATATGGACAAACACATCACGCCGTAAATCGGCAACAATCCGTTCTCCCAATGTGATAACACAATAATAACGGCACGCTGAAGAAAAAGCCAGAATCAAAGCTAATACAAACAAAATTCCGAAGTAAAAATTGATATGTCCATGGCTTGAAGGAGAAAACCCATGATCAAACATTTGGCGGATCGCTATGGGCAAAGCTAATGTGACAAGGGCTGCAACAGACAAAGCAACAAAAGCAAAGATAAACAACCAACGATAGCGTACAAGATAAGGAAAAAAAATGGCAAGCGAAGAGAATGGAGATTTTCTAGGGGAAGACTTTGTAGATTCTTCTGAATGACGATATAATTTCATAAAACTTCGCTCACTATATTGAATGATTTACAACACCTGACACAATGACGCATCTTGAACACTTGTTTTTTAATGCGTGCTCAGCTATAGGAATAAATACTTTAATCAATGTATCAAAAAGACAAAGGAAGCGCACTTAAAAAATCGAGTAAGTGTTCTTTCATTCTATAAACGCAAAAGGTTTGACGCATGAAAGCGAATATTCATCCTAACTATCACAAAATTACCGTTGTTATGACGGATGGAACTCAATATACAACGCGCTCCACTTGGGGAAAAGAAGGGGATACCCTTAATTTAGATATTGATCCAAGAACGCATCCAGCATGGACAGGAGGGTCCCAAACACTCGTAGACCGTGGCGGTCGCCTTTCTAAGTTCAAAAATCGTTTTGGCAATATTGGTATGTAAAAATCTCATTTTCACGAGGCACAAAGACTTTAAACAAAACGATTGCCTCGTTAAGCGATGAGTTTTTTGTGCTGTAAAGAGTGCACTTTAAGATATTAATTTCAAAACGCATCCAACAGAAACAGATGAGGCTTAGGCATTTATAAATCATGGCGGCTGCGTTTTTTTTTAATTTCAAAATCATTTTGAAATGCCAACATAAGCCTCTTCTCATGGGGCACAAAGATTTCAAAATAAAATGATTGCAAACCATTCATCTTCTTTTGAACTGAAAATATCCATGAAGAGGCTATTCTTGCCATCACTAAAACGGCTAATGCACTTGAATTTATTCAAGCTTTCCCAGATAGCTTGGATACGCAAGTAGGAGAGCGTGGTATTATGCTTTCTGGAAAGCAAAACAACGCATTAGTATTGCACGTGCGATTTTAAGAAATTCACCCCTCTTGTTGCAATCCGGCACCATCATTAATTTGCCAGCTCCCAATGTTTCTACAGCCCCTTGGTACTTGAAGCGATCCATTATAGGCAATTTTTCCCCTATATCGTATTAGTTTTGTAGAAAGCTTGTAGACCCTTTATATTTCTTAAATCAAAAAATCATAATTGGATTATATTGTATAAAGGTGCTTTTTCATTTTTCCATTTAACACACGGTAACATACCATTGAGGCACCATGAGAAACTTTCCCTTTATATCATGACTTCATAAACCGCATGAAAAGGACACAATAAGCCGTTTTGGCGTCTTAAGGTCAAGGACGCAGTGAGGCACCCTGTGAGGTTTTCTTTGAGTTTTTAAATCCAAGGTTTGTTATAGTCCCTTTATGAAAAGCGGATACAATGGCATGATAGAGAGTATTTATTAAGAATTTGAGAGGCTACCCGCCTCTTATTTCGATTTATACACAAATGAAGTGCGCTCTATTTATTCAGAGAGAATAAGAACATACCCTGGAGGTGCTAAACGGAATAAGAGAGCGTCATACCCCCAACTAGCGGACATGCAGCAAACAGAAAAAACACCTTCACCAATTGCTATGAGTAGCGTGAACGATAGAGCGGCTTCATCTGCTGTTGCTTCGCGGCGTTGTAAGTAGTATCCGACAAAAAAGAAAAAGCACGTGAGTCCACTCGCACCCGCAAAGAAGTTTAGTACGATATGAACCAATCCACGCATGTTGAGCAAGATAAGAAAAATTATGAAAATAAACGCTTCGAATATCCCAGAGAATACCCCACGCACGATATGGCAAAATTTCCGCATCATAATTGCAGAAACGCTCTGCTCTGCGTAACGATTTTTTTTGGTGCTTGTATTCTTAGAAGATATGCTGTCCACAACTCCCCCCCATTTCTAAGCTGAAATGCCACGAAATTAATTTTCTATAATGATATCATCACAAAATACAAGAAAAATTTATTCATTTTAATGAAAAAAGAGGGGTTTTATTGAGGTGCAAATCTATCTTCTTTCGCAAGAGTTATTCAACCCGTCCGCCAATAAAAAACGCCCCGCTCATTGAAAAGGAAACTATCCTGACGCACAAAAGCTTCATAAGCTGTATGTCTAACCCATAGAGAAATCACAACTCTCCAATCAACCCGCTTATCCACCTTTGTGAAACTGCAATCAAATAGATTCTACTGATGACAAGCAATGATAACATGAAAAAGAGATAATATTACAATATCAAACTCTTCAATATAATATCATCTTTATGATTTTTACTTAAAAAGCAAGCCCCCCTCATGAACGACAACATACTGCTGCGCATTCACGAATTTCCTTTAAAGCACCATCTCCCCTTCCTACAAACGCGCCTCTCCCGCAATCTTATCTCTCGATAACCGCCATAAAAACTTTTAAAATGTCGAAAGAGAAAACTCTCTGTGAAATCTTTCAAGCCTAAAAAGTCCCCATCATTCTTATCATGATGAGGATTTCCCAATCACGCAGAAACATGTAAAATATTCCCCATTTAAGCATAGAGCTTGTACTTCAAGCGCTCACCTTTTCTTGGCTCTTTGTCCCCAGCTCTTTTATCCATTGCCCTAAAGCCGCAAGATGGTTCATCCGCGCACGATGACAAAATGCCTTTTGTGCGAACCACAATATTTTCATCTTTTCCAGCCCATGCTTTTAAAGCAGCCGCTTGCAATGCGCGTCGATTAAGAAAAGGTCAATGTCCAAAGCAATGTGCCCAAAGAATTCATGGCCGATAAATGTGCCGTTGCTTCCTGATCAGATTGTCCGAAAGACAAGAAAAGCAATTCTTAAGAACAGCGGAAGGGATAGTTTGTTTAAGCACACGGGACAGTTTTTTCAGCCACCTCTTCAACTCCAGCCTTGCGCGCATCCTTTCCATCAATGACCCTATTGGGTTTTAAAATCATCCCCTCTAAAATAACACGCAGCTCTCAAACAATTCTTTAAACACCGTGGTAAAAACAGCATGTGTCACCTCAAAACAACAGGCAATGGAATGTTGGCAAGACAACCCACCCACCAGCACTGACCATTCAAAAATCAGCACACTCCTATCTCGAAATTATTAAACCCAAAAAAAGAACTATATTCTTTATCAAAGAGTATAATGCGCAAGAGCTTGTGCATTTGATTGCCCTCTTGGCTAGCAAAACGTTTACATCAAGGACAATCACCGCACATCCTTATGGAAATTCAAATCTATGGCAATTCAAGCGCTTACCTTTTCTTGGCTCTTTGTCCATTGTCCTAAAGCCGCAAGATGGTTCATCCGCGCACGATGACAAAATGCCTTTTGTGCAACAGCAATATTTTCATCTTTTCCAGCCCATGCTTTTAAAGCAGCCGCTTGCAATGCACGTCCATAGGAAAAGGTCAATTTCCAAGGCAATGCCCCCAAAGAATTCATGGCCGATAAATGTGCCGTTGCTTCCTGATCAGATTGCCCTCCGGATAGAAAAGCAATTCCTGGAACAGCGGCAGGAACAGTTTGTTTAAGCACACGGACAGTCTTTTCAGCCACCTCTTCAACACCAGCCTTGCGCACATCCTTGCCATCAATGACCATATTAGGTTTTAAAATCATCCCCTCTAAAACAACACGAGCTTCAAACAATTCTTTAAAGACAGTTGTCAAAACAGCGCGTGTCACCTCAAAACAACGGGCAATGGAATGCCCGCACGACGGTCCATCCATCAGCACCTCCGGCTCAACAATCGGTACAATATTGAGTTCCTGACATAAAGCAGCATAACGGGCGAGTGCTTGTGCATTTTGATTGATGGCGCCTCTTGTTGGCACAGTATCGGCATTAATGGCAATCACCGCCCGCCATTTAGCAAAACGAGCACCCAAAGTATAATAGTCTTTTAGCCGTTCACGAAGACCATCCAACCCTTCAGTAATTGTCTCTTGGGGAAAAGCAGCCAAGGGTTTAGCACCGGTATCCACTTTAATTCCTGGTAACGCCCCTGCCTCACGAATAAGATCCGTCAACATTTGCCCTGTTGATGCTTTTTGTCGAATGGTTTCATCAAATAAAATCACTCCAGAAATAGCATTTTCCATAGCTTCTTTTGCACTAAAAAGCATTTCACGATAAGAACGGCGCTTATCTTCATTGGATTCAACCCCAATGCTTTCAAAACGCTTGCCTATTGTCGCCGTACTTTCATCTGCCGCCAAAATACCTTTACCCGCCTGCACAAGAGAAAGTGCAATATCTTCAATCCGTTCAGTCATAAAAAAATTCCTCTTTATTTTCTCTGTTTTTTCTTACAGTTTCCCAAAAGTGCACCATACACTTGAACACACTCTACGTGAGCGACACACAGTTTTAAAACTACTTTTCAAATAATCCCTTAATCCTGCATAAGGGCAAGAATTCCAGGAAGAACCTTTCCTTCCATCCATTCCAAAAAAGCTCCTCCTGCAGTTGAGAGATACGTAAAATCATTGGCAACACCGGCATGATTAAGGGCAAAAACCGTATCTCCCCCTCCCGCAATTGAAACCAACTTGCCCATCAAACTGCGTTCTGCAACATGGCGTGCAACAGCAATTGTTCCTTTATCAAAGGGAGGCATCTCAAAAACACCAAGGGGCCCATTCCACACAAGGGTCGCAGCCTTATCTATTGCGCTCTTGATATGAGCAATAGAGCGCGTACCAATATCCAATATCATGCCATCCTCAGGAATATCGCCAATATCATAAAGACGATGCGGCGCATTTTTTTCAAAGCGAAATCCAACGATAGCATCCACAGGCAGTAGAAGTGTACAGTGACATTCCTGCGCTTTTTTAATGATTTTTTTAACCGTTTCCATTAATTCGTGTTCACACGGTGACTTCCCCACATGAATACCTTGCGCAGCTAAAAAACTATTGGCCATCCCACCCCCAATAACCAAGGAGTCGACTTTTTCCACCAAATGATTGAGAACAAAAAGCTTACTGGAAACTTTCGCCCCTCCCACCAAAGCCACCACGGGATGTGTTGGATTTCCAAGCCCTTTTTCTAAGGCCTGCAATTCCCCTTGCAGCGATCGCCCCGCATAAGAGGGCAACAAATGCGTTATCCCTTCCACCGAAGCATGAGCACGATGCGAAACAGAAAAAGCATCATTGACATAAAGATCCCCATTATGAGCCAAAGCTTCTGCAAAAGAACAATCATTCTTTTCCTCACCGGCATAAAAACGAACATTTTCGAGCAGGATAACACCCCCATTTTGCAATGCCTCCACCGCGACCTGCACCACCGAGCCAATACAGTCAGGAACAAAAGCAACCGGCTGTTTTATGATCTTTTCCAGCACTGGTATAACAGGACGAAGTGAAAATTCTGACTCGACCTTTCCTTTGGGGCGACCACAATGAGAAAGCAGAATAAGCTTAGCTCCCCGCTTTTGCAGCTCAACGAGTGTCTCTTTATGTCGTTGAAGACGCGTCTCGTCACAAACTTTACCCTGTGCCATAGGAACATTAAAATCCACGCGCACAAGAACACGTTTGCCCAAAACATCAACATCATCAAGCGTACGAAATCCCATCACTGCTTCCTCTTCATTTTTCATTGTTTCAAATAAAAACGCATCGAACAAACCTGCTTAATTTTCTTTCCACTAAAACCTCTTCTTCGCTTTTGTATGCCTCTCTTTGTTTTTGCATGAAAAGGACCCTCGACACCTCCCTTCTCTCAACTCTCTGTCTGAAAATCCAAAGAGCCATTGTCAAGTGCACAAAAACCCCTCATTGCTTTTAATTTTCCACATTCCATTGTTACAAACAAATGCATTGGCTCAATTTTATTTTCACTAAAACACCCTTTTACTTTTATGCAAAAGAGTTTATCTCTTTCGTTTTCTGACCTTTTCTCGAACATCATCCCGTGTCAGATGTTTTTCAAATTTTACTCTTTCATGCAGTTTTTAAAAGCACATATCGCCTCGTATCAAAACAGACCATCAATCTTTCAACAGCATCTTCTCTCTGGCGCACAAAGAACATAACTTGTCTCGACTTTCTCAAAAGAATGCCCCTTAATTTGTACAAAAACGAGGCTTTTTCCTATAAAAAGAGGACCCTAAGGTCCTTCTTATGGTATTTATATTGTCTTGGCAAAAGCCACCGCCGTATCACTCATACGGTTAGAAAAGCCCCATTCATTATCATACCAAACGAGAACACGACAGAGCTTACCATCAATTACTTTGGTTTGATCATTGTGAAAAATCGCTGAATGCGGATTATGATTAAAATCACAACTCACAAGCTTTTCTTCTGTAGTGTCCAAAATTCCCTTGAGAGGACCTCGTGCAGCAGTCGCAATAGCCGTATTAATTTCTTCAATTGTTGTGGAACGCTGAGTCGTAAATGTCAAATCAACCACAGAAACATTAGGGGTTGGAACACGAATGGATACCCCATCAAGCAATCCCTTTAATTCTGGCAAAACCAATCCCACAGCTTTTGCGGCCCCGGTTGAGGTAGGAATCATCGAAAGAGCTGCCGCACGCGCACGATAAAGATCACGATGCATGGTATCCAACACAGGTTGATCCCCCGTATAAGAATGGATTGTTGTCATAAAGCCTTTTTCAATGCCCACCGTGTTATGCAAAACTTGTGCAACAGGCGCCAAACAATTGGTTGTACAAGAGGCATTTGAAACAATGCGATGCTCACTGCTTAAAGACTGATGATTAACCCCATAGACGACCGTAAGATCTGCACCCTCTGAGGGAGCGGAAACCAGAACACGCTTTGCCCCCGCATCCAAATGAGCCTTTGCCTTATCACGCGCAGTAAAAATGCCCGTACATTCCAACGCGATATCGATATCCAAATCTTTCCAAGGCAATTGTGCTGGATCACGCTCTGCACAGACCTTTATTAAACCAGCCCCCACATCAATGGCATCTCCCACCACCTTAACATCCCCAGGAAAACGCCCATGAACTGAATCATAGCGCAGCAAATGGGCATTTGTTTCCACCGATCCCAAATCATTAATTGCGACCACTTCAATATCTTTTCGTCCACTTTCCATAAGTGCCCGTAAAATATTGCGTCCAATACGACCAAACCCATTAATTGCAACACGAACTGTCATTTCACATGTTTCCTCATCTAATTTTTTAAAGCATAACATTTAAAACACAACAAATGGGCATTTTCCAATCCCACACCATGAATTCCCAAAACGTCAATATCTCGATCAATCAATCACTTATCCACAATAATGCACAACACTATCCACAACATCGCACAGAGTATGATACCCTAGAAACACCCCCACGCATGACAACACACGGCTGTCATTTTGTCTTTTCCTCTCCAATCTTTTCCAGCTCTCTTTCAACAGTCGCAACAACATTTTCAGAAGTAAGACCAAAGTGTGCATAAAGATCATCAATTGTTCCACTCGCCCCAAAGCTCTCCATACCAATAAACACCCCATCACAGCCAATAAAACGGTCCCATCCTTGAGCAACAGCAGCTTCAATCGCGATTTTAATCGGCGCATCGCCAATGAGAGCCCGTTGATAGGAGCAAGACTGTTGAGAAAAGAGTTCAAAACAAGGCACAGAAACCACACGGGTTGGGATACCTTTTTCTTCTAAGACTTCACGTGCTTTGACCGCAATTTGCAACTCTGAACCGGAAGCAAACAGTGTCACTTGCGCCTCATCACTGGCGGTTAGCAATTCATAAGCCCCAAGCATACAGAGGTTTTCTTCTTCATACTCTTGACGCAATAGCGGCAAATTTTGTCGGCTCAAAGCCAAAGTAGAAGGCGTCTTGCGTGCTTTTAAAGCCAATTGCCAACACTCGACTGTCTCCATAGCATCAGCAGGACGAAACACAAGATGATTAGGCATAGCACGCAGGCAAGCCAAATGTTCCACGGGTTGATGGGTCGGACCATCCTCACCAAGCCCAATAGAATCATGGGTCATAACATAAACCACCCGCAACCCCATAAGGGAAGACAAACGCATGGCAGGGCGCATATAATCAGAAAAGCATAAGAATGTCCCTCCATAAGGGATAAAGCCCCCATGGAGAGCAAGCCCATTCATGATAGCCCCCATGGCATGTTCACGAATGCCATAATGGAGATAGCGCCCAGAAAAATCCTCCGCCGTGATACTTTTCATCTGGCTGCTTTTTGTATTATTAGATCCGGTCAAATCAGCAGAACCACCAATGGTCTCACTCACGACTTCATTGATCACTTCAAGAGCCATTTCCGAAGCTTTACGGGTAGCAACAACAGGACATTCTTCAACGAGTTTCTGTTTATAAGCATCGACAGCGCCATCAAATCCTCCCACGAGATCACCACGCATCAACCTTTCAAATTCCACCCGCTCTGAAACAGGAAGATCGGCCAATTTTTCTTCCCACTTTTGTCGCTTTTTAGCGGCATTAAGCCCTGCCAAGCGCCAATTATCGAGAATATCGGCTGGAATAACGAAAGGTTCTGCCTCCCACCCCAAGGCGATACGGGTCTCAGCGATTTCCCGTGCTCCTAAAGGGGCACCATGAACTTTATTGCTTCCCGCTTTATTGGGCGCCCCAAAGCCTATCGTTGTTTTACAGGCAATTAACGTTGGTTTATCACAATTTCGTGCTGCTTCAATGGCATGTGCAATGGCGGCTTGATCATGCCCTTTCACTTTGAGTGTATTCCAACCAGATGCTTTAAAACGGGCTATTTGATCTGTACTATCCGCAAGGGAAATTTCTCCATCGATAGAAATATTATTATCATCCCACAACACAATGAGCTTATTGAGTTTCAAATGTCCTGCCAAGGAAAGTGCTTCCTGAGAAATCCCTTCCATCAAGCATCCATCGCCCACTAACGCGTAAGTATAATGGTTGACAAGATCTCCAAAACGGGCATTTTGCAGACGTTCTGCAAGAGCCATCCCCACAGCATTAGCCAACCCTTGTCCGAGAGGTCCCGTCGTTGTTTCAATTCCTGCCACATGCCCATATTCTGGATGCCCCGCAAGCTTTGCCCCTAATTGGCGAAAATTTTTAAGATCCTCAATACCGATATCTTCATAACCAGAAAGATACAGCAGAGCATAAAGCAACATAGATCCATGTCCTGCTGATAAGACGAAACGATCACGGTTAGGCCAACGAGGATTTTTAGGATCATGAGCAAGGAATTGTGTATAAAGAACCGTAGCAATATCGGCTGCTCCCATTGGCAAACCGGGATGACCAGAATTGGCTTTTTCAATCGCATCAATAGCAAGAAAACGGATAGCATTGGCCATCTGATTCTGTTGGTGGGTGTTTATCATGAATGATCGACCATTTCATTAAATACGTTATACTGTTGCTTTTTCTGTATTCTCTTAAAGTTCCTTAAGAAATACTTTTTTTAACCATCAGCGTGAGACTTTTTGTCATCACTTCCATAACATTAATAACACATTCCCCTCACGCATCCTGTATATTCATGTCATTTATGCCAATACGCGCAAAAAATCCAGCTTTTAATTTATATCTCACCCCTGCTTTGCTTGCTAAAATATCCTACATACTTAAAAATAAAAGAGACACAATATGAGAATGTAAGTGATTCGTTTTTGCATAACGCATTGATAAAGGATACAATTACCCAAAGGAAAAAAGCAATGAACCAAGAGACTACGGTTCTGCAAGATGCTCTAGAGCACCTAGAAAAAGCACTTAGAACCTTAGAGATCACAATAATCAACCGCAACGCCGTTATTGATAAAAATAACGAATGGGAAGAAGAAATTCAACGAATGAATGCTGACCGCAGTCATCTTGCCCAAGCGCTTGACAAAGCTGAAGCTCAAATTGAACGCTTAGAATCTGTTAACAAAGAAGTTTCCAAACGTCTTATTAAAGCAATGGAAACGATTCGTGTCGTCATTGATAGATAAAGGTTTGAACGTATGGAAACAGTTTCCGTTACCATTGATGGTAAAAACTATCGCATGGCTTGTAATAAAGGACAAGAAAGTCATCTTATTGCGCTTGCAGCTCAATTGGATCAATATATCACCCATTTAAAGAACAATTTTGGAGAAATTGGCGACCATCGTTTATCGGTAATGGCGGGCATAATGATTATCGATGAAATGGAAGAAATAAAACGAGAAAATAAAAAGTTACAAGAAGATTACGATGCTCTTTTACGACTCCACAATGAAAAGGAGCGTGCCATGGGAAGGATTATGCGTGACACCACACAACGCATTGAAAAGCTCACCAACCAATTGCTCAAAGATGATCAAAACAGCAAAAACATTCAAGAACAAGAGCAGGAAGACTTTTAAAGCAGTTCGATTTTTTATCAAGAAGATTCCAGTAACTGATCACACATGGCCCTTATGGAATTGACTTAAAATCTCCTCAAAAAACTCTCTTGAATATTTCATTGACACACAAACACTTCATACCTCAAAGAATCCGCCTTATACCACCACCACGCTTCCAATGAGATATCTCGCACAACAAATGACCAAAACCAACATCTCAAAACCAAGACATCATTGTAAAAAATCATATCAATGAGCCAACAACGATAAAGCCAACTGCTTTTACATAAAAACGATGCGTGACCAGCCTATTTTTTAAAATGCATTCACCCGTCACTTTATTCTCATGCCTGACCCTCATGATTTTTGGGGACACATAATTTTATTCAATTCTGTTTGCGAAAATTTCATCCATTTACAAAAGCTTAAAATGAAAAATTTTAAAGCTCTCATTCAAACAGCAAAAGAATGAATTTTCATGATCAATGAATTTCTCGCTTATAAGACATCAATAAAACGATCTGAAACATATCTAAAAAGATGATAGAAAAAAAAATTCTACCATAAGTAACCATCTTCAAAACGAAAGGTAAAGTTACAACATCACCGCATCCCACCCCAAAACCTAATTGCCCAAACCCCATAAGACCATACTATTTCCACAAGGGAAGATCAAAGCAATAATCGGTCTATTAGGACGCTCACGAGAAGCGCGCAGACCCGTTGTTCCTGAAACCTATTTAAAGGCGCGTGAAAAAACACTATGTGTAAACGGATCAAATCCCCTTCGTTCCATCTGGAGAAACAGAGGCAATACGCAAAAGGTTTGTTGCACCAGGCGTTCCAAGGGGAACACCGGCTGTCACAAGGAAGCGATCTCCTCCTTGGCAAAAACCTTCCTGAAAGGCAATGGTAGCTGCACGATCAACCATATCCTCTAAATTCTTTGCATCCGCAGTAACCACACAATGAAGCCCCCAAACGAGTGCCAAACGCCGTGCTGTTTCCACAATGGGCGATAAAGCAATAATCGGTCTATTGGGACGCTCACGAGAAGCGCGCAAACCCGTTGTTCCTGAAGCCGTATAGGCAACGATAGCGGCAAGTGAAAGTGTTTCAGCAATCTGACGCGCGGCAAGAGAAATCGCATCCGTCCCTGTTGATTCTGGTGTTGGATGTTGTGCTCCAACCTGAGCAGCATAAGTATGATCTTGTTCAATTTGCCGTGCGATTTTGTCCATCATAAGAACCGCTTCTTCCGGATAACGACCAGAAGCAGATTCAGCCGACAACATCACCGCATCTGTTCCAGCATAAACCGCTGTAGCAACATCGGATACTTCTGCACGCGTTGGCACAGGAGATGTGATCATTGATTCGAGCATTTGTGTTGCCACCACAACAGGTTTTCCGGCTAAACGGCAAGCTTTGATCAGCTCCATCTGCAGCGCAGGAATCCTTTCCAGAGGCATTTCCACCCCGAGATCTCCGCGTGCAATCATAATACCATCACAGACTTCAATAATCTTTTCTATATGTTCCAAGGCTTGAGGCTTTTCGATTTTAGCCATCAAAGACACCTTGTTTTTCGTTAGCCTGCGCACCGCTATAATATCTTCTGGACGCTGGATAAAAGAAAGGGCAACCCAATCAACAGGCAGCTGTAACAGAGCCTGAAGATCAGCCTTATCTTTTGAGGTCATCGAATCAAAAGGCAAAATTGTATCCGGAAAACTCACACCTTTTCGATCAGAAATACGGGTTCCAGAAACCACACGACACTGAACAAAATGATCATCACACACTTCAGCACGCAGTTCTAACCTTCCATCATCAATTAACAAGCGATCCCCTGGTTTAAGTGCCGAAAAGACATCCTCATGAGGGAAAAAAACACGCTGCGCATCGCCAGCCACATCGCGATGATCTAACGTAAAACTTTGCCCAACACGCAAATCCTCTTGACCTTTTGCAAAACGACCAACACGCAGTTTCGGCCCCTGAAGATCTACTAAAATACCAATGGGCCGTTGAACCGTTTTTTCAACCTCCCGTATTGACTTGACCAAATCGCCCAATGTGTCACGATCCGTATGACTCATATTAAGGCGAAAAACATCTGCCCCTGCCCTAAAAAGCTTCTCAATCATTACACGAGAAAAAGAAGAAGGACCAAGAGTCGCAATAATTTTTACTTTACGGGCACGTCTCACGGTGGAGAATTTCCTGAAAGAGAAGAGGCAACTGAATTGTTTAACAAAGATTCATCCGTCAATTGCACCATCCAACTGGTTTGATTACCGGTATCGATTTCCTTAAACTCAGCCTTTTGATATCCTCGAGGGAAACAATCATGAACCCCTTGAATAGTAAATTGGCTATCTTGCACACACATGGTGACAGAGCCTGCCCAGCTTCCTTTTTTTTGTGCCCCTTCCGCATAAAAATAATAAAACCGCGAGGCAAGAGGTCCTTCGATTAAAGTTTTACATTCTGTCACGGGAACCACCCACCAACCTTCGCTCACCCACCCTGAAAAGGTACGATATCCAAGAGCAACCCCTACAGACTGTTGGGTTGTATTACACACCCTAAAGTCAGCCTTTGCACAAACAACAAGGGGAAATAAGAGCAAAATGCTCAAGAGAAAAACCTTTAATCTTTTCTGAAATGCCCAATATTGTTTTTTCAAAATCACAAAACTTCCTCTATAATGTCAATTCTCAAAACAAATCATACATCTTTTTTTTCAAAAGCCTTTCACGTCTAAAACATATATTTTTATATTTTTCTTTTTATAGCCCTTTTATCAATACATATATCTTATATCTTAAAAACTTTACAAAATATTTAAAGTCAATTTGTAAAAAAACTGTGGTGCTTGATTGATTTTTTATTTTTCAAGCTTTTCCAACATAAATTGGTCATCGAAAAAATAACGTACAACATATAACTTGGAGAAAATACAATGAATGATACAGTAACCGATCAAACACACGCTATATCCGTCAACCAATTACGCTCTTTTATCGAACGAATTGAACGACTAGAAGAAGAAAAAAAAACCATTTCCGATGATATTAAAGACGTCTACACGGAACTTAAAGGCTCTGGTTTTGATAGCAAAGCTGTTCGAAGCATTATACGGTTGCGTAAAAAAGAAGAGCATGAACGAATGGAAGAAGAAGCTATCATTGAACTTTATAAAAATGCGCTTGGGATGAGTTAACAACATTGATAATATTAGAAATTTTTTAAGAAAAGGGAAAATGAAAAAACGCGTGAATGCACAAAAATTCTGCCAACCGTGGGTAGTTTGTGCAAAATAACACAAAACTCATATAACTTGTGACAAGACGACTTCACAGGTGCATAACATTGCGACAGCCCTCACATTTGAAAGGATTCATGTAAGGTGAAAGGATTCATGAAAAGCGCATTTTTACGTCTTATTCTTCAATTATTTTTATCCATAGGGAGGGCGTTTTTATCCATAGGAGTCTCCTTTGTAAGCCAACCCCACTTGTGCATGACAGCAAAGCGTTTTTGAGTCCTTCAACCTAAAAACAGGTGTAAAATGGAGAAAATCTTGCGCTATTGAGAACTCTTATTCACATTGAAAAACAATGAATGATGATAATCAACCCATTCATTCTCTAGGATAAAAAACATTTAAAGGAGGCAGCAGCTGAAATTCGCTAAACAAAGGTCCTAAACTATTTACAGAAGAGAGATGGTTAAGGATCTTCGTATTGTTAAGATCGTGAAGAATTCGGCATATTTAGACATCTCGTAAAAAGCCTCTAGCTTTATTAAAATCTTTTATTCAAATCTATTGACGGACTTATAACACTCATTAATTCGAGAGGTTAGAATATGATCTCTCCATTTTCCAGAAATCATCAAATAATCTTTGGCATAGCCTTCTTTTTCAAAATGAAGGCGCTTTAATAAAAGTTCGCTTTTTATGTTCTCAGGTCTATAATTTGCCATCACTCTATGCAGGTGATAGACTTGAAAGATATGGCGTATAAGAGCCGATAAACTCTCAAACATAAGCCCTTTGCCTTGTTGTTTCTCATCAAGAGAAAAACCAAGATGACAGGCTTGAAAAACACCACGAACCACATTTGTGAAGTTTACAACACCGATGATTGTGTTTTCATTTCTTAGACGTACGATATATCGATAGGCTTGCCCTTGTGCGCTTTCATAAGCAAATGCATTGGCGCGCGTGCTCGCCAAGCTGTTAGAGTGTGGTAGTCGTCAGATCTCAACGGTTCAAAAGGGCGCAGATGATTCGCATTACGCAAGTAATAAGCAGACAGTTCAGCAGCATCTTCTAAACCAATCAATGTGGAAATTGTTCGCTTTGTTTTAATGTCCATCATTTTCTCCTCCTAAAAATGTTACAATAACACGTTGATTTGTCGTGACATATCATCATTTTTAACCTTAAACCGTAACATCGAATATGTTACACTTTTCGCATCACAACACTTCTCACATGAGAATCAATGAGGCTCATTTGCTTGTTCGTCATAAGCGAGATTGGTGTATTGAAGGTATAAAATTAAAACAAGAGAATACTTTTATGAATGCGCTCAAACGCCACGAGCGATAGCAACATTGGGGACTTGCAAAATGTGTGAGTGTATTACCATGCGTGAGAACATTTTGAAAAACGCACCGCACCAATAATTTTTTCTTTATCAAGAGTTGTGCCAAAAAGCCAAACGTAAACAGTAAAGCTTTCTTCAAAATCCCATTAACCAGCGCTATGACTTCGAACCGCAGTCAAAAGTATGTTTTAAAAAATCTGCTCTTTATGAACTCATAAGGTACTGTGGTCATTCTTCAATATGTCCAAGCACTTCCACAGAAAGCGATGAGACAATAGGAATCTCTTAAAATACTGGGAAATGATGAGATATTACCGTGAATACGCTTCTATTTCTTCACGTAAAATTTCAAGTTCTAGCCATTCTTCTTGCTTTTGTGTGCAAGTTATTTTCTTTTTTTCCAACGCTGTTGATAAACGCTCAAAACGTTTTTTATCACTGCCATAAAGAGTTGGGTCACAGAGCTCTTGTTCAATTTTTTTTATTTCACTTTGCAAAACAGCGATTTCTTCAGGCAATTTTTCCAATGCATAAACCTGCTTATAGGACAATTTTCTTCGTGTCTTTTTCTCTCCCGCACTATCCAAGCTAGGATCTGTTGAGAAAGTACTTTTTCCGCCCACCCCTGCGCAAGATTTTGCAGATGTTTTACGGTTTGATAATTCTATTTCTGTGCGTTGTAAACGGAGAGCCTGCTTATTTTGCGCCATCATATCACTATAGCCACCCGCATATAAAACCCAATGACCATCGCCCTCCGGTGCCAACATATGCGTTACAGTACGATCTAAAAAATCTCTGTCATGGCTAACCAACAACACTGTTCCTGCAAAATCAGCAATAAATTCTTGCAATAAATCCAAAGTTTCCATATCCAAATCATTGGTCGGTTCATCAAGAATTAAAAAGTTTGCCGGACGCGAAAGAAGGCGTGCAAGCATGAGTCGTGCTCTTTCTCCCCCTGAAAATTCTTTAAGGGGGGTGCGCGCTTGTTCCGGCAAAAATAAAAAGTCTTTCATATAAGAAACCACATGCCGTTCTTGTCCATTGATCACGAGAGTATCGCCCCTTCCTCCCGTTAAATAATGCGCCAAAGTTTCTTCTTCATTGAGAATACGTTGCTGATCAAGCAATGCCATGGAGAGGTTATAGCCATGCTTCACCGTCCCACTATCTACAGCTTCTTGCCCAATCAATGTGGAAAGGAGCGTTGTCTTTCCAATCCCATTAGGTCCTACCAAACCGATTCGATCTCCCCGCTGAATGCGTAAAGAGAAATCTTTCACGATAACGCGATCCCCATAGGATTTTGAAATTTTCTTTGCTTCGAGCACCAATTGCCCAGAATCATGACTTTTAGCAGCGCTCAACAGTGCACTTCCCGGCTGCCCCTTATAAGTTTGATGACGCTGTCTTAAGTTTTTTAATTCGCCCAAGCGCCGTACATTACGCTTACGCCGTGCAGTTACCCCATAACGCAACCATTGCTCTTCACGGACAATTTGACGCCCCAATTTATGCTGCTCGAGTGCTTCTTCTTCCAAAGCTTTATCGCGCCAATTTTCAAATTCTGAAAAACGCTTTTCCAGTCTTTTCGTTGTCCCACGATCAAGCCATACCGTTGAACGCGTAACATTTTCCAAAAATCGTCGATCATGGGAAATCACCACAATCGCTGAACGCAAAGAAGACAACACGCCTTCCAACCATTCAATGGTTGGTAAATCAAGATGATTGGTTGGTTCATCTAAGAACAAAATATCGGGTTTTGCTGCAATGGCCCGTAACAATGAAACACGCCTCTTTTCACCGCCCGAAAGCGTTTCTAATTTTTCCGCGCCCGAAAACCCTAAATTTGTACGAAGCATATTGATCCACTGAACATCAGATGTCTCGTCCAGCCCCGCTTCCATATAAGTGTTAATATCCTCAAAACCAGAACAATCCGGATTTTGAGCGACATAACGAAGTGTTACGCGAGGGTGGCGAAAAATTTCGCCACCATGAGGCTCTAATATTCCTGCGGCAATTTTTAACAGGGTCGATTTTCCACAACCATTACGGCCTACCAACGCAATACGCGCTCCCTGCTCAACCGATAAACAGGCTTGGTTGAGCAAAGGCGTTGTCCCCACGTTTAAGAAAATGCGGTCAAGCCGCAGCAATGGCACCGCCATTAACGAACGCGGCGCGGACAAGGTGCTTGATACATCACCCCTCTTGCATCACGGTAAGTACATAATTGTCGTACTGGAACTCTTTGTGCACAAGGTGCTTGGTAGACATGTCCTCTACGAGAGCGATATGTGCACAATTGTGAAGCTTGTCTTTGTTGTCTTCTTTGATTTACAGCCTCACCCGTTACTGTTCCAGCCAAAGCCCCAAATGCCGCACCAGTAAGCGCTGCTCCAGGCGTGCTTCCAGCAATAGCTGTTCCAGCCAAAGCCCCAATTGCTGCTCCCCCTACACCGTAACGCGCAACGCGCTCATCAGTTGTCGTACAAGCCACCGAACTGAAACCAATCGCAGAAACGACGGCTACTTTTAAAATTGATTTTAACATAGCAAAACCTTTCCTTCTCAAGATCAATACATAATACATCGTTTATGTCGGCACTTAATCACTACGCCCCCCCCTTGCCTTATTCAAAATATATTGGAAGAGCTTTACGAAATAGGTACAGACGCTAACAATATAGCTTTTCCAGAACCTAAATGGCAAGAAAAGGTTCCACAAATACGGTTAGAAAGTGTTAAAGAAGAGCCAAATGACACATTTTTGTCACAAATTGGCCATTTTACCCCCTCAAGCGTTAAGCCTTCTAAATCAGAAAAACCGATAAGACTAAACAAGCACCCTTTAGGCAAATCATATGACACAAGTTTTGGCAAAACCGGCCAACCTTCTTCCAAACCGCTTGTCAACAATACTGAAATGCCTTTCTCTGCCATCATCAACGCTTGCGTCATATGAGAAAGGCTATGATCACTTCTCTCCCCTCCCAAAGCACCACACAAAATAAGCTTTTTAGCACCCTTTTGTAGCGCTCTTTCACAAGCCAAAGCACTATCGGTCATATCTTTATCAGAGGGAAAAACCTCACGCGGAACATGGCTATATTTGTCGATCAAAGTCTGATCAGATGAATCAAAATCCCCTAACCACAACTCAGGCATCACATTAAGTGCTTCCGCATGACGCATGCCGCCATCCGCAGCAATCACCCGACTGTTTTGAATTTGATTAAGCAAACGATCAGTGATAAAAAGATCTCCATTTAACAATATTGTAAATGTTGTCATGCCATATTTTGCCTTTCACAAAATTCTATTTTCTCTCACACCCCTTTATCCATGAGAGCTATTTTTTATAAACAATAACTATGATGTAGCCAAATGAATCCTTATCTCTAAAGCTTCTCTCAAAAAAACACACACGATATAAAGATACACATGAAATTTGCCACATTACACCGCAGAAACAACCTGCACCGCGATCCAACATTCTCCATTTTTCAACGAAATTTTCTTTTTCGCTCTCTGCCTTATAAAGCAACTTTCACCAGTTTAATGCTTCTCCTTTCAGCTTGTCATACCCCCCTTTCTCGCAATGATAGGCTCTCTTCCAGTTCTTCTGAAACAATCAAACGTACCGACAATCACAATATCTATGTCACATTAAGCGCACTGCAACACCCCCGTATTTTGCAAATGTATGGTGGTGCTTATCATGATGCAAAACTTGAACGCTTTTTAGCAAAAATTATTCGTAAACTAACCATTGCATCCCACCATTCTCCTCAAAGCTATTCCGTCACAATTTTAAACTCGGAAAATGTCAATGCATTTGCACTCCCCAATGGCTCGATCTACATCACCCGTGGTATGCTGGCACTCGCCAATGATTCTTCAGAAGTTGCTGCAATTTTAGCCCATGAGATGGCCCATATCAAAGCCAATCATGGCATTTTACGCCTTCAAAAAGAAGCCCAATTGAAGAAGATGACAGACCATATGTCTCCACGTCTTTTTTCTTCTATGGGCAAAAAACACAATCCCATACACAACAAGCAACAACTCGCACAATTTTCCCGCAATCAAGAGCTGGAAGCTGATTCCCTTGCCCTCGAAATGCTCCAACAAGCAGGGTATGATCCCTTTGCTTCACCACGCTTTCTTCAAACAATGGAAGCCTATAGTGCTTTTCAGAATATTTCTGGCACCCCAAATGCTTCCTTAGACTTTCTAGCGTCTCACCCAACCACCCCTCAACGCATTCGGCTTGCGATAGAAAAAGCCCGTAAAATCAATCAACAAAATAGTGGAAATACAGATCGTGATTCTTTTCTCAAAAGCATTGATGGCATGACTTTTGGAGGAAGCTTTTACACAGGGGTTGTACGTGGCAATGAATTTATTCATCCGCAATGGCGCATCGCTTTTTCTGTTCCCAACAATTTTACAATAGAACATTCCGCACAAACCGTTTGGGCCAGCGGCCCCAATAAAATTGCGATTCGTTTTGATGCTATTCCCCATCCTGCAGGAATGACTGCAAGTGATTATTTGAAAAGCGGATGGATTATCGGGTTAGATCCATCATCTATCCGCCCCCTTACAATTCAAGGGCTCCCTCATCAAGGCTTCACGCGTCAAGAACACTTAAGCCAAAATTTACTTGCAGCACAAGCTCGTGCGACTCATGAGCAATGGCAATTTGATGTGATTGTCATTCTGTTCAATAATCATATTTTTCGTTTTCTGACGGCAGCGCCCTATAATTCTCAAAATTTTGCAGAAATTGCCCAAAAAACGATCCAAAGCTTTCACCCTCTTTCAACTTTAGAGTTAAAAAAATTGAAACCCTTAAAGATCAGTATTGTCCGCGTTAAACAAGGAGAAAATATTGCAAACCTTGCCAATAAAATGCAACATACACCAAACAAAGAAAAACTCTTTCGGATTCTCAATGCCCTCTCACCAACTCAAACATTACGCGCTGGTACAAAAGTAAAAATTATCACCGAATAAATCTCCTTTTTCATCTGCGACAATCTTGATTCTTTGTCTCTCTTTAATCACGCCCTCCCCAAGCCTATTGGCAAATGCAACCAACTTCATCATGCCTTGCGCCCCCGCACCTACACACTCTCCGTCCTCTCACAAAATCTTTTACGGCTTATATATCTTAAAGATCTTCTGAATGAACCGTAAGAAGAGCAGAAGACAATTTCTGCATAGATCTTCTCAAATAAGCCCCTCCCCTCCAATCTTCCCTCTGCTCATAAAGATGGCTCAATGCACCCCAAAAGGAGGCGTATGGCTTGATAAAGCGAGTAATCCCTCAATCCGCTTCATCATGCCCTACGCCCCCGCACCTAAGCACTCTCCTTCCCCTCACAAAGTCTTTCACAGCTTATATATCGTAAGCATCTTCTGAATGAACCGTAAGAAGAGCAGAACGCAATTTCTGCAAAGCTCGTGCTTCAATTTGACGCACACGTTCTTTCGAAATTCCTAATTTTTCACCCAAAACTTCTAGAGTAGCTCCCTCTTCATTTAAGCGACGAAAGCGAATAATTTCCAACTCCCGTTCGTTGAGAATTTGCAACGCATCGTAAAGCCACTGCGTACGTCGCTGACCATCAATCACTTGCTCAATTAAAGCATCAGGAAGAGGGCTCTCATCAACCAAAACATCCATCTTCGCAATGGGATTATCACTGTTCTCAGAAACAGAAACGCTCAAGGAATTATCCGAACTGGAAAAACGAAAATCCATTGTTTCAACATCGCGTACGGAAACACCGAGCTTTTCAGCGATTGTACGAAAAATATCCTGTTTTGACAAAGCGCTATCATCTTGCACCAGTTTTGCGCGCAAACGTCGCAAATTAAAGAAAAGTGCTTTTTGCGAAGAACTGGTTCCTCCTCGAACGATTGACCAGTTTCGCAAAATATAATCTTGAATAGAAGCCCGTATCCACCATGTTGCATAAGTTGAAAAACGCACTTCTCGATCAGGTTCAAAACGCGCCGCGGCTTCCAACAATCCCACATACCCTTCTTGTACCAAATCCCCTAAGGGCATTTTGAAACGTTTAAAGCGGTTCGCAATAGCAATCACCAAACGCATATGAGCTGCGGCAATTTGATGCATGGCATCATCATCGCGTTTATCTTTCCATCGCAGAGCCAAATCATGCTCTTTTTGTCGTTCAAGATAAGGTGCTTGCATAGCAGAACGCATCATATTCCGTCCTAAGCTTTTATCTGCATCGCCATAATTTTTGCTGCTTTTATAAACAGCATTTGAAAGATTACCCATAATAACCCCTTGCGATTAAAATTATAAAAATTGATTTGGTAACGACACCATTGTTCTTTCTTAAATTCTTTCTTAAAAAGAACTCAAAAGTTGTCCACTTATGCGCTCACTACTTTAACGTGTAAATTTATAATCGCAATTGTTTTTTTTATGATCATGGTAAAAACTTCTTATCATAAGACATAATTTCATCTGTAAAATGCCCCTACAATATGCCTTTTCGCCTATATAAAATATTTTTTAAAAAAACTTTCTCTTCACTTTTCATGACAAAACAGCAAAAAAAATTGAAATGCTCAGACAAAATACATGCTGTTTTTTTGGATGACCGATTCCATTTCCTTTTAATTTTAGAGAATCTGTTTATGCTTTTTACGCTTTCAGCTTTACATTACAACTAATAAGTGTAATCTGCAAATATAAACTATTCCAACTGAATGAAAACTGAATAAAAAAGTAGCCTCTAAGTTTTAAAGACGCAAAAAGAAACATCAAAAAAGGACAAGAATGATTGAAGCAAGCGCAACAAACGTGTTAAGAAAGAACAACATTATGGAGTTGTCGCAAAAGGCTTTTTACCAGTGTCACACTGAGAAAGAAAATGATCATGGATAGCAAGATTGTTCAACAGAATGAGATTCTTCAAGATGATATTCTCATTGAAAAATACGGAAGGGGTAAATTTGAAGGTTTTCGTTTTTATGCCAACAAGAACAATACCGATCAAACAGCCGAGCAGCAATGCTCAATAGAGAATGAAAATTTGATTCTTGCGTTTTCCAAACGCGCAAAGCGTTTTTGTGCTTGTGCAAATGGTGATTTTACCCTCAGTTCTGATGGCATTGTGCGCTGGATTGGTCAACCTGTGGGACAACTTGTTGCGACAGAAGATTTTTTCAAACCCAAACTACTTGTTTTAGCAGACACACAACTCATCGGAGAATCCCGCGATAACGTCATAAAACGATTAGAGCGCTTTGTAACCTTTCATTTTGAAACGACTTTAAAACCCCTATTTGATTTGCGCAATGCCGATAATTTGACAGATTCAACCAATAATCTTGCTTTACAACTGGTTAACGCTTTAGGGGTTTTACCCCGCCGCGAAGTTTTAGACCTTGTCAAAAACCTTGTGCAAGAATCCCGTGCTGTGCTTCGGCGTCTAGGGGTGCGTTTTGGTGCTTTTCATATCTATGTTGCCGGAATGCTTAAACCCGCTCCAGTACAAGCCATTACCCTTTTGTGGAACCTTCAAAATGCAGGACAAGACCAAACGGGTTTGGATGAAATTTTTACGGCATTATCTGCTGGTCGGACCTCTTTAATTGTTGACCCTACCTATAACCGCCAATTTTATCAATTAGCTGGATACCGAATCTTAGGGCAACGTGCCGTACGGATTGATATTTTAGAACGTCTTGCCAATCTCATCCGCCCCGCCCTTCAGTGGAAACAAGGAAGTGATTCCAAACCTGAAGGTGCCTATGATGGTAAAAGTTTTTTTGTAACCCCAGCCATGATGTCCATTCTTGGTGCCAATGGGAATGATATGGAAGAAATCCTCAAAGGACTTGGCTACCAATCATACAGCATAAGCAATACTGTTTTTGAACAAAATCTTCTTGCACAGCAAAGCTCTTTTCCTGTGACTGCGACAACACAAGAGGCTCGACCCGCAGAATGCGTTGGTAGTCTATGGCAAACAATCAAGACTTCAGAAACAACACAAGAAGAAAAAAATGTTTCACCCCTGAAAACTGTATCCTCTCATATTGAAAGACACCCCCATAAAACCAATCATTTACCAGCTGCTGAACCTGTTGGAAACTTTGCCAAGCCCACTCCCCCTACAGCAGAAGATAAAGTTATTTTATTATGGCATTATAGGCCTCAATTTCACCACCACACACAAAAAAAACGTGATAAATCTGGACATAAGTGGAAAAATAAACCGAAGGGCGCTATAAAAAGAGGAGACAATGCGAATGGAAATTCCCCTCAAGAAGCACCTCCACAAATAAAACGTTCTCATAAGTTTCACAAATCCCAAGGCAAGCGTACAAATTATAAGCCTTTTCAAACAGAAAAACGTCTTAACCCTGATTCACCTTTTGCAAAATTAGCTGTACTACGCGATCAACTCACCAATCATCAAAACACACACTCTCTCTCCTCTAAAGAGCATTAAAGTAACAAATGGAGTTTGATCTTGACCCACGTCGTAACCGACAACTGCATTCACTGCAAATATACGGATTGCGTTGAAGTTTGTCCTGTTGATTGTTTTTATGAAGGTGAAAATATGTTGGTCATTCATCCTGATGAATGCATCGATTGTGGTGTTTGTGTGCCAGAATGCCCAGCAGAAGCCATTATACCGGATACAGAACCAGGACTAGAAAAGTGGTTAGAACTTAATCTTCATTACGCAAACAAATGGCCCAATTTAACCACAAAAAAAGAGCCTCTTCCTCAAGCCAAAGAAATGGATGGTGTTCCAAACAAATTAGAAAAGTATTTTTCAGAAAACCCAGGAAATGGAGAAGAGTAATGCTACAGTTTACAGCGCTCTCCTTCCACAATTGAAAGACTTCTCTTGTAAAAATAAAAAATCCTCAAGCGAAATGATTGATTCTTTTGAAGTTTGATGTTAGTGTTGTTCTAGCATGATCATCTTTCTAAGTATTTTTCTTTGCTTTTTTTAGTAAAGCAATGTATTTTTTTTTGGATTTAAAAGTACTCGGCTTTTATGCTCACTTAATTGGTACAATATACTTGGTTAAAGAAAACTCAACCCTCAGGTTTATAACCTGTTTTCCGATGCATTTGTTGATCATAAGGGAGTAAACTAAAATTATGGCATCCCAACATGGAACGTCCTCAAAGACTAAAGAATTTGCAACCTCTGAATATATCGTCTACCCCACACATGGAGTAGGACAAATTATAGCGATTGAAGATCAAGAAGTTGCAGGACATAAATTAAAACTTTTCGTCATTCATTTTGCGAAAGATAAAATGGATGTCAAGGTCCCTATTGCAAAAGCCCTTTCCGTTGGAATGCGTAAATTATCTGCTGGAGATTCCGTCGAACGCGCCTTAAAAGTCTTACGCGGAAAAGCACGCGTTAAACGAACCATGTGGTCTCGCCGTGCTCAAGAATATGATGCTAAAATCAACTCAGGTGATCTTATTTGTATCGCTGAAGTAGTTCGTGATCTTTTTCGCTCTAACCTACAACCCGAACAATCCTACTCTGAGCGTCAACTTTATACCGCTGCTCTTGAAAGAATGGCCCGCGAAATTGCGGTTATTAATAGCCTTTCTGAAACAGAAGCGATTAATCTCATCGAGATGCACCTTTCCAACAAGCCAAAACGCGAATTTAAAACTGAAAGAGAAGAAACCGCTGAAAACAGCGAAGCTGTCTACGCTGCATAATACACTCTTTCATAACAACAGGGTACTTTAATAAAACCAGCAAAAAGCTGGTTTTATTTTTTTATCATCCTCTGTATTCTCAAGAATAAAATTTCTTAAAACACCAATCAACGCTCTAATTTTTCGACCCATTCCACTCGCCGCCGCCTCATACGCTTTACTTCATAGCGCGCTCATTGACTCATCATCATAAGATATCATTTTTATCTTCAATCATCAGTCTTAATACAGGAAGATTCTCTCCCATTAAACCATTCAAACGGCTGCATCACACATCCCATGTAATTCAAATATTGATTTATAAAGATAATTTATCGTTTTTTCTTATATTGAATTAAACCCCCGAATAGTGTGAAGCTCTTTTGTTTCCAACCTATTCCATGTTGAATCAATTAAAAACATTCACTTACCTCTTACAAGCGAGGAGGTCATGTGAGTAAAAACTTTACAAAAAAGGCATGCCTCTTATGAACTGTTTTAAGAGCCAAGGGTTATTCGCAACACCCATGAGCTCGCAAGTGTATGACAGTGCTAGCTTGCACTTTTATGCAGCTTAAAGGCAAATAAATTTTATATTATTTCATGGGGTTATCATTATACCCTTCACGAAATACTGTCACAAAATGGGCTGAAAAGCACGCTGAGAGAGGTGCTTTTAAAAAACACGTAAGATATTACAACACAAGTATATCCCTTTTGAGGCGTTTTATTTATATGATGGCTGTAATCTCATCAAAGAACAAGAAAAGTATCTCTCCACAATAGAATCATCTCTCTCAGCAAAATCTACCCTCTATTCTAGAGAAGAACAGAAAATCCACGACTCGAGAGCGTACATTCACCAAGAAATCAAAAGAAACTTAACCGACATAAAAGAGAGATAAAAGACTAAAGTCTTAATCCCTAAAACGGAACGTCCACGATACATTCCCGTTTTCAAATCAATGTCCCCTTTTCCAATCAATGGCATGAGAGCAGCGCAAGGTCACCTCAACAGCCATCTTAAAGTGCAAATGCACGACTCGAGAGCGTGCATTCACCAAGAAATCAAAGGAAACCTAAGCATAAAAGAGAGATAAAAGACTCAATCCTTAACCACTAAAACGGAACGTCCACGATACATTCCCGTTTTCAAATCAATGTGATGAGGGCGACGCAACTCACCAGAATTTTTATCCTCGATATAAGTCGGCGCCTTCAGAGCATCAGCCGAACGGCGCATGCCCCTCTTCGCTGGAGAGGTTTTTCGTTTAGGTACAGCCATAAAAAGACACTCCAAATCCATTAAAACAGAAAAAGCAATGCCAAAAATGACAATGCTTCATTTAAAAACACCATAAAATTTGAGGGCATTATATACTGATAAAAAAGAAGAGGCAATGTCAAAATGATCTTCCACTGAGCAAAAATAACCTTCCTTTTATCAAAAATGATATCACAATGACCAAATGAAGAGCAAAAGCACCACAAAGTTTATGAGTTTTATACACCCATGAAAGTATTTTCATAAGACTAACTAATTTTTTATTTGGCATTATTTTATTTGGCTTTAAAAGGGATTTGCGCATACAGTAAAGATACGCATAATAAAGAGAAATTGATTTTTAATAAAAACCTACGTCCATTGATGAACACAAGAAAAAGCAATAGTCTCTCTCTTTGAACGTCATCATTTCATTTTCATAAAAACAAAGGAAGCAAGAATGCACGAATTTACCCCCCTTCTTGCAAAACATGGTAAAAGCGTTGAAAATCGACTGAGCGCACTGTTAAGTGATCACATCCAAACTGGTGAAATTTCGCGCCCTGAAAACTTAATCAAAGCCATGCGCTATGGGGTGCTGAACGGTGGAAAACGCCTGCGACCTTTTCTTGTGATTCAAAGTGCTGCACTTTTTGATATCCCTATAGAGCATTCACTTGATGTTGCATGTGCCTTAGAATGTGTTCACTGTTATTCACTCATTCACGATGATCTTCCAGCCATGGACAATGATATCCTCCGGCGTGGGAAACCCACTGTCCACATAGAATTTGATGAAGCAACAGCAATTCTAGCAGGCAATGCTCTCTTGACATTTGCCTTTGAAATCATTGCCCATAAAGCCAATGCACTGTCTACAGAGATGAGAATAAAATTGATCACAGCACTTGCACAATCAGCCGGACTTGGTGGTATGCTAGGGGGACAAATGCTGGATCTTGAAGCTGAAAAAAGACCACAAGAAAGTACTGACATCATCACCCTACAACGCATGAAAACGGCTTCCCTGATAAGCTTTGCTTGCCAAGCAGGCGCCATCATTGGCAATGCGTCAGAAGAATTATTGACAAAGTTGACGGCTTTTGGAACCTATCTTGGTTTAGCCTTTCAATTAACGGATGATCTTCTTGATGTTACTGCCACCACACAGACTTTAGGAAAAACCGCTGGGAAAGATGAAACAGCACAAAAGGCAACTTTTGTTCGTCTCTATGGCATTGAAGAAACCCAAAAAAAGCGAGATGCGCTCATCACAAAAGCAGAAGCCCTCTTACACCCTTTTGGTATCAAAGCACTCCCTCTCCAACAAGTAGCTCGCTTTAATGCAACACGCAAAAATTAACGTCATCCGCCCTATCATATTCCGCTCTATTGTACAGAGCCTACACTATCCTCTTTGTTAAATGTCCAAGAGTTTTTTTCAAAAATCTTACCATTGATCTCCATGATATTATTGGTCCCATCATTCAATGGATATGACAAACCAGAGGTACATTAAAACAAACGCATGAATTTATAAAACACACGTCTAATAATAATCTCATGGAACTTTTTTGCGCGTTCCTTCTAGAAAAAATACTGCCAACAAGTAAATCAATAAATAAAGAGCAAAAATATAAACGAGTGAGAAAAAGCCAAATATATCGACCATAGATGCACTCATGTAAAAAAACACCAAGAGGCTAAATCTCCCAACGGTTGACAAGAAAGATTCATATGTAGCCCTGAAATGATCACTAATACTATCATGCAAAACAACTTCTACACGAAGATATGTATACTTAATTAAGTAAAAAATCATACAGACTAAAATAATAGCAATTTCTTTTTTCGGCTCAAAGAAAACCACTGTAAAAATCAGTGAAACCAAAAGAAAAAGCAATAAAACAAAATTCACCCTTTCACTTAGTTTTGTAAAGAGAAAACTAGCCAAGAGCTGAGAGAGCAATATCAGTGAAAACGTCACACCAAGATCAAAATAAGTGACATTAATATTATGATCTTTAAATATCCACTGCCAATACTGCGAGAATATATTGAAAAAGATCAGTGAAAAATAAAAGCATAAAGAGATATAAGGAACCTTAATAAAAATAGACAACATCTCCTTAGCATCATAAAAGAGAGAATTCGCTTTATTTGGTTTTTTCTCTCCTTTCAGGTCATCAAGAAAGAACAAACCAAAGAGTGTTGTCATCAACATTAAAAACGCCGCAATATACCATATATATTGGCTCGAATAATCAGCAAAATAAGCACCGATCAAACTGAATATAAACATGCCAATGTAATTATATTGAGAGCTCGCTCCCAGCACTTTTTTAGTCGATGTCACTTTTGCTTTTGCATATTGAACAAGTAAAGCATTATAAGCCCCCGCAATCAATGTCAGCGATAAGGCATTAAAAGATTCTGCCAAAAGAAAACCATAAAAGCTTGTAGAAAATCCCATGAGACACAGCCATGTAGCAGCAAAAGCCGCTGCCAAAACGATCGATATTTTATAACTTTTTCTATCGGCAAAATATCCCAGAGGAATATCTGTAACCATCATAATAAAAGCCTGAAACGACTTAATGATCCCGATATCAATAAGAGTTAGCCCTTTTTCAAGCATATAAAATACAATAAAGGCACCTGTTAAAATTCTTATACCGTTAAATAAAAATCCAAATGCTAATATACTTGTCATGCATCCCCCCAATAACGCCCAAAAAGACGTCTTATATACATCATTTTATAGAACAATAAAAGCTCACATTTTATGACAAATAGGGCAATATCTGCTATAAGGATCTTCCGTTTTATCAATTTTATATCCAGAAAAATGCCCCAAAATACCGGAAGAATGAGTAAATATTGATATCGATCAGAGGCTTCTTATAAAATGCATAACAGCTGGTTTTATTTGAGATAATAAATGATCCAAGAACTTACGGTAGCCACAGCAACCTATAACAAACAATACATTGATTTATAATCATCATTCATTGTTTTGCATGTCGAATGAGCATCCTGAATATTGTAAAATTCTTTCACCCACTCATAGTGCATCAATTAAAATCACTTAACTGGCCCTATTACAAACGGAGATAGCATGTGAGTAAAAACTAAAATACCTCTTATGTAGCGTCTCAGATATTAGAACTGTATAGGAAGCAGGCGTAAGCATATGCAGCTGGTTGTTCTTTTATTAAACTTAAAAGATGAAGGGATTCTCTATAAGTTTTATACACTTTACAAGAGTTTTACCATTATAGCATCTCACAAATTCTATCGTGAAATGGAAACCTTAAGAGATATCTCTTTAAAACAAGGTATCTTCTTTATTTCAACCTTGTGCAATTGTTTAACCTTGTCCAAAACGTTTATGAATATAATCACTCAAAAGCCCTTCGAATTCTTCAGCAATGTGATCACCACGCAAAGTTTTTACCTTTTGTCCTTCAATAAAAACAGGTGCCGCAGGACTTTCCCCCACGCCAGGCAATGAAATTCCAATATCCGCATGTTTTGATTCCCCAGGTCCATTGACGATACATCCCATCACAGCCACCTTTAAACTTTCAACCCCAGGATATTTTTCACGCCAAACGGGCATATTTTTATGTAAATCCGCTTCAATTTTTTGCGCCAATTGCTGAAAGACCGTTGAGGTTGTGCGCCCACAACCAGGACAAGCGGCAACCACGGGGAGAAATTGCCGAAATCCCATCACTTGCAAAAGTTCTTGCCCCACTTTTACTTCTCGTGTTCGATCACCACCAGGTTCAGGCGTTAATGAAATGCGTATCGTATCGCCAATCCCTTGCTGTAATAAAATGCCCAAAGCCACCGAAGAAGCAACAACCCCCTTTGTTCCCATCCCTGCTTCCGTTAAGCCCAAATGAAGAGCATAATCACAACGTGCAGCCAGGGTGGTATAGACAGCAATAAGATCTTGAACATCACTCACTTTAGCAGAAAGAATAATTTTATCCCGTCCCAACCCCAACTCTTCTGCTAAAGCCGCCGAAAGCAAAGCCGACTGCACAACAGTTTCTCGCATTACTTCAGCCACAGATAAGGGATTTTCTTGCTGTGCATTTTCATTCATAAGCTGTGTCAACAACGCGTTATCAAGGGACCCCCAATTCACACCAATGCGAATAGGTTTATGATACCGACAAGCAATCTCTATAATTTCTGCAAATTGACGATCTTTTTTTGCACCAAAACCTACATTTCCAGGATTGATGCGATATTTTGCAAGTGACTCAGCACATGCTGGATGCTCTGATAAAAGCTTATGGCCGATATAATGAAAATCCCCAACCAATGGGATAGAAAAACCTAATCTTTCCAATCGCTCCCGTATTTTTGGTACAGCTGCCGCTGCTTCATCACGATCAACAGTAATCCGAACCAATTGTGAACCAGCTTGCCAAAGAGCAGCCACTTGAGAAACGGTTGCATCAACATCAGCGGTATCTGTATTGGTCATTGACTGTACAACAACCGGGCTCTGCCCCCCAACCACCACATTACCAACCGCAACACCAACAGAACGACGACGCTCAAGAGATTTCGACAAAGAATAGGTCGTGCTCATCAAGTCCTCAAATTTTTAAAACCTGCACTCTCAACCATCATTTACATTGACTTCCTCCGCACATCAAAGGACGAAAACGAAAATAACACCACCCACCAATCTTAACAGATTACTTTAAGCTTCATCTGTTACCCCCTGATGGAACTCAGCTCATAAGTGAGATTCATTTCACAGATGCCCCGGAAATCCCACCACTCCTGTTCACATTCATACTTTTACACTTGGTTGCTTCAAAAAGAAACTAAAATCAGACAGAGACAAGACTGTATTTTTAAGGTGCATACCTTACATCAACGTCATCAAAGCACAATACTTTACAACACAACAGATAACGCTCATCAAAGCACAATTTTAAAAAATGTTTAAAAATTCATGGGATATACCACCCAATTAAGACAACATATTCATTTATAATAACCTCTTTTTTATAAATTTGAATGGAAAACCTAAACATCGTAAGCTTCTCTCATTTCAAATCTGTTCATCATCAATCAAAGCCATGTCCCTTACACACCACAAGCAACCATGGAGATAAAAACGAAAAAAAGTAAAAATGCTTGAGGGACTGTCTCCAAACTTTGAAACAAGGATAAGAAAATAAAACGACCAGCTTGATAGCCTTGACGAAGAAATTATCCTTTGCAGGAGATTGTATCTTATACCCTTTACACCCCCCATCATGAAATGGACGCAAGCATATTTAAAAAATGCCTCATTAAACCCAAACGCTTAACTTTCACCTCACCCCCAAAACACAATCCGCCCCAAGTCGCATAATCAATGCAACCTTTCAATTTTTAAGCCGTTATAGCAAAACCCCAAACACAATTCCAACGATCATGCACACAATTTAACACATGAAGGAGTCAACAAATGTGTCTATTTTCAACCAACGCTAAAAATGCTAAAATTAAAAAACGTATTGCACAATTAAAAAGAGAGCTGGTCCCCGTAAATCATTGGAGTTCTCAAAATGATAGCTTTGAAAACATTTCTGAGCTGTTTAACACATGGAAACAAAAGGGGCGTCACGCACTTTACCACCTCAACGAACATGCAACAGAATTAAAGAAAAAAGCGAAAGAAAATCCTAAAAAAACCCTCGCATTAGCTGCCGGAGTCGTTTTGGCAAGCTTCTTGCTAATCCGCAAAAATTACTAACACCAACAATCTTCCCTTTTAATGCCCGATTCAAAGCGGGCATTTTTTTCATCACTGATAAAGCACACTACTTATACGTTTTCCCCCTAACTTTACGCCCTCCATCCTTCCCAAGGCTAAATTTTCCACCCCACCAGTCTATCATTCAGCTTTTTATCTAGCGGGATAACTGTCCACACATGCGATCCACATCACCACACCTCAAAGAACAGTATTGTGAGAGACGACAGGCAAACTATACCCTAAATATTACTTCAATATTCCTCCCCGCCACTCGTCTGTAAACATCTAATTTTTTATCGAGTAATTTTCACCTACTGCCCACACACACGCCACCCCACACCCCCACGCCTTCAAAGAACGCTGTTGCAAGAAGACTATAAAGCACCTTATCAATCCCCCCCTTCTACTGCGTTATTTCAAAAGAAATAGAAGTGATTAAAGAGGCATGCCTCTTAATGTTCTAAAGAACATTATTTTACATCATGACAAATAAGTGTTTTAAGAGCTTTAAGAGATGGATCATAATAAACCAAACGAAATCTTCTAACGTAAACGCCCACTTGCTATAAGCAAATGGTATAAAAATTAAACTGAAAAAACCCAAAATTTTATCCTCCAGAATCGACCCGCTGCGAAGTATCCACATACGTAACCACAGACATCCCAGGAATAAGCTTTTCAATCCCTTCCTGACCAGGATCTAAAGCAATCCGTACTGAAATACGTTGCGCAATTTTAATAAAATTACCAATTGTCGTATCCGTTTTTAACAATGAAAACTCTGACCCTGTCGCAGGAGCAAAACGAACCACACGCCCTGTTAACTTTTTGTTGTTCAATGCATCAACAGAAAAAACAACCGGTTGTCCCACACGCATCTGAGAAAGTTGCGTTTCTTTATAATTAGCGATAATCCAAATATCATCAGAAATAACAGAGACCAATTGCGTCCCCGGCATAACATATTGCCCTACCCGCGCTCCAACCAATCCAATATAGCCTGTTCGAGGCGATAAAATCTTTGTATGATCGAGATTAAGTTTTGCCAACTCAACACTCACCTTTGCTCCCGCAACTTCTGACTGTAAACTTTGCCGTTCAAGATTTAATTGTTTTTGCAATTGTCGTTTTGTTTCCAGTGCTGCCAAGAGTTGTGAAAGAGGACGAGAAACAGAATTTGCCACATCTCCAAAGCCTAACTTTTTATCAGGAACAACATTGGAGAATGCTCGTGAACGCGCTAATTCTGCTTCTGCAGCATTAACTTCTCCCTGTAAAATCTGTGCTTGCAATTCAATACTGGCCAATTTTGCATTTTTTGAATCGAGAACAGCCTGTGCGCGTGCAAGCTGCTGACGAAAAAGAGAATCATCAAGCTCAAAGAGCAGCATTCCCTTTTCAACGCGTTGATAATCTTGTACATAAATCCGTGCGATCACCCCAGAGATCTGTGAACTAACCAGCGTCACATTGCCCTTAATAGAAGCATTATCCGTTATTTGAATGTTACTCACAAAAGGAGGAAGTCTCCAAGCCCACAAAATCAGCAAAACCCCCATAATACCAGAAAGGAATGCAACAATCGTAGCTTTTGACCGTAATGCTTTTATCATTTTTTACACCCCTCTTCTATGACATCACTTTTTTTCTAATGCACGCAAAGAGCATGACTTAACAACCATTGTGACAAGAAAAACAACGAATACAGCCATTGAAATATAAAAATAAAGCCGAAAAACGTCATCATAAGCAAAAATATTTGCTGTTAACTTAAATTTCTCTATCAACAGAGAAGTCGCCTGCTCACTTCCAAAGCCATGGGGAACAGAAACACCATAAGAAGGCGAAAATAAAGTATTTATCTCACCAGAAATAAGCGGATCCGTCACAACAATATTTTGTGTTAAAGACTCAAAGTTCTTATGAGCAAAATAAAACTGTAAGGTGCCAAAAAAAGCCGATCCCATCAATCCCCCTGTGACTTGCGTTAGCAAAAAAACAGCAATAAAACTCAAAACATAACGCGGGCCTCGCTCACCAGCAATCACAAACCCTTTGAAAAGAGCAGGAGGCAAAAAAAGTGCATAACTAAAACTCACCAATCCTTGGCTCAACATCATATCTTGCGGACGCGTTAAATGATTGACACGACTATCTAAATAAGCGCCAAGTGCCAAACAACCCAAAGATAACAAATAAAAATAATCCTCACGCCCCGCCCGTAAAAAAAAGACACAAACAGCCCCCCCTAACAGAGTTCCCAATGTCACCGCAAGATACATGGGCGCCATTTCACGATTGAGCAAACCAAAAAGATTAAAAAAACCGACGGGCAAATTGGACCGTTCCAACAAGAAAACATGAAAAATCAATAAAATAAAAACAGATTGAATCATTTCTTTACTGAAAATCCAACGCAGATCAATCAATGGTTTTTCTCTATTAAGCTCAATCATAATAGCAACAGCCAACGAGAAAATAGCAAGTGCGAGCCCCCAACCAATCCATGGCGCTTCATACCACCAATACAATATGCCAACAGACATAATCACAGCATTGAGCCCCAGCCCCAAAGCAATCAAACCATAGCTTATCCAATCTAACTTTTGAATAACCTTACTACGGACAACTGGTGTAAGGGGCAAAGTATAGATACAGACCAAACTAATGAGGACCAACCCCATTTCCAGAGCAGAAAGACTGGAAAAGCCACCATTTTCCAGCAAATCCGGAGAAATCAAACGGGATAAAGGTGCTGCTAAAGCCGCATTCATATAATTCAAACTCAGAGCAACAGTAAACTTCTTTGCTGGAGCAAAAGCCTCCATCATATAAAGCAGTGCAAGCGAAGCCAAAGGCGCAGCAGCAATCCCAGCAAAAAAGCGAATAATCAACGCAGAACGCAAATCGGTCACAAAGAGCTGCAACACACAAACCAAAACGAAGCCAAGGATTGATAGTTCAGCAAAAGCACGCAATCCAAACTGATAGCGGATTTTGATCAACATAATCGCCACACTTACATTGGGTGCCATATAGGCCGCAACCAACCATGTCGTCTCGGCCAAAGTTGCGTGAAAATCGCCAGTCAGATGGACAATATTAGACTGAACAATATTGGCCCCTAAGCCATAAGCCCATTGCAAAATAAGAGAAGCAAAAATATAAACAAAACATTTCGGCAAAGGTCCCGCAAAAACACGACCCGGACGAGGAAAAGGTTTTCCGACCCTTTTGGCAGACACAACCGTACTCTTTTTTCCGCTCATGTCACCTTTTCCTGTATACCTTGCTACGCCTCTATCAACACAGAACCATCAGCTGATAATTGCTGGAAAAAAGCCTCGATTTTACGATTATCCTCATCACTCGTTCCCCCCTCTAACGTCGCTTGAACCTGCAAGATCTGCTGTTCTAAGACATCAAAAGAAAGATGCTCCACAGCCACAACATGCTCTACCAATAAAGAGCAGCCGGAAAAGGTAATATTTGCAACACCTCCATAAACAGCAAAGAGCTTTTCTCCCACAGAGGTGCGAACACGAACACTTCCCAACACAATGCTTGCCACCAATGGTGCATGCTGTGCCATAACGGTCAAAGAACCTGAAGCTGAAGGAAGAACAACAGACACTACCTGCTCTGAAAACACAATCTTTTCAGGCGATACAAGCTCAAACAAAAAATGCTCTTCTCTATTGTTTTCCACAAAAGTCTCCACAATACCCAGAAAGGCTCTCCGCCTTCTTTAACAACTTATCTTTTTCAACAACTTGCCCTTATTTAACGACAAATATTCACGACAGATTTTTCCTCAAGTAAGAAGCTTCTAATTCAAGAAGCCTCTGCCATGAGACGTTTTCCTTTTTCAATGGCTTCATCAATCGAACCAACCATATAAAAAGCAGCTTCTGGCAAATCATCATAATCGCCCGCACAAAGACCTTTAAAGCCTTTGATTGTATCTTCCAAAGGAACAAGTTTTCCCGGCGAACCAGTAAAGGCTTCCGCCACATGGAAAGGTTGCGAAAGGAAACGTTCAATTTTACGCGCCCGTCCCACCAACAATTTATCATCTTCAGAAAGTTCATCCATTCCAAGAATAGCAATAATATCTTGAAGCGCTCTATAACGTTGTAAAATGGTTTGCACCTGACAAGCAACGGTATAATGCTCTTCCCCCACAATCAATGGATCCAACATACGTGAGAAAGAATCAAGCGGATCCACAGCTGGATAAATTCCCTTTTCCGCAATAGAGCGCGAAAGAACGGTCGTTGCATCCAAATGGGCAAAAGACGTTGCCGGCGCCGGATCTGTCAAGTCATCAGCCGGAACATAAATCGCCTGAACAGAAGTAATAGAGCCTGTTTTTGTACTGGTAATACGTTCTTGCAAAGCGCCCATATCCGTTGCCAAAGTAGGCTGGTACCCCACAGCAGAAGGAATACGTCCTAAAAGAGCAGACACCTCAGCCCCTGCTTGTGTGAAACGGAAAATATTATCCACAAAGAAGAGAACATCTTGTCCTTCATCACGGAAGCTTTCTGCAATGGTCAACCCTGAAAGAGCGACACGCGCACGTGCTCCTGGTGGCTCATTCATTTGCCCATAAACAAGCGCACATTTTGACCCTTCTGTTGAACCATTATTGTCTTTTGGATTCACATTCACGCGGCTTTCGATCATTTCGTAATAAAGATCATTTCCCTCACGTGTCCGTTCTCCCACACCAGCAAACACGGAATAGCCACCATGGGCCTTTGCAATATTATTTATAAGCTCCATAATGAGAACGGTTTTTCCAACACCAGCACCACCAAACAAGCCAATTTTACCCCCTTTCGAATAGGGGGCTAACAAATCCACAACCTTAATACCCGTGACAAGAATCTCTGAAACGGTCGATTGTTCAACATATTCAGGCGCTTCTTGGTGAATAGAACGTGTTTTGGTTGAAGGGATTGGTCCCACATTATCCACTGGCTCTCCAATCACATTCATAATACGTCCCAAGGTCGCTTCTCCTACAGGAACACTAATCTGTGCTCCTGTATCCACGACCTTTTGTCCGCGCATCAGACCATCGGTCGTATCCATCGCAATCGTACGCACAGTATTTTCACCCAAATGCTGTGCAACTTCTAACACCAAGCGATTGCCTAAATTCTGTGTTTCCAACGCATTGAGAATATTCGGTAATGCCCCTTCAAATTGCACATCAACAACAGCACCAATAACCTGCTTAATCTCACCAACAGCGCCTTTTGCACGCTCTTCTTTTTTCACCGGTGCATCTTTAGCAACACGACGTGCAGGCGCAGATGAAGTCTTTACATCTACTTGAGATTTCGAAGCGTCTTTTTTCACACCGGAACGAGCAGCTGGTTTCTTTTTTTCACCTTTTTCTGCTCCTTTGCTTGAGGTTACTGCTTTTGCCATCAATCCTTACCTTTTCCATTTAAAGCGCTTCAGCGCCCGCAATAATTTCGATCAATTCTGTGGTAATTTGTGCCTGACGTTGACGATTATAAGCTACCGTCAATTTATTAATCATTTCACCCGCATTGCGCGATGCATTGTCCATAGCTGTCATCTTTGCCCCCATTTCACCAGCAACATTTTCGAGTAAAGCCCGAAAGATTTGCACTGAAAGATTGCGTGGCACAAGCGCCTCTAAAAGAGAAGCGGCATCAGGTTCATACTCATAAACAATTGCCTCAGAAACAATTGATTGTGAATCTTTACTCGTCTCTGTTTGTTCCACAACATCTATTGCCTCAACAGCTGCTTTTGGAGCCCCCATTGGGATCAAGCCAAAAGCTGTTGGGCGTTGATTAATCACGGAAACAAATTCAGAATAAAACAACGTACAGACATCGAAAGCGCCTTCATTGAACAAATCAACAATGCGTTGACTAATCAACATCGCCTCTGCAAAACTAATTCGCTTTACAGCATGTAAATCAATATGATCAATCATCAAACTTTTGTAATCACGCGATAAAATATCCGCACCCTTTTTGCCCACAGTGATAATTTTTACAATTTTACCAGCAGCCAACAACGCTTTAATCTGCTCACGGGCACGACGAGCAATTTGCACATTAAAAGCACCACATAAGCCGCGCTCAGCCGTACAAACCACCAAGAGATGCACATCATCACGCCCCGTACCACGCATAAGAGCCGGTGCATCAACACCATCCACATCAGCCGCAACACTGGTTAAAATATCGGCCATCCTCTTCGCATAAGGGCGAGCTGATTGCGCCGCCTCTTGCGCACGATGCAACCTGGCTGCCGCAACCATCTGCATAGCTTTGGTAATTTTCTGTGTTGCTTTAACCGAAGCGATACGGTCTCTAAGATCCTTTAATGAGGCCATTCAAGCATTCCATCAATTCATCACGAAAAATTTTTCGCATAAGTGTTAAGAACAGTGATCAACTTATCTTTTAGCTCATCTGTTATCTGCTTTTGCTCAGCAATTGCTTGTAAAAGATCTTGATAATCACTCCGCAAAAGCACCAAAAGCCCCTGCTCAAACCGCGCAACATCAGAAACCGCTAGAGAATCAAGATAGCCATTCACACCCGCGAAAATAACCACCACTTGCTCTTCTGTTTTTAGTGGAGAAAATTGTGGCTGCTTCAAAAGCTCTGTCAAGCGTGCTCCCCGATTCAAAAGGCGCTGGGTTGATGCATCCAAATCAGAGCCAAACTGCGCAAAAGCTGCCATTTCACGATATTGTGCCAATTCACCTTTGATCGAGCCGGCAACCTGCTTCATTGCCTTAATTTGTGCTGCAGAACCAACACGCGATACAGAAAGACCAACATTCACAGCAGGACGAATACCCTGATAAAATAAATTGGTCTCCAAGAAAATTTGCCCATCTGTAATCGAAATCACATTTGTAGGAATATAAGCCGAAACATCATTTGCTTGCGTTTCAATGACTGGCAAAGCTGTCAACGACCCCGATCCATTTTCCGCATTCAACTTCGCCGCCCGTTCTAAAAGACGTGAATGCAGATAGAAAACATCTCCCGGATAAGCTTCACGCCCCGGTGGACGACGTAACAAAAGAGACATTTGACGATACGCCACTGCCTGTTTTGACAAGTCATCATAACCGATCAAAGCATGTTGCCCATTATCACGGAAATATTCGCCCATCGCGCATCCCGCAAGAGGTGCAATAAATTGCAAGGGAGCAGGATCAGAAGCGGTTGCCGCAACAATAATAGAATATTCCAGCGCTCCACGTTCTTCTAAAACTTTAACGAATTGTGCCACCGTCGAACGTTTTTGACCGATAGCCACATAAATACAATAAACTTTGTCCTGCTCTCGTCCATCCTCTTTTTCATGAAAAGGTTTCTGGTTTAAAAATGTATCGAGCAAAATCGCTGTTTTTCCAGTTTGGCGATCACCAATCACCAATTCACGCTGTCCCCGTCCAATAGGGATGAGTGCATCAATTGCTTTTAATCCGGTTGACATAGGTTCATGAACAGACTGGCGCGGAATAATCCCTGGCGCCTTCACATCAACACGACGACGCTCTGTTTCCTTAAGAGGTCCCTTACCATCTATAGGATTTCCAAGTGCATCGACCACTCGCCCTAGCAAAGCGGGACCCACGGGGACATCGACAATAGCGCCCAATCGCTTTACACAATCCCCTTCACGAATATCGCGGTCTGAGCCAAAAATAACCACACCGACATTATCAACTTCCAAATTGAGCGCCATCCCGCGCACACCATTTGGAAAAGCCACCATTTCCCCAGCTTGAACATTATCCAAACCATAAACGCGAGCGATACCATCCCCCACAGAGAGGACCCAACCAATTTCTGAAACCTCAGCCTTTTGGTCAAAGTTTTTGATTTGCTCTTTTAGAATTTTTGAAATTTCAGATGGTCTAATATCCATCAGCTGACCTCTTTTTTCAATGCAAGCTTAAGCGAAGACAATTTTGTTAGAAGAGACGTATCAATTTGAGACGTCCCAACACGAATAATTAATCCACCAAGAATTGTTGGATCCACAATGGTGTGTAGCAAAACTTTTCCCCCAACGATACCTTCCAAAGTCTCACACAATTCTTGGTTTTGTTGAGAACTTAAGGGGCGCGCAGAAACAATTTGCGCAGTAACTTGCTTACGAGCACGTGCAACGCAACGCTGAAAGGCATAGAGAATACCAAATACGGCACTAAGCCTACGGTTTGCTGCAATAACGCGTAAAAAATTACCAACAATCTGTCCTGCTTCTTTATCAGCAAATTTGATGTTTTCACAAACAGATTGCATCACCTTAATTTGCTCTTTGACTGAAAAGAATGGACTGAGCACGAAGTATTTTAAATCTTCATTTTGCTCTAAGACAAGCAAGAAATCCTCCACTGCCTTTTCAATCTTTTCAACGTTTCCTGCTTCTTGAACGCAATTAAAAAGCGCTTGCGCATAGCGTTGATCTACCAACGGCAGCGGTATGAGAGAAAATGAATCCGACACGAAATACCGCCTCTTTCCCTTGAGCGACTCTCTGATAGTTATCAGATGATAATGAAACAGACATTCTCAATCTTAAGAATCTTCTTCTTAAAACCTCGAACGAAAACCATTCGGTTTCTAGCATAGACATAGCCGACTCGCAACACCACAAATCGCTGCTTTTTAAAAATTTTAAATAAAATATTCAAAATATTTTTGAAAAGGATTTTTTTTAGATCCCCAAGATGACATCACGATTTTTTTATGCCTCTTTTTGACATTCTCATAAGCGATTTTACGCTTTTTATTGTGCTTCAAACGCTTTTGTCACCCCCAAAAACAGTTCTTCTTTAAAGATTACTCCTCTTATCCTACAAAAGTTTTGCGAGAAGCGACTGCGACTTTAAAAATTTATTATTTCAAATGGACAAGTAAGAAATAATAATGGATATCTCCTTAAAATTAAGAAAATGATCCTTTCGTTTTAAATGCCCACTCTTTTTAAAACATTTCACCAAATATATTTTCTTGAAAAAAACTCCCAAAAAACACTCTTATGTATCCACAGTTTCTCAAAGCTCAATAATGGTACCAGCTATACCCTAAAGATAGGGAGCCTTAACGGCTTTTGCATTTATGTAAAGCATTTACATTATTCACGAGCAACATCATAAAATGAATTCCAACACTCTGAGAAATATTTGCTCAAACAATTAGATGAAAATAACCATAATGACATTCTGTTTTAGAAATACTCGATTTTAAGCGTTCTACTTTGCATGAAAAATCTACTTCCATTCAAGAACGAAAGGAATGAAAGCATAAGAAATGGAGCATTTCCATTTCGCGACAGCGCCCATGAATGCGAGGTCCCCCCCATGTGCCCACATCTTTACGTTTAATCAAGAGCAAACCAGTACCATCACACACTGCCTCAATGTTGCGACAACCCTTGACGCCGGAATTTTTTCATAAAAGGCATGCCTTTCTTGCACAATTTCACGCCAACAAGCTCCCCACCTGTAACGTGCAAAAAGTGAAAGCTCTTAATAAATCAATATCTTGTACTAATAAGAGAGGCGCTTCTGCAGGTCCCATAACCGAGATATTTTTTCCCCGGAGCGCGACTTAACGCAATACACATGCATAATGTTCTGCGGTTTGGCGCTGCTTAGAAGACACAATAAAAGAGGCAAGATGCCCATAGGGGACAATAATCATGCTGACGTGCTGCAATCTCCCGTATGTAAAAAATCTTCTGGTTGGCATAAAAGTAAAGCTTTTATGACCGGATAACCCAGTTGATAGGTTTGCAATAATCCTAAACTTTCCAATCCCACCCGCCCTGCTCTTCTGGTCACTTGAAAGAAAATTGATTTTTAAAAAAAGCTTTGCGGATCGATATCAATTTGAACTCGAACGGAACTGGGCATTTTTTGGGCATTGCACAGCATTGCCCGAATAAACCCTTGTATATCAAAAGAGCGCTGTCCTTGCAGTAAAAGCCGAAAACGATAACGCCCCCGAACCAGAGCCAAAGGCGCTTCTGCGGGTCCCATAACTGTGATATTTTTTCCCCGTGGCGCGGCTTGACGGAGTGCTCGTGCATAATGTTCTGCGGCTTGGCGCTGTTGTGCAGACACAATCAAAGAAGCAAGACGCCCATAGGGAGGTAAATGATAATATTGGCGTGCTGCAATCTCACGGGTATAAAATTCTTCTGGTTGACATGAAAGTAAAGCTTTTATGACCGGATGATCGGGTTGATAGGTTTGCAATAATCCTAAACTTTCCAATCCTACCCGCCCTGCTCTTCCAGTCACTTGAGAAAGAAGCTGGAAGGTACGTTCACTCGCGCGTAAATCGCCATTGGCAAGACCAAGATCAGCATCAATAACCCCCACCAGAGAAAGCTTGGGAAAATGATGTCCTTTAGCGACCAACTGTGTCCCAATAATAATGTCTACATCACCATTGGCAATGGCTTGCAATTCGCTTCGCAACTGCCCAATTCCCCCTTTTAGATCTGTTGAAAGAATCAATGATCGCGCCTGCGGAAAAAGCCCTTGTGTTTCTTCTGCAATTCTTTCCACACCCGGTCCACAAGCCACGAGATGGTCTAATGTCCCGCATTCAGGACAGGCTTCTGGAAGTGGTTGATGATAGCCACAATGATGACATTTCAGTTGCCCTTGCGCGCGATGTTCGACCAACCAACTTGAACAATCACTACAATGAAAACGATGTCCACACACTCGGCATAAAGTTAAAGGCGCATAACCACGGCGATTGAGAAAAAGCAGCGCTTGCTCGCCTTTCTCAAGCGTTTGTTTTAAAGCCCTTTCAAGGGTAAAAGAAATAAAGCGCCCCTTCTGCACTCCTCCTTGGCGCATATCAATGACCCGCAACTGTGGAAGGGCAACTTCTTTAAAACGGGAGGGTAAATGCACCTTTTGATAACGCCCTTTTAAAACATTGGCTTGGCTTTCAATCGACGGTGTTGCTGAAGATAAAATAACAGGAAAATGCTCAAAAGAACCCCGAGCAACAGCCATATCACGCGCATGATAAAAAATACGCTCTTCTTGTTTATAAGCACTATCGTGCTCTTCATCGACAACAATCAAGCCAAGCGCATGAAAGGGAAGAAAAAGTGCCGAACGAGCCCCCGCAACGACACGCACCCGCCCTTCTGCAACTTGCCGCCAGACACGTTCTCTACGACGCGGTGTCAAATCGGAATGCCATTCTGCTGCTGCAGCGCCAAAGCGTGCATAAAAACGATCTAAAAACTGCTGTGTTAAAGCAATTTCTGGCAATAAAATTAAAACTTGGCTACCCCCTTTGAAGGCTTGAGCAACCGCTTCAAAATAAACTTCTGTCTTTCCAGAACCTGTCACACCATCGAGCAAAAAAACTTGAAACTGAGAAGATAAAACACCTTCCCGCAACAGTTTTGCTGCTTCACTCTGTGCACACTGCAACTGAGGAGGACAAAAATCAGGATCAGGCATACCTACAAGATCAGGAGCAGGAACCTTAACCTCTTCAAAAATTCCTAGTGCTTTTAAACCTTCAACGACAGAAACAGAAGTTCCAGCCGCATGCGCAAGACCAGAACGTGTCCAGATCTTCTCACTGCGCACCAATTCCAAAACCCGTGACCGCGCTGGTGTGAGACGTTCCACATTTCCCCCACAATAGCGCAATCCCAGCATCTGTGCTTCTGGCTCTAAAGCAGCCGGTACGGACAAAACCAATCGTGCAACAAGACCAAAAGGTGTCATGGTATAACGGCTAACAAACCGCAAAAATGTAATCATTTCTGCCTTTAATGGCGGACAATCAAAAACATGTAAAAGAGAGCGTAATTTTTCACGCGCCACCGAGGCAGTTCCTTGCTCATCCTCTGTCTTCTCCCCAACATCCACAACAAAACCGCAAAGCTCACGCCCCGTCACCGGAACCCGAACAAAAGAACCAATTTCCACTTCCATAGAAGACGGAACTTTATAACTATAAGCATGCGCAACAGGAAGAGGAACCAAGACAGAGACAACCTTTTCCTCTATCATATTTGAATTCATCTTTTTAACCAATCTACGATCTCCCCCTTATCTAAGATCATCTTATCTACGATCCTCTTGAGCACCAACAAGCCTACACCTTATCTTTAAACACTTTTATAAAATTCATTGCGGGCTTCAATCACTCCCCTTTCCACAACAAGCTTCTCCCAAAAATTCTTTTTAAGACGCATTCCATCACCAAAACGCCAACAATCAATACAACGTCATCCTCTCTAACAAAAAAACAGCGCCATTCTTCTATGCAAATAAAATCCATTCACTGACACGCGACCTTCCTTTACAGAAAGCGGATACATGATAAACACTATAACATTCTTATTCTTTATATTAAATTCTTTCTCTTGCTTTTGCAGTCAACAATAGCGCATAACAAAAAAGCAAGATAAAATGTGAAAAGCTTTGAATAAAAAGCGAAAAAAAAGAGGTTAGAGATGAAATTTTTTGTGGACAGCGCCAATATTGAAGAAATACGAGAATTACAGAATTTAAGCCTTGTTGATGGTGTGACCACCAATCCCTCTCTTATCCTAAAATCAGGCCGTAATATTCTTGAAGTTACAAAAGAAATTTGTTCTCTCGTAAGGGGACCTGTTTCTGCTGAAGTTGCCGCAACAGAATTTGAAAACATCATGAAAGAAGCGGCTGTTTTAGCAAAGGTTTCTGACAATATTTGCATCAAGCTTCCTTTAACACTTGATGGATTAAAAGCTTGTAAAGCCCTTACAGCAGAAGGACTAAAAACAAATCTCACACTTTGTTTTTCTGCCAATCAAGCCTTACTTGCAGCCAAAGCAGGTGCCACATTTATTTCGCCTTTTATTGGGAGACTCGATGATTGCGGACTCAATGGAAGTGAACTCCTTCATGAAATTCGCACAATTTATGATAACTATAACTATAAAACACAAATCTTAGCCGCTTCAATCCGCACCGTTAACCATGTCAAAGAAGCAGCACTCAGTGGTGCTGACGTTGCAACAGTTCCACCCGCAATTTTAAAAGCCCTCGTCAAACATCCGCTTACAGATAAAGGATTACAAATATTTCTCAACGATTGGCAAAAAACAGGACAAAATATTGCCTAAGGACTAGAAGTTTTATTGGAAAGATCTCTAGAAAGTAATAAAAAAATCTGTTCAGCCAGCTCTTCTGCCACACGTTTTTTTGCATCTTCTTCTGCTTGCATCGTTGCATATTCTTGGCGAAGACGCTCAAAAGATGCATTCATTATTGCTGTTCCGTTCGCAACAGACCTATTTTTCATATCCTGCAAGGTATAGGAAGCTTTGCTCATAACAGTTCCAACAGAAGGCCGTCCCTTTCTCTTTTTCTCAAAATCAACCTCTATCTGCATCGATTCTCTTGTCAAAACGGATATCTGCAATGCCAATCGATAAGCCGGTTGAGAAGGTTTTCCACCCTTTCCATACAAAAGGAACAGCAGATGATTGCGCACCATTTGTCCAAAACGATCCGAAGGCTCTTCCACAACAATAGAAGCAAGCTTTTCTGAAAGCCCCAAAGAAGCTTGCTCAGAAATAGAATTCTGGTGCGCGTAAGACCCCTCATAAACAGCAGAGTTCATTACTCTTAAACTCTGCGACTCTTGACGGTAAAGCGGTTCAATTTTGCACCCATACAACAGTGTGAAAACACCCGCTAAAACAACAAGCAAAAAACTTTTAAAGCACGACATTCACAATCCTTTGTGGAACAATAATAATTTTTTTCATAGGTTTTTCAACCAGCTGCGCCTGAACGAAATCTAAAGCCAAAACTGCTTCTTTAATCATCGTCTCATTCGCAGTTGCTGCAACGGTCACCTCACCGCGTTTTTTACCATTAATTTGAACCGGCAAAGTATAGCTTTCTTCAACGATTAATGCGGGATCATATACAGGCCAAGCAAGTTCAGACATTAAAGTTTTCTCCCCTAAAGCAGCATGGCATTCTTCCGCTAAATGCGGCATGATCGGTGCAATCATGGCGAGGAAAAAATCCATAGCTTGACGTAAAGCCGCTTTCATTTCATCTTCAACATCTGCTACCTTATTGAGCAAAGGTACCATAATATTCAAGAATTCATAAAGGCGTGCAATAGCGCGATTAAAAGCGAATTTTTCCAAATCATCTTCGACAGCGTGGAGCATGCGATGTGCCGCCTTTGACAGTTCCAAAGCCGCCCCCTGATGCCCTGCACAAGGCACAACATCCTTTAAAACAGAAGCACTCAAAACCACATGGCGCCAAACACGCTGGACAAAGCGATGTGCGCCTTCAACGCCGGATTCTGTCCAGATGACATCTCTTTCCGGAGGTGAATCAGACAACACAAACCAGCGTACCGTATCAGCGCCATAGGAGGCAATAATATCATCAGGATCAACGACATTCTTTTTTGATTTTGACATTTTCTCAATCAAACCAATCGTCACTTCGCTTTGATCGGTTAATTTATAAGCGCACCGCTTTCCATCTTTTTCAACAATCGAAATCTCTGCTGGAGAAACCCACCCTTGATCATCCCGATAGGTTTCATGCACCACCATTCCTTGGGTAAAGAGCCCCTTAAAAGGTTCATCCACACTCACATGACCGACCAATTTCATAGCACGCATAAAAAAGCGTGCATAAAGAAGATGGAGAATGGCATGCTCAATTCCACCAATATATTGTTGCACAGGCAACCATTCAGCGGTTGCTTGTTTTTCAACAGGTTCTGCAGCAAAAGGAGCCGTAAAGCGCGCATAATACCAAGAAGAATCCACAAATGTGTCCATGGTATCCGTTTCACGTTTGGCAGATTGACCGCAGGAAGGACAAGCAACAGATTGCCACCTTTCATGCCGTGCAAGAGGATTGCCCGGTTGATCAAAGGTAACATCATCAGGCAATACAACCGGCAAATCAGAACGGGGTACAGGCACAACACCACACGTCTTACAATGGATCATCGGAATGGGACATCCCCAATAACGTTGACGCGAAATTCCCCAATCACGCAATCGAAATTGCACTGTTTTTTCTCCCTGCGGTTGCCCATTGAGCACTTGCCCCTCAAGCCTTTTGGCAACTTCTTCAAAGGCTTGTTGAGGTGTCAAACCATTCAAAAAGTTAGAGTTAATCATCACCCCATCACCAACATAAGGTGTTTCAGCAATGACAAAATTTTCTGCTTGCTCTCCTTTTGGCAAAACCACTGGTTTTATCGGCAGACCATATTTACGCGCAAAATCAAAATCTCTCTGATCATGGGCTGGACAGCCAAAAACAACCCCCGTTCCGTAATCCATCAAAACAAAATTAGCGATATAAACGGGGATATGCACTGTTGAATCAAAAGGATGCACCGCCACAAGCGATGTGCGAAACCCTTGTTTTTCCGCTGTTTCAAGTGCTGCTGTTGTTGTTCCACCGCTCCGACAACTCTCCACAAAAGCTGCCAAGGCTTTGTCTTTTTTTGCAAGAGATTGCGCAATAGGATGATCAACAGACAGAGCCAAAAAAGAAGCACCAAACAAGGTATCAGGACGCGTTGAATAACAAACAACCTCATTAAAGGGAGCACAAGCATCATGAGCATCCCTTGCATCATCAGCTGTCGCCTTCAAAGCCCAACGAATCAGCAAACCTTGGGATTTTCCGATCCAATTTTTTTGCATGGTGCGAACTTTTTCAGGCCACTGTTCAAGCTCTTCAAGCCCTGCCAATAAGTCTTCACTAAAATCACTAATTTTGAAAAACCACTGAGTTAATTCCCGCTGTTCAACCAACGCACCAGAACGCCATCCCCGTCCATCCACAACCTGTTCATTGGCTAAAACAGTATGATCAACAGGATCCCAATTGACCTTAGCCACTTTACGCGCCACCAACCCCTTTTGATAAAAATCAAGGAACAGCATTTGTTGGCGGTGGTAATAATCCACATCACACGTTGCAAATTCACGCGACCAATCGAGTGAGAGTCCTAATTGCTTTAATTGCCCACGCATGACGGCAATATTTTCATAGGTCCACGTTTTAGGATGCACTTTACTTTGCAAAGCAGCATTTTCAGCCGGCATCCCAAAAGCATCCCAACCCATAGGATGAAGCACATTAAAACCCTTTGCGCGTTTATAGCGCGCCACCACATCACCCATGGCATAATTGCGCACATGTCCCATGTGAATACGCCCTGACGGATAAGGGAACATCTCTAAAACATAATATTTTTTACGGCAATCTTCCCCTACAGTCTGAAAAATTTTCTTTTCATCCCAAATTGCTTGCCATTTTTTTTCTCTCGCACGTGGATTATAGCGTTCACCTAACTCATAATGCTCAATCGTCATTCTCATTATACTCTTTTAATAAAACTGCACCAAAAAACTTGTTTTATTATGCTTGACCATGGATTAAGCTCATCGTCAACATTTTCGTGAAATATTTCCCTAAGTATTTTATAAAACTTTAAAAAAAACGACCAACTCTTAAACAAAAAAGGTAAAGCACAAAAATATGAATACACAAACGCCCCTCGATGCCCCTTCCATTGAAACATGGCAAAACCTTCAAAAAGACATTGCTGAAACATGTCAAGAACTACAACGCCCCGTAGAAGAAATTGAACTTATCGCTGTTTCAAAAACTGTTTCTGCCGCTGATATACGTCCCATTTTGCAAGCAGGCCAATCTTTATTTGCAGAAAACCGCGTACAAGAAGCAGCACAAAAATGGCTCGAGTTACGTCAACAATTTGAAAATATTAAACTTCATCTCATTGGTCCCCTACAATCAAATAAGGCCGCTGAAGCTGTTAAAATTTTTGATGTCATTCAAACGGTTGATCGTGAAAAAATAGCCAAAATTTTGGCGGAAGAAATGCAAAAACAAAAAAGGCATCTTCCTTGCTATGTTCAGGTTAACATTGGCTTAGAACCCCAAAAAAGTGGTATCGCACCACAAGAAGCGACATCTTTTGTCAACCAATGCAAAAACAACTATGGACTTGATATTATTGGTCTTATGGGCATCCCCCCTGTTGATGAAAACCCCGGACCCTATTTCGCGCTGTTAGCAAAATTAGCAAAACAAGCCGGTCTTCCAAAGCTTTCCATGGGCATGTCCAGTGACTTCAAAACAGCCCTACAATTTGGCTCGAATGTCCTTCGCATTGGCTCTGCTTTATTTGGAAAACGCCCTGTGTAAAGCAATTTCCCTAATATAAATTCATTCCCCCCTTCATATAAATTCCCATTGAAAATTCTACGAACAAGCCAAAAACAGCAGAAATGAGAAAAATATTCCCCTCAATACCAATATAAAAAGAGCAATTCTAGCAAGAAAGATCCTAATCCCTCTTTCATCCTGTTAGCAAAACAAGCAAAAAGCTAATCTTCTCAAATTTCTCACCGGCACATCCACAACACGTACAATAGCTTCAAAACAGCCCTGCTTAGGCTCTCATATTCTCGTATATTGGCTCTACTTCGCCCTCCCCTCTGACCGCCTCTCCAGCAAAAGCACCATAAAAATAAATCCTTATATAAAGGCAAAATGATAAAAGAGGCATTGCGCATTCATGAAAAAACTGTCGCAAAAATCACTAATAGCAAAAGAATATTCAATACGATTATCGCAATGATTTCCATTAAAAACCACGAATTCTCTTAACTTCTCCAACACGCGTAAACAATTTCCTCACATGCCAATGGCGTAAAGCAGGCAAAAAGGCTTATAGCTGCATAATACAGTAACAAAACTCTTTCATGTAAATCACGTGAGCAAAATAAACATCTCAAATGCCCAATAGAGCACCAAGAACCGCGCTAAATAACATGATAGTAATCTATAAGGTCCAACGATAGCATAAAGGCTTTCTATGCTTTACAGAGCGTAACATACGGTCAATATTCGCCTGAAAAATAAAAGAACGAATCCCGTTCATATGCACATAATACATGCAGGCAAAACAATGGCAATGAGACCGATCCCAATAACGATATTCCTTATCGTTCGCATAAACAAAGAGAAAAACTTCAACTTTTTATATGCGCAATTTTTCTAATTTTAAACTTCAATTAAGCAAAAATATGGTGTCATTTCTTATATTTTAAAAACTTATAATTAATATTATTATCTTATTAAGAATAATAATTTCATATATACATAATTTATATATTATTTATACAGTATTTTTATTGTTATTTTTAAAGTTTATCTTTGACATTTCTCTAAAATGCATGATACCAATTTGAAATGTATCATTGTGATACTATTTTTATAAACAGCTAATAATAGCGAAACAAAGAAGTACAAAAATGGGTAGTTCAAGTTCATCTCACGATTCACGTGGCGCAACAGGTTTCTGGGGAGAATGTAATACTGGTGGTTATATCTCGAATTCAAGTGAAACAGCACTCTTTGGTGCTGGTGCAACAGCGGTAGGCGTTGGATTGGCAAATGTTGTTTTTCCGGAAGTAGCAATACCTATAGAAGCAGCTGTAACAGCAGCCTATGGAACAGGAGCAGTTGCAGGTATTTTCTCTACAGCCAAGGAGTGCCACAAGTAAACTCAAGAAATATTATTTTAATTTGTAGATAATAACCAAGCAAGATATCTCTGAAATTAGTAGCATGAGAAGCACGTATTTAATAAATATAGCAAAATAAATTTCCGATAGCTCTGGATAAAATAGTTTTCAGAGATATCTATTTGTTTATAACTTTTACATATTTTAGTTTGGATTTTTTTATAATGGATATTTATCCTAAATTCTTGGAATCGTTGTTTCAAACAATCATATTCGGATTAGTACTTATAATTATTTGTATATTTAAAAAATATAATAATAAAAATATTATAATGCAAATATCATTTATACTAATTATACATTTTTCTATTATATTTTTATTTAAATGTATTAAATAACTGCAAAATTAAATATTTATATATATGGACAAAGTATTTTTCAGGAATATATATTGTGGATCACCTCTTATAATCAGGGTTTTTTATAATGAATATTCGTTATGAAATCGTAAGAATGTTTTGCATGTTAATTATAATTACTCCTATAATTGCCATTTCTTTTAAAATATTCAATGGCGTAGGTTGGAGATTGTCTATTATAATGGCATTATCGTCATTTATTATGTTCTTTATTTCTAATTTTTTGCGTAGATATTTTGGTTTATATTAATATTTATTGGATGAGTTGCGAGCACGCTGAATAAAGTAGCGACGATACTATTAATGAGTGGTTATGATTTATAATGACAGATTTTACTCATAAAATCATTGAATCGCTTATAGCAACGTTTTTTTCTGGTTTAATATATATTTTTTATTATAAGTTTATTTATTACAGTTGGAAAGATTCTCTAAAAAATCATTATTAATAAGCTCAATATTCTCTCTTGTTAGTCTTTTATTTAACGATATTGGTTTATATCAACTTGTAAGAAATATTTTATAATAGACATTTTTAAATGTCTTTATGCCTTTATAAAAGGCGCTATACCGCAATAGGTTTTACCACATTTGAGTATCCTAAAAGCATAGAATACCCTCTTTAATATCATCACATCAGATTTAAAAATTGACTATTCTAATCTTTGTCATTTAGTCTAACCTCACAATGAAAAGCTTTTGGGAAAACTCTGCCACAAATATAAAAATACAATGGCTGATTTTTCTAAAAAATAAAAAGAGGGAAACATGACTGAAAAAATCTATCCAGTATCAGAAGAGATCAAAAAAAATACTTTACTCGATGAGGAGACTTATCAACAGTGGTATCGAGAAAGCATCGATGACCCAGAAAGCTTCTGGGCCAAACATGGTCAACGCATTGAATGGTTTAAACCTTTTACAAAAGTAAAAAACACTTCTTTTAATGATGATGTATCAATTCAATGGTACGAAGATGGGATAACAAATGTTGCCTATAATTGCATTGATCGCTACCTGAAAACCCATGGAGACAAAATCGCGCTCATTTGGGAGGGGGATAACCCCTATCATGATAAAAAAATAACCTATAATGAGCTTTATGAACATGTTTGTCGTTTTGCTAATCTTTTGAAAAGTCGTGGAATTAAGAAAGGCGATAAAGTAACCATTTATCTTCCTATGATTCCCGAAGCAGCCTATGCTATGCTCGCTTGTGCCCGCATTGGTGCTGTTCATTCGGTTATTTTTGCAGGCTTTTCTGCTGAAGCAATAGCAGGACGCATTGTTGACTGTGAATCGACCTTCATCATTACTGCTGATCACGGCTTGCGGGGTGGCAAACGAATTAACTTAAAAGACAATGTTGACCATGCTATTGAAATAGCCGCCCGCCAAAATGTGCGTGTCGATCAAGTTATGGTTATACGGCGGACTTGCGGACCAATTGATTGGATAGAGGGGCGTGATTTTTGGTACCACGAAGAAATCACTCATGCAAAAACAGACTGTCCAGCAGAACCCATGAATGCTGAAGATCCACTTTTTATTCTTTATACTTCCGGCTCCACCGGCACACCCAAAGGTGTTTTGCATACCACAGGGGGCTATCTTGTTTATGCCGCGATGACACATCAATACGTTTTTGATTATAACCCCGATGAAATTTACTGGTGTACAGCTGATATTGGTTGGATTACCGGTCATTCTTACTTAGTTTATGGACCTCTATGCAATGGTGCGACTACTTTAATGTTTGAAGGCACCCCAACCTTTCCTGATAAGGGAAGATTTTGGGAAATTGTTGACAAACACCAAGTTAATATATTCTACACCGCACCAACCGCTATCCGCGCCTTAATGGGAGCGGGAAATTCGTTTGTTGAACACTCAAAAAGGACATCATTGCGTCTTTTAGGAACAGTAGGAGAACCTATTAACCCAGAAGCATGGGAATGGTTTTATCATACAATTGGAAATGACCGTTGTCCGATTCTCGATACATGGTGGCAAACGGAAACAGGAGGACATATGATCACCCCCCTCCCCGGTGCAACACCCCTCAAAGCAGGATCAGCCACACGTCCTTTCTTTGGTATTCAACCCCAAATTGTTGATGCCCAAGGCAATATATTAGAAGGTGAAGCAGAAGGCAATCTTTGTATCGGTGATTCATGGCCAGGACAAATGCGCACGCTCTATAAGGATCACGAGCGCTTTATTCAAACGTATTTTTCCACCTATAAAGGAAAATATTTTACAGGCGATGGCTGTAGACGCGATAGCGATGGCTATTATTGGATTACAGGACGGGTTGATGACATTCTCAATGTCTCAGGGCACAGATTAGGAACCGCTGAAATTGAATCAGCCCTTGTTTTGCATCCCGCTGTATCAGAAGCCGCTATTGTTGGTTACCCGCATCCCATTAAAGGACAGGGAATCTACAGTTTTGTTACGTTAATGGAAGGGACAGCACCAAGTGAAGAGTTACAAAAAGAGCTTATTCAACATGTCAGAAAGGAAATAGGCTCCATTGCCATCTTAGATAAAGTTCAGTTTGCTCCGCAACTTCCCAAAACACGATCAGGAAAAATTATGAGACGTATTTTACGCAAAATTGCTGAAAATAATTTCGATAATTTAGGAGATATTTCAACCCTTGCCGAACCACAAGTTGTTGAAGATTTGATTGCCAACCGACAAGATTAAGGCAAGACGACAAAATACAACATACGGTGGTTTTTATTCTTTGCTCAAATATCTCGGCATTGTTATGAAAACCACCGATAAGAAGAAAAACTTCCCAATTGGAATATACTCTTAATGGGAATATGCATGTAAATAAGAAAATAAGATAAAAAGAGTAACTGAGCTTTTTTAATGGCTTCATGCCCCCTCAATGCAAAAAAGTCTCTGGGGAAGAAGGAAAGATAATTCTGATGTTTATGCTAGAATCACTTTGAAATTCCTGCTAAAATCATAAATAAAGAGAGCAAGAGCAAGTATAAATAATAATATTTTTGAGCAAGAATATTTATTGATAACAAAAGCGCAGAAAAAAACCATGAAATCTAAAATGAACAAGCTTACAACAAAAGCCTAACGCAATGAAAAGGCAAAATTTTTTTTAAATAAATTTAGAATAAATGCTACAAGATAAAATCAGGAGTAAGAACAAAAAGTGATTCATTTTGAAAATGTCGGTCTGCGCTATGGAATGGGCCCAGAGGTCCTTCGCGATATTAGCTTTCATATTCCTGCTGGATCATTTCAATTTCTCACGGGAGCCTCTGGGGCGGGTAAGACATCATTGATGCGTCTGATGTTTTTGGCACTCAAACCAACGCGTGGTCATATTGATTTATTTGGAACAGACACAGCTTTACTCAGACGACAAGAGCTCCCTGCGCTACGACAACGTATTGGTGTGGTTTTTCAAGATTTTCGTCTCCTTGACCACATGACCACTTATGAAAATGTCTCTTTGCCCTTACGCATTAAAGGGCAAGAAGAAGCAACCTATCGCAGTGAAGTAGAAGATCTTCTCTGTTGGGTAGGTCTTGGCGATCATATTCATGTTTTACCACCGGTTCTTTCTGGTGGGGAAAAACAAAGGGTAGCCATTGCGCGCGCGCTTATTGATCAGCCTGAAATTCTTCTTGCCGATGAACCAACGGGAAATGTCGATCCGCCCTTGGCAAAACGTCTGCTGCGTTTGTTTATTGAATTAAACCGTTTTGGAACGGCTGTAATCATTGCCACTCATGATATTGCTTTAATGGAACAAGTTGCAGCACGACGTATGCTTCTCCATAACGGACGGATGACGATTCATGAATAAATTGTTTCCTATTTTTAACAGCAATAAGAAAAATACAACGGCGATTATTCCCAGTAGCAACATTTCTGGGCAAGCGCTAGTTGCCGTGATTGCTATTATGACATTTCTCTCAAGCCTCACCTTAATTGGTGTTGATTTAGTCCAGCGTTCTGCCAAAAATTGGAGCAATCAGATTAGCTATGAAGCCACAATACAAATACGCCCCGTTGACGATGTTGATATCAACAAAGCACTTCATGATGCAGTAACATTGGTTAAAACCTTTTCTGGTGTACAAGATGCAAAAATTATTGACCAAAACGCCACCGAAAAGTTACTCGAACCATGGCTTGGAACAGGTTTTAATTTGAACGAATTGCCCCTTCCCCGCCTTATCATTGTCACCTTAAAAGAGAATGAAAAAATCAATTTTGCCGCCATCAATCATGCCATTAAAACTCAAATCCCAGGTGGTCAATTTGATGATCACCGTGTTTGGGTCCACCGTTTTGCAACCATGGCATACACTTCTGTTTTCATTGGTTTTTCAATTTTAGCATTGGTTCTAGGTTCTCTAATCCTCACCATCATTTTTGCCACCCGTAATGCATTGGCAGAAAATGCCCATATTATTAATGTGTTATATTTTCTTGGCACTGAAACCCTTTTCATTGCGCGTCAATTTGATTGGCATTTTTTTAAAACTGCGCTGCGCGGTGCTTTATATGGTGGTCTCACCAGCATATTTCTATTTTCAGCTTTTTGTTTCTGGACAAATTATAACTTAGGAAAAGCAGAAGCCAGCCAAGTAACCGCTTTATTTGGATATATTTCCATAAATTCTATTCCTTATGGAAAAATCACTCTCCTGATTCTTTTTGTTTCTTTTCTCACCACCCTTACAAACCGCATGACTATTTTAGCGCAACTGAAAAAAATCGATCAATGTGAAAATGGTTTATTTTAATTTTATGACTCACCACTCCAACTCATTGACTCAAAACAATTTAGACCGCTCTGTTTCAAAACGGCCCCACCATAGCTGGTCTCCACGCTCCTTATTTCGCTATTTTCCACCCACAACACTGACTCTTGCCGTCATTGTTTTCATTTTTTGGGGTGGTTTTATTATTTTTTTTGAAAAAACCGAACAGCTTTCTCCCCCAACGCCTCTCCCCAAAGCCGATGCCATTATCGTGCTTACAGGCGGAGAACACCGAATAGAGACAGGACTTCATCTCTTACAAAAAGGGCTTGGTTCACGACTCCTCATCAGTGGTGTAAACACCTCAACCAATCTAAAGGGTTTTATGCATAATATGCATATTAGCCCACAGCTTATCTCCTGTTGTATTGACATTGGGCATCAAGCAATTAACACCAGAGGGAACGCCGAAGAAAGCGCCGCTTGGATTAACAAGCACCACTATAAAACCCTTTATATCGTCACTCATGATTACCATATATGGCGCTCAATGCGTGAACTTAAATATCTCATGCCGGATATCCATTTCATTGCTTATCCTGTAAAGAGCAATGCTGAAAGTACAATACAACAGATCAAGCAAGCCCGCATTCTTATAGTCCAATATATTAAAACGCTCCAAGTCTATATCAGAACCGCCTTCTGATTTTCCCGCCTTGATCTTTACCCTTCTTGACTTTAAACTTTGCCACCTTCTGCCCACTTCCTAACGTTTTCTCCATACCCTTTCACACGGGATTTCTCCATAAAGGTTAGACGAACAAATCCTCGTGCCAAGCAAACGCCCCAATACACTTATGCATTCATTACAAGACATTGATTTATAATGATCATCTACCATTAATTTATATTAAATGAGAATCTCAAATACCGTAAGATTCCCTCTTTTCAAATCTATTCTCTGTTGAATCAATCAAAACCATTTGCTTACACATCACAAGAAAAGAGAACCTGCGTGGCATAAAACTGTCCCAAAACAGCGTGCCTCTTATGAAAAGTCTCAAGTGCCAAGAACTTATCGCAAAATTGGGAACAGTGGATAATGGTGCCGGCTTGGATCACGCTCCCTTAAAGAAGAGTGTTTTATCACCGCCCCTAAAGACTCTCATTTTACCGTACAATGGACAACTGAACCTTTTCAGTTTCTCGCACTTCCAATTTTGGAAGATTACGCACAATTTTCATAGTTTCTAAACTGACAGTAATAACCCGTTGAAACAATTCCAAAGGATAAGCTGGATTACCCACCGTCTCAACAGCATAGCTATTAGCATCATTCACAATCCCACTCGCTTTATCGGTTTTGACAATCTGCCGCTCCATCACCCATTCAAGAGCAGGCTTGCCACTCACCACATATTCATACGCTTCAAGAGGAATATTCTGCATCGTAATATTGCTATTATAAACCACAGTGCTTTTATCAATAGCCCCACGCTTACCCGCAAATTTCATCGCTTGAACACGATAGAAACTCTCCGCATCAGAAATCACCCAAGTTTTCGGATCCCCCTGCTTATAGCTAACCGGATAGGGCTCAACCTCTTCATAATTCATGTGCAAATCACCAAGCTTTCGCCCCGCTGTTACAAAAGCCCAAAAGTCTTCTACTTTTTTGACCGTTGGAATCCGTGGCAATTGTTTAGACAGATTATGGACATACCGTGCACGATAATCCTCAGAATGCAAAATCCCATAAACATAATAAAACAAATCATCCTTTGTTATCATTTCACCAGGATATGCTGCCTTAAAATAGGCCAACCCTTCATCCGTGAGTGCATCACGCCGCTGCAAACCAGTTTCTTTGCTTTCCCCTGCAAAATTTGCAAATAAATGAACCTGATCTTCCTCTTTACCTCCTAAGGATGATGCATCCTCATAAACATATCGTGGAAAAAATTGCCCATTATCTATTGTACAGTAATCTGGTAGACTTTTAGTCATCAAAACAGAAAAACCACTTCTTGCTCCAGTTCCTGTAACTTGTATCACTTTATTTTCAACCGCTTTCCCCATCGGAAAGATACGCGGCATTTGGTAAACGCTATCATTAAGAGCTCGATTATAATAGAGCCATTGTCGTGTAAAAGGGCGATAAAGACTTTGCGTAAGGCAATCTCCCTTAAAGTTAAAAGACCTTCCTCTTAGGAAATCTTGTTTGAGAGAATAATTCCAACTGATCTTTTTAGAATCTGCATTAATAAAATCGTTCACAGCATTTGCACGCACCTTGCGGTCAGAATGCGCATAAGCATTATTAAAGCGTTCTACTTCACCGTTATAAAAAGCAATCATCTTGCTCATATTTTTTGCTAAAGCTTCACGGCTTGAATTATATGCCCAAGCGTCACGACTAGTTTTTACACCACAAGAAAAGTTTTTAAAGAGCTTTTTATCACAGCTCTTCTTGTCTCCTAAGGCTAGAAACTTTTCAAAATCACTGTTGCGCTGATCCAGCCAATCGCCATGCTCATCTGGTGTAATCATCTGCCAGCCATGTTCACGCTTGATACCACCAACACTACCTAACCGCTGAAGTTTAGATAATTTCTCTTTTGTCGTGAGATTATCACCAATATCGTAATAGTGAATTTTGCAATGCTCCGTAACATTGGGATTTTTAACAAACAATGTCACAGCAATTCCCGTCATGCTTCCACTGCCGAAAACATTTTGCCCTTCTTGAGCACGCCCTTTGCTCAACATATTTTTGCGAATATCACCCCGCAAATTGAGAACATAAATGCTCGAGAATTCTTCATTCAATTTTTTTCTGAGTCCATCCATTGCTAATTTTTCAACATAACCAGAACCAGAAACAAAACCAATAACACCACAATCTTTTATGCGATCACTTGCCCAGCGAATAGCACGAATATAACTGTCATAAAGTCTATTAAAATTGCTCGCATTAGATTGAGAAGCATAAGTTTCACGAATGCGAACGTCCAATTTAGGATAACCAATATTCTTCGCATTATCGTTTTCACTTTTTTGCCCAAAAGAATAAGGAGGGTTGCCCACAATAACACGAATATCCAGTTCCTTCTGGCGCGACCTGCGGGTGCTATTATCCACCAGCAAATCACTTATCAAATCTTTTTCCTGCTCATAAAGCTGAAAGGTATCGGTGAGACAAATTCCTTCAAAGGGAACATAATCACCCCCCATCAGCCCATGATAAGTCGTCTCAATATTAATAGCTGCGATATAATAGGCTAAAAGCACAATTTCATTGGCATGAATTTCATGACAAAATTTATGCTTCATTTCTTCTGGTTTGATCAAACCCGATTGCAAAAGCCGTGTGATAAAGGTGCCCGTTCCGCTAAAGGGATCCATAATGTGCACCCCAGATGAGCCAAGTGTTTGGCCAAATTCTTGTTTTAACACATCATTGACAGAATGAATGATAAAATCCACCACCTCCACGGGGGTATAAACAATGCCGAGTTTTTCGACCGTACGTGGAAAAGCATAACGAAAAAATTTATCGTAAAGCTCTACAATTAACCTTTGCTTTGCTTGTGGATCGGTAATGCCACTGGCGCGTAATTTTACACTTGCGTAAAATTTTTCAAGATCTTTGGATTCCTTATCAAGATTGACCTCATCAAGCACATCAAGCATCTGTTGCATAGCACGCGAAACAGGGTTCTCACGCGTAAACTGATAGCCTTCAAACAACACCTGAAAAACAGGACGCGTGATAATATGTTGTGCCAACATCTCAATCGCATCAGCTTCTGTCACCGCATTATTTAAATCATCACGCAGTTCTGCTAAAAACTGGTCAAAGGCTTGACGAGACCTCGTGTCTGGCTCTGCTAGAATAGCTGTTAATCGCGTGATATGATTTTTAGCAATCTCCGCAATATTGCTTGCCCAATCTTCCCAATAATCACGCGTCCCACATTTTTTAACAATCTTTGCCATGATCGCACGCGAAAGCTCATCCACAGAGAAAGAAAGTTCCCCTTGACCATCTATAAAAAGGAAATCACGCTCAGAACTTCCAATGTTCGAATGTGCCGGTCGTGAGCGAACCGGAAGATTCTCGACAACAGCCGTCACAGCCTGTAACTCCGTACTTTTCGTCACCCCAATAATCTCAATCACATTGCTGATATCTTGCCCCAACGATGCCTTATTAATCGTCGCATCAAAACGATCATCATGTGCGCGCAAAGCATTTAAAATTTGCCAAACAACCCGATATTTATCATTGTTGTTCAAAGCCTGTTCCGCTGGCGTATCAAAAGGAACACCAATTGGCAAAATGACATACCCCATCTTTTTGCCCTCACTGCGACGCATCACCCGCCCAACCGCTTGCACAACATCAATCTGACTCTTACGTGGATTTAAAAACATAATGGCATCAAGAGCCGGAACATCCACCCCCTCCGATAAACAACGAGCATTGGTCAAAACACGACAAACATCATCATCGCACTCCGCTTTCAACCAATCAAGCAGTGCAGCACGGTCCTTCGCATTAAATTTGCCATCAACATGTTCAACTTCACATTTCAAAAATGGTGCATTTTCCGCATTCTCTTGCGTATACTCAAGATATTCTCCCACAACCGCAGAAAATTCATCACGAACCAGTTTAGAACTGCGAATATCTTTACAAAAAGCCAAAGCACGCTGCATGGGATACAGATCAGCCCCAACATCAGCCTTCATATTTTGTTTTGTGAGCGCCTTATAACAGCCGATAATCTTCGTGGCATCATCAAGAATAAGCCCAGACTCACTATCACTCAGGCGCTTTTGAACAGCGGAACTCACGAGTTTTTCATCCATGGCTAAGACAATAACCTTATAGTCTGTTAAAAGGTCATGCTGTACAGCCCAAGAAAAGCCCCGATAAAAAAGTGTTTTGCCAAAAAGTTTTTCATCATCCATTGAAGCAAGAACGGCATTGGCTTCATGTGCGCGACTTTTTGCGTTATCCCCAAAAATGCGGGGCGTTGCTGTCATATAAAGGCGCTTCTTGGCACGAATAACATCATTGGAATGCACCTTTACAAAATTAGATTCATCCTCTCCCTCCAGCGTTGCCCCTGTTGTACGATGCGCTTCATCACAAATGATCAGATCAAAGGTTGGAAAACCATAGTTTTTTTGAGCATCCGCAATCACCTGAATGGATTGATAGGTTGCAAACACCACGCTCATCTCATCTGCAACACTCTTACCCGCCTGTTCTGCCAGTTTTGCTGCATCGGTTGTCGCTGGAAAAGCAAGATCACACACATCAATTTCTGCAACATCATCACTATTTTTACGACGCTTTCCTACTTGTGTATCAGAACAGACCGCAAAGGAACGCAACCCGATTTCTGCATCCGTTGTCCATTCACGCACCGTCTGTGACATCAATGCCAAAGAGGGTACAAGAAACAAAACAAACTTACCTTGACCGGCTAAATCTTCAGCAATTTTAAGACTGGTAAATGTCTTACCGGTTCCACAAGCCATAATGAGCTTACCCCGATCAGCCTCAGCCAATCCCGCACGCACAAAACGCAATGCCTCCCCCTGATGGGGACGAATTTTCTTTTTACCCTCCAGCACAATTGTGCCTTTGGCTGCAAAAGTCTCCCAACGGATTGGGCTTTTTTGCAAATCAGAAAGACTAATCCGGTTAACAGGAATATCCTGTCCCCGTATCATTGTTTCAGCGTTATCACTCCAAGCATTAATGGTACTGTCTATTACAACACGACGCTTGAATGGCGCCTTACCTGATGCTGAAATAAAACTATCAATATCTGCTTTTTTGATCCGATAGGATTCATCATAAAATTTACATTGGATTGCCGCAAAACCATCTTCATGACGAAGCTTTGCCACCAGATCAATACCGGTATCACGACCATCATGGCCATTTTCATGTGCCCAATCTTTAAAAGTCTGAACCTTTTCATAACACTGAGACTGGAGAGGGTCATGGGTCAGATAAGCAAGAGCAAAACGCTCAAAATACGTGCCCTTATCCCGTTCGGTACGCGCTTCCTCACGATATATCTGTAAAAGCGATTGTAGCGTCGTCATGCTTCCCCCCAATGAAAAATACCTTTCAATTATCGAATCTAGACCAATTCGTCAATGCCTCTTGTGTCACCCCCAAAAGGTTTAAAATATCTTAATTTTAAGATGTTCTTTTTATCCTTGACGACATATATAAGAAAATCTCTTTGCTGCCCGCAAACTATATAATGCATTGACTGATGTCTCTTCCCTTATGGAAATAAAAGGAAAGTGTGATGATTTTGAAAATATTTTATTGTCTTTTGTAAAAAGACACAATAAAGTGCGCAATAATTTTAGGATTGAGCTAAAAAAAATGAGAGGGGGGAAATGGACACGACATCTGTAAACACACAAGACACTAGGAAAGAAACGCCCCACACAAAACAACACATTCTAAGAACGATAACGCGTACAATATTCAACATATTAATTTTTTTCATCTTTCTTTTTCTTTTGTTCTTTCGTGGTCCGATTCTTGCTGTATTAAACTTTCTAGCGTTCGGATCAGCTTTCTTTTTACTTTTTTTTATTGTGGGGAGTATACTAGGAGGGCTAGGAGAAACAACATCAGAAAACACAATAATAGTCATTGTTGCGATTGTCTTTTTTTTTCGGCAGCTTATCTGCAGCTTGGTTTTACGATACTCTCTTATTCCGTCTCGCTCCTGCTAATTATGAGATTATGCTTTTTCAATAAATGAGAGTCTATCCACCTCTTCAATTTTCCAGAGTATTCATCAAAATCATAATTCGTTTACATAAACCCAAACACCTGCAATTCACACCAACCCTTGCAAAACAACCTGTAAACTCCAGAGTAAAAATCCTCATAACGCCTTTTTTCAAAGCCCCAGAAAAATCTTAAGTTTACAATTTTCTGATACCAAAAACTGCAATATGAGAGACAATGTACGATGATACCGATTTGCTCATGATTAAGTGTAAAGAGGATGATGCTCTATCAGTTTTATACAATTCACTGGAGCTTTACCCTTAACACCTTTCACATACCACTATTGAAAATGAACCGGAATACAAAGAGATATTGCTTTAAAACAAGCGCATCAATGTGCAATATTTAAGTGTACTCTATTTGCAGCATTCTGTTTTACATAAGGCACGTTCCTCTTTAAAGAAGGTGCATAATAAAAATGTGAGGCAATGCATATCATTCACGAAAGATTTGTTTAATTATTTTGCTGAGCTTCTTTTTAATGTTCATCTATTTAAAGAGTTTAAGCTCATACTCAGGGGGGGCTAAACGCAATAAAAGTATATCATAAAACCAATTACCAGCTATACCGATACACATAATAATAAATGCAGTTATCAATATTCCAAGCATCATAAACCAATAGGTGTGTTCATCTAGTTCTCCATAGGAAACTGGAGTATCATAGGAGACCGTGTCTTCGTCACGCAAACGAAGACAAAATCCAAGACCAACGGTCATGAAGACCGCTGCCCCTCCTTTTGCCATCCAACTTGTAAAAAAAAGAACGGGACGACGAATGAATAAAAGGAAAAGAAAAAGGATGTAGATTAATACGCCTCGTATACCAGTGTGTTTTTTGGGAAGCAATACAAGTTGTTGCTCGTTTAAACTGGCTTCTTTGTTGTCTTGTTTATTATTAGATATCTTATCTATTTCTCCCTCCTCTTAGATTCAATCTTTAAAAATTGTCGTACAGTGTACTGCACTTGGTCTCCTCTCTATATCCTAAAAGACGAAGATTCTTAACCACATCCAGTTTGTAAAAAAATCTCAATTTGAGTAAATTCCACCTAGCTTTCCCTTTAATGTAATCGGCTTTTATAAAGCCTAACAAGCAAAACTTAAATTCACCACGCATTCTCAAAACACCTCATGCCCCGAAGAGATCTACCTATATACCACCATGGCTCACATAGTGTGTTGTACTAAACGTTTTTCCTTCTCCATATTTTGCTTCAAAAACGCTGATATCCAAGCAGATAGAACAATAGACATGCCTTAGGATAATGAGCACTTAATCACGCGAGAGTGCAACAACAGGATCAAGCCGTGAAGCTTGTCGCGCTGGCGAAAAGCCAAAACATATCCCGATGAGGGTGGAAAAAGTAAGAGATATAATGATCGAATCCATCGTATAGACGAGGTGAATAGGCGCCTTAAACAGCAAAAACAAACCACCGATAGAAAGCCCAAAGAGAACGCCCAATCCACCACCAATGACACAAACCAAAATTGCTTCAATAAGAAATTGCTGAAGAATATCACTTTGGCGTGCCCCAACAGCCATACGCACCCCAATTTCATTGATCCGCTCAGAAACCGTAACCAACATGATATTCATCACCCCAATCCCACCCACAATCAGTGAAATAGCAGCAATAGAAGACACCAAAAGCGTTAAAATATGTGTGCTTTCCGTGATGCGATCACGAAAGAACTGAGAATTTCTAATGAAAAAATCCTCTCCGCCGTGGCGCATAATAAGGAAACGCTTCACCATCTTCTCCGCTAAATTTGAATCAATATGATCAGCAATCTTCACGGTAATAGCGCGAACTTGTGTTGTGCCAAGAAAACGTGTTTGTAAGGTTGTATAAGGCAAATAAATCTGCAATGTATTTGAGGCCCCTCCTCCCATATGTTGTGGATCTACCACACCAATGATGCGCGCAGGAACATTACCCAAATGAATAATTTTCCCTATGGGACTCCCATGACTATGAGGGAACAGCACCGAAAGTGCTTCCTTTTCGATAACGAGATCAACCGCCCGCTCATGCACACTTTTTTGATCAAACAGCTGCCCTTGAACAGCTTTAAGTCCCTGTGTTTGAAAATATTGTTCTCCTACCCCAGAAATGATAGCATTGACTTCAACCGCACCAAAACGAACCATAGAACTTGCTGAAATCTGAGGTGTTACACCAGAAATATAGGGTAATTTAGAAAGGGCTTCTGCATCCGCTTCCACCAAACTGGTTATTTTCTCTGCTTGTGGATCAGAGAGGCTTTTTCCAGGCAAAATGGTTAATGTATTGGATCCCAAACTCTTAAAATTTTCCATAATTTTTTCCCGCGTACCATTTCCCAAAGCAACCATGGCAATAATCGCCCCAATACCGATAATCACCCCAAGCATTGTTAAAAAAGTCCGCATACGGTGTGCATTCATAGCCAGCAATGCCATGACAAATGCTTCACGAAAACGTTCAACAAAAGAACGAAAAAAACCCAATGTTTTTGGATCTTTCATATTTTCTTGTTCCTGAAGAGGTTGAACACTCGTTTTTGTTTTTGCACTTTTTGAGAGCTTATCAGCAATAATTTCCCCATCACTGATTTCAATAATACGATCTGCTCTTTTAGCCACCTGCATATCATGCGTTACAATAATAATGGTGCGCCCTTCTTGATGAAGCTCATCCAAAATACGCAACACTTCCTGCCCACTCTGTTTATCGAGTGCACCGGTTGGCTCATCAGCAAGAATAACCTCCGCATTATTCATCAATGCGCGCGCAATAGATACCCGTTGTTGCTGCCCCCCTGAAAGTTGATTAGGGCGATGATTGATTCTCTCTCCCATACCTAAGCGTGTTAAAAGTGCTTCTGCACGCTTTTTTCTCATATCTGGTGCACAACCTGCATAAATTGCTGGAATTTCAACATTGCCAAGGGCGGTTAATTCATTCAACAAGTGATAGCGCTGAAAAATAAATCCAAAATGATTGCGCCGTAAGGCTGATAATTCATCAGCAGAAAGAGAAGCTGTTTCTTTTCCTGAAATCCAATAACGACCAGAACTTGGCCGATCAAGACACCCTAAAATATTCATCAGTGTGGACTTTCCAGAGCCAGAAGCCCCCACAATTGCTACCATTTCCCCACGCTTAATGGTCAAATTGATATCCCTTAAGACAGTAACAAATGTTTCACCTGCAGGAAACGTGCGCACAATATTTTCTAAAACAAAAACAGCATCTGCTTTTTCTGCTTTCATGACTTAATTCTCATCTTCGCTGTGTTCATCAGGAATTTCTGGCATCACACCATCGCGCAAACCAGTAATAACCACATCCCCCTCATCAAGACCTGAAGCAATCTCTGCCATGACTTTATTATTAAGCCCCACAGTCACTTGTTTTGCCACTACTTTATTTTTCCCCACCAACAGTGAAACCCATGCTTTTCCTTCTTTTGTTTCATCACGCAAAGCATCACTTGGAACCAGCAAAACATTCTGAGCACGTCCTAAAATAATATGCACTTGAGCAGTCATATAAGTTCGCAAAAAGTTGTCTTTATTATCAATATGCACGATCCCATTATAATAAATTGCCGACGATGAGAGAGAGCTAGCCCCCCCTAAACCAGGGTTAATACTCACATCAGCACGAATGGATTCAGGGGCTGGTTCAACTCTTTCTAACGTTCCCTCATAACGACGGTCTGCATTACCCAATACCGTAAAATAAAGAGGTTGCCCAGTGCGAACTTTAAGAATATCAGCTTCTGAAATTTGTGCTTTAACGGTCATCTTTGACAAGTCACCTAAAATAACAATTGTGGGCGCTGACTGAACAGCATTGACATTTTGACCTTCTTCAACAACTGTTGCCAAAACCGTTCCCGCTGAAGGAGCAGTTATCCGCGTATAACCGAGATTAACCTCTGCACTCTCCACATCAATTTGGGCTTGTACAATCTGTTGACGCAGCTGAGCAATTTGCGCTTCACGTATTTTCACTTGTGTCGCCGCATCATCAAGATTAGCTTTCGAAATTGCACGCGATTCGATCATTTTTTTCTGCCGCGCTAAATTTTTCTGTGCAAGAGCAAGATAAGCTTCTTGTTCCACCAAATTCGCATAATAATGAGCTAAGGCTGCTTTTTTTCTTTTCAGATCATTTTCTTGATCTGTAGGATCAATTTCTGCCAAGAGATCCCCTTCTTTGACGACACTGCCTGGAAAAACGCGCATAGAAACCACCCGCCCTGTAGCACGCGCGCCAACCGCCACCAATCGATAAGGGCGCACAATCCCAGAAGCCAAAACACTTTCCTCGATATCACCACGCTTCACCACAGCTGTCATATAGGTTGGCGTAGATGTTCCAAAAAAAACAGAGCGTAACCACAAAAAAATGATAATAATGAAGAGAGAAATAAGAAAGAATGAAAGTTTCTTGCGTTTTATAATGAAATTTTTGATGAACTTTTTTTTCATTGCCCTACCTTTACAAGCGAATGGGACGCACCATCAACAACTTCCGGACGTGACACATCAACGACACCATCCCATCCCCCCCCCAATGCTTTCATCAAAGCAATATATTGGGTCGCTAAAGCAATACGGCTATCTTTAAGTGCCATTTGCGCAGAATAATAGGAACGATCAGCATTTAATAATTCAAGAAAACTGGTATTACCATTTTCAAAAAGACTTTGTGAAAGGTGTAAAGAATGCAGAAAAGCTTTATTTGCAATGACAAGCTTTTTAAGGCGCTGATGTTCCTTTGTTAATCTCACGAGCGCATTTTCAACATCTTCCAAAGCCCTCAACACAGCAGAGCGATAAGTAATAAAAGCCTGATCGCGTTGTGCCCGCGCCATCGCAACAGAGGCAACAATCTGTCCTCCATTAAAGAAAGGGAAACGAAGACCAGGTCCAAAAGACCAACCAATCGTTGAACTTTTCCATAATTGATCTATGGCTGTTGCTGCTGTTGAAATATTCCCCGTTAATGTAAGTGACGGATAACGTTCTGCCTCACGTTGACCAATGCGCGCTGTTGCTTGCGCATATTGGCGCTCCGCTCGTCGTAAATCGGGACGTGACAACAAAATATCTGCCGGAATTCCTGCTGGTATTGGCCATTGTGGTTGTGGAATCCTCATGTGTTTGGCATTTTTTTGCAAAAGATCCTTCAAAGCCGTAGGAACATGACCGGTTAAGACGGAAAGGCGATGCATACTCATTTCCAGACTTGCTTCCATCTGAGCGATATCGGCTTCTGTATTGGCCATTTGCGCTTGTGCATTTGAAACGTCGAGCTCAGAAATATCACCTGCTGTTAATTTTGCCTGCATCAATTCATATGTTTTGCGCTGCGTTGCAGCAATTTGCCGCACAATCAATAACTTTTGTTGCCAACCACGCATTTGAACGTAATTTGTTGCTACATCACCTAACAATACGACCATCGTCGCACGCATATCTTCCACGGTCGCTTCAAGACCATAACGCGCCGCTTCAACGCCTCGCTTATGCCCTCCAAAAAAATCAAGCTCCCAACTTGCATCAAATCCGCTACGATACTGGTTCAACGTATCAGATTCTCCAGAGCCGCTACGCGTTCCTGAAATCGTATTTGACGCACTTGGCAACAAAGATCCCACCACTTGCCCTAAACTCGCACGTGCTTCACGAACTCGAGCTTTGGCAACCGCAACATCATTATTTCCAGAAATTGCCTCATCCATCAACGCATTTAAAACTGGATCATTTAACTGTCGCCACCACCCTGCAAGGGAAATTGAACGCTGAGATATCTGCGCAGACTGCTGTCCCCATTGAGCTGGAACAGAAAAAAATGTCTTATGGTAATTCGGACCAACCATACATCCTGACAAAAGAAAACAAAGCAAGATACTAGAAAGTAATCCGCGAGAAGCGCCCCTTTTGAGATTTTTGATATGCATCTACTCTCCCGCATTCTTTCAGAATCATTATGTAATATTAATACTTTATTTACCTTGTTATTTCAAAATTAACGTGAAAAATCAAATACTGTTTGCACAGGAATATGATCTGAAGGACGGTCCCATCCGCGCGCATCACGAAAAGTCGAAAGATCCGCCACAAAAGGCGCTAAATCTGGAGACGACCAAATATGATCAAGCCGCCGCCCATAATCCTTCACCGCCCAATCGCGCACACGATAGCTCCACCATGTATAAAGTTGTGTGGGAACAGGGATATGCAACCGCATAAGATCAACCCATCCGCCCTGACAACACAAATTTTGTAAACGCTCGGTTTCAATGGGTGTATGGCTTACAACCTTCAACAATTTCTGATGAGACCAAACATCCTCTGCTAAAGGAGCAATATTCAAATCGCCCAACAAAAGAGAAGACAGCCCCTCTTCTTGATCGGCACGAATAAAAGACATTTCTTCTAAAAAATCAAGCTTATAACGAAATTTTTCATTCACCTCAGCATCAGGAATATCGCCTCCAGCGGGGACATAAAAATTATGAATCCGCATCAATTTACCATGGATTTCCACAATCACTGAGATATAGCGACAATCTTGGTTTTGACAAAAGAAACGCTTTTCTACCTTTTTAAAAGGCAAACGAGAAACAATCGCCACTCCGTTATAAGATTTTTGTCCACTCAATGCGATATGCTTATATCCTGCTGCTTCAAAAGCCTCCACGGGAAATAAAGCATCGGGACATTTTGTTTCCTGTAGGCATAAAACATCGGCCGGAAAGAGTTTCAAATACTGAAAAACCTGTGCAAGGCGCAAACGAATAGAGTTAATATTCCAAGTCGCAATACGAAAGAGCATCTGCTTCAACCCCAATAACGTGATACTATTGCTTCATTTTTTTGAGGGAAGTGTAAACATTCCTTGAGCAAAACGAACGCCTGTTTGCACATTCATAATCTGCACTGTGGTTTCCAAGTTTTGTTGGTCAACAATTGTCCACTGCCGCAAAGCAAAGTTTTTGGAATCGAATACCATTCTTATTTGCCCAGCCCCAACCGTTTTATCACGCAGAACAATCGTCACGGCTCCTGGATCTTCGCGAAATGCCAACAAACGCCCAGATGATACATCAATTTTATCATCCAACAAAAACTTCATTGGCGTTTGTGAAAGTTGTGAAAAGTTCCAAGTATTCAAAGCCCGATTGTTAATGCCCACAAATTGACTATCTGCAATGATTTGTAAAGGCATTTTCTTATAAATAAAGCGAATTTTCCCTGGACGCTCAAGATAAAATGTTCCTTGAGACATTTTCCCCTTTGGACTAAATTGAATAAAATCACCTGTCATTGTTTTGATTGCCGCAAAGTGGTTGGCAATATTCTGCGCTTTTGCCACCTTCTGAGATACTTGCGAAAAAGCAGGAAAAATTAAACACCAAAAGAAAAGAATTCCCACAAACCCTAAGACTCTTCTTTGCGGTAAAAAAGATGTTTTCATAAAAATGCTCCCAAACAATATCGAATTGTCTTTATCATTATCATTTATAATTAAGTCATCAATGATGAATAAATACCCTGCTTTATAAGATAAAGATATTGTTTGAAAAGGCTATCAAAAGATTTTTCAAAAGCCTTCTTCTTCCGCAGGGACTAGAATTTCTCGTTTGCCTGCATGATTTGCTGGACTAATGATACCTTCCTCTTCCATTCTCTCAATCAATGTTGCAGCACGGTTATAACCAATCCCTAAACGGCGTTGAATATAAGAGGTTGAAGCCTTACGATCACGAAGAACAATAGCAACAGCTTGACTATAGGGATCATCTGCTGAAGGAGCAGCCGAAGAAACATCAGCGCCATCTTCTTCAACTTCTTGGGTAATTGTTTCCAAATAATCAGGACGTGCTTGCGCTTTGAGATGTGCAACAACCTGCTCCACTTCATCATCCGCAACAAAAGGTCCATGCACACGCTGAATACGTCCTCCTCCCATCATAAAGAGCATATCTCCTTGTCCCAATAATTGCTCAGCTCCCTGTTCGCCTAAAATTGTTCGGCTATCAATTTTTGAACTCACGGAAAAAGAAATGCGTGTAGGAAAATTGGCTTTGATCGTCCCCGTAATAACATCGACGGAAGGACGCTGTGTCGCCATAATCACATGGATACCGGCGGCCCGTGCCATTTGTGCCAAGCGTTGAACCGCACCTTCAATATCTTTACCCGCGACCATCATCAAATCAGCCATTTCATCGATAATGACAACAATATAGGGCATAGGACTAAAATCAAGTGTTTCCGTCTCATAAAGTGGTTCACCCGTCTCATGATCAAAGCCCACTTGAATGGTGCGCACCATTGTCTCTCCTTGACCTTCTGACTCCTTGAGACGTGCATTAAATCCATCGATATTGCGAACGCCAAGTTTTGACATTTTGCTGTAGCGTTCTTCCATTTCACGAACAGCCCATTTAAGCGCAGTCACAGCTTTTTTAGGATCTGTCACCACGGGTGTTAACAAATGAGGAATGCCATCATAAACCGAAAGTTCAAGCATTTTCGGATCCACCATAATGAGACGACATTGTTCAGGCGTCATACGATAAAGCAATGATAAAATCATTGTATTGATAGCAACAGATTTTCCCGATCCTGTTGTCCCAGCCACCAAAAGATGCGGCATTTTTGCTAAATCCGCAATAACAGCTTCTCCGCCGATAGTCTTTCCCAAAGCAAGCCCTAACTTTGCTTTACTTTCAACAAATTCCTGCGCTTGCACAATCTCTCGTAAATAAACCATCTCCCGCTTTGCATTGGGCAATTCTATTCCAATTACATTACGCCCTGGAACCACAGCAACACGTGCAGAAATCGCACGCATTGAGCGCGCGATATCATCTGCCAGACTAATGATACGGGAAGACTTAATTCCAGCAGCCGGTTCAAATTCATATAAAGTGACCACGGGTCCAGGACAAGCATCTATAATTTTTCCTTTGACCCCAAAATCTAACAAAACCCCTTCCAGTTCTTGAGAATTTGCTTTTAAAGCAGCAGGAGAAAGTTTTGCATCCCTGACAGACGGTGGTGGAACCGATAGGTAATCTAAAAGTGGAAGAACAAAACCACCATTTGAAGAAACTGTTAAAGACTTTCGACTTTTTACAGAAGAAGCGTGGACTTTATTTTGATTTTCCTCACACTTTTCTTTTTCACCCAAAAAAGTTGGTTCAATCCGATCAAATGACTTGCCTTTCCCCTTACTGTAGAAATGCCTTTTGAAACAGAAAAAACGAAAAAACCGCGCTTGTAAAAAATAAAAAAGATGTAAAAGACCGCCAAAAGTTGTGGTAAAAAAACCATGTTTCTCACGATCATTCTCTGCAGCATATTCCACATCTTCTTCCATCTCAAAGACCGGATCAACAATTTCATTTTTAAGAATTCTTTTTTCTTTTCTTTTCTTTGTTCGACGCCGCCATATCACATTGCCAGCAAAAGCAGCAATGAAAAAACCTAAAAGGATAAAAACAACGCCGAAGAGTCCCCTGTAAAGTGGAGAAAGAAAAAGAGGAAAAATTGAAGAAGCAACATTTAAAGCTTTATCTCCTAAAACCCCTCCCAATCCCATAGGCAAAGGCCAATAGGTAAAAGAAGAGACAGGCGTCATAAGGGCAAAAGCCATTAAAAAACAAATCGTTGATACCATCCATAAGAAAAAGCGCAAAGTCAAATTGTAGATATTCTTTTGTGCCAACAAGAGAAAAGACCAAAATAATGGCGGCAACAAAACAGCAAGACTTGCCAAGCCAAAAAACTGCATAATAAAATCTGAAAAAATCGCCCCCAGCCACCCCATAAGGTTTGTAACCTCATTTGTACTTGCATGGGTTAAAGAAGGATCAGCAACATTCCACGTTGCCAAAGCAAATACACAAAAAATAATAAAGCCCAAAAGCCCAAGCCCAATAAATACGCCAATCTGACGTAAAAACATCTCAACAAGTCGAAAACCTTGAGAATCTGGGGATTCCAATGAATCATAAGGAGAAGAACTTCGGTGCATCCATCAATTCCAAATATAAAATTTTCATATTTAAAGCGTTATAACTTCTCCCTTCTCCTAAAAAAGGACGAAGCTTACACTCAGCGCCGATCTGTAAACAATCATCTGTTAACAATCCAACTTCTTAATCTCGTGCATTCTGCCTTCTTCCCACTTCATATCGTTCATAGACCACCATCTGAAGGGCCAATCCTTACATAAAGCAAGAAAACAATTCTACCCTAAAATATTATCACACGAGCAACAAAAAAACACCTCATGTGTAAAATTTTACATGGGTTATAAAGTTTACCACCAGCCCTATCACCCTTCTCAACAGAAGGTTAAGCTACACCATGGTAACAGAAAAATATTAATACCGTTTTAACCATCACAAATGAACACTATTTTCTTTATCTATCACCCTCAATGTACCCTTTCAGAACACGCCTCTTAAAGGACATTCATACAAATTAAAAAAATACATTCCCATCTTTGTCTAATTTTAGTTTTCTTTTCTATCAACCAAGTGTAAAAAGAATTGAAGAAGATATTCAAAAAAGGCTGATCCGATAAATCTGTAAAGTGAGTCACACAAATAAAACAAAAGAGTTCTAAAACACTCATCTGTCATCAGATTGATACCAAAAAGACACCTCATCCAAAGAAAAGTCTCTTCTTTTTAAAGAGTAGGGGAAAAAGTAAAAATTTAAAATAGTGTAGATAATTTGAACGAACAGTATTCTTTTTAACAGCAAGCAAGCTTTAAACAATGGAAGAAGCCTCGTAAATAATGGAAGAAGCATTGTGTATTCTAATCACCATAAAGATATAAAACCCCATAAGAAAATAAAATCTCATAAAATCAAACAATGTGATCTTCTCATTGCAGGGGGGGCGGTTGTCGGTTTAACACTTGCAATAGCACTCAAGCAAACAGCCCCTAATCTGAAAATAGAAATCGTTGATGCTGCTCCACAAGGAGATATTCCTGCTTCTAACATACGAACCATTGCCCTTGCTGCTGCTTCTGTTCGTATGTTAAAACAATTGCAATGTTGGGACTCTATCACCCCCTCTGCGCAACCCATTCACTCAATGATCATCACAGATACAAGCACAAATGATCCTGTTAAACCCCCTCTTTTAACCTTTGAAGGCGACATTACCCCCGGTGAACCCTTTGCAATTATGGTAGAACATAGAGAACTGATCAATACTTTAAAAAAACGTGTCAAAGATCTCAATATCCCTGTTATTGCAAACACACGTGTCATTGATTTTCATCAAGACAACCAACACACAACTATCACTTTAGATAATGGAGAGGTTTGGCAAACAAAATTGCTTATTGCAGCCAATGGTGCCCACTCAACATTACGCCAAAAAGCTGGTCTAAAAAACTTTTCTCACCCCTATAAACAAACAGCAATCATCTGCACAGTCGAACATGAAAAACCCCATCATGGTCAAGCAATTCAACATTTTTTACCCGCCGGCCCTTTTGCTCTTCTCCCGCTTAAAGGCAACCGATCCGCCATTGTATGGAATGAAGATCATAAAACTGCGCAATATTACCTCAAAGCTGACGCACTTATTTTTGAAACAGAGCTCGAAAGACGTATTGGTCATCGATTAGGAAAACTCTCTTGGAATGGCGAACGTCAAGCTTTTCCGCTAAAACTTTCTTTAACACGTCAATGTATTAAGCCCCGTTTTGCGCTCGTTGGAGATGCTGCCCATACCATCCACCCCATTGCAGGACAAGGACTCAATTTAGGATTACGCGATAGCGCTGCCCTTGCTGAAGTGATTATTGAAACAGCACGATTAGGTCTTGACATTGGCTCCCTCACCGCTTTAGAGCGCTATCAAAGCTGGAGACGTTTTGAAATTGTCCGTATGGCTTTAAGCAACGATTGGCTTAATAAACTTTTTTCGAACGATAACCTTCTCTTACGGATGCTACGCGATACCGGTCTTGGAATCATCAATCAAGCACCAAAAATAAAAAAGTATTTCATTCAAGAAGCTGCTGGCCTTACCCCAAATGCACCCCGTCTTCTAAATGGCTTCCCGCTTTAAGAAAAAATTCATACCCTTTTATTTTTACAACCTTTGGCTTTTTTTTACTCCCCCACAAAAAGCAAAAACTTCCATTCAATCCGGTCTGTAAACAGCCCAGATTCTTGTCACACAAGTTTCCCTTGATTTGCCCTTCTCGTATTTAGCTTAGCCATAGAGCAAAACAAGCAAGCCATATTTTAAGAATATTCACCACACACTGAAAAAACATCTCATGAAAATGATCTATCACTCTTCACATGAAGGCTCTTTCACGGCATAATAAAATAAACAAGGCTTTCTTGATCAGACAAACTTTGATTTATAATGAATACTTCATTGTTTTCATGTTGAATGAAAGAGCTGAAAATCGTAAAATACCCTCATTTCCAATCTCTCTCTTGTTGAAGCAATCAAAACCATCCTTTGCACGTCACACATAGGATGAGTATATGGATAAAAAATGATTAAAAAAAGGAATCCACGCCTCCTCTATCCCCTCCCCAATACTAAATCACAACATTGCGGCTGGAAAATATAACAACAGTATTGGCATACTTCTGACACAATAAATTCTTCTGATTTCACCCCTTTTTGTAAAGAATCAATAAAACCATTTATTTGCCTAGACTAAAAAGAGCAACATTTAAGTAAAATTATAACGAAAAGAGATAAAGCGCTCCCCACCCTCAAATGCCAAGAGTAATTATAACATTTTAAGCTGGGAAGCATAATGATGATGCCAGCTCATGATAAAAATACCTTTTGCATTTAGATACATTTGTCCATACCTTTTACCATTTTATTTGACACCTCAATAGGTTAATACATCCATTCAGTATTTTTATACAATCAAATGAGCAACAAGAGGCTACTTTTTGCATTCATATCTCTTGATATTCCCTTACTTTATAAATATCAAACATGTGTTATGTCACTTCGAGCTCATCAAGTGTATACCCATTCTCCAACCACTCTTTAATCCATTTAGGTCTCCGTCCACGCCCATTCCATAATTCCCATTGGTTATTGGGATTCCTATAATGGCGCTCTTTGCTCACAAGATCAGCGATATCAATTCCATGGGTACTAGCAATTTCAAGAATTTTTCGTCGCGCATTTTGCTTTTCCTTTGCTTGCCGTTTTTTTAATTCCACATCAATTTGTGTACGCATCTCTTGTAATTCATCAAAATTCATATTTTTGAGATCATTCACCTTCATTACTCCCCTTGCAAAAAAAAGAATTGCCCTTTGCCATATTTTAAACACAATTATAGACAATTTTTGTCTATTTATTATCAGAATTAAAATTACGATAAATATATCACTTTGACGGAGATGTGTTTTGTACCACAAAGAGCTATCTGTTTGTGTCTCAGCTTCCACCACTGCATCCCTTTTCAGTCTAATCACTGAAATTGAAAAATGCCGTGCGCAAATGCCATCACACCTCCTTGACTCTGCTGAAACAGTCGTCAAAAGTAAATATAAATCGCCATTCTATAAACTATGGCAATATGCAACAAAGAACAAGCCCTCTCCCTATAATGATGGTGTAGTTCATTATAACAATACGAGCTGCCCTCAAATACAACGAATTTTCACTTCGTATAAATGTTATTTAAATTTTTTTTTACAGCTAGAAAATTACACAAAACAAGCAATTTCAAGAGAGTCCCAAAGCTCATTATTGCTTAAAGGTCCTATTTTTTTTCGTCATCCTAGTAATATTGGTTGGTGTAATCTGCTCTGTTTTATGCCACACATTGAGCTTATTTCTTGCATACTCACATATATTAGAAATCTTCTCAGAAAAGAAAGAAGTCATCACCACGAGGAATATTCTAAGCTAAACAATCCCGTTCAGCAAATTTATAAAATCAAGAGACAGCGACAAAAAGCACCGCATAGAATTGATATTTGTATCAATGGAATTCTTAGTAATAAGGTGTAAGTGCTAATGATTGTCCCAGATTTCACAATATTTACTGAGTCATACATATCCAATACTCCCCGTCCAGTATTTTCAGCTCTTATTGAACGCGGAGCACGGGATAATGTTTATAAAACAGCTAATCATGATAAATTATTCCGTCACCTATCTATACTTAAAGAAGAAACCGTAATAGCTGAGCAATTTAAACAAAATAAACATAATTTTGACGCAATCTTTGAGCAAATTGATGTTGAAAATATGAAATGGTTTTCTTTTTTTTGGGCATTTGACTTTTGCAGGAATCTTGCAGCTGTACAAAGCACTTTAACTTACTGTTATGAACAAACAGCATCAAAGCATACCTTTGAAAAAGCAACATTGCAGTTTACGCTGAGTTTTTACAACACAGAAAACTTAAACGGTAATGTCGATACACAAACAGTTGCTTCGTATATCGGAGTAAAAGCTGCTGCACGAAGAGATAAAGATTTGCAAGAGCCTGTAAGGCTAAAAAAAGAAGAACCAGAACAGAATCTTCCCTTTTCCTCAGAGGAATTAGAAGATGTATTTATGCGTAAAGAAAGTAGCAGCTATGATGCTTTTGCCACGGAAGATTTTTCTTCATCGACAAAGCGGCTAGAGTGATGACTGATATTTTCATAAATGGAAACTAGAATTTTGATAGGGTAGTATAATGAAAGCTAGATAAGAAAATATTAAAGCTCTAATTAGTAAGATTGGACAAAATCTCTTCTAATTGAGGGCAAAAAAATGAAAATGATAGAACAAAACAGCGTTGATATAGCATTTCGCCAGAGGGCAGCACGTGAAATTACAGTTGTGATGCGCTCAGAAAGGCAGTGGTATTTTACGTTTGTTGCCGATGATCCAATCACCGGAAAACCAAATAAATATACACTACTTACACAAAGAGGAAAACTAAGAACTTGGGCTGATCCAAAATATCTCTTTAAATTTCTTCATGAAAGAGGGGTCATTTGTGGGAGTTTTAATCTTAATCAGGATAAAGGACATGAAACAATTAAATATTCTTCGCACAACAGCTCGTAATAAAATTGCTGCGTTTTCTGCAGCTTTAACTGTGTTTTTTACGGATAGTTCTGCTTATGCCGCAGTGACAACTTTAACAAATGCAGAGAAAGCTTTAAACGGCTTAAAAGGAGATTTAAATGCACTTATCCCTATTGCCGCTGGCGTTATACTTTTATGTCTAGCAATTGCTTATGCAGGGCGCTACATCGAAAAAGATACGTTCATACGATGGGCTGTTGGCGTTGTTGTTGCTGGTTCAGCATCCCAACTTGCTACACTGTTATTTACTCGATCTTAATTGTGGCGATCATGTAGTAAATACAATTTGTAAAAAGCAAAGTTTATCCATTAATTATAAATAAATAGCAGTTTCATTTATACCGAAGATATATAATTTGAAATGTTATTTAGAAGCTTAATAAGAGTGAGATATGAAACAATTAAATATTCTTCAAACAATAGTTCGTAATAAAACTACTCCAATCTCTGCAGCTTTAACTGTATTCTTTATGAATAATTCTGCATATGCTGCTGACCCGAAAACTTTGACAAATGCAAAGGCGGCTTTAGACGGTTTAAATAGCGATTTAAAAATTATTATCCCTATTGCCGCTGGCGTTATACTTTTATGTCTAGCAATTGCTTATGCAGGGCGCTACATCGAAAAAGATACGTTCATACGATGGGCTGTTGGCGTTGTTGTTGCTGGTTCAGCATCCCAACTTGCTACACTGTTATTTAC
>NZ_JAQITC010000006.1 GCF_028618525.1 Bartonella sp. AU55XJBT | reverse complement strand
ATCTATTATTTTTATAATTTGTAATTTTATTTTTACATTCTCAAAAAAAATAAATAAATTTTATCTTATATTTTTTTATATTTATGATATATCATATATATAAATGATATATTATAGAATAAAACTATATTTTAATATGTAAGAATTTTGTTTTTCTTATTGTATATTATGACAAAAAAGAGGTATTTATTTGATTTTTTTGTGTTTTGGCAATTTTATAAAATAATTGAATTGACAAAAAAGATTTTTGTACAATATGAAACTTATGTGCATCGGATCTTTATATTATGAGTATATGCACTATATCTCGACTTTGGATTACTCGATTTTAAATTAAAGGAAACAAGAATGGAACATCGTGCAGTCTTAGAGACTGAAAGCAATTTAGTTATTACATTGGTTGCTGATATTGTTGCTGCCTACGTGAGTAATAATTCTATTCGACCGACTGAAGTGCCAAGTTTGATTGCTGATGTCCATGCTGCTTTTCGTAAAGCAGGGAATCTAGAATTAACGGAAGTCGAAGCTGAGAAACAACGGCCTGCCGTTAATCCAAAGCGTTCGGTATTTCCTGATTATCTCATTTGTCTTGAAGATGGCAAAAAATTTAAATCTCTCAAGCGTCATCTCATGACACATTATGGAATGTTGCCAGAGGAATATCGTGAAAAATGGCAGTTAGACAGCTCTTATCCTATGGTGGCGCCTAATTATGCAAAAACACGATCAGCTTTAGCAAAAGAAATGGGGCTTGGACGCAAAAGCAAACGGAAAAAAGCTAAATAGTCGTGTTTTGCGAAAAAGTAGTTTTTGTAGAGATTTATATATATAAAGTTGCTTTTTAGAGTGCATATTTTTTGTGTATATAGTGATTTTTAGAAGGGGAATTATATAGAGCTTTCGTTACGAATTCGTTTGATCATTGATTTTAAACCATTGGATCGTTGTGGTGTAAGATTTTCATTTAAACCAAGTTTTTCAAAGAGGTCTTGAGCATCAGAGTTGCGAATTTCAGAGGCTTTTTTACCTGAATAAAAAGCAAGAAGAATATAAATGAGTCCACGCACAATATGGGCATCGGAATCACCTTGAAACGTTAATATTGGATCTTCTGAATTATTACGTGACGATAAAAGCCATACTTGGCTAACACAACCAGGAACTTTGTGGGCATCGTTTCGAGCACTTTCTGGAAAAGGTGGTAACTCATGGCCAAGCTCCATGACATAACGATAACGATCTTCCCAACTCTCCAAAAGCGAAAAGTTTTCTATAATGTTGTCGATTATTTCCGCCATTATCTTAGTCCTGTTTCCTTTTAATCATCATGTTGAATATATTATGGGTAGATCAATATTTATCTTCCTAACATAACGAATATGGAGAACGTTAAAAATTCTTATTTTAAGATAACATTGTATGATTTTGTAAGAATTTTTTTATTTCCATTTTATGAGAAGCATTAGGAGAAACCTCTATATTATTTTTATGCCCTAATATGTCTCCTAAATATTCATAAACAGCTCTTGCACCGTAATATGCGCGTTCGCGAAGTAAACTTAAAAAGGACTTTCCTACTTTACAAGTTTCTTTATTACGGTCACAAAATGTTCCTAAGTCATTTAAAGCTTCCTTAAAAGCAATAATTACATCGCTTGTTGTTGTCTCATTATTTTTTGAGTTAGAAGAATGGTTACTGCTTGGATTTACTACAAAAAATGAAATAATGACAAAAACAAAAAACAAAAAACAAGATAATTTGATTAAAAAACGTATCATGAGCAATTAATCTACCGCAGTGGTAAAGGCAATAAAAGGGGTATTTTACAAACTGCTTCTTTATAAAAAATTTATAAAATGAGTTTTTTATAAAATTGAGTATTCATTTATTGGACCTATATCATTAGTCTTTTTATAAATATGATACGATGCCGCTATATAAAAATGGGATATATTGTCTATTCGGCAAAAAAATAAGAGACATAATTATGATCGTGCATAAGGGGTAGAAAGTGTACAATCCACGTTTGTAGCCTTTTATCCCATAAAAAAATGTAGCGATGAAATAAGGATTAAACACATCGTCTAATTTCTTTTCCCTATTGTGTCCATACTCATTTTAAATGATAATTTATCATTTTAAGCTTAGTTGAAACGGCTAGAGAAGTGTCAAACTCTGTTATTCTGACTCTCATATCGATAAAAATATAAAAAAATAGAGGCATCTCTTATGATTCTATCTCAAACCAAGACTTTTTCTACAACATTGTAAACATCAATTTAATTGATACTTATGAAAATGATTGAATATGAATAGAAGAAATTTATACCAAAATATAATACCATTAAGAGGTAATTGCCCTTATCAAACCGTTTACGGATAAGTAACCCTCTCTGTGTAAAATATAAAGAATAATAATGACTATCATCATTCTGGCGTTATAGGAAAATATTCTCAACTTGATTTTAAAGAATAGCAAACATATGCGTCAAAAATGAAGAATAACGTAGCATTATTGTTTACATGATTAGATGTGATAATGCTCGTTTGAAAACACTACAAGGTCTTGAGTGTTAATCATTTGATGCTTTCTTTATACAGATTAAAGATTTGTAAAATATGAAATGAATAAAAGTTGATAAGAGCTCTTGTTGATTTATCAACTTTTAAATGGATATAATGAAGCTGCTTATTCTAGAAAATCGAAAGGAAAAAGCAATAATATCAGTGCACTTCTTTCTAGCTTGAAATAAGAAATAATTTACATTCGTTTTTTTGTGAAAAATAAACGCAACTGAAAATAAAAACTAATGACAGCAAAGCGCAAAACATCCCGAAAAAAAACTATAAAACATCGTAAATACCATCGTAGTCTTGTTATTACTCTTCTTCTTATAATTTTTCATTTTATTTTTTGGAGTGCAAAAACTCTTTATTTCTATACACGAAAAAATACTTTATTTTTTGTTGGATCTCTTCTTTTTAGCATTAGTTTTTTATTTGTTTCATTTAATGCTTTATTTTCTCAAATGACAACACATCAAAATATTTTCACTCAAATAAAGTTTTCTTCTGCTCAAAATATAGGAAAAAGCTCTGATCTATCTGAAAAAGAAACAAAATCACAAGACCCCTCTCGTGTGGCTTCTGTACATTCTCCAAGTCATCCCCAAACAAATTCACCTTTTCCCCCTCCATCAGCAAATATGCTGGAAAAGCAAAAAGAACTCGCAGAATTAGGACTTTATGATGGCCCTTTAGATGGACTGGATGGACCTAAAACGCGTCGTGCTATCGCTTTATGGAAACAACAAGCTACTCAAAAAAAGCAAAACGATATTTTACACAACGCCACAACAGATGAAATTGCAATATTAATTAAGCAGAGCGAAATAGAAATGGCAAATGATACAACAACAAAAAATATAACAAATTCGAAAGAAGCTATTTTAGATCCTTCTGTTGAAGATATTTTACAGGTGCAAAAAGCTTTACGTAATTTTGGTCATGAGGAAGTTCTTGTCACAGGAATAGAAGATCAAAAAACCATAGAAGCCTTAAAACAGTTTCAAAAAATGTTTGATCTGCCTATCACAGGAAAAATTAATCCCACAATTTTAATGAAAATGCATGAAATTGGTTTATTAAATTAAAGCTAATCGTCTATATTATAAAAACAATCTCTTGATTGATAATGATAATTTATCATCTGCTTGCTTAATGCCCCCGAATACGAAAATATTTTTTTACCGTAAACCTTTTTATCTTAAATAATCAGAATGATTTTCTTATGCATTCCATATTAAACCATATAATTTACTCGCAAGGAAACCACGATCGGTTGCAGAAAAAAGAAATCATTGTAAGAAAGCAAAGGTACTTACTTTAAAATTTTTATTGCTTCTGGTGATCAAAAAATACGAAATTTTGTTATTGTATCACACCTTCCTTTCATATTCTCAAGCCAGAAATAATCCATATTTACTGTCAATTTGATTTTGTGAATATAACGCAAAGGATATATCCAAATATCTGTAAGAATAAGGAGATAAAAAGCTAGTGATATTATGGCTGTTGTTTCATAAAATGTTTTATAAAAAGCCGGCACATTTCTTTAATCCATAATTGGAAAATTTTGTATTTTATGGTGTTGTTTCCTAAAAAAGCCTGTGCTTTTGATATAGCTTGTTAATCAACATTCAATCGAATGTTTGAGATAAAGACTAAGGCGCTTTCTCTGCTGTTGTCGCTTTTGTATGCCAAATGGGTGCAAGCGCGTACATCCCCCTGTTTGTGTAATCTCTTAAAACAGGAAAGTAGCTTAATTTGGGCAGAATATAAAAGTTTTAAGAGTAGAAATCATTTGCCATCTTGGTCATTTTCTCTTCATTTAACTTTACGGCTTTTAAAGACATCTAAAGCCGTATCTTCTTTTAAATAATGGAAATTACCTATTGCCTCACGCTTTTATTTATCACGTGTCTTTTTGGGATCCCCCCTCACGTAAAATAAAACATCCCAAATGGAATATACTTTGCCATTCACGGGGCTTTCTTTGAAATAAACATCTCTCAAAGTATCCAAACCTATTTTGCAACAATATCCGTGAATAATATAATAGCAGTTCCCCCTGTGCGCTATCATCCTTACGCTTGTAAAAGAGAAAGCTGGCATCATGACACACGACACCCATCTCCAATGTTGCGACAACTCTTGGCATTTGAAACGATTCATAAGAGGCATATCCTTGCTTTATTTTTTATCTACGTGGTTCTCCCGGCCTGTAAAGAGCAAAAAACTTGGTTTGGATTGATTTAATTATAAAAAAGCTGAAATGAGAAAATCTTATGATAGTTGGGGCTCTCATTCAATATGATAAATTAAAATTATTATTATAATCAATATCTTATATAAATTTGATATTTCTTTATAAGCATAACGATAGTAGCGCACAGAGGACTTTATAAACACTGGGGGGGATTTTATAATTTCAGGGAATTTTAAATAATCCCATTTCACGAGTGATGACGTGAAATGGGTTAAAAGACGTTTCTTCAAAACAATCCATAAATGCACAAAATAAATGCATTTGTTTGGAACATTCTGTTTTGGGTGAGAAGACCACACCCCCCTATTAAAAAGCAAATGTGTGAATCAACTACACAATAGTGTGTCACTCTCTATCAAAATTCCCGTCAATACTGAAAGTATATTAATAATACATCTTTGTTCTATCCTGCTTTATATTTTCTCGCATACCCCTCTCAAAAATACACTTTCTCACATGCTATAAATTATAGGGGATTCTAGAAATGCTTTTTATTTTTTTAAGGAAAGAAATAAAAATAAAAGAATGTCCATAAAAATTTATTTCAGTGGTAACAATACAATAAAAAATATTAACCCGTTATATCCTTTTTGCTATTGCTGCTTGCGCTGCTGCTAGACGAGCAATTGGGACTCGAAAAGGAGAACATGAAACATAATCTAGGTTATTTTCTTCACATAAAGCAATAGAAGCAGGATCGCCTCCATGTTCACCACAAATTCCCAATTTTATTTTTGCACGCTTTGAGCGCCCACGCTGTGCAGCAATGGCAATCAGTTCCCCTACGCCATCACGATCAATAGATACAAAAGGATCTTGTTCTAGAAGGCCTTTTTGAAAATAGGTTGCCAAAAAAGGAGCAGCATCATCACGGGAAATTCCAAAAGTGGTCTGAGTCAAATCGTTTGTTCCAAATGAAAAAAATTCTGCCGTTTCAGCAATTTCATCGGCTCGAAGCGCTGCTCTTGGAAGCTCAATCATTGTCCCAACCATATACTGAATAGAGCTTCCCTTTTCTTTCATCACTTCCCAAGCAACCTGATCAATACGCGCTTTGACAAAATCGAGTTCAGATTTAAGCGCAATAAGTGGCACCATAATTTCAAGCATAACAGGAGATCCAGATTTTTGAGCAGCTTCTGCTGCTGCTTCAAAAATCGCCCGCGCTTGCATTTCAGCAATTTCAGGGTAAGTAATGGCTAAACGACATCCTCGTAATCCAAGCATAGGGTTAAATTCGCGCAACTGCTGTGCGCGTTCAGCAAGCGCTTCCACAGAAACCCCCATAGCTTTTGAAACTTCAAGAATTTCTGCATCGGTTTTTGGCAGGAATTCATGGAGTGGTGGATCGAGCAAGCGAATGGTCACAGGCAAACCACACATAATTTCAAATAATTCGCTAAAATCTGAACGCTGCATTGGCAAAAGCTTGTCTAACGCTCTGCGACGTCCACCTTCATCATGACTTAAAATCATTTCACGCATGGCAACGATACGTTCACCAGAAAAAAACATATGCTCCGTACGGCAAAGACCAATACCTTCAGCCCCAAAAGAACGCCCCATACGGGCATCAGATGGTGTCTCAGCATTAGCACGAACTCTTATACGTCGCATCCCATCAGCCCATTCCATCAACTTTGCAAAGTCTCCGCAAAGTTCAGGCTGCAACATCGCGACCTTCCCTTTAAAAATTTCCCCACTTCCACCATCAATCGTGATAATATCACCCTTTTTAAAACTTTCTCCTGAGGCAAGCAGTGTATTTGCGTTATAATCAATTCGCACACTGCCAGCACCAGAAATACATGGCTTTCCCATCCCCCGTGCTACAACAGCAGCGTGGCTTGTCATGCCGCCACGCGTTGTTAAGATTCCTTCAGCAGCATGCATCCCATGAATATCTTCTGGGCTTGTTTCTACACGGACCAAAATAACTTTGCGCCCTTCTGCCAATGCTGTTTCTGCCTCTTCTGAAGTAAAAACAATTTCACCCGTTGCGGCTCCAGGAGAAGCCGGTAAACCACGTCCGATAATCAAACGTTCTGCTTTGGGATCCAATGTTGGGTGTAAAAGTTGGTCAAGTGATTTTGCATCAATACGCATCACAGCCTCTTCACGACTGATTAACCCCTCTTCAACCATTTCAATTGCCATCTTGAGAGCCGCACGCGCTGTGCGCTTTCCTGAACGAGTCTGCAACATCCATAATTTACCTTTTTCAATGGTAAATTCGAGATCTTGCATATCCCGATAATGCTGCTCAAGTTTTTGTGCGATCTGACATAACTTCAAAAAAGCTTCGGGCATGATTTTTTCTAAAGACGGCTTATTTGAACCAGCAACAATACGTGCATTTTCTGTAATATTTTGAGGCGTTCGAATACCCGCCACAACATCTTCTCCTTGCGCATTTACTAAAAATTCACCGTAAAGTTCTTTTTGCCCTGTCGACGGATTGCGTGTAAAAGCAACACCTGTTGCCGAATCTTCTCCCATGTTACCAAAAACCATCGCTTGCACATTAACTGCCGTTCCCCAACTTTCAGGAATGCTATGTAAACGACGATAAGTAACTGCGCGTGCTGTCATCCAACTTGAAAAAACGGCTCCAATCGCCCCCCATAACTGTTGTTCCGGATCTTGTGGAAAAGGGCTTCCTAATTTTTCTTCAACATAGGTTTTATAAGAAATAATAACATTCTTCCAATCATCTGCTGTCATTTCTGTATCAATAGTATAACCATTGCGTGCTTTTGCTTCATCAAGAATCTCTTCAAAATACGAATGGTCTAACCCCAAAACAACGTTAGAATACATCTGGATAAAACGCCGATAACTATCATAAGCAAAACGTTCATTATTGGCTTGTAAAGCAATCGCTTTTACAGTTTCATCATTCATGCCAAGGTTCAGCACTGTATCCATCATCCCTGGCATAGAAGCCCGTGCCCCTGAACGAACAGAAAGCAAAAGTGGTCTTTGTTCATTACCAAATTCACGTCCTGTTTGTTCAGCAACGCGTCTTAGTGCTTTGTTCACAGATTCTTGTAGCTCTTCTGGATATGATTTGTCATGGGCATAATAAAAATTACAAACTTCTGTTGTCAGAGTAAAACCGGGCGGTACAGGCAAACCAAGATTACTCATTTCTGCCAAATTAGCGCCTTTACCTCCGAGAAGATTACGCTCGCTTGCCCTTCCTTCTGAGCTGCCATCTCCAAAACTATAAACCCATTTTTTCATTGTACAAATCCTCCCATGTTAGCATCAAAACTTCATTCAACCTAGGCTCATTTAAAAGCAATGTTTTGATTTTAAAATCGGTAAAACAAAAAATATCGCTTCATAAATGCATAATACCAATCCTTCCAAAAGAAAAAGGACCACAAGTCTCACTTATCCACCTTCTGGAAGATTAAAATTTAGTTTTTAAGATGATTATCAATCACCGAAAAAAACTCTTCTACTTTCATAGCACCTTCATATTTATCACCATTGATAAAGAAAGTAGGCGTTGCTGTGACACCAAGTTCTTTACCACGCTCAAAAGATGCATTCACTTCATCTAAAATGGACTGATTTTTCAGACACGCAGTAAAACTTTCATCTGTAAAACCCGCCATTAAGCTAATTTTTTTCAACGGTGTCAGAGCATCTTTTCCCCAAACCCACTCATTTTGTTTTTGAAATAAAACTTCTATCAAAGGAAAATAGCGATCTTCTGGTGCGCATCGTGCTAACATAAAACCTGCTGTTGCCCGAGGATCAAAAGCATAATCGCGGAAAATCATTTTCACTTTTCCTGTTTTGATATATTTTTTACGAATTTGAGGAAGGATATCATTATAAAAATGCGCACAATGCGTACATGTCAACGAAGCATACTCAACAATGATGACTGGTGCATCCACCTCTCCCTCAAAGCGATCCTTTACTTTACCCGATTGAAGAAGCTCAGCCATATCCACTGTTGCAACGGGTTTGACCCCGTGAGCTAAAGCAACTGTTACACTGTTTTGTACAATCGTTATGAAGAGAAAAATTATTCCGAAAGATAAAAAAGAGCGATATTTTACCATAAATAATACTTTTCTGTTGTTATTAAACGAATAGGAATCCAATGCTTTCTCATATATTAAAGAAAAATATATAAAATATCTTGCTATTTATTATTTTTTTCCGAGAAAATGCAACAGCCAAGTTCATAAAGTGATTGGCGTAAGCTTTTATCTTCAATTCCTTCAAGCATTTTTTCCAAGCATTTTTTGTCTTTTTCACTCAATGCTGTCTTTAGAGGCATATGATTCATAAAAACCGGCATACTCCTTTGCTCAATCTTGATGCGATCAATAGCAATATAGCCAAAAAATCCATTAATTCTATGAAGCAATTCCTCTGTTTCATGCATCAATTTTAATGCAGCAAATCCTTCACATGCGACAACAAGTGTTCCTGGCTTAAAAATGTCATCTTGATCTGCGCGACGTTTCCAAATAATTTTAAGGGGCATTGTATGCTCACTGATATCATAGCCCGCAATCTGTGACCAATGCTCTATAAGCGCGACATTAAGCCCTGTCCGTTTGCGTAAAACTGGATCAAGTATTTTCAATACCGTCTCAGAAAGAGAATAAAAAGCATGTTTTTTGTGTTGTTTTCTCATTTTTAGATCATTGTTCAACTATTTACTCAATTACAATCATTTGTTTCATCTAAAAATTATCGCTTTCCCAATTTATAAAATATCAACACAATAGAAATTCTCTCCTCACCAGAATCTCGACAATAAAAATATAAAGAGCAAAAAATATGAATTACCAAATAAATGCTTTTTTCTTTTGCATTTTACATCTCCCTATGCTTGAAAACAATCATGTATGAAATTTCTTCGCACCTCCTTTCTTGGTACGATCAAAATCACCGACATCTCCCATGGCGGATTACCCCCAAAGAGCAAAAACAAGGTATCCGTCCTGATCCTTATCAAGTTTGGCTTTCTGAAATCATGCTTCAACAAACAACCGTTGAAACGGTTAAGCCCTATTTTAAAAAATTTCTGAAACTTTGGCCTGATCTTTCTTCTTTAGCAAAAGCCTCACAAGAAGACATCATGAAAGCATGGGCTGGACTTGGTTATTATTCACGCGCACGTAATCTTAAAAAATGTGCAAGACAGCTTGTTGAAAACTACGCGGGACAATTTCCACAATCTGTAAAAGCATTGCGAACTCTCGCGGGTATTGGAGATTATACGGCCGCGGCCATTGCCGCAATTGCTTTTAACCACCCTGTAGCAGTGGTTGATGGTAATGTTGAACGTGTGGTCGCTCGCCTTTTTGCTATCACTTCAATATTACCAAAAGCAAAAGCTGAAATTAAAGAACAAACACAAAAAATTACTGCTTTAAATCGTCCTGGCGACTTTGCTCAAGCAATGATGGATTTGGGAGCAACAATTTGTACTCCACGCAAACCATCTTGTTATATCTGCCCTCTTCAAAGTTTATGTAAAGCCGCAAAGATGCAACAAACAGAAGCTTTTCCAGTCAAAGCTCCTAAAAAAGAACGCCCTTCAAAAACAGGGACTGCTTTTGTGGTCCTTAATAAAAAGAGACAAATTTATTTGGAAAAACGACAGACGCAAAAACTTCTTGGTGGAATGACCCAAATTCCTAATAATATTGGCATAAACAACGAAAATGGGCTCCAAAACGCACCCTTTACCGCCAATTGGCAATTCAAAGGACAAATTACCCATGTTTTTACGCACTTCTCTCTAAAACTCGATGTTTACTATACTGAGGATATTCATGAAATGAATTGTGATAATGGTTGGTGGTGCAACATTCAGCATCTTGCCAAAGAAGCGCTCCCTACTGTTATGAAAAAAGCAATCTCCATAGCACTTCCCAATTCTTTCAGATTTTAATAACCTTCCCTATAAAATTTTTGCTCACAGAAACTTGTGCTATCTCTAGTGACTATTTCTTCCTCTGTAAAAGAAAAATTTAAGGAAGTGAAATGATCAATTTTTTCTACAGATAAAAATTAAGAAGGGATAGAAAAGCTTAGAAAGCTTAGATTTAAATTTCAGGATTTATCCTCTTTTCACTTAATATAAGGAGCAAACCGGCACCATCACACACTTTGCCCAATCTCCAATGTTGTCGACAGCCCTTGGGCACTTGAGATAGTTCATAAGAGGTACTTTTACTCCTTTCTTTAGCAATTTTTACTCACCCGCCCCCTACTTATGACACGCAAGAAAGTGATTTTGATTGATTCAATATAAAGATAGATTTGAAATGAGAAAATCTGACGATACGTGGGGGGGCTATCATTCAAGTTGAATAATTCCAACTTATCTTTATAAGTCAATATATTGCAATATTGCACACATATCCATAGATTCAGATGCTTCCTCAAAAAAAGCACTTAATTTTAAACTTCTTAATGAATTTTTTGATTCGGTTATTTCATTTTCATAAAAGTATATCGATTGACAATTTGACTATTTTGGAACTTAAATGATAACATAGAGTGAAACTTCTTCATTTTAATTTCTTCTACAAGAAACATAAAAATACTTGCTTGCCGCTTGCAAGTAAAACTAGCATATAAATAACGCTCAAAAAGGCATAAATTGCCCGCATGTCTCTCTCAATTAAGAGCTGCTACACATGGTCAATAAAATGAAACGATTATCTTAGTTCATAAGACACCCGTTTTTAACATTTGTGAACGTATGATCATCCTTAAATGATCTATGGACTTCAACCGTCCATTTTCCTCATAATACCAAAAAGTCCAACCGTTACAACTCTGTGAATCTTGAGCCTTTCTTCCCATTGCGTGAATGGAACCTGCTTCACCACCATGCATAATCGTACCATCAGCTCTTACAATAGCAGATACTTGCTTCTTGCGATCATAAAGAACTTCTCCAGGATAGAGTAAACCTGCTTCAAGCAAACTATTGAATGCTACACGTGGTTCTGCTTTTTTTCTATCCAAAATCGCCAGTTCTGGTTGCGCTAAAGGTTTAACCGCCGCAATTCTCTCACATGCTGCATCAATGTAATCTTGCTCGCGTTCAATCCCAACAAAATCACGCCCTAAGAGCTTGGCAACAGCACCCGTTGTTCCCGAACCAAAAAACGGATCAAGAATAACATCACCAGGTTTACTAGAAGCCATAATAATACGCGCTAATAACGCTTGTGGTTTTTGTGTTGGATGTAATTTACGCCCTGCATCATCCTTTAAACGTTCAGCTCCAGTGCAGAGAGGGAAAAGCCAATCTGAACGCATTTGTAAATCTTCATTTGCTGCTTTTAGGGCATCATAATTAAAGGTATACTTTTTATCTCTTTGATCTCGCACAGCCCAAATAAGCGTCTCATGGGCATTTTGAAAGCGGCGCCCTCGGAAATTAGGCATCGGATTATTTTTGCGCCAAATAATATCATTAAGCATCCAAAAACCCAAATCTTGTAAGGCTGTCCCAACTCGAAAAATATTATGATAAGATCCGATAACCCAAAGCGTTCCATTGGGTTTTAACACACGACGGCACGCAAGCAACCATGCGCGGGTAAAAGCATCATAAGCAGCAAAACTCTCAAACTGATCCCATGCATCATCAACCGCATCAACAAGCGAATGATCTGGACGGTATAGCGCCCCATCCAATTGCAAATTATAGGGGGGATCCGCAAAGATCATATCAACGGAATGTTTTGGCAATTTTTCTAAAACGGCAACACAATCTCCTTTAAAAATTTTATTGCGCCATGGCATCTGTGAGGGAGTACGAATGAAATCTTTTTGAAGCTGAATAACTGTCATGAAAAACCCAACAAAATGAACTGAATTTGCCCTATAATCAATCAAAATAGTTTATAGGCCCGCATTACCAATCCATATTTACAAAATAGAGTAAACGTATCGTTAAAGTTCTGCAAAATTGATATTCGTTTCTATTTTTTTTTAAGTAAAAAAAAATTCATATGAATGAATCTTTATTTTTCTTTTTTTAATGTACTGTTCCCATATCTTTTATTTCGTAAAAGAATTAAAAATCATTTTCAAAGCGTATTTTTATGAAATAAGGTCCTCTTAATATTGTGTTCATGATATTGTTTTCATGAAAGTTGTCCATCTCGTAACATGTAAAGGAATATCTTATGCCTCAGATAGATCTTGTTATTTTTGATTGTGACGGAGTTCTCGTCGACTCTGAATATCTTGCAGCAAAAATTGGATCTCAATTGCTTAAACAAACAGGATATGAAATATCACCAGAAGAATTGAGTGAGCGTTTTGCTGGGCTTATCTTTCGCGATATTCTTAAACACATTGAACAGGAAACAGAAAAACCAGTTTCTGCTCATCTCATAGATCAGATGACCAATATTTTTCGTACACAAATAAAAACTGAATTACGGGCGATTGATGATGTAAGAGAGGCAGTAGAAATGATTCAAACGCGCTATCCCTACTGTATCTGCTCTAATGCAAAGAGCGTAGATATAAAAGAGATGCTCATCACTGTTGATCTCTATGACCTTTTTGAAGGTAAAATATTTTCAGCACCTGAAGTTGGAACAAAAAAAACGAAACCCGCCCCTGATATTTTCCTTTTTGCCGCACAACAATTAAAAGCAGAACCCCAAAATACAATCGTTATAGAAGATTCACTTCATGGTGTCCATGCTGCCATAGCAGCAGGCATGCGTGTCATCGGTTTTACGGGAGGCTCCCATAGCTATCTTGGACACTCTAATGCACTTGCAGAAGCTGGTGCGGAAACGGTTATCGCAAAGCATGCTCATTTAGGAGAAGTTTTAGAAGCAATGGCCGTATGGCGCGATTTATTATAAAAAAACCTCTTGAAGATATCCATTTGTAAATTCTTGTAAGAGGACATTTTTATTCAAATGTCCTTCTCTTCTTTTCTAACAACTTTAATAAATATGTGATTTTCAACATAGGGCGATCGCATCTTAATAATGTGAAGAAGAAAAAATATAGGCCCTTGCCTAGAAACCATAAATCTAACCATTTACATGCTTTAAAAGAAGCAAAAAAGTAAGATACGAACTCATAGAAATCCAACCTCTTGGGAAATTAAATCTACTGGTAAACCACCTCTCTTTCAAATCTAATAACCTATTCCCAACATCAGTCACCCATCCTGATAAATGGCTAGATTCGTCAAAAAAATATTACGATGCCTTACTCAATTAAAGTGTGCAAACTGCTATGCCAAAACCACGCCCCCTCAGCTTATTAAATACATTACGCAATAGGGTAAAATTTTTATGCTTTGTTCGTATTGTCCATAGGATAACACATTAAAATTCGTCGAATCTATAGAACACAAGAGCTTGTTGAAAACGACAAAAGAAACCTTGCGGAATTACAAGAGTTTACACTTCCTCAAGCCAAATCTCGTAAATTTGTTGCAGCCTTATTGATAATGCTGCTTAAACAATCTTTTGATAATATCGATTGGTATAATCTTTCTAAGGCTATATAAAGACTAAAGAATATATCTTTAATAAAGATATATGCTCTTATAGAAAATATTTCTTACCCAAAAACTGATGTGCAATATATTGATTTATAATAATAATTGAGCATAGTTCAGACTAAATAAAAAAATGAATATCGTAAAATTCTCTCATTTCAAATATGGATATGTTGAATCAATTAAAGAAATGAATAAAAATGCCTCTTCATGAAGCACCTCAAATGCCAAAGATTATAGAGAAACATTAAGAATGAGCAAAGTGCATGACGGTGCCATTTTTCGTCTTTATAAACGTTAAAGATGCTGATACCCTAAAAATTTTATATATGGGATTTTATCATTATATCATTCACACGCATCATTGCGAAATAGGATTGGTACCTTGAGATTTTTTTTAACAAGAACATAAATATGAAACATATAATCGCTGATGTTGAAAAACGTAAAGAAATATCAGCAGCTTCTCAAAATTTTTTGAAAACACTTAATAGATTTTTTAAATCATCCATGAAACTAGATCTTTTCAAAAGTAATTCAACTTTAAGAAAAATACCTTTTCTAAAAAAACAAAAGCGGTTTTTCAGTCTGGACAGAAGAGAATTTTGAAAAATATTACCCAATGCTGAGTTTACGGCCCTTATAAATGCATCTGAATTGATATTCTCATACTGCTTTGAATCATAGTAATATGCTGTTCACATTGTCGAAAAAGATCATATTATTCAGTTTTATCTAACCTGAGCTCTTCTTTGCACTATGAGAGAACTGTACATTTTTTATTACATAATAAGTATATATCATTAATATCAAATTAAGAAATATCACTATGTTATTATGAAACAATTGAAATAACCATCTTAATAAGAAATCTATATAATATATATTCTGTAATAATAGCTATTATAACAATTTATATATAGAATAAAAATTCAATGTGACTATTTATGTTTAAATTATTGAATATGCTTTCATGAATGGATCATAATTTTCATATTTTTTATTATGAAATTGGTATTTCAAAATAATATTAATATAATTTTATAAAAATGATAAGGTTACTACATATCGTTTTATATTATGGTACATAATAAAATATTACATATAATTTTTTAAAAAATATAATTTGTAATTATTACTGTTACTTTTTTGCAATAATGTTTATAAAAATTTTAAAATATATTTATTATATGTATTTTAATTGTTGACTTAAAATACATAATGAAATATGTGTGTTCTTTATAAAGTAAGTTATGTACACATATTGTATATTTACTTACATAAATAATTTAAAAGTATTTGAGGTAAATTTATGGTGAAACTATTTAAAAATTATTTCTTAAGTGTTTTTATAGCAAGCACTTTTTTTCTTTCACAAACTGTAAATGTTAATGCAAACTATTTAGAAAATACTACCCCAAAAGAGGAATTATCTGTTCCCCTAATGAAACAAATAAAGTATGCGAAATCTGATGCAATTTCTACCACTGCTTTTTATGTTCCATCTGTAAATTATCAAACAGAAAATGGGACAACCTTTCAAGGCAAAGTTGAAAAGGTCCTTGAACCTATGACTATAGGAGCAGGACTATTGTTTGCTGGATACGCAATGAGTTTTATAGGATCGATCATAGGTTGGATAAAGGACATCGTATTGATGTTCAAATAATTCAAGCATTGTGCAACACTAGAATAGTAGCTTCATTATGTATTATTAACTTCTTAAAAATCATTACTTAATGAAGCTACCCATACTAAAAATATTAGAATAATATATAATCAATCCAAATATCCAAAATAAATTTAGGCATATATATAGTAAATATTAAAAAATATTTGAGATAAATTATGATTAAATTTTTTTAAAATCATATATTAAGTATTTGCATTATAGATGCCTTTTCTCTTTCAAAAATTGTAAGTATACATGCAAACTATTTGCAAAATAGTGCTCATCGTGAAACTATTTTTGTTTCTATAATAGAACAGAAAAGAAAAAACGCAATCCACTCCGTTTCCCTCTATACACCAAGCAAAAATTGTGGTGTGGGAAATGAAATTACCATTCAGAGAAAATTTGAAAAGGGCATTGAACCTCTTACACTGGGAACTTTTGTTATTGGGATGGTAATTGGGTATGCATCCAGTACGGTAGACATGCTTTTAGGATGGATAATAGGCAAAATAATACCGTATTTTAAATCTCGTTAAAATTAAAATTTCATCAGAATAAAATCTTCTCGTATGAAACATAAACTATAGATGCACGCTGTTTTTATACATTGTTGATGATAAAAAAATAATAAATTACCCCATTAAGAATGAAAAGATTTAAAAAAATCTTCTGTTTTTCTCAATGTACACTCATTCTATCAATGCATCTATTCAATTCGGATTAAAATAAGAGTAACAGTATTGGTGATAAATGATACTCTATGGGAAATTGTCTCTCTCATGGAATAAGAAAAGAAAAAAGCTATCAATATCAATACTTTCTATGTCCCCAATTTCACTCATGACGTAAAAAGTGAATCTGCCATTGAAGGAAAAGTTGAGAAAGTATTTGCCCCCAATACTCTAGGCGTTTTTTCTACAGTACGTTCTTTGGGTTTTGGATTTTTGATAGGATCTATTATGGTTATATTTAGCAGGATAATCGGATGGGTAATCGGAAAAATTAAAGGAAAAATAATTCAAAGATACTGAATTATTTTCTTATTTAAAATAGGAATTTACAGCCTGCTTTTCATCATTTGGCAGGCTTTTTTATGCTTTTTATGGATAAGCTTTAGGTTACCATACTGTATAGCAAAAATATAATATCTAACTCTTATATAAGCTGATAAATTAAGCTCAACAAAGATTATTCAAAATATACATTTGCGCACAAAATACCATAAAATTACCTTATAAATTTTCCAGTATGAATTTTAAGATGTCTCATGTCAACATTCATTTTAGCGAATTTAATTGTTACAAAGTAGAAGAACATAAAATATCTTTGAATAATTGAGTTTTATAAAAGAATTCTTCAATAAATACCATTCTATCTCTTTGATTTTATTATTCAGGAATATACATAAGCGAAGATACGTTGTAAGTTTAAGTGAATGAATCATAGAGAGAAAATTTTCAACTGCAACAGGTTTTCTGTGAACACTTTATCTTTGTATCTCAAAAATAAAAATGCTTAAGACTATTTCTTTCATTTTTCTTTTATTATTAAGTCAAAAAGAAGAAAAATAAACTTCTATCCATTTAATAATTTAAATATTATGAAAAACATGAAATAAACAACTTCATCAATTTGCCAGAAAATAAAAAAGGATAAAACTTATGAAATATATCAGCACGAGAGGGCAATCTCCTGCTTTAAGCTTTACGGAAACGATTATGATAGGGCTGGCAAATGATGGTGGACTTTATCTTCCAGATAAAATTCCGCAACTATCATTTGATGCGTTACGCGCACTTCGTGGTCAGTCTTATACAACAATTGCTAAAACAGTTCTGTGGCCCTTTGTAAATAACGAGATCGAGTATACAGCTTTTGAAAATATGATTGCTAAATCTTATGCAACCTTCCATCATCCAGCAATCTGTCCTTTACAACAAACTGGAACAGATGAATTTATCCTTGAACTTTTTCATGGGCCTACTTTAGCTTTTAAAGATGTGGCAATGCAGTTTCTTTCTCGATTGATGGATTATGTTTTGACTAAAAAAAATAGGTGTGCAACGATTATTGCTGCAACATCGGGTGATACAGGAGGAGCTGCAATACAAGCTTTTGCTGAAAAAGAGCACTCAGATATTTTTATTTTATTTCCTAAAGGACGTGTATCATCTGTTCAACAACGGCAAATGACAACCAATCAAAGTACAAATGTTCATGCCATTGCCATTGAGGGAAATTTTGATGATTGCCAAGCTCTTGTCAAAGCAATGTTTAATGATCATCATTTTCGTAAAAAAAGAGCCCTTTCAGGTGTTAATTCTATAAATTGGGCGCGCATTATGGCGCAAATTGTTTACTATTTTTCATCCGCACTTTCTTTAGGTGCTCCTGATAGAGCTGTTTCATTTACTGTTCCCACTGGAAATTTCGGCGATATTTTTGCAGGTTATGTCGCTGCGCGTATGGGGTTACCTATTGCTCAACTGGTTATTGCAACAAATGATAATGACATCCTTGCACGGACATTGACCAGCGGTACTTACGAAACACAACCTATCGTCCATACAACATCACCTTCTATGGATATTCAAGTCTCTTCTAATTTTGAACGTTTACTCTTTGAAAGCGGCAATCGTGATCCCATGTGGATTTGCAATGCAATGGACAACTTGAAAAAAACGGGATCTTTCACTCTTGATGAAAAACAACTCAAAAATATTCGTTCCCTCTTTTCTGCTGGAAAAAGTAACATGGCTGAAACAGCACAAACAATTGATCGTGTCTATAAAGAAAGTGGCTATCTTGTTGATCCACATACAGCCGTCGCTCTTAAAGTAGCGCGCGAAAATAAAAAACCACATATTCCAATGATTGTCCTTGCCACGGCTCATCCTGCTAAATTTCCTGATACGATTAAAAATGCTTGTGGACTTCATGCCCCATGGCCATCTCACCTTAATGATGTTATGGAAGGTGAAGAACACTTCATAAGTCTTGCTAATGATGAAAAAATAGTAAAAGATTATATTTCTTTAAAATCGCGTGCATCTTATTAAAGTTAGCTGCATTAAGTTAAATCAAGAATATTCTAATACCTTTAACCATGAGGTTACTAGCTTGTTTAATGGAGTCGTAAATATATGGATGTAGATGTCTGTCGCCTTAGTAATGGTTTGACGATCGCCACACATACAATGCAACAGATTGATAGTGTCGCACTCGGAATATGGGTTAAAGTAGGCTCACGCAATGAAACCTTCACACAGCATGGTATTGCCCATCTTCTTGAACATATGGCTTTTAAAGGAACAGAAAACCGTAGCGCTTTTCAAATTGCAACCGATATTGAAGATGTTGGCGGTGAAATCAATGCCACAACCAGTATTGAAACAACAGCTTACTTTGCACGTGTCCTTAAAAGCGATATCCCACTTGCTATCGATATTTTAGCCGATATTTTGATGCATTCAAAATTTGACGAAGATGAACTAGAACGAGAAAAACAAGTCATTTTTCAAGAAATTGGTGCCGCCCATGACACGCCTGATGATATTGTTTTTGATCACTTTACAGAAACTGCCTTTCGTCATCAATCCCTTGGTCGTTCTATTTTAGGAACAGCTAAAACTCTTCAATCATTTACATCTGTTGATCTTCATGATTTCATCAATAAACAATATAGTGCAGATCGTATGATTGTCGTCGCGGCAGGAGCTGTAAAACACGAAAGCTTTATAAAAGAAGTTGAAAGTCGTCTTGGCACTTTTCGCCCCCATTCAACCGCCTTTCTTCCTAATCTTGCAAATTATGTCGGCGGCGACTTTCGTGAATATCGCGATTTAATGGATACACAAGTTGTTCTAGGGTTTGAAGGGCGTGCTTATCACGCGCGTGATTTTTATGCGACCCAAATTCTTTCAATCATTCTTGGTGGAGGGATGTCCTCACGTCTTTTTCAAGAAGTAAGAGAAAAACGTGGATTATGCTATTCTATTTATGCTTTTCATTGGGGGTTTTCAGATACTGGGCTTTTTGGTGTTCATGCAGCAACTGGACAAGAAGGGCTCAGAGAACTTCTGCCTATGATTCTTGATGAACTTTCCAAGGCAAGCAAAAATATTCACGCCACTGAACTCCAACGAGCACAAACGCAATATCGTGCTAATCTCACAATGTCACAGGAAAATCCTTCTAGTCAAGCACATCTCATTGCTCGCCAAATACTTCTTTACGGTCGCCCCATTCCAATATCGGAAACAATCGAACGCCTCAATCTCATCACACCCACAAGATTAACTGATTTAGCGTATCGTCTTTTTACAAGTTCCACGCCAACGCTTACTGCTGTCGGACCTGTAGGACCCCTCATGAATTTTGATGATTTAACGTCAACTCTTTCATACAAGCTAAAGTAAAAAAACTGCTCTTTAAAAAGAAGAATCACAATGAGCATGAATAATATTTTATCATAGGATTTACCATAAAAACTCTTCTCATTAAATAAGTTTTGGAAATATTGGACAAAGAGGCGTACAAAACTATCCAATTCCTCCTTCATGTGATAGAGATTCTAATGCGTAAAGCTATATTCGTGAAATTTAGAAATTCATGATTTAACTTTGCTCTTTTAAAATATAAAAAATTCCATCCGCTTCAAGTTTCATGGAAGCAAATGGGTAGATGGTCTATTTGTCTATAAAATCATATAACTTAAGAGGAAGTGATCACGATTTATTCTGTAAATAAATGGTAAAAGGTGGACGTTTTTTCTCAAAAATCTAAATGAAAATTAGACATCCTAAAATATTGAGAGTGGGACATTGTGAAAAGTTTGCGTAAAATAATTGACATCATTTTCATTATCGTCGTTAGTTCTTTTGTCCATCTTACATCAGCACACGCTATTGAACCCGTTAAGATTTCTTCTCAAGATGCTGCTCTTGATCTCTCAAAAGCGATTGAAATTCACCATACAAACAATTCTATTTTTCAAACAAGTACAGCACCAGGACCAGATGGTATTGTATGGCGTATTGAAGTGCAGGCAAAAAGTGAAAAGTTTTCTGGAAACTGGGCAGTTTTTTCTCTTGCAAATCCAACAGATGAACAAGTCGATCGTCTCATCGTTGCCCCCCATTATCGCATGGCGCACTCTGGATTTTTTTGGCCAGACCTTGGATCAGAACGGATTCAGTCTATAACACCAAGTGAAGGTTTTTCTCTTGATCGTCAACCGAGTACGAACTCTGATATCTTTCATATTACTCTCAATCCTGGTGCTGTTGTTACATTTGTGGCCGAACTTAACTCTGAAAATCTACCGCAAATCTATTTATGGCAACCTGAAGCTTATAAGGACGCCATTAATTCTTATACGCTTTATCATGGTATTCTTCTTGGGATATCAGGTCTCTTGGCACTTCTGTTAACCGTTCTCTTCGTTGTCCGTGGGACAGGGCTGTTTCCTGCAACAGCTGCTGTCGCTTGGGCTGTGCTTTTTTATATTGGTATTGACTTCAACTTTTTAAATAAATTCTTTGCAGTTACACTCACAACACAACCAATCTGGCGTGCAGGTACAGAAGTAGCCCTTGCTGCAACACTCTTCATTTTTCTTTTTACCTATCTCAATCTCAATCGCTGGCATTATCATTTTAGTTATGGTGCTATCGCTTGGACCATTGCCTTTTGTAGTCTAGGAGCCTTTGCTATTTATGATCCAATCAGAGCAGCAGGTATTGCCCGTCTATCATTTGGTCTTACCGCTGTGCTTGGTATACTGTTCATCATCTATTTTTCAATCCGAAGTTATGATCGCGCCATTATGCTTATTCCAACATGGTTGCTTATTAGCTTTTGGTGTGTGGGAGCCTATGCCTGCATAGAAGGACATCTAAATAATGACATTATCCAGCCAGCATTAGCGGGAGGATTAGTTCTCATTGTTCTTCTCATTAGCTTTACTGTCCTGCAACAAACTTTTTCTCATGACGCTTTCCATGAAGGAATATTTTCCGATCTTGAACAACAAGTCCTCGCAGCAAAAGGAGCTGGAAATATTATTTGGGATTGGAATATTGAGCGTGATCGTATTGTTGTTCATCCAAACATGAAAACCCTTTTTGGTACTGAAATCCACAACCTCAATGGGACGATGCGCAACTGGATCTCAGCCTTGCATTATGATGATCGTGAACGCTTCCAAGCGGTATTGGATATCATTCTTAAAAATAAAAAAGGGCGTATTGATCAAATTTTTCGGCTTTCTTCTGGGGGTGGTTATTATCACTGGTTTTCTCTTCGCGCACGTCCAGCGATGCAAAAAGATGGGAAAATCACACGTGTCATTGGAACCATTGTCAATATTACGAACCATAAAAAATCTGAAGAACGCTTATTGCATGATGCAATTCACGACAGCTTAACTGGCCTTCCTAACCAACAAATTTTCTTTGATCGGCTACAAAACTATACCTCTTTGGCAAAAGCAAATATTAAAATTAAACCGACCGTCTTTATGATTGATTTTGATAATTTTCGCCAAATTAATCGCAAGTTAGGCATAGCCGTTGGGGATACTGTACTCCTTATAATCGCCCGTCGTTTAAATCGTCTTATTAACTTTCAAGATACCTTGTCGCGCCTTTCAGCAGACCGTTTTGCAATCATTTTACTCAGTGAAACTGAACCACAAAAAATTGCAGCATTTGCGGATCATTTGCACAAAACAATTTCAGCACCTATTTCACTTTCGGAAAATAAAATAATTCTTTCAACGTCTATCGGATTAGTTACATGGAGTGAAAGCCGATCAACAGCTAAAGATATTTTTAATGATAGTGAATTAGCAATGATTCGTGCAAAACAAATGGGTGGAAACCATATTGAACCTTTTCGTCCTAATTTTCGCACTCTAGGTCTCGAACAGAATACTCTGGAAAAAGATATTCATTATGCTATAAAGCGTCATGAGATGAAAATTCTCTACCATCCTATTCTTAATTTATCAGACGGACATATTATTGGTTTTGAAACCATTGTGGAATGGCATCATCCAACTTATGGAAAATTAAATGTCTCTGATTTCATAAAAATCGTAGAAAATGAACAAATCGTTATGGATTTGTCACAATTTATCATCGACAATGCCATTATCGATCTTATGAATGTAGAAGAAAAATTTCCCCAGCAGTCTTTCTTTATTTCAATTAATTTACCAAGCGCAGAAATGATTCATCCTCGTTTTATCAGTCAACTGCGTGCCGCTCTGCTTCGCCATCCGCTCCACAAAGGGCGCTTGATGATTGAAATATCGGAATTTGTCTTAAGAAACAATCCTGAACAATCAGCACACTTTCTCGAACAAATTAAAACACTTGGAATGAACCTCGCACTCGATAATTTTGGAACAGGTTATTCGTCACTGACCTATCTCGTGCGTTATCCATTTGATATGGTTAAACTTGATCGTTCACTGATCTCTATCGACTCTCTCAAGAAGAAACTTGTTCTCAAGTCTATCATTAATATGGCAACAGATCTTAACTTGCAAATTATCGCAGAAGGTGTTGAAAATGAAAAAGAAGCAATCTTTCTCCGTCAAGAAGGCTGTAAATATGTTCAAAGCACACTTGTGACAAAACCAATTGCCATAGAAGAGTTAATCACTCTCGTTCAAAGCCATTTCCCTTATAAGCAAAAATATTGATTTATAATAATAAGTTAGCGTTATTCAACTTGAATTAAAACTCTAAATATCATAAAATTCTCTTATTTCAAACTCTCTCTCATGTTTGTTAAATCAATCAAAACTACTCGATTGACTTATCACAAGTAGGGAGAGCCTAGGTGGAGAAATAACTATTAAAAAAGGGGGAAAATGCCTTTTCATGAATCGTCTTAACTGCCAAGCGCTGTTGCAACATTGAGGGCTGACAAATATGACGATAGTGCCCAGCTTGTTACTTTACAAGCGTAAAGATGGGGGACTTAATGGGGATACCGTAAGATCACTTACAAAAGCCATTGCGAAATGAGCTTGGGCGTACTGAAGGATATTTCCTTAAAATAAAAACATAAGGGATAGAATAACGTGTAAAGTTAAAAAGCTCTATGCGTGTCCCATTTCAGAAGCAAGATAAGTTGGATCAATCCCCATGCGTGTTAAACTTTTATCATATTTGCAACTTAAATCACTTTCAAAAAGAAAACTAGGTGATGTAGAACTGATTAACCAACCGTTTGTAGAAATTTCCGCCTCAAGTTGCCCCGCTTTCCATCCAGCATAACCTAATGCTACCAGTGCATGTTGCGGGCCTTGTTCACAACTGATTGCTTTTAATATATCAATTGTCGCAGTAAAACAGACCTTATCAGCAATAAAAACAGTTTCTTCACAAGCATAATCATCTGAATGAAGGACAAAACCGCGCGAAGGATCAACAGGACCACCATAGCGAACTGGAAACTGTTTTATTGGTTCAGAAAGATGTTTTTTTTGTCTACTGTCTATGACTCCAAGGTGAAGCAAAAGCTCTGGAAAATCAATATGATGCAATTGATTGAGAATAATGCCCATCGCACCAGAATCAGAATGCGCACAAATATAAATAACAGAACGAATAAAGCGTTTGTCATTCATCCCAGGCATTGCTATGAGTAATTGTCCACCCAAAAAGCCATTACATTGCTTCATTAATCTGTTATTCTCCATAATTTACATGATAAAAGTTCGTCCATTTAGTACACTAGGAAAATAAAACTCCAATGAGAAAAAGTAACATATTTACAAATTTACAAAATATCGCAACTTTCTTTTATAAAAAGCTTGTCGTTACTTTAAGCTTAACACTCATAGTTTTAGAATTACTTAATATTCCTGTAAAGGCTCAAACAGAACAAAAACGCCAACTCTTCCCAACATCTTGGTATGAATCAGAGGGTGGTCGTATCCGATTAGCGATCACTCAACCTTCTCTTTCTGGAATAAGAGAAGGCATTATTGAAATTGAGCTTAAACTAGGATGGAAAACTTATTGGCGTAATCCAGGTAATTCAGGCATGGCACCCTTTTTTAATTTCAACCAACAAGTTTCTTATGAAATTTTTTATCCTACTCCACAGCTTTTTGAAACAGAAAATGATTGGTCATTAGGCTATAAAGATGAAGTAATATTGCCCTTTAATGTATCTTCTTCAAGCCAAAATTTAAGTGGTACTTTCACTCTTGGATTATGCCATAAAATCTGCCTTCCTTTGACTGTTAACTTTGATTTTTCGCCATCTTCTCTTAAAAATAAACCTCTGCCCATTTTCTTGTTAAAAAATGCCCAAGAGTCTTTGCCGCGCACAACGCAAAATGCCCTAAAAATAAGTGCTGAAACAAATAACAATACCCTTCTTATAAAAATACAAAATCATAACAAAAACACTCCTTCCTCTCTCTTTTTAGATGGAGGAGAAATGCAAATTGGGACTGCAAAAAAAATCAGCGAGAATGCAGAATATACACTCTTTAGCGCTCCACTCTATTTCGTACCAGAAGAAACCAACCATAAAATTTTTTATACAGTCTCTTTTAAAGAGCACGCCTTAAGTGGAACATTTATATTCCATACGCCATCAACCCCTCTTGCTATCCCATGATAAAAGAGAGAAGTTTCTCAAACAATAATTATGCTGGGAAACGCCCATTTTCGCGATATTGCGCAATTGCTTTGCGAGCAAGAGCATCAGCACGTTCATTCTCTAGATGGCCCGCATGTCCTTTGATCCAGTGCCATCTGACTGTATGGCAAGAACAAACCCCCTCAAGAGCTTGCCATAGCTCCATATTTTTTACAGGACTTTTTGATGCAGTACGCCAATTATTCTTTTTCCAACCTTCAATCCACTTAGATATACCGTTACGCACATAAACTGAATCTGTATAAAGATCGACCAAACAAGGCTCTTTAAGTGCCTTTAATGCACAAATTGCCGCCATGAGTTCCATTTGATTGTTTGTTGTATGAGCCTTACCACCATAAAGCTCACGTTCATGACTATTCCAGCGTAAAATTGCTCCCCAGCCTCCAACTCCAGGGTTTCCTGAGCAAGCACCATCTGTATAAATTTCAACGACTTTTTGTTGAGTTGCCATAAAATTTAAAAACCTAATTCACTTAGCGAATTTACATTACTGAAAAAACACAGCTTGTGCCAATACTCCCATGGATCTTTCTTAATAACAAAGCTATCAGGCGGTGTATTAAACCAATCATAAAGACGTGTGAGTAAAAAACGTAAAGACGCACCACGAACCAATAAAACAATCTTATCCAATTCTAAAGGAATCAAGGGTCTTATTTTTTGATAATTTTCCAATAACTTACGTGATTTTGTAAGATTATAGGAATGATCAGGCTCAAAGCACCAAGCATTCAAACAGATTGCTAAATCATAAGCAAAAGAATCATTACAAGCAAAATAGAAATCTATCATCCCAGAAAGACGATGATTCACAAAAAAGACGTTATCATTAAATAAATCCGCATGAATAATGCCTTTTGGTAAATTGAACGGCCAATTTTCCTGTAAAAAAATCAATTCCGACTCAATTTTTTGTCCAAATTCTTTTAACAATGCATCTTCTGTGATTTGACAACGTTGCCACAATACCTGCCAGTCCATAACAGAAAGCGTATTTTTACGACTGAGTGTAAAATCCTGTCCTGCTAGATGCAATTGTGCTAACCCTGTCCCCACTTCGCCGCAATGACCTATATCGGGCTGACGGATCCACTCTCCTTCCAGAAAGGTAATAATAGCAGCAGGGCGTCCTGCTAGTTCACTAATCATCGTCCCATCATTTTGAAGAACCGGTTGTGGACAAGGAATTCCACGTTTCCCCAAATGCTGCATCAAACGACAAAAAAAAGGTAAATCATCTTTTGAAATACGCTTTTCATAAAGTGTTAAAATAAACCGCCCTTGTGTTGTCTCCAGCATAAAATTAGAATTTTCAATCCCTTCCTCTATCCCTTGATAAGACAAAAGTGCTCCTATTGCGTAACGGGTTAAAAACGCTTTTAAATCATTTGGATAAATATCTGTATAAACGGCCATTATTCTGCTTTCGTTGTAGACATGTCTGTATTATGATTTGCATTATTTTCTTGACCATTCACAAATGCCATATCTTGAGACGTTAAAATGACGTCACGCAATTCGCGACTCACTAGAAATCTTTCCGTTTCCACCACTGTTTCAGCTAATTCTATTGTCACATCATAACGCGCACGAAACGCTGAAATAATTTCATCAATAATAATTTCAGGTGCCGAAGCCCCTGCTGAAAGACTCACAACAGAAAGAGCTTTTAGGTTTTCAAAATTAATTTCATCAGCGCGTTGAACTAAAATAGCTTGCCGCGCACCAGACTTTTCAGCAACCTCTACCAAACGTCGTGAATTAGAAGAATTTGGCGCTCCAACAATCAAAAACAAATCACTCCCCTTTGCTGCTGCCTTAACCGCATCTTGTCGATTCGTTGTCGCATAGCAAATTGACTCAGCTGCTGGAGCTGCTAATGTGGGAAAACGTTGTTGTAATACATTGAGAATTCCTGCAGTATCTTCAACAGAAAGCGTTGTTTGTGTAACAAATCCCAACTTATCTGGATCATTTGGTTGATAATGCAAAGCATCTTCTATCGTTTCAATAAGCGTCACAGCCCCATCTTCAAGCTGTCCCATTGTCCCTATAACCTCAGGATGCCCCGCATGACCAATCAATATAACATGGCGACCATGACGTTGATGGCGTATCGCTTGTTTATGAACTTTCGAGACTAACGGACATGTTGCATCGAGATAAAACAAATTATAACGTCGTGCCTCTTCTGAAACAGACTTTGGTACACCATGGGCAGAAAAAACAACCGGTTGATTGCGATGCTCTTCTGGAATCTCATCAAGCTCTTCAACAAAAACAGCTCCCCTTTGCTGTAATCCCTCAACCACGTAGCGGTTGTGTACAATTTCATGACGAACATATACGGGAGCACTATATTTTTTTAATGCAAGCAGAACTATCTGGATAGCACGATCAACCCCTGCACAAAATCCACGTGGACCACAAAGACGTATCCTTAAAGGGGGAAGTCCAGACATAAATCATCCTTAATCTCTATAGCTTTAGTCTCATATTTAAACAAGCTATCATTATACATGAATAAGCAATGTAAAAAAAACGTGCAATATCACCTTTTGTATAAGAACATACTCTACCGTGTCTTTTTACAGTATTTTCTTACAGAAAAACTTTTTTAAAATTTACTTTTTCATTTTATTTTTATTTGCCTAAAGATCGGTAAAATACCAAACAAGAGATTCAATTAAAAGAGCTCCAAAGATCGCTGCCAAATAAAGTAACGAAAAGAAAAATGTTTTTTTGGCCATCAAAATAGTTTCATCATGGGTATCAGCTTTCCACAAACGATAGGCATAATAAATAAAAATAATACCTAAAATTGTCGAAAAAATTCCATAAAAAACTCCACCAAGACCAGTAAAATAGGGAGCAGTGGCACATAGTACCATCAAAATAGTATAAAATAAGATCTGTTTTTTTGTTGAGTATTCACCTCGTACATTAGGCATCATCGGAATACCTGCCGCCTCATAATCAAGAGATGAAAAGAGAGAAAGAGCCCAAAAATGAGGGGGGGTCCACATAAAAATAATTAAAAATAATAAAAAACTATCAAAACTTACTGTCCCAGTTGTTACAGCCCATCCAATCATTGGTGGAAAAGCCCCAGAAGCACCACCAATAACAATATTTTGTGGTGTGATACGCTTTAACCAAATTGTATAGATAACGACATAAAAGAAAATTGTAAACGCAAGAAAAAGTGCCGCAAACCAATTAATGAAGCTCCCCATAACCAATACCGAAAGCAGAGACAGAGCCATGCCAAAAATAAATGCCTTTTGGGAGCTGATTTTACCCATAGGAATAGGGCGCTTTTTGGTCCGTTCCATCACGGCATCAATGTCAGCATCATACCACATATTCAGTGCTCCCGCACCACCGCCGCCAGCAGCAATACATAAAATTGCTAAAAAACCATACCACGGATTAATGGAAAGGGGAGACACCATTAAACCAACCAGTGCTGTAAAGACCACAAGTGACATAACACGTGGCTTTAATAATGTGATATAATCACCAATACTGGACTTTGGTGGCATTGATTTACCATTCGCAACCGATAACTCTCCTGAAACAGACATTCCACTCAAAACCCTTTTCCTTTTCCGTCATTCACAAACAAATATTATTTAGCAAATACTCTCTAGCGTATGAGAATGACCCATTAAGACCAACCGTATTTTTGAGAAAAGAAAATATGGCATACCCTTCTTGTACCCATCCCCTAAAAATCGATAAAAATATTTGTAACAAAAATACATTTTTTCAATCAACATTTTCTCTTACATGACAAATTTATCATAAAAATGTATCCTACCAAACATCATAAAGCCATGCTGAAAATTTATCTCCTATAAAATGCTCTTTCTGCTCATTTTCCTTTATTTTTTGCATAGAGATGACTATATTTGGTAAATATTGGTTTTGTGTTATAGGTTTTATGTGGGGAATTCATTTTTTATGCAAATCTATGCATGATTGTGTATGTGTTGAATCGGATAGGATTTTCTGTGATACTTTATAAATTATTCAAAAAAACTTTTTTTGTTGGCGCTGTTCTTCACACACTTTTTAGTAGTTTGATCAATCATGCTTTTGCACAAACGCCCTATGCGCAAAATGTCCCCGCACCACAAACCTATGGTGCATGGACAAAGGTTTGTGCTCTCCCACCAGGGACACCTAATATGCAGTGTGAAGTTGTACAAAACGTCCATACACAAGGTCGTCATGATATTACCTTGCGCGTTACATTTTATAAACTTCCTCAAAAGCAAGGTGCTTTAATGCGTGTTTTTGTTCCGATTCGTGTTGAGTTACGTCCTGGCGTTGGAATTAAAATTGACGGTAAAAATATGGGCCGAATGGAATATCGTCGTTGTCTTGGTGATAATTGTGTTGCTGAAGCTTTTCTTAAAGAGGATATATTACAACTCTTTTTAAAAGGAAAAATAGCAACCTATTTTATCTTTACAACCCCTGAGCAAGGAATTGGAGGTCTCGTTGACCTACATGGTCTTGGCGATGCTTATGCAACTTTACCCACATGAATGAAATCAACGCACATGGAAAATCAACGCACATGGGATGATTAAAATCTCCTCATCTATTTTGAGAACGTCTTAAATTAGATCAATAAAAATCTTCTACCCCCCCCCCCAATAAAATAGGATAATTCTTATGAAATCGCTGATTGATCATTTTGATATTGCTTCCCCTAAAGTGCAATCACTTGTACAGGAAACGCTTCATCATGCTGATGATGGCGAACTCTATCTCGAGTATAAAGAAAGTGAAACCCTTTTATTTGATAATGGACAACTTAAAAATGGCTCTTTCCATCAAGATATGGGGTTTGGTCTGCGTGTCGTTGCTGGAGAAGCGACTGGATATGCACATTCGAGTGAATTATCAGCTGTTGCACTCAAACGTGCTTGTGAAGCAGCTAAAGCTGTTACCTATAATAATCACACTGGACCTTATAGCATAGCTCCTCAACAAACAAATAAGAGACTTTATCAACCGCATAATCCTCTTGATGCCCCATCATTTGAAGAAAAAAGTGCTCTTTTGCAAAAAATTGATGCTTATTTAAGGACAAAAAGTGATAAATTGCATCAAGTGACAGTTTCTCTTTCTGGCTCACTACAACACATCGAAATTTTACGTGCAGATGGATATTTGGTTCGGGATATTCGTCCTCTTGTACGGCTTTCTATCTCTGTGGTTGCGGCTGAAGGCAATCGACGTGAAAATGGTTTTTATGGATGTGGAGGGCGACAAGCATTTGACCAATTTATTCGTGAAGACAATTGGAAACAAGCCGCGGATGAAGCCTTACGTATGGCTTTAACAAATTTAGAAGCAGAAGCAGCACCTGCGGGAACATTTGATGTTGTCTTAGCCAATGGATGGCCTGGCGTTATGCTCCATGAAGCCGTAGGTCACGGCTTAGAAGGTGACTTTAACCGCAAAAAAACATCTGCTTTTGCTGGACTTTTAGGACAACAAGTTGCGGCAAAAGGTGTAACAGTTGTTGATGATGGAACCATTCCTCATTGCCGTGGTTCTCTAACTATCGATGATGAGGGGACCCCTTCAGGATATAACGTTCTCATTGAAGATGGAAAACTCGTTGGCTTTATGCAAGATAGGCTTAATGCACGACTTATGGGAGGACAATCAACTGGAAATGGACGGCGTGAATCCTATGCTTATGCCCCAATGCCACGAATGACCAATACAATCATGCTAGGAGGAGATAAAACACCTGAAGAAATCCTTTCTTCCCTTAAAAGTGGTATCTATGCTGTTTCATTTGGTGGAGGACAAGTAGATATTACTTCTGGAAAATTCGTCTTTGAATGTACTGAAGCATACCGAGTAGAAAATGGTAAAATTGGTGCACCCATCAAAGGTGCAACTCTTATTGGAAATGGACCAGATGCTATGAAACGTATCACTATGATTGGAAATGATAGTAAACTGGATAACGGTATTGGTATGTGCGGAAAAGCAGGGCAAAATGTTCCTGTTGGTGTTGGACAGCCTCATCTGCGAATCAATAATATGACAATCGGTGGAACTGCGCTTAAAGAATAAATTTGCTCATTTCTGCCCAATATTGCCTTTCCCGTCTATTCAACCGATTTATGAGAGAGAATATTTTTGATGCAAGGCATTGATTTTAAATATAATATAGCGTCATTCAACTTGAATTAGAACCTTGATACCGTAGGATTCTCTTATTTTAAATCTGTATATGTTGAATCAATAAAAACCATTGTTTTGTACGCTACAAGCGGAGAGAGTCGTGTGGAGTGAAACTGTACAAGAAAGACATGCCTCTCATAAACCGTCTCAAATGCTAAAGGCTGTCACAATATTGGGGGATGGCAAATATAATGATGGTGCCGGCTTGTTCAGATATACCTTTTTTGTAATATGTTCATCTTTTATGTGGGAGTAACACTATCTTTTGTATTTCATAATAAAAAAAGTTTAAAATAAAAACACTGTCTATATTCAGTGCTCTTAATTCAATGAGAAAAAAGTTATTACTATAGATAAATTTTGAAGAGATTTTTATTAATACGAAAGTAAACTTTTTATAAATCTTCATAGCGTTAAAAAAAATTTAGGCTAAAGCTTCCAGCTTTTCTTCTTTTTCTTTTTGCTCAAAACAGCAACAATTTCAACATGGGGTGACCATAAAAATTGATCAATTGGTGTGATTTTTTCTATTGTATATCCCCCTGAAGTAAGAAGAGATAAATCACGTGCAAATGTAGCAGGATTGCACGAAATGGCCACTATACGGGGTATTGTTGCCTTCGCCAGTTCACGGACTTGTTCCTCTGCACCCGCACGAGGAGGATCAAAAACAACACTCTCAAAACACTCAAGTTCCTTTACAGAAAGTGGATGGCGAAAAAGATCGCGTTTTTCACAAGTGACTGTTTTTAAACCTGTTGAAAAACGTGCTGCTGAACTTAAATTTTCTAATGCACTCTCATCATTTTCTATTGCATGAACATTCATCTTTTTTGCCATACGCAAGGTAAATGTTCCTACCCCTGAAAACAAATCAAGAGCATTCTTTGTTTTTTTTAAATGAGTCAAAATAATATTGCCCATTATATTTTCGGCTTCACAGGTCGCTTGAAGAAACCCCCCAGAAGGAAATTCAACACGGACATCTCCAAAGTAAATAACTGGTTTTTCTCGTTCAATCAAAACTTCACCGTCAACAGATAAACGTGTAATCCCATATGAAAGCGCTGCGCTGATCATTTTCTGACGAAGTGATTCATGGTTTACAATGCAACCACTTAAAGCAACATCTAAGCCATTTTCAACGCGTGTTATCGTAACATGAAACCGTTTGGTAGAGCTGCTTAGAAAAGCACAGAGCTCTCTAATATTATGCAATTGAGAAATAAGTTCTGGATGGCTTACTGGACATTCCTCAAGAGCTACAATCTCATGAGAAAGATAACGGTTAAAACCAACTTTTTGACCTTGCGGAGTCATAAATGCCGTTAGAGTTATCCGCCGTCGGCTATAGGGTTTACATTCTATTAAAGGTGCAACCACACTATTAATTCCATAGTTTTTAAGCGCATCAACAACCAATTGTCGTTTCCATACGCGATAAGCATCAGTACGCCAATGCTGAAGAGTACAGCCTCCGCATTCTCCAAAATGCCGACAAAGAGCATCAATGCGTTCTGGTGATTTTTGTTTTAATGCTATATATGTTGCATATTTTCCATGAACAATAATTTCTGCACACTCTCCTGGCAAAGTAAAAGGAACATCAACAAAGCCGTACGGCGTCTTAGCAGCACCATAACCATTTGCTCCTATATGGTCGATTATGACATTGTCACTCACTGTTGCTTTTCTCCGAATAGTAAATATTCTACATTACCATCACCCCCTGTAATGGGGGAAGGAAGTAAATCTTTTGCACACCACCCTGTTTGAGTATTTAACCAGACAAAAAGTTCTTCAGCGGTTTCTTTAGCTCTTGATGGATCTAATACTCCTCCCTTACCAAGGTGTTTACGACCAACCTCAAACTGAGGCTTTACCAGTAAAACAGCTTGGGTTCCCTTTTGGGCTAAAGAAAAAACAGGAGGCAATGCAAGTCTGAGAGAAATAAAGCTAACGTCTGAAACAATAAGATCAATTTCCCGCCCGCCTAAATGTTCCTGTTGAAGGTCTCTAACATTCAAGCCTTCTAATAAGGTTATAGCACTATTGCCCAATAAACGTTTATCAAATTGATGATGTCCAACCTCAACAGCAATGACATGTGCTGCTCCACGCTCTAAGAGAACTTGTGTAAAACCACCTGTTGATGCACCAACATCAATGGCCGTCACTTTATCCGTTACAATTGGAAATGCATCAAGTGCAGCAATCAATTTTAATGCTGCCCGTGAAACATAATTCTGAGCTGGATCACAAACAACAATCTCTGCATCATCAAAAAAAGTTTCCCCCGCTTTAAAAACTCTTTCACCATTAACTTTAACAGTTTGGCGCATGACAGCATCACGTGCGCGGGAACGTGTCGTAAAAAAGTTTCTTTCAACTAAAAGAATATCGAGCCTTTTTCTGGAAGCCATCTCATACTCGAATTTTCTATTCCATTTGAATTTTGCGTCCCAAAGCCATCAATACCGTGTTGACAATACCCACCGCATCAAGCCCAATCATTGAGAGAACTTTTTCTGGTGGACCATGATTCAAATATTCATCAGGAAGTTTTAATGTACGAACTTTCAAACCATGCTCTAAGAGCCCTTCTTGTGCTAAAAATTGTAATAAATGCGCTCCAAATCCACCGATTGCCCCTTCTTCAATTGTCACCAATACTTCATGCTCACGAGCTAAACGACGCATTAAATCCTTATCCAAAGGTTTTGCAAACCGTGCATCTGCAACCGTTGTCGATAACCCTTTAGCCCCCAACCTATCAGCAGCTCGCAACGCTTCTGACATTCGTGTTCCAAAACAAACCAGAGCGATCCTATTTCCTTCACGCAGAATACGCCCTTTTCCAATCTCTAATAATGCACCACGTTGCGGTAAATCTATACCAATACCTTCACCACGTGGATAACGAAAAGAAATGGGCCCCTGATCATAAGCTGCAGCTGTACGCACCATATGCATCAGTTCAAGTTCATCTGAAGGCGCCATAACAACAAACTCAGGAAGCGTAGCTAAAAAAACAATATCAAAACTGCCAGCGTGCGTTGCACCATCTGCCCCCACAAAACCTGCTCTATCAATAGCAAAACGTACCGGTAACTTTTGAATTGATACATCATGAATAATTTGATCATAAGCACGCTGTAAAAAAGTAGAATAAATTGCAACAAAAGGCTTATACCCTTCACAAGCAAGTCCGGCCGCAAAAGTTACTGCATGTTGCTCAGCAATCCCAACATCAAACATCTTTTTAGGAAATTTTTCTGCGAAAGCATCAAGGCCTGTCCCTGTTGGCATCGCTGCCGTTATGCCAACAATCTTATCATCATGGCTGGCTTCTTCTATTAAAGCTTTAGAAAATACCTTGGTATAGGGTAGAATATTACTTGATGCTTTAACCTGTCTTCCTGTTGTGACATCAAAACGGTTAACACCATGATATTTATCAGACGAGGCTTCTGCAGGTGGATATCCCTTTCCCTTATGCGTTACAATATGCACCAAAACAGGACCATGAGGATATTGGCGAACATTTTTTAAAACAGGCAATAAATGCCCCAAATTATGCCCATCTATGGGGCCAACATAATAAAAGCCAAGCTCATCAAATAACGTTCCTCCGACCAAAAGTCCACGCGCAAATTCCTCTGAACGACGTGCTTTATCCAAAAAAAACTTTGGCAATTTTTCGCTCAATATCTTTACGCGTTCACGCAAATGACGATAAGAAGGACGAGATACTAATCGTGCAAGATGCCCACTCATAGCACCTGTAGGCGGTGCGATAGACATATCGTTATCATTTAGAACAACAATCAAGCGTGCATCCAAAGCACCAGCGTTATTCATTGCTTCATAAGCCATGCCCGCAGACATTGCACCATCACCAATGACAGCAATGATATTGCGTCTTGTCTCTGCTTTCAAAGCACTTGCCACCGCCATGCCCAGCCCCGCGGAAATAGAAGTCGACGAATGCCCCGCTCCAAATGAATCGTACACACTTTCTGAACGTTTTGTGAAACCTGATAGCCCCCCCTCTTGACGTAATGTGCGAATTTTTTCTCTACGCCCCGTTAAAATTTTGTGCGGATAGGTTTGATGACCAACATCCCAAATAATCCTATCCTCTGGTGTATTAAAAATATAATGTAACGCAACTGTAAGCTCAACAACACCAAGTCCCGCCCCAAGATGACCACCTGTTACAGAGACCGCATCAATTGTTTCGGTCCGCAACTCATCAGCCAACTGTACCAAATCAGACTCAGGTAATGCCCGCAAATCTTGCGGAAAACAAACACGGTCAAGCAATGGTGTTAAGACCTGAGACAAAAAAATTCCTTCCTATTATCTTAACTCAAGAGAAAGCAACAATAAAAATATATCTTTTCTACTCTTTTATTGAGAGTTTTACATCTTTTTCACTGAAAAAATACTCTTCTCTCTTTGAGATGATTGATGATCTTTCCTATTTTTAACTTATTTTATAAAAAAGAAATCAATAAAATTCACTCTCTATCAATGAAGATTATTGCATTTCTTAAGCCCCACAATAAATATCCCCAAATATTTAATATTATTGAGTGTCAAGCGGCTCTACTCCTTCTGGAGAACCTTCCTGTGAAAGCTGAATTTTTTCAACTTTGGCTTCAGCAACCTTCAAGAGTTTTTCACAATGTTTCTTAAGCGCTTCACCACGTTCATAAATATCAATGGATTGTTCCAAAGGCACATCGCCACGTTCTAAATTTTCAACAATAGCTTCAAGTTGCTTAAGCGCTTGCTCAAAGCTTAAGGCTGTAATATCCCCCTCTTGTATCTCTTTTTTCATATGAACCTCAAAAAATTTCTGTTCTAGATATACGAATTCCAAAACCTTCTAAACCTACATAATGATGCTCTTTAGAAGTATAAACAATAACAGAGCCTATTCCTAAATATTTTAAAATTTGCGATCCTAAACCGATTTTGCGCCATTCTTCTTCGCGTTCAATCGCCTGCAAATGGTTTTCTACACCGTCTCTTGCCATATTTTGAATGCCAATCGTTGATTGTATAACAGATCCTTCACGCAAATAAACAAATACGCCACGTTTTTCTTTTTCCATCATACGCTGCATCATCACCATGATATCTGAAGATTGACAAAAAACGTCATTTAGAATGTTTTCATGATGTAAATGCACAGGGATATCCTCTCCCTCATGAATATCACCAAAAATAATCGCAATATGCTGAACAGCTTCCCAAGGAAGTTGATAACTTTGAATAATAGCAGGACCTACAGGTGTTTCAATCGGCATTTCTCCAACATGCTTGATCAATATTTCTTTACGCTGTCGGTAAGCAATTAAATCTGCAACCGTTATGATATGCAACCGATGTTCTTGTGCAAATTTTATAATCTGATCACCATGTTTAACGCTTCCATCATCATTGACTAACTCACCAATAACACCAACCGGCGGCAAACCAGCTAATTGACATAAATCAACAGCGGCTTCCGTGTGACCTGAACGCATGAGAACCCCCCCTTCATGCGCAATCAGAGGAAAAACATGCCCTGGACAAACAAAATCATCCGCACTTGCATTCGAATTTGCAAGATTACGCACCGCTAATGTACGGTCATGCGCTGAAATCCCTGTTGTTATGCCGTGTTTAAAATCAACAGTAACCGTAAATTGTGTCCCGTGTGCAGAGTTATTATCTCGTACCATAGGAGAAAGATTAAATCGTTGTGCTTCTTTTTTAGGCATAGGTGTACACACAATACCCGTTGTGTGACGAAGAATGAATGCCATCTTTTCTTCTGTACAATGCGCTGCAGCAACTGTTAAATCACCTTCATTTTCACGGTCATTATCATCTGTCACCACAACAATTTCACCGCGTTCAAAAGCTTTAAGCGCAGAAACAATTTTTTCTTCATTATACGCCATTATTCACCTTCTCAATCACCCAACTTGACCGCGATGTCTTAAATAATGGTCAGCAAGTGCACAAGCAACCATTGCTTCACCAACAGGAACAGCCCGAATCCCAACACATGGATCATGACGTCCCTTCGTTATTACGTCTACATCATGACCATCAACATCAATGGAGCGACGAGGCGTTAAAATGGATGACGTAGGTTTTACAGCAAAACGTGCAACAATTGGCTGTCCACTCGATATTCCCCCTAAAATACCACCAGCATGATTGGATAAAAAAAGTGGTTTTCCATCATTCCCCATCCGCATTTCATCGGCATTTTCTTCTCCCCTCAAGCGAGCTGCCGCAAAACCATCACCAATTTCAACCCCTTTTACCGCATTAATTGACATAAGGTATGATGCAATGTCTTGATCAAGTTTTGCGTAAATAGGTGCTCCTAAACCTGCCGGAACATTTTCTGCAACGATCTCAATAACCGCACCAACAGATGTACCATCTTTACGAATTTTACGGATATAATCACTAAAAATTTGAACCATCTCTGCATCAGCTGTAAAAAAAGGATTATTCTCAACCTCTGACCAATCCCAACGATCACGATTAATCTTATGGGGACCAATTGCTACCACAGCTCCTCGTACAACCAAATGAGGAACAACTTTACGAGCCAATGCTCCAGCTGCAACACGCGCTGCTGTCTCGCGTGCTGAAGCACGCCCTCCCCCTCGAAAATCACGAATGCCATATTTAACATCATACGTATAATCTGCATGACCAGGACGATATTGATGAGCAATTTCTCCATAATCTTGAGAGCGTTGATCTGTATTTCGAATCAATAGAGAAATTGGTGTGCCTGTTGTAACGAATGTTACCCCATCTTCCTGAACAATTGCTCCTGAAAGAATTTCTACTTGATCTTGTTCTCGGCGCTGCGTTGTATATTTAGATTGCCCGGGTCTACGCTTATTAAGATAAGCTTGAATTTCTGCACGCGTAAAAATAATTCCGGGTGGGCAACCATCAATGACACAACCAAGAGCAGCACCATGACTTTCACCCCATGTTGTTATACGAAACAAATGACCAAATGTATTATGCGACATGAAAAAAGATCCATTTCTCTGTCAAATATACGCAACGACAACGCATGTTGAGCTTTACACAAAACCGCTCTTTACTTCAAAATATTCTTAGCCGCTTTAAATTTGGTCAAATCACCGCTGTCCAATACGGGTCCTTAAACCAAACTTATTCTTTAACGACGGAAATATCTGGTGCATCAACGGCTTTCATACCGATGATATTATAACCTGAATCGACATGATGAACTTCACCGGTAACAGAACGAGACAAATCCGAAAGAAAATAAAGGGCAGAATCACCTACCTCTTCAATTGATACCGTACGACGTAAGGGAGCATTATATTCATTCCATTTTAGAATATAACGGAAATCACCAATACCTGAAGCTGCTAACGTTTTAATGGGTCCAGCAGATATCGCATTAACACGAATATTTTGGGGACCTAAATCTACCGCTAAATATTTCACGCTCGCCTCAAGAGCTGCTTTGGCAACCCCCATGACATTATAATTGGGAACAACCTTTTCTGCCCCATAATAGGTCAATGTTAAGATTGAACCACCGCCTTGCATTAACTTTTCTGCACGCTTTGCTAGAGCTGTTAGCGAATAAACAGAAATATTCATGGTCATCATAAAATTTGATTCGCTGATGTCAATATAACGACCACTTAATTCATCTTTATCAGAAAAACCAATAGCATGAACTAAAAAATCAAGTTTGCCCCATTTCTTCTCTATGGTTCTAAAGGCCGCATCAATAGAGGCACTGTCAGAAACATCACAATGTCCACAAACAAACCCCTTTAATTCGTCAGCCAAAGGCTCAACACGCTTTTTCATTGCTTCACCCTGATAGGTGAAAGCAAGCTCTGCTCCTGCAGCACTCGCTGCTTTAGCGATTCCCCAAGCGATGGAGCGATTATTGGCCAACCCCAAGATTAAACCACGCTTACCATACAATAAACCATTACCCTTAGCCATCAGCACTGCCCCATTGTTACTTAAAATAATATTATTCATCTGCCTATGACACAGGTCAACTTTTTCTTCAAGTAATTGGTTTAAAATCAAACAAAAACGACGCTTTGTATATATAAAAATTTTAAAAATTAATCCTTTTGCGTTTGCAAAAACTGTTCTAGCGCAGCATTTCCACCCTCCGGCAACATAACACGAACATGCACATAAAGATCATCTCTTGTACCATTTTTCAAACGAAGCCCTTTTCCTTTCAACCGCAAAACGCGATCAGAACTTGACCAAGCAGGTATCGTTAAGACCACACGTCCTTCCAATGTCTCAACTTCTTCTTTTGCTCCCAAAACAGCATGTTTAAGAGAAACTGGTAAATCAAGATGGAGTGCTCTTCCTTCAACCCGAAAACGACGATGTTTTTGAATTTGAATGGTTATCAACGCATCTCCTGCTTGTCCGTGAAGAACCTCTTCTCCCTGACCTTTTAAACGAATAGTTTGCCCATCTTCAATATAATCTGGAAGTTTAATTTTTAACTTTTTTCCATGAGGGAAAACAGCTTCCACTTTTTCTGCACCAACCATCTGCTCTAATGTTATGGTAAGATTAGCGCGAATATGGTCTCCTTGTTGAGGGCGATTATAGTGTGTGGAGTTCGAGAAGCTACCGGCTCCTCCAAACAGATCGCGAAAAATATCACTCGCATCAAAACCTGCCCCCCCTGAAGAGGAAAAATCAAATCCTTTTGCTCTTCCTGAAAAGGGATTTTGTTTATTGCTAAAATTTTCACCAGCACCATAGGCTTGATAAAGCGGTTTGCCTTCTATATCAATTTCACCGCGGTCAAATTGTGCCTTTTTATCTTTATCACCTATAATCTCATAAGCTTGATTAATTTCAGCAAACTTTTCTTTAGCCTTTGCATCATCTTTATTGTGGTCTGGATGATACTTCTTTGCTAATCTTCTAAATGCTGATTTAATCTCTTGCGGTTTTGCGGTACGTGTCACACCCAGAATCGTGTAGGGATCACGCATATTGCCCTCTTTTCAATTTTTTCGTTTTCACAATATCAACGGATATGTTGCTCAATATTCCTCATAGCTTCATCTGTCTATTCTAGAGAATAATTTCTTCTTTCCTTTATATGTCTATCAAGAAAGTAAAATACCAGATAAAATGAGATATTTATTTAATATAGCTCATTGTCTTCTACGCTAAAGACAAAAATAATGAAACCACCATAAAAATACTTGTTAAAAATATATAAAAGCATTGGCTTTTTGAAAATAAGAAAAAATGGTACTTTACTTCTTGATAGAAAAGTAAATGAGAAAATGTCCATGATTCCTGCCATTTGGAGACACTATGAGTGATAAAACACCAATAGACGATCATTTTATGCACATGCAAAAACCTTTTGAACTTTTTGCAAAGTGGCTTGAAGAGGCAACGATAAGCGAAATAAATGATCCGAATGCTATGGCACTCGCGACAGTTGACGAAACAGGACTCCCTAATGTTCGAATGGTTCTCCTTAAAGACTATAGTCCTCAAGGCTTCGTCTTCTATACCAATTATGACAGCTGTAAAGGACAAGAAATTTTAAAATCAATGAAAGCATCCTTAGGGTTTCATTGGAAATCACTCCGTCGTCAAGTTAGAATAAGAGGAATTGTTGAAAAAGTAACTCAGCAAGAAGCCGATACTTATTTCCAATCGCGCCCCCGTAGGAGTCGAATTGGTGCATGGGCATCTAAACAATCTCAACCATTAGAAAATCGTTTTGTACTCGAAAAAGCCATTGCCCAATATACTGCGCGTTATGCTCTAGGCAAAATTCCACGACCACCTTATTGGTCTGGTTTTCGTGTTAAACCCCTTTCTATAGAATTCTGGTGTGATCGTCCATTTCGTTTACATGATCGTCTACTTTTTACCCGCGATTGTGTTGAACACAACAATTGGAAAAGACAAAAACTCTACCCTTAATCCTTCAAGCTTCATCGTTATAAAGTTTTTCCTCACGGTTAAACGATTATTTTCTATTTGCGAAATTCTAAAAAGAGGTGTTTTATTTCATTTCAAGAAGAATTTTATTTTTCTATAAACGTTGGTTGATAATATCCTCCATCGCTTGAAGCTAGATTAGCGACAAACTTATTGAAGAAAAAAACCGCATTCACCAAAACGATGATTTCACTTTTGAACTTCTAGTAAGAGAAACAGTGATATGCAAAGAAAGACTAGAATAATACAATTATCATATATATTTTGATTCTAATGAATACATAGAAAATGCACTTTCAATTAAAAAGTTGTTCATTCCTCTCCCCATCATCACAGAACATATGACTTTACCTAACGTGTTGTTAAACTGCAGGATAAAATATCATCCATAAACCACCACAAACTAAACCAGTAAAAATTACAAAACCAATAAGCGAATTGGATTTGAAAAGCCTGAGGCATTGTGCACTGTCATCGATATCAATGACTTTAATTTGAATAAACATATGGATGCTTGCTAAAAAAATTCCTAAAAAACTCAATGGAGGAACTTTAGCCAAATAAAATGCTAAACTCACGAATACGACAAAACCACCATACAAAAAGACTAAAGCACGCTTAGTTCCTTTACCAAAGAGAAGCGCCGTAGAACCAATACCAACAGTAGCATCATCCTCTTTATCTTGATGTGCGTAGATGGTATCGTATCCTATGGTCCACAAAATTGATCCCACATAAAGTAAAATTGGTGCCCAGCTTAAACTTCCAAACACAACGGCCCACCCCATTAATGCTCCCCAATTAAATGCAATACCTAAAAAAAACTGTGGCCAATAAGTTACGCGTTTCATAAAAGGATAAAATGCAACAGCTATTAAAGACGAAATACCTAGAAAAAAACTAAACCTATTAAATTGTGACAAAACACCTAAACCAACCAAACATTGTACAAGTATAAAAACTTTTGCTTGAAACCGACTCACATGACCTGTCGGTAATGGGCGAGAACGTGTTCTCTCTACCTGAGAATCAATTTTATGGTCAATAAGATCATTCCAAGTACATCCTGCCCCTCGCATAGCAATGGATCCCAGAAAAAAAAGGAAAAGATACCAAATCCAATGAAGAAGCATTGGTAAAAGAGGCTCATATTGCATGTCATAAGAGAGAAAAGCCATTGTTGTTGACCAAAAACAAGGCCACATCAACAATTGCCATCCGATAGGCCGATCCCAACGCGCCAATTGCGCATAAAACCATAAAGAACACGGAAGAAAATTATAGACCCATTGTTTGGCAGAGGCATCCATAACCCGTCCTTGGCTATCATAGGACTGAACATGAGGAATATTTTTATTTTTTTTCATCAAATGATTTACCTTTAGTCTTGCGATAGAGACATTTCATTCTTATGAGAAGAGGATGAGATTAATCATCTTTTATGAGAGGAGCAAGCAATGAATATTCTTCTTATTGGCTCAGGTGGGCGAGAACATGCTTTAGCATGGAAAATAGCGGCATCACCACTGCTCAAAAAGTTATATTGTGCTCCTGGAAATCCTGCAACAGCAGAATTTGGTGAAAATGTTAATTTAGACATTGATAACCACCCCCTTATTATTGCTTTTTGTAAAGCACATTCTATTGATCTTGTGATTGTAGGGCCAGAAGCACCATTGGTTGCAGGTATAACCGACTCTCTTAATAGCGCCAACATCTGTGTATTTGGTCCGACTCAAAAAGCTGCTCAACTAGAAGGTTCAAAAGCCTTTACAAAAGATTTATGTCGTAAGAATAACATTCCTACAGCAAGTTACCAATGTTTTAATGATGCGGCTAAAGCCAAAGCTTACATTCATCAACAAGGTGTTCCCATTGTCATTAAAGCGGATGGCTTAGCAGCTGGCAAAGGTGTCGTGGTTGCAACAACGATAGAAGAAGCATTGAACGCCGTTGATGCCTGCTTCAAAAATGCCTCCTGTGATGCAGGAAACAAAATTGTTATCGAATCTTTTCTTGAAGGTGAAGAAGCAAGCTTCTTTTGTCTTTGTGATGGTAAAATTGCCCTTCCTTTTGGATCTGCTCAAGATCATAAACGTGTGGGTGATGGCGATACTGGAGTAAATACCGGTGGTATGGGGGCTTATTCACCAGCGCCAATCATGACCGAAGAAATGGTGAAACGTACCCTCAAAGAAATTGTTGAACCCGCTTTAAAACGCATGCATGAAATGGGCACTCCCTTTAAAGGCATCCTCTTCGTTGGATTGATGATAACGCAAAAAGGCCCTGAACTCATTGAATTTAACGTACGATTCGGTGATCCTGAATGTCAAGTTTTAATGGTGCGCCTCAAAGACGATATTTTGCCGATTTTTCTTGCTGCAGCTCAAGGAAATCTTGAAAATAAACCTCTTCAGTGGTCTGAAAAAGTTGCTCTCACCGTTGTTATGGCGGCGAATGGTTATCCAGGCTCTCCCCAAAAAGGAACTGTTATCCGTAACGTTGATAAAGTAAACACCCTTCCCGATGTGAAAGTTTTTCACGCTGGTACCGCATTGCGCAATGGAGAACTTATTGCAAATGGTGGACGTGTTCTCAATATAACAGCAACAGGAAAAACGATTACACACGCACAAAAGCGTGCTTATGAAGCCGTTGATTGTATTGATTGGCCAGAAGGCTTTGTTCGTCATGATATCGGATGGCGCGCCATTGCGCGAGAAAACTAAATCCTTTGAATATTTTTTTAAGATTTGATTCTTTCACCTAACAACATGATACACGCATTCTCTTGTTTTTGAGTTTTTCATGACTTTGGAAAAAAACGTGTATATTTTCCTTTAAAAATAAAATACCTAAAAAGAACACACTTCATGCTATTTGCGCACAAAACAATATTCCTCATGCTCTTTCCTCCATTACACGATATTAACCGTGGAGAGTATAAATCGATTTCACCATCTTTATTGAATAAAGACAAAAACTGATATCACCCCGTTGTACCCAACGCCCAATGTTACGATAACCCTTGTTATTTAGGAAATTTATCAGAGAGTTTTTGCTCTGTTTTAATGGTTTTCATCCACATGAGCATCCCCTCCTTGTAACGTGCAAAAAAAAATGATTTATTCTTTTTATAAATCAATAATTTGTTTTATAAATCTGTTCGTGTTTTTTATGATCTAGAAAAAAGCAAAAATTGTACACCGACACAACGGTTTCTATTGTTATGAAAACCGTTTTTATTTCTCTAAAAGAAGCATTTAATATGGCCTTTTAACCGATTCCAGCTGCCCATGTATGCTGTTTAAAAAACTCTCATTCACAATCATTGACTTCTTTTTTGCCTAAAAGAACGAAGACTCATACCAAATCTCGTCTGTAAATAATATGGATTCTTATTGGGTGGATTGCCTTTGATTTCCACTCATATGCTTCACTTATACAAAGACAGACAGGAAAACTTAAGAATATTTACCTCATCCTTTTAAAAATACTTCATATGTAAAGCTTACAAGCCTCACATCACCACCCTAAACAACGATGTTGTATAGCGTAACAAGATCGATGCTTATGGTCGCATAAAAATGAATGCATATGAATGTTACTGGAGTGCCACTCGATTCGCAATCACCAAACGCAAGCCTAACGGATTGCTATAACGAAGTAAAAAACGCTTTTGTTTAGAAAGCCTTGTTGTATAAAAAAACCGATGTAAATCAGAACGATCTTTTACAGTCACAATACGATTATCTTCATTAACCATAAGCATGGGAAGGCCATAAGTATCCGCCCATAATCGCCAATCCAGAAGAACATTATTCAAATCTCTAGAAACCAAAAGTGGAATACAAGATTCTTCATCTGCATGAAATAATTCTAATGCAACAGCTCTTTCTCCTGAACGTGTTTTTACAGTACGTGCCGCAATTCCTTTGAAATGATAAGGAGGTACTAAATGCGATAAGCTTGAAGGTTTATCCGTTTTAAAAAAAACACCGCGTTCATTTAACGAACAAATGACCTTATTACCCGTTTTAGATGAAAAATACGTTGTCGTTTGTGGCAAATGGCACGGATCCAACCGAAATTCAAGCACCGCTTTTGCCTGATTAAAGCATTGATTAGCCATATACAGTGTCCCAATTTATCTTAAATAACATACACCTTTTAGCAACTTTTCCTCATTGGATTATTAAAAGTTTGAATAAAAAACAACTTGTTTCTTTTTTGGTTATTAAAACCTAAACAAAAATATAGATCAGCATTCTTGAATTATAATACTTTTCTAGGATTCATGATCCCCAAAGGATCGAGTGTTTTTTTTATCCCTCGCATAATATCCAATGCGACAGGCGATTTAAAAGAACGAAGTTCTTCTCGCTTAAGCTGACCAATTCCATGCTCAGCAGAAAATGCACCTTGATAGTCCATCACTAACCTATGAATACGATGGTTCATTTTTGACCATAACTGCAAGAATACTGTCATATCAGCGCCTATTGGTTGTGTAACATTATAATGCAAATTTCCATCCCCCATATGTCCAAAACAAACCACTCTTGCCCCTGGAGCGATATCTTCAACAATAAGTGCTGCTTCAGCAATAAAATCAGGAATGGAAGCAAGTGGTACTGCAATATCGTGCTTAATCGATCCTCCCGCTAACTTCTGTGCTGGTGATATAGCTTCACGCAATTGACAGAAAAAATCTTGCTGTTTTAAAGATTGTGCAACAATCGCATCTTCTATCACCGCCTTTTTTAAGGCTTTTTCTAAAATAATACTCAACACGGATAATGCTTCATCATTGCCTTGCAACGATGAAATATTCATTAATACATACCATTCATGTTTTTGCTCAAAAGGAGACTTCACACACATCTTATAATCTAAAGCCATTTGAAAACTGAGATTTCCCATGAGCTCAAAACCCGTCACCATCCCTCCTCCATATTCTTGAGCCAGAGATAAAAACTCTAGAGCCTTTTCTGGACTATGTAACCCCACCAAAGAAACGGCTTTTCCTTTTATTTTTGGAAAAATCTTCAAAACGGCCGCGGTTATAACGCCTAATGTACCTTCTGCACCAATAAAAAGATTTTTTAAATCGTAACCGCTATTATCTTTTTTAACAAAGCGCAAATCATCCAAAAGGCGACCGTCCGGTAAAACAACTTCTAAACCAAGACAAAGATCACGCATATTGCCATAGGCTAAAACAGCAGTTCCTCCAGCATTCGAAGAAAGATTTCCCCCTATTTGGCAAGAACCTTCAGATGCCAAAGAAAGAGGGAAAAAACGACCTGATTCATCTACTTTTTTTTGTAAATCCTGTAAAATCACACCAGCTTCTACAACAGCAAAATTCCCCTCAAGATTTATCGCTCTCATCTTATTTAACCGCTCCATAGATAAAAGAACGCTCTCTCCTCTTTCATCTGGTTGTTGCCCCCCCACAAGCCCTGTGTTTCCACCCTGAGGTACGATTGGTGTGCGTGTTTGGCTCGCTAACTGCATAATCAACGAGATTTCTTGCGGTGAAGATGGACGTAAAAGTAAGGGTGTTCTGCCATGAAAAATCCCTCGCTCTTCAAGCAAATACGGTGCAATCAATGCCTGATCTGTTATAGCATGCTTGGCACCAACAATTTCTCTAAACCTCTCAATTAATTCCTGCTCCATGTTCATTTCTCCCTTGGAGCTGCAGCCCTTATAAGACGATCATTGATAGCCTCCCCTAATCCATATGATGGAATAGGTTCTACTGCAATACATCTCACTTTAAATGAATCCAATTCCTTCATGTATTGAAATAAATGAGAAGCTGCCTCTTCTAACTTTCCTTCTTCGCTAAGGTTTAAAATAAAAACTGCATTTTCAGCTCCCATAACGCGCTTTGGGCCAAATGCTAAAAGCGCTTCACCATTTTCCACCTTTTCTATATTCAAACGAATCGCAGCATTGGGAGCATAATGTGACTTTAACATCCCTGGAGCTTCAATCGCCGCCCTTTGATCTCTCCGTTTTAAAGACTTCCCCACAACTTTTTCAATTTTATCAGCTGCAAGCCCCCCTGGACGCAAAAGATAAATATTTTCACCACAAATCTTAATAATCGTTGATTCAAGCCCTATTTTAGCAGGTCCTCCGTCTAATATCAAAGGAACAGATTCCCCCAAAGATGCAAAAACAGCCTCAGCCGAAGTAGGACTAAGACGCCCCGATTGATTCGCACTAGGAGCAGCAAGTGGACGGCCAAAACATTGAACAATTTCCGCAAAACGACTGTCTGGAAAACGAATAGCTAATGTATTTAAACCAGCAGTCGTTAAGGGATGGATATCATGTTGTGTTTTTAAGGGTAAAACAAATGTCAAAGGACCTGGCCAAAACGCTTCCATGAGTTGGCGTGAAAGAAAATCAATTTCAACATAGCGCTCCGCCATTTCAATACCGTTGACATGCGCAATAAGAGGGTTAAATTGCGGACGCTTTTTTGTAGAAAAAATAGAAGAAAGTGCCCTTCCATTGGTTGCATCGCCCGCTAATCCATAAACAGTTTCCGTTGGTAATGCTACTAACCTTCCTTGTTCAAGAAGCGCTATTGCTTCTTTTATCGAAACGCTATTAAGTGGTCGAATCGTCATAACACATCATTCCTATAACGCTCTTTGAGTGGCGCAAAACTATAACGATGTAATCCTACAATTGGCCCCTTTTTATCAAGAGCTGTACGATGAGCTAGCGTTGCATACCCTACATGCTTCTCGAAACCATATCCTTTATAAACTTGTCCAGCACATTCCATCATCCGATCACGTGTTACTTTCGCAATAATAGATGCGGCTGCAATTGAAACCGAACGCTGATCACCCTTAATTAATGCCGTTGCGGGACAGGAGAGCTGAGAGGGAATATCACGTCCATCAACAAGGATATAGTGAACTGGAACAGCTAGCCCTGTAATACAGCGCCGCATTGCTTCCAAAGTTGCTTTTCTAATATCAGTCTGATCAATTGTAAGGGCGCAAAGACTAGAGACTGAAACCGCTAATGCACTTTGCAAGATTTCATGATAAAGTTTACTACGTTGAAGGAAAGAAAGCTTTTTTGAATCATTCAACCCATCAGGAATATGATTTTTATCCAAGATAACTGCTGCCGTTACCACAGGTCCAGCGAGAGGTCCCCGTCCTACTTCATCAACCCCAGCTATATGCAAAAAACCTTGGTTTTGCAAATCCAATTCATATGAAAAGTTTGGCTGAAGCGGCAAATTAAACATCTTTAATAAATCACAAATACAACAAACACCCACCTATTCCTGTAACCTGCTTATTTATTGCAAGCATTACAGTTTTAAATAGCTCTTTAAATATTGCATGAATTCTTGCACAAAAGATAGAAATAAAATGTGAAATGAAAGAATATCCTAACGTCCATTTTCTCTTCTAAAAGCTTATTCTAGTATGTATTTATTTCATCCAGAAAACAAAAAATAGATTTTTTTAGCCCCCTCTTCATTATGTATAATAGAATCAGGGTAAAATAGAAGTTTTTATTTCTCAAATCGTTCCCAAAGTCATGATCGGTTTTACAAACCAATTTGGGTGCATTGATTTGATAAAAAGAGCTGCCTGTTGTGCTGCTTGTTGATTTTTAAAAATACCAAAACAAGTTGCCCCCGTTCCAGACATACGAGAAAAAAGAGAGCCACATTCATCTAATATAGATAACACTTGTGTTAATTGAGGTGCCATTTTTAAAGCAGAGACAAAAAGATCATTACGCGTTTCTTGTAAAGCTTCAACCAATGAATCAACGCTCTTTAAAGCAACTGGATCAATTTTTAAAGAAGGATGATGGCGCTTATCTAACGCTTTAAAAACAGCTTGTGTTGAAATCTCCTGTCCATGATTAACCAATACTATCGCAAGAGAACAAGCTTCCTTTAGTCGTATAATCTCTTGACCAATCCCTTTAACTAAAAGTGGCTGCTGATATTCCAATGCAAAAAGACACATGGGAACATCAGCACCAAGAACTAAACTCATTTTTGCTAATTTTTCACAAGAACAATCAAGATTCCACTGTTGACGCAATATACTGAGAACTCCTGCGGCATCGCCTGAGCCACCACCAATGCCTGAAGCAATAGGGAGCATTTTTACAAGGCGAAAAAAAGCAGGTTGAGCCCTTTCAGGAAAAGTTTTACGCATAAAATCCTGTGCGCGAATAACCAAATTATCTGAATGAGATACAAGTTCTTTTGCAAACGGTCCCGTTAAAACAAACTGGTCACTTTCACACGGCGCATAGTGTAGATAATCACCGCTAAGACTAAAATAAACCAAACTTTCTATTAAATGATAACCATCAGCACGTTGTCCTACAACATGCAGAGCTAAATTCAATTTAATGGGTGTAAACACATAAGAATGTCTTTGGAATGAAACTTGTACATCCGATGTCATATGACGTAATATTCATTTTTACAGGAATCTTTTACAACTCTCCCCCTTTTATTCATACTTTTAGCACCTGCCCTATAAATCGTTCGAAATATTCTTAATTTTTTTCTAAACAAACAATAAATATTATGAAGAACTCTCATACAAAATAAACACCATGTTCTCATTCGTATCATTTCAAGCCTTTTTTCTTCTAACATCTGTTTTTAGATAAAAATCCCTTTTGCTTGAATGATCTTTTTCCATCATAAACCATAATGCTGCCAAAGTGCCCGCTCTTCTGCGGCCATCAAAGCACTGTCAACAGCCGTATAAACTGCATGTGCCGTCACTCCTGAAGGCGTTTTAAACCCTAAAAAACTTTTTGGAGGTGTAATAAGTCGAATTTTTGCATCATTACCAAAGCGTTCCTTAATAACAGAGCGTACATCATTCAACCCGTCAATCAGACCAAGTTCAACGCCTTTCTTTCCACTCCAAAACATTCCTGTAAAAATATCTGGATCATTTGATAACTTCGCTGCACGCCGTTCTTTCACCAAATCAATAAAAGTTTGATGAACTTCAAGTTGGAGAGATTTCAAATGCTCAATATCAGCTTTTTTTTCAGGCTGAAATGGATCTAGTGTAACCTTATTCTTTCCTGCTGTGTAAACGCGTCGTTCCACACCAATTTTCTTCAAAAGCTCCGGAAAACCAAAGGAAGCTGAAACCACCCCAATGGAACCAACAATCGAAGAAGGATCTGCAAAAATTTCATCTCCCGCACAAGCAATCATATAACCACCAGATGCTGCGATATCTTCAATAAACACAAGAACTTTTTTATTGTTTTCTTCTGCTAAATCGCGGATACGCTTGAAAATAAAACGTGATTGCACTGGAGAGCCACCAGGAGAATTAATAACAATTGCAACAGCCGGTGCTTTTTTGTACGCAAAAGCCTTTTCTAAAAGATTAGCACATCTACTGAGGGAAAGCGTACGAGATATAGACGATGAATCCATAATTGCCCCTTTAAGGCGAACAACAGGAATTTCAAATTTATTAGAAGAAAAACGGCGTGGAATAAGATTTTTTAAAATATCCATCAAAACAAAATCTCCTTAATTTAAGAACAATTAAATAGGCAAGGACACAAAAAAGGCAGAACGCGATACCATCCAAAAGCGCCAATCAATCCCCACATAAAAACCAGAAATATAACTTCACCCAAAGATAAGCCTCCTTAACAACAAAGTTTAGACTTTAAATAATAAACTGAAAAACACAAGAGAACATTACAAAAGTTCCCACAAACTTATACATCCATTATTGATTACATCAATCCGTGGTGAAAAAGCATGCCCTTCACCTTCATGTATAACCAACGCTGGTAAAATCGATAAAGCTGCTCTGCTCCCCCGTTTTGCGTAAAATAAAAGACGAATTGCCGGAGTTGACGCACGTGCATGAATGGGAATGATACAGATACTCCCAAAGCGGCCTTCTAGAGTATGTAAGATATCCCTTAGTGACTGTGGACGCGCAATGAGCCCTAAATATCCACTTGGTTTAACGATGGCTGCTGCACTTCGAAACCAATGATCAAACATCGCTTCAGGCATAACATGTGCATCAGACTTCTGTTCATCAGGTGTTTTGCGATCCACAGGATTGTTAAAAGGCGGATTCATAATGGCAAAATCAAAGCTATTATCTATCAGACCTGCTTTTACACGAGCATTCCCTTTGAGACTAACATCTGCTTTTAATAAACAAACTCGCTCAGCAAGTTTTTCATTTTGCTTTAGCATAAGTGTTTTTTGTGCATAAGATACCATAAAAGATGAGCGTTCAACCAATGTAACATGAACTTGTGAACAACGCGAAGCAACAGCCAACCCTGCTGCTCCAGCTCCCGCCCCTAAATCAACAACCTTTCCCTTTAAATCAGTGGGAACCAAGCTGGCTAATAACATAGCATCCATTCCAGAACGATGACCATGTTTATGGGGTTGAACCAAATAAAATTTCCCGCGGTGAAAACTGTCTATTGTTTCATCACTCTGATTCGTTGTTTTATCCATTTAAAAGCCTAATATTCATTATAAACTGAACTTTTCTTATCAATGACGCCTTAAATAAAGCTGTTGCAATTTTTTTCCTTACCCCTCATAGAAACAATATTATACAAGCTTTTAAAATATACTCTTGCACAGATCATTCAAAGTTTGCACTTCAAAGCAACATCAAAGGCTTGAGTCAAAACAAAACCCCCTTTATGCTAATATTTAAGAAAATAGAATTCATAGATGTCCATTGCAATACTCTGGGAGTCAACATATTGTGAGTGTAGCCACAAAACTAGATCAAACACAAAATAATCAAACATCCCTCCAATCTCTCATTCGTCTCACAAAAGATGATATGGAGCGCGTCAATCAATTTATTCTCTCTATGGCAAAATCAGAAGTTGAAATGATCCCTGAAATTTCCAATCATCTTATTTCATCAGGAGGAAAGCGGTTACGCCCAATGATCACATTAGCTGCCGCTCATATGTTCGGCTATCAATATGACGGGCATATAAGACTTGCAACAGCCGTTGAATTTATGCACACAGCGACTTTGTTACACGATGATGTGATTGATGAAAGTGATTTACGACGCGGAAAATCTACAGCACGAATGATTTGGGGAAATCAAGCAAGTGTCCTTGTTGGAGATTTCCTATTAGGACAAGCTTTTAAAATGATGGTTGATGTTGGCTCTATAGAAGCGCTCTCTGTCTTAGCAAACGCTGCTGCAATTATTGCTGAAGGAGAAGTTATGCAACTTTCTGCCGCAAAAAATATCAAAACCAGCCCTTCAGACTATCTGAAAATCATCAATGCAAAAACAGCGGCACTTTTTTCGGCAGCTGCTGAAGTAGGTCCCATTGTTGCTGGTTATGGAAATAAAGAGCGTTCTGCATTACGGGACTATGGAACATCTTTAGGATTGGCTTTCCAATTGATTGATGATGCACTTGACTATAGCGGTAGTGCTCAAAATTTAGGAAAAAATATAGGGGACGATTTTAGGGAAGGAAAGATCACAATGCCTGTAATTCTCGCATATGAGCGTGGGAATATGGGTGAAAAAGCTTTCTGGAAAGAAGCACTTGAAGATGGCAATAGCAATGACGAAGCCTTTGCACACGCGCAATACTTAATGGAGAAATATAATAGTATCACAGATACCATAGAACAAGCACGCATCTATGGAAAACAGGCAATTAATGCTCTTATTCCTATGAATAAAAATCTTGCTTACAATGCTCTCGTTGAAACTGTTGAGTTTTGCATTGCGCGCGTAAACTGATTCTTTGCAAGAATCGCAGTATTTCTTAAAAAAGTAATGAGATATGATTTATAAACGACACAATCGATTGATTATCTTAAAAAGGATTAGCTCCATGTGCTCTGCAACGGTATCCCGACTTTTTACCTTCTTTATTGTGGGTATTATGCTGATGCCATCCCCTACCTACAGTAAAATAAGCACGGCGACTCATACAAGTTCATTTACAGGTGCTTATTTAGCTGGAAGGGTTGCAAATCATGAAAATAAAATAGATCTTGCGATCAATTATTTTAAACAGGCACTCGTTTATCAACCTGATAACATCGAAACACAAAAAGAGCTCCTCGAAGCTATGCTATCGGTTGGAGACTTTAAAGAAGCTGTACAACAAGCTAAAAAACTCAAAGAGCAAAATGTTATAACTCCCTTTGTTTCCTTGACGTTATCAATAGAAAGTCTCATCAAAAAAGACTATAAGGATGCCAAGCTTCTTCTACAATTGAAAGAACCTCCCACAGCCAATAACCCAATACCTGAACTCATCGGTGCTTGGATTACATTTGGATCTGGACAAAAATCTCAAGCAATTGCTGATCTTAAGAAGCTCAAAGGTCCTGTCTGGTATGAGCTTTTTATATCTTATCATCTAGCACTTATGAGCGACCTTGCAGAACGACCACAGGCTGCAAAAAAATATTTTATTAAAGCATTGAATAACAAACAGGGCACTCTTATCGCTCCTAATACCTATGAACGTATTATTACAGCCTATGCCTCATTCCAATTGCGCCATAATATGCATAACCAAGCTCTTCAGACAATCCAGCATGGCGAACAAATGTTGTCAGCTCGAGAGGTTTTCAAAAACTTTCGAGAAAAAATTGAAAAAAATACTTTCTTAGAAAGGTTGATTAAAACACCTCAACAAGGAGCAGCCGAGGTGTTGTATAATTTTGGAACAGCCCTCAACCACAAAAACTCAGGACGCATTGCACGTATTTTCAAACAATTATCTTTCGCCTTATATCCTCAAAATGACGCAACACTGTTTCAGCTCGCACATATTTCTGCTAAATTGGATGATCCTCATCAAGCCATCAAACTTTATCGCGCTTTATCCCCTAAATCTCCTTATTATAAAGATGGACAAATTCATCTTGCATTCCTTCTTGCCAATAACAACAATTATAAAGAAGCAATAAAACTACTGACATTGTTAAATAAAAAATTTCCTAATGATCGTAACATTTTGATAACGCTCGTTGCTTTTTATATGCAGGATCATAAATTTCTTGAGGCGACTCAAACTCTAGACTACGCTATTGCTCAGATAAAGAACTTTCAGCAGGACGATTGGAAACTTTTTTATCAACGTGGTATTGCTTTTGAACGTTTAAAACAGTGGGCAAAAGCAGAAATTAATTTGCGAAAAGCCCTTGAATTTTTTCCAAACCAACCGCAGGTTCTAAACTATTTAGCTTATTCGCTTGTAGAACGAGGTGAGAAGCTTGAAGAATCACTCCATATGCTGCAAAAAGCTTCTGCTTTGCAAGCACACAACAGTCATATTCTTGATTCTTTAGGATGGGCTTATTATAAACTAAAAGAATACAACAAAGCAGTCCAAATATTGGAAAATGCTGTCAGGTTACAACCTGAGGATCCAACATTGAATGATCATTTAGGGGATGCCTATTGGAAAGTTGGACGTAAACGTGAAGCAATATTTCAATGGAATCACGCAATTGACGGAAAACCAGAAAATTCTAAACAAATTCAAGAAAAATTGAAATTTGGTTTGCAATAAACAATGCTTAACCGTAAACCACATAAAATAATAAACAAAGAGACTAAAATTTCTTTGTCCGCTATTTGTATCGTTCAATATTTAAAGAGTATAAAGTGTGAAACTGCCTGAACATCTTAACCCTAAACATTCTTTTCAGGGACTCATCTTAACTTTGCAAAATTATTGGGCCCACTATGGATGCGCAATTTTGCAACCTTACGATATGGAAGTTGGAGCTGGAACTTTTCATCCAGCAACAACGCTACGCTCTCTAGGTCCACGACCTTGGAAAGTCGCTTATGTCCAACCCTCTCGGCGTCCAACAGATGGCCGATATGGTAAGAATCCAAATCGTTTACAACACTATTATCAATTCCAAGTGCTTCTCAAACCCTCTCCACCCAATCTACAAGAACTTTATATAAAGTCGCTACAAGCTATCGGGCTTGATACACAACTGCATGATATTCGTTTTGTTGAAGATGATTGGGAAAGCCCAACCCTTGGCGCTTGGGGACTCGGATGGGAATGTTGGTGCGATGGGATGGAAGTCTCTCAATTTACTTATTTTCAACAAATTTGCGGCATTGAATGCGCCCCAGTTTCAGGAGAGCTCACATATGGTCTTGAGCGTCTAGCGATGTATATCCAAGGGGTTGATAACGTCTATGATCTTAACTTTAATGGTTTGGAGAAAGAAAATAAAATAAGTTATAGAGATATTTTCCTACAGGCAGAACAGGAATATTCATATTATAACTTCGAATTTGCTGATACAAAACTGCTCCACCAACATTTTATCGATGCTGAACGCGAATGCAATACACTTCTTGATGCGGGAAAACCCAATAAAGAAAATGCATTCCATCGCTGTGTTTTTCCTGCCTATGATCAATGTATTAAAGCGAGTCATATCTTTAATCTTTTACAAGCACGTGGCGTTATTTCTGTAACTGAACGACAAAATTATATTCTTCGCGTTCGTGATCTTGCACGCCGTTGTGGGGAAGCCTTCTTACTCACAGAAGCTGGACAAATATATACTGGAGATGCCTAATGTCTGATCTTCTTCTTGAACTTTTTAGTGAAGAAATCCCTGCACGTATGCAACGAAAAGCTGCTACTGATCTAAAAAAAGCTGTTACAGATCAACTTGTGAATGCTGGATTGACCTATAAAGCTGCTCGTGAATATTGGACCCCCCGTCGACTAACATTGGATGTACGCGGACTTTCTATACGCTCAAAAGATATCTATGAGGAACGCAAAGGTCCCAGTACAAAATCACCACAACATGCAATTGATGGCTTTCTACGTGCAACGGGGCTCAACGATATTTCTGAAGCACATATTGGGCATGATGATAAAAAAGGTGATTTTTATATTGCTAAAATTGTAAAAAAAGGCAGGGCAGCAGAAGAAATTATTGCCGATATTTTACCAGATATTATCCGTAACTTTCCGTGGCCAAAATCCATGCGTTGGGGAAAAGATTCAGCAAAAAGTGGTGCTCTCAAATGGATTCGACCTTTACAAAATATTCTTTGCATCTTCGGACCAGAAATTGGTGAAACGCATGTTATTCCGTTTACAATTGGTTCTCTTGAAAGTAACAACCTAACTTATGGTCATCGTTTCTTAAGTGACGGAAAGCCATTCCAAGTGCGCCGTTTTGATGATTATGTGACGCAACTTGAAACTCATAAAGTCATTCTGGATGCCGAAAGACGAAAGAATATTATTTTAGCTGATGCCCAAAATCTTTGCTTTGCAAACGGTTTAGAACTGGTTCAAGATAATGCACTCCTAGAGGAAGTTGCTGGTCTTGTTGAATGGCCTGTTATCCTTATGGGTGATTTTGACAAATCATTCCTTGATATTCCTCCCGAAATTATTCGCTTGACCATTCGGGCCAATCAAAAATGTTTTGTCACCCGGAAACAAGGAGAAAAAATAAAGCTTTCTCATCATTTTATTCTTGTTTCTAATATTCTTGCAAATGATGAAGGCAAAGAAATTTCGAAAGGAAATAGTAAGGTTGTCCGTGCCCGTCTTTCTGATGCCCTGTATTTTTGGCAAACAGATCAGCGTGATTTGCCCGATATTCAACACTTGGAATCTTCTGTAAAAAAATTTGATCTTGATATAAAGAAACCTCTTGATCAAAGAATGGCGCGACTTGATCATTTAAATGTAACTTTTCACGCCAAATTAGGTACGCAAGGTGCAAGAGTAGAACGCATCGCTAAACTCGCACAAAAAATAGCACCTTTAATACAAGCAGATCCTCTCTTAGCAAAACGTGCAGCAATCCTTGCAAAAGCTGATTTGCAAACGGAAATTGTCGGAGAATTTCCTGAACTGCAAGGGGTTATAGGACAAAAATATGCTCTTCTTCAAGGGGAAGATCCTCGCGTAGCTGTCGCAATTGAAGAGCATTATAAACCTCAAGGACCAACAGATCGTCTTCCTCAAGAACCACTTGCTATAACCATTATGCTCGCCGACAAAATTGACATGCTGGTTGGCTTTTGGCTCATTAATGAAAAACCAACGGGCTCGAAAGATCCCTATGCATTGAGACGAGCAGCCTTGGGAATTATTAGGCTTGTACTTTCGCGGGATTGGAAAATTAATCTCATGCCACTGTTTCAGTTGGCAACGAATCTTTTCGTACAACAAAAAAATAAATATGAAATCTCTCAAAGAGAAAATCCACAATTGCAAAATCTTTTTCCAGAAAAAACAGAAGCTATTTTATCTGATCTGTTATTCTTTTTTCATGACCGCCTAAAAATCTATCTAAAAGAAGAAGGGGCTCGCTACGATGCTCTTGAAGCCGTTTTAAATAAAGATTCTGATGATTTTTTATTGGTTGCACGTCATGTCGAATCTCTTATTGCTTTTATCAATACCCATGATGGAATGAACTTTGTAGCCTCGGTAAAACGTACAGCCAATATTCTTGAAAATGAATTTCAAAAAAACACAACAATCGCAAATGAAATTAATCCTGATCTCTTTATTGAGACAGAAGAAAAGCAGCTCTATCATGCAATCTGTGAAGTAGAAAGAAAAGTTTTTGCTCCCATCAATGTAACAAATTTATCATTTGCACTCGATATTCTAGCGCCACTTGGAAAATTGATTGATCTATTTTTTGAAAAGGTATTGGTGAACGATAAAAACCTTGATGTTCGTGCTAACCGTCTTGCTCTTCTCAAACGTACTCACACAATTACACAAGCGGTTGCAGACTTCTCGAAACTTGTCCTTTAAACCTAAAATGTCCATTAACTGATAAGAAATAATAAAGGTAAATTTTTTCTTCTTTTTATTAATGAATATTCCAAAATCTTAGAAAGAAGTTTTCCGTGAGATTTGATCTCACTTTAAAAAGCAGTAGAATTTTTATCGTCAATGACACTTTATATCGTAATATTTTCTTATCATAAGTCCCTTCTCTCTTATTGAATCAATCAAAATCATATTCTTGCACCTGACAAGCAGGAGTAGTTTGTTGGTAACATATTGAAGACAATAGTAAAAACGCTCCTCATGAACGGAGCCAAGTGCTGTTGCAAAATTAGGAGAATTGGCCAAGTAATATAGGTACTATCGATCTGAATTTTTATTAAAACAAAAAGATGGTTACACTCAGTAGATTTTATACACTTTACGGGGAGGTACTACTCTTCACGGATGTCGTCGTAAAATAAAGGAAGAGTATATGTTGAAAAATATCTTTTAAAAACAAGTACATAAATGTTTAGCACATAGGTATTCTGTAAGACAAAATGCCATTGGATTGCGCATTCATTGGTTTTTTTAAAGAAAAATTTCTTAAGCCCCCCCAAGCCCTTTTCACAACAAAACCCATGAATGGTATTGTGATAAAGCCATTGAGTACCACCATCTTTACCGCTTATAAAGGAGAGATCGAGCTCTGTCACACACTTTGCCTGCCCCAAATGCTACCGATAACCCTTAGCTTTTGAGACGATTCATAAGAGAGTGTTCTTTCTTGTAGAATTTTTGCCCACAAACCACCCCCGCTTGTCACGTGTAAGAAAATGATTTTGATTGATTCAATATAAAACAGATTTGAAATGAGAAAATCTTACGGTATTCAGGATTCTAATCCAAATTGAACAACGATAAATTAGTTATATAAATTAATATATTGCATATTAAAATACTCTATTTTTTTATAAAGAGCGTACTTCCATTTAAAAACATTTCTCTGTGAGTTTTGAGATAACTTTTAAAAAATTATAGAATCTCCAGTGAAAATGATACTTTGTAATGACTTGTCAAAAAATTGAATAAATCATCAAAAAGCAAAATTATTGATTTATAATAACCAACTTATCGCTTTCGCATATTCAATGAGAATATAGAAAAAAATCTCTTACTTTAAACTCTTCCATCATGAGTAATAACCGTCTTTAGATGATGGCGATAGATAAGAGAGATAAAAAACTGATAAAAAGAATTCTTAAAAAATGAGAGAGGTGCTTTTCATAAAACCGCTAAATATAAAAGCAGTTGTTCAATAAAAAAATGGCCGTAATATCTTAACTGATAACACAATAACGATACTCGCTTATCGCTTCATAAAAATAAAGACAATAGCACTCCTCATTATAATCTTTATGAATAGAATCAAAAGACGAATCTAAGCTAGGGAATAGTGCTCTCTAAACTCAATGCATAACCAATTCAAAACTAGCATCACGACATAATAGATTAAGGCATTCAATAATGAAAAAATTATGCACCTAAAGAAGCAGTTTCTTATCTCTAAAACACCATTAATTAAGATGTGTTTTCATTTTGCTCAATGATTCTTTCGAAAGAGCTTCTTTAACGGGTTCATCTGCCCCGTTAGAATCTAATTCCTTTGCGATAAGGATACGTGCCGTAGAAATTGCCAAATCGATAGCCGATGCAGAAACCATGCGTATTGCATCCGCTTCTGCCTGAGCGATTTTTTGCTCTGCCAATTTATTGCGGTTTTTTACATATTCTTCTGCTTTTGTACGCGCCTCAGCAATAACAGATTCAACTTCATGCTTTGCTGCTGCAATAATTTCTTGCGCATCTTTTTCTGCTTCCGCGTGTTTGCGTTGATATTCAGCTAATATTTCCTGTGCCTCTTCACGAAGACGCAAAGCCTCATCCAACTCATCTTTGATACGCTTTGCGCGTGCATCAAGATAGTGTATAATCTTCTGTGGAATTTGGAAATAGACTAAAAGAGCTAAAAAAAGAACTAATCCAACAAAAGCCCAAAAAGTATCACTCATCTTTGTCTTCCTTAATAATCCGCAGTTTTCACAACTGAACGAACAACCTCTTTGCTGATATCAACATCAATCAATTTTTTCACAATTTCAAGGGCGACTTCTTCAGCGATAGAATCAACATTTTGCATCGCTTTATCGCGAATTTTTGCTATCTGTTTTTCAGCATCTGCAAGTCTTTTCTCTAAACGCTCTTCAATTTCCTGCCGTTCAAGTTCAGCCTTTTCTTTTAATTTTTCACCAGCTGCTTGTGCTATAGTATGAGCTTTCAAACGTGCTTCTGCTAATTCCCTCTCATAAGTTTCAACAACAGTGTCTGCTTCCTGCTTCATGCGCATTGCTTGATCTAAATCAGATGCAATTCGATCTCGACGTGTTTCAATAACACCACCAATACGCGGCGCAATCACACGAGAGATAAACAGATAAAAAAGTCCGAAAGAAATTGCCAACCAGAAAAAATGCGAACTAAAATGAACAAAATCAAAAGGCGGAAACACACGATTTGCATGCTCTGCCACTTTTTTGATATGTTCTATCGACGTTTCAGTGTTCTGTGCATAAGCGCTGGAAACAAACATCTTCTTTCATCCTTTAAATAGCTTAAGCCCTCTATCACCGATGGTAACTGACGAACATTTTTCTTAATTGAGAGCTAAAAGGGTAAATCTTTCCTCATAGCGAGAACAAACATACCCTTCTGATGATGATTAAACCCCAAAAAGAAGTAATAAAGCAATGAGCAATGAAAAAATACCCAAAGCCTCTGTCACAGCAAAACCAAAGACGAGACGTCCAAACTGACTATCTGCTGCTGATGGATTACGTAATGCACCAGAAAGATAGCTTCCAAAAATATTACCAAGCCCTAAAGCTGTTCCAGCCATACCAAAGCAAGCAAGACCAGCACCAATATATTTTGCTGCAAGCACTATTTCCATATTATTCTCCTTTAAAGCGAAATTGCACTATTCGACGGAAAACCGCCAATTCTATTAATGTCCTGGATGAATTGCATCATTAAGATACATACAAGTTAAAACTGTAAAGACGTAAGCCTGAAGAAATGCAACCAAAAACTCAAGAGCCGTAATCGCTACAGTCATAATAAGGGGCAAAATCGAACCACCAACGCCTACGATTCCTACCCCAATCATTGAAACAACAAACCCAGCAAACACTTTGAGCGTAATATGACCAGCAAGCATATTCGCAAAAAGACGAAGAGAAAGACTGATGGGGCGAGAGAGAAAAGAAATAATCTCAATCATTGTCACTAGAGGCAAAACTACCACAGGAACCCCACTGGGAACAAACAGTTTCAAAAAACTGACCCCATGCTTATAAAAGCCATAACCAATCACCGTTAAAATAACCACCATTGCCAACGAAAACGTGATCATGATCTGAGAGGTCACCGTATAAAAATAGGGGAAAAGACCAATAAAGTTAGCAACCAAAATAAAAGTAAACAGAGAAAAAACTAAAGGGAAAAACTGCATTCCCTGCACACCAGATGATTCCCGCAGAGTCGACGCTACAAACTCATAGGCCATTTCTGAAAGAGATTGCATCCGCGTTGGAACTAATCCACGACTTGATGATGAAATAAAGAGAAAAACGGAGGTTATAACAACCGTAACGACTGTAAACAATGATACATTTGTAAATGATAAATCCATATTTCCTATGGAAATCTTAATCAGCCGTGAAACCTCAAACTGATGAATAGGATCTGGAGCGTGCACTGTCACTTCAACCTCATTTATCGGACCTCTCATGGGCCCCTTTATTTTGTTCATCTTGGCGCAATACGCCTTTTTGTCCTAATTGACTGGAGGAAACATATCCCACAGACCGAAGAATACTCAATACACCAGCAGCAAATCCAAGAAAGAGAAAGAACACCAATCCCCACGGCCATGAACCTGCTAACTTATCAAACCCCACCCCCAAAACAACACCAACAATAACACTTGCTAGAAACTCACTGGAAAGCTTAATCGCATCCGCTATCCTTCCTTGTGATTTTTTCCGCCTATCCTTATGCTCCCGCTTCCTTAACGCTTGCTTACGTCCTAAAGCTACGCTTAAGTTTTTACTACGACATTCCAAATCCTCTGAATGAAAACACTCTCTTTGCTTTTTTTCTTCAGCCTCCTTGCGGCTTGTAACGGGTTTTTCGCCCATCGCCATCATCGGCTCCTTTATCAAAAAGCAAAGTAAAAATGCATCTCATAAAACCGTGTGCATCATATTGTTCCCGAATTTATTCGTCAAGACACTAAAAGAAATCTATCACAAATTATCGTATAAATTTTATCGCATAAATAACCTATTTTTCAATTCACATGATTTTTTTAAAAGATATTTCTTAAAGCCCCTAAACCAATTCCACAACATCACCCAAGAATACATAAAAGCTTCCGTAAATAATATAAAACTTTTAAGTTCTCCATCTTTATGCTTATGAAGAAACAAGCTGGCACCCTTATACACTTTGTTAACTCCAATGTTGCAACAGTCCTCGTCTTGAAAGAACGCATAAAAGACTTTTCTTTAATCGTTTTTACTCAGACATCAATCCGACTTGTGATGGCAAGGACACCATTTTAATTAATTCAATATGAACATGTTTGAAATATAAAGAAGCGTACGATATTTTGTGTTCTTAATTCAATATAAAAAGTGATAATTTATTATTATAAATCAAACTATTATTAAATTAATAACACTAAACATTAACACACTTGCACATCATCATTCTAGCTTGCAAACAAATGGAATGCTGTCTTGTTTTCCGTCAAAATCATATTTTTCCTCATATCATTTAAATATTCTGAACGTATGTAAATTCATCTACCCAAAACATACAAAATATATCGTGTAACACTTTGATAAGATAGCACAAACATAACTGATGTCTTATTCTTGGTAACAATAATATACTAAACACATATTCACTGAATGTGAATCAATCGCGTAGGCTTTACCCATCATGCGTTAAGGAAAATGGAAGCTATTAGTTTTTTTGCGTTATTTTAGCGCAACGTATTTATTTATAAGGATAATTTATAATTTTCACTTTTAAAAAGAACTCTGATAAGATATTCTTGCGTATTCATATTGAAGTCATCAAAACTGTTTTTGTATATCACAAGAAGGGTTGATGTGTGCTTAAAAACGGTTGAAAAATTGCTTTTTATGCTCTCTTTCAAAACGAGAATTGGTACAAATAGAATTGATACACTATTGAAAGCTGAAAATAATATGAACGCATTAGCTTGTGGCTTTTATTCAAGTAAACTTGTACTTTTTGTTTAACTGAAAATTCTCAACGGGTTGTATATGATTCCACTTGCAAAGTATTTTACGTTATCCTCTATTTACAGACACCATCGTGAAATAGGCTTAGAAGCACAAAGAGATTTTTCTTTAAGTACGAGATATAATAAATTTACAATTTTAAATAGAGCTCAATAAAACTTGAATACGACCGCTATACCGCTTTATACAATTTTAATCCACTTTTTGAATCTCACCCTTTGCAATTGAATATTGTTAGATTCCGCAAATATTTTTGCTTTTTATTTAGAAAAACTATCGCAAGCAAAAGCGCTTATGAATACCGTCTATTTTTATGAAAAGATAATTTAATGCTTCTTTTCAAATAAGCATCATCATTATATTTCCCTCCCCTCAGATTGCATTTATTTTTGCATTAAAATATACTCTTAAAAGGATTGTGTGCTCTTTCTTAAATACTCCCCATTAAATTCTTCTCATAACATGCGCATAGGGAATCTTTATCAAGAGAAAATAAAATGAGAAAGCTCTATAGCACTCATTATGAATGATTATTGATGAATCAAGACTTTAGAAAATAAAAAATTTTTTCTTTTATAAAAAAGGAGATGATTGTCTGTTGAAGTTATCATTTCATTTTCGATATTTAGAACACGACAAATCATGCAACAGCTTATTTTTAAGGTTCTATAGATTTCATTCACTTTTAATCATTTCTTTTGAGAGCGTGTCGCAAAAGGATTATCAGAAGCTCGTAATGATAGGCGCACTGGTATACCAGACATATCAAATGTTTCACGTAGCCCATTGACAAGATAACGCAAATAGGACTGAGGCATGACTTTGGGACGTGAGCAAGAAATCATAAATCCAGGGGGACGTGTTTTCACCTGTGTGATATATTTAACCTTCAATCGACGTCCCGAAACCGCTGGTGGTGGATGATGTGCCACAACAGTTTCAAGCCATTGATTCAATTTAGCCGTAGAAATGCGACGATTCCATACACGATGCATCATCATGACATTTTCCATGAGTTTATCAATCCCTTGACCATATTGTCCTGATAAAGGAACAGCTCTCAAACCGCGAACTTGAGGAAGAAATCGTGCACATTTTTCATGCAAATCAATCAATGTAGCCTGACTATCTTCAATAAGGTCCCATTTATTGAAAGCAATAACTGGAACACGCCCTTCGCGAATCACAAGATCAGCAATTTGTAAATCCTGCTTTTCAAAAGGCATCGTTGCATCAAAAACAATGACCACCACTTCTGCAAAACGAATGGCACGTAAAGTATCAGCAACCGATAGCTTTTCTAATTTTTCTTGAATTTTCGATTTTCGACGTAAACCTGCAGTATCAAAAAGTTGAATATGACGACCACGCCATTCCCAATCGACAGAAATAGAATCGCGTGTCAATCCTGCTTCTGGTCCTGTTAATAACCGATCTTGCTTCAGCATACTATTGATAAGGGTGGATTTTCCTGTATTGGGACGACCCGCAATAGCAATCCGAATGGGCTTGCTTTCATCGTACATAAGCCCCTCTTCTTCCAAATTGTTTATATCACCACCAACAGATGCAGGCTGTACCGTCATATCTTCTTCTTTGTTGTTGCCAAAAGCGCGCTCTGACCCAACAGCCTCTATAATGGCATCACGAAGATCGCTAAGTCCCAAACCATGTTCAGCCGATATCGGACACGGCTCTCCCAAACCTAATGACCACGCCTCATACTCTCCCCCTGTTGCGGCTTTTGACTCAGACTTATTGGCAACGAGCACAATCGGCTTCCCTGATTTGCGAACCAGTGAAGCAAAATTTAAATCACTCGGTGTTATTCCGCTCTTTGCATCAAATACGAATAAAACAAGATCTGCTTCATCAATCGCAGCTTTTGTCTGAGAACGCATACGCCCCTCAAGGGTATGATCTCCTGCTTCTTCCAGCCCAGCCGTATCAATCACATCAAAACGTAGATCTTGAAGTTTTGCAGCATGAATACGCCGATCACGTGTTACACCCGGCTTATCATCAACCAAAGCCAATTTTTGCCCAACCAAACGATTAAAAAGTGTTGATTTCCCAACATTGGGACGACCAACGATAGCAATGGTAAGGCTCATCGATTTATTCCTTATTTATCTTGCCCTCAGCTTGCATAAGCTCAAGCATTATTCGAGCCCGATCTGTTATATTTGATCTCAACACACCTTCTTCAGAAATTTTCTGAAAATAATCAACAGCCTCATCAATCTTCCCTGCTTTATAAGCAGCTAAGCCCAAAGCCTCTCGTGCGGACATACGCATAGGATCAATATCACTTGCCATATCTTTGACGCGCTTTTTGACATCCTCCAAGCTCCCTGTATCAACTAAAATATAGGCTGCTCGGATTTTTGCAACTTTCCGCAAAATCTGCGGTGCTTTCTCATCCGCTGCAACAGAATCAAAGATCTCTACCGACTTGATAAAATCACCTTGCTCCATGCGTAAAGAAGCCTCCCGCAAACGGGCAAGAAAAGGATAGCCCCCAAAATGAGAGTCTTTAACATTTTCCAATTGCTTTATCGCCTCATCAAAATGACGTGTATCCGCAAAATTAAGGCTTTTTACAAATGCATCACCAATATGGCTAGCTTTCTTTATTTGCGCATGATGATAAATTTGATAAGCAATTATCATGAGGATGAAAAGAAGAGCAGCCCCAATAATTGAAAAACCATACCGTCTCCAAAAAGCAAGTGCCTTTTCCTGACGAAATTCTGCATTAACTTCAGCAATAAAACTATCATACGACATATAACATACCTTGTAAAACAATTTACCTTCTACACTTTTACGCATAAATGAACAGAGATGGTAGCCCTCATTCACGAAAAATCTTTAATAAATTGCTCCGTTTATTCATTTTAAAGCAATATGTATTCCAATCGATTAGGCTTTTGCAACTGTATCAATTAAAAATGATGTAAATATCCTTTTGTTTCACATGACAATTTTTATATAATTTGAATTTATAAAAAAATCATGACCGTAATGTCGTACATGCGCTTGTTGATAATGTTAATCATTCTTTCCTAATTCAATGTATACCAAAGACAATTTTTAAAGTCTTTTAAAACAACCTGTTCCTTGTCTTCGGTTGTAGAATGGCATTAAATATACTCCCTAGGCTTTAAGTAAAAATTTTTATATATCTCTTCAACTTATCTTTCGATGAACAATCTTTTGGTATCGATCCTTAAAGCTTTCAAAAAATATCCTATTGTAATGGCCAAACCCACATAAGCATAGGAACAGCAACAATAATGATCAACACCGCTAAGGGAGCCCCCAAACGTGGATAATCACTAAAACGATATCCTCCTGGCGCCATCACGAGCATATTGCTTTGATGTCCAATAGGTGTAAGAAATTCACACCCCGCACCAATGGCAACAGCCATCAAAAAAGCTTCAGGCTTATAATGAAGAGAATGAGCAAAACTTGATGCGATGGGAGCGACCATCATAACCGTCGCGGCATTATTTAAAAATGGCGTGACCAACATGGCTGTCACCAACATCAGTGCTAAAGCACCAGATGGCGGAAAAAATATTGCCAATTGGCTCAGCCATTGACCAATGAGATCCGTACATCCCGTTTTCTCTAACGCTTCACTCACTGGAATAAGAGCCGCTAATAGGACTAATATTGGACCATCTAATGCCTGATACAGATCACGCGCAGGCAAAACGCGAAAAATAACCATTGCAGCAGCAGCAGAAAAGAAAGAAAAAGCAACTGGCACAATATGAAAAGCTGTAAAAATAATGGCTATAAATAAAATGGCTAAAGATATAAAACCATGTCGTAAATTTCCAAACACAATATTTCGTTTTGCTAAAGGTAAAGATTTCAATTCCCTTAATAAATTTGGAATAGCCGCATCTTGTCCTTGCAAAACAATCACATCTCCAAGATGAAAAATAATATCATCAAGTCTTCCTCGCACTCTTTCATGTTGACGACTTAATGCAAGCAAATTGACATTATAGCGATCAAAGAGTGAAAACTCTTTCGCACTAATGCCAATAAGAGGCGAATTATGCGTGATGACCGCTTCAATAATATCAATGTCACTGTCCTTATCTCCTGTAGAAAGAGTTCGTTCCTTAGAAAACTCTAAACGAGCAGAATTCATCACACTATCTATTCCTGTATGCGATCCTTCCAGCAAAACAATATCGTTTTCAGACAAAACAAAATCTGGTAGTGGCGAAATAGATACCTTGTTTCTGATGATTTGAATCACCATAACATCACCACTTGATGGCTTAACCAAATCAACAATACTTTTCCCCACAATAGGTGAATTTATTGGAATATGCACTTCTACAACATAATTACGAATATCAATGGCATCATCAAACGATCCACCCGAACGCACACGCACTGGCAAAAGCCAATAAAAACAGACCAAATATAAGACACCAACCGTCGCAATAACCGCACCAACTGGTGTAAAATCAAACATCGTAAAAGGTGTTCCTGCTAAACGTTCTTGCATCGCTGAAATAACAACGTTAGGAGACGTTCCTATCTGTGTCATAAGCCCCCCCAACAAAGAACCAAAAGCCATGGGCATCAAAAAGACAGAAGGAGAAACCTGAGAACGACGAGCAAACTGAAAAGCGATCGGAAGCATAATAGCCAAAGCACCAATATTTTTAACAAACATTGATAAAACGACAACAGAAAAAACCAAAAAAGCTAATTGAAGGCGCACCGATTTCACATCTGGCCATATACGCTGAATAATAAATTCCATTATACCAGAGCGTGATACAGCCGTACTGACAACAAACACACTTCCCACGATAATAACAATATCATTACTAAAACCGCTAAAAGCTTCCTTTGGACTGACAAGACCAACAGCACACGCTATTAATAATGTACAAATAGCGACAAGATCATAACGAAATCGATCCCAAATAAATACAACCATCATGAGACCAATGATCGAAAAGGCCATTATTTGATTTTCTGTCATAATACTCACCTCTCCCCATTAAGTTATAATGAATAAAAACATAACTTTATATGTTTTAAATATTCCTATAAACAGCCGTAAGATAAAAGCAGACATAGGAATATTTTATGATAATTTAAAGTGATAAGAAATATGATGCGCGTAAACTTACTTCTCCTTCATTATGCGTGCTTTTCTATAACGTACTCAATCCAAATAAAATCAATAAAAATTGATAAAGCGATATTGCAAAAAAGATGAGAATAACTCTAATATAGGAGGGTAGATGACTGTTGAAACTGGTACACGCTATATTTTAACCTTTGTCGTTGCTTAAAAGAGTTTATCTTCACTCTCAATTTTAAAGAGTGATAAAAATGAAAGAAAAAAGAATGGTCAAACTTAATAGTGGGTATCAAAGTAACCTGAAATATTGGCTCACTTGCATTATTGGATTTATCGCCATCTTAGCAATTATAGTTGTTGGTGGATTCTATATCGCAAAACCCTATCTTGACAGTTTTGTAAAACAAGAGATAGCCCGTCGTGCCATAAAAGCAGAAACATCTGAAGTCAGCATTCTAGGTAAAGTCAATTTAACAAATGTTACACTCCCCGTCCCAGCCGGTACATCACTGAAAATTGGTGCCATTTCTGCCCGTCCTCCTCTTTCTTTTATTCCTGGAACTTTTACATTTTATAATGTTGATTTAAAGCATAATAATATTCATGTAAAAATACCCCAAATTTCTCTTAAGAATGTATCCTTAAAAGATAAAGACAGAACAATCACATCACGTCTTTTACAATCAATGATGCGTATTGATCTTGCATCAATGAGTGCTCCGAATATACAGCTTTCTATAGAAAATAAAAACAAACAAACAGAAACAGTTGAAGTCAAGAACTTCCAGCTTTCTGATTTTAAAAATGGACATATCCGTTCCGTTAGTGTTAAAAACATGGATCTTAAAACGGCCGTAGTCAATGGCGACAAACAGATGCAATTGATGGCTAAAAGTGATACAATAAAGGCTTATGATATCGACATCAATTATGCCTATTCTATTATTTTCGGAAAAAATAACGCTCTCAATCAAGGGAAAACCGTTACAGGTCCTATTTCTCTGAACAATATAAGTGTCGATATTTTTGAAGAAGCAGAAAAAAATAGCTCTTTCTTTCTCGGCCAATTTAAAACATCTGGTCTAAAGATGAAACCACTTGAACAAACGCCTGAAAAACTAGTCAAAGCTTATCTTAATGCAAGAAAAGAGAAGAATAAAGTTGCGGAAAAAATAGCCCAAAATGGTCTCCTTCTAAACATACTGCTCGCCATTACCTCAGCAGATGCCAAAGTTGATAATGTCACCATTGATATTCCATCATTGAAAGCAACACTTGAATCATTTCAACTTAAACCAAGCTTGTGGAAACATCCTATCCCCAAAAAGCTTTTTCTTTCTCTCAATAACTTTTCCATTTTACCTAAAAAAATGAATGAAAAAGATTTAGAACTTTTAAAAAAGATGGGATTTGAACAAATTGATATTTCAGGAAAACTTGATATTTCTTACGATGAAAAAAAACGTATGCTCTTTCTTGATGCAATGACTTTCAATATGAAAGACGTTGGATCTGGGAATATATCGGCTAAGGTTATTGATGTTGATGAAAAACTTTTTTCTGGTCAACAAAGCATCATGATTGCTGCTTCTCAAGACCTTGGCATCAATGAAATTGATATACAATATCGGGATGCAGGTTTCATTGATAAACTTTTTTCTTATCTTGCAAAAAACCTTAATGACAGCCAACATGATCTTAAAAAGGAACTCTATGACGATTTCTATTTAATGATGACGCAAACCCCCAAAATGCTGCTAAAAAATCATGATGAAGCAGAAAAAATTTCAAAATCCTTAGGTGAATTTGCTAAAAAACCACAAACATTGATCATAAAAATTAAAGCAAAAGATAATAAAGGGCTCACAATGGTTGACCTCGAATCTGCTCTACAAAATGATCTATCCAAGGTGTTAAACAAAGTAGACCTCGCTATTAAAAATGAAGCATCGCCTTAAACATATTGTGCTTTAAACATGATGATCTTGTCTATAAATTAAGAACTTTATTCCTCTTTTTGCTTTTATATGATACAGAAAACATCATAATAGAGTCACTATACACAGAGAATATAGAATCATAAAATTGTCGATAGTTTGGAGTTGTTCATGTCTGATTTATCTTCAAATCGCTTGCCTAATCGCGCTTCTCGTGTCACCAATCAAGCGCTTTCAGCTATCGAGCGTTTTCTTCATATTGAAGCTCTTAGTGGTATTGTTCTTTTACTCGCTGCTGCTTCTGCCCTCATTTTTGCCAATTCTCAATATGCTGCTCTCTATGAATCTTTTTGGCATACACCTCTTGGCTTTAATTTGGGTCATTTTACGCTTTCATGGGATTTACATTTCTGGGTTAATGATGCCCTTATGACTATTTTCTTTCTCGTCGCAGGAATGGAAATTCGACGCGAAATTCATGAAGGTGCTCTTGCCGATTTTAAACAAGCAATCTTACCAATTGTTGCTGCAATAGGCGGCGTTTGTGTTCCTGCGATTATTTATTTCATCTTCAACTTTAACGAGGGACATATCCGTGGTTGGGCTGTGCCAACAGCAACAGATATTGCCTTTGCTCTTGGTATTCTGGCACTTCTTGGAAAAAAAATTCCTTCTAATCTTCATGTCATTCTTCTCTCATTAGCGATTATTGATGATATTATTGCTGTTCTCATTATTGCTTTTTTCTACTCAACAAATATTGATCCTAGTGGTCTATTGATTGCAGGGGGAGGTATTGCTCTGGTACTTTTTTTTCAATGGATCGGGCTTGCATCAGCATGGCTTTACATTTTACCTGGTTCAATCATCTGGTGGGGATTAATGGTAACAGGCGTTCATCCCTCACTTGCTGGTGTAATCTTAGGTATGATGACGCCCGTTTTTCCTACACGCACTCTTGTAGCGCCACTCACCATGCTCAGCAACGCTATGCAAATTCTCCAAGAAAAAAACACAAAAACAGACCTCCATCATATTTCAACTGCATTGAAAAAAATGCGCAAAGGACAACGGGCCATGATTGCTCCAGTAACGCGTGTTCAAAAATCATTACATCCGTGGGTTGCATACGGTATCATGCCCATTTTTGCCTTTGCAAATGCTGGTGTCAGTTTTGTAAACTTTGACCTTTCTTCTGGCAAATCATTCTTAATTGTTCTTGGTGTTGTCATTGGTCTTTTCGTTGGTAAGCCCCTTGGCATTATCACTGCCAGTTATTTAGCCGTGAAATCAGGACTATGCCGCCTTCCTCCTCAAATGACATGGTCCAGCATTTTACTCATTGGATTCTTAGCAGGAATTGGCTTTACAATGTCTATCTTTGTTTCAATGCTCGCTTTTAAGGATATTATCCTTCTTGATGCTGCCAAAATTGGGGTGCTTTGTGGTTCTGGTTTATCTGCTCTTATTGGTCTTGGATATGGATTTATTTATATTAAGCGCAACAAAGAAATTTTTCATAGTTCTGAATAAAACCAAACAATCATTTGCTTTGTTAGACTGATCTTTTAGCATAACCAAGGTATTACCTACAGTTTTTGAAATGGGTGTATCTGCTTGTTAAAATATTTTTATCTTATGTTCTTTCTGGTTAAAGAAACAATTTGAAAATCCCCATAAAGGCGTTAAGAAGTGTTTTTGTTGTTTCATTTATCAGAGATAAGAATATTAAAGTCTCAAAAATCGCTATATTCGTCTTTACGAGAATAGAAATACCATGATCACAACAGAGATTAATAATCTTTTTGGAAGAGCTTTCCTCTTTCAAATTTTTTAAAAAAGTGCGTTATAATTTAATGATTACCAATCGTCTCAATTAAAATATTAAGATATATAATATTTTTTTCAGTACTCTTAAATTATCGTGAGAAAACCTTTAAAACTCTAGATCCCACATAGAAACTAGATCATAAAGGAGAATAGATCACAGATAAATTTTTAAATGATATTCATAAATGGGTATATTTTATTTATTATCAAAACAAGTCTTGTCTATATGATGTCGTATTTGATTATGGATTAAAGAAACAGAGGCGGTTCCATCAATGACGATAAATCGTTCGTCTATTTCTGATAAAAGTTGATATCCTTCATAAACTTTTTCAATCAATGAGCGTTTTTCTTCGTATTTTAAGACTAAACCATCCCTTTTTTGCAATCGTTCGATGAGAGCAGCAGGAGGCAAATGAAGGTAAAATGTGATCTGAGGTCTTGGAATAGCTTGATTTAATTGAATCACACTTTCAAGAGAAAGACCTCGAGCGTAGAAATAAACAAGACTAGAATAAACATATCGATCACTGATTAATAAATTTTGCGATGAAGTTAAAGAAGGTTCGATAATTTCAAGCGTATGTTTGCGTCTATCTGTTGCAGCTAAAAGAGCTAAAAGCAATGGATCAATTTGTTTTCCACTCTCTAAATAATCTCTTACCTCTTGATTGTTTCTATACCAATGACTGGGTTGAAAAGTTTGTATGATATGTTTTTCTTGTGCGTAATGGCGAGAAATTTCTTTTGTTTGAGTTGTCTTTCCACTCCCATCAAATCCGCATAGAGCAACAAAAGAACCGGAATATTGCTTCAAAGACCACATGGAATTATAAATATCTTTACTAAGATACATTTTCTCTCCATTCATATAATTTACATCACTTTACACCTAAAATTTTCTTGTTGAGAGAGAATGTATTTTACCTCTCGGTATCAGAGGTATAATATCAACCAGCATCCTCCCCTTCAGCATGAAAGCTTAAATTTTTTATAACTTATTGACTGCTAGGATAACATTTTTAATTTTTAGCCAACTAAAAAGCAAATTCTGTAAACTCTATCATATTGATTTTGAATTATACATCCCCCTTTTATAACATACATATGGTGCCTATTCTTCTTCCTCCCAATCACCTCTTGTAAACAGTTCTCCTTTTCCTTTTTTTTATATCTAAACGATTCATAAGAAGCATCTTGTGTTGTCTCTGAAATAGTTTTTATTCCTATGCCAATCTTGCTTTTAACACGCAAACAAATAGTTTTTTTCTTCACTATAAGAAAATTTTAAATTAAAAAATTTCACTGTATTCATTATTCTTATTTAAACGGAATGTCTAAATTATGCTTATAAAGCAAAGCATTCATACATATGAAAACTTTATGTTCTTAAAATTGAGCGTTTTAAAATATTTAACTCTTATCCAGTCCATAAACAGCATGTAATGTTCTCACCGCAAGTTCAGTATAAGCGCTATCAATCAAAACAGAAATCTTAATCTCAGAAGTCGTGATTGCTTGAATATTAATACCTTTTTCAGCCAAAGCCTTGAAAGCTGTAGCCGCAACACCTGCATGGCTGCGCATTCCAATACCAATCACAGATATTTTGGCAAGATCGCTTTCAAATTGGAGAACATCAAATCCTATTTCTTTGCGATTTTTCTCAAGAAGTGCAACAGCTTTTTCTACATCGGCTGATGGTACAGTAAAAGTCATATCCGTTTTCGAGCCATCTTCAGAAATATTCTGCACAATCATATCAACATTAATGCACTCTTCAGCCAAGGGACCAAAAATTGCTGCCGAAATCCCCGGACGATCAGCAAGCCGACGCAGCGAAATTTGTGCCTCATCCTTAGCAAAAGCAATACCAGTAACATTTTGTTGTTCCACGATCTCATCCTCATCGCAAATAAGTGTTCCAGAAGAACTCATTGGATCCTCCATGCCTAATGCATCAGGATCCTCAAAACTTGAACGCACAAAGGTACGAACCTTATGAACCATGGCCAATTCAACAGAACGAACTTGTAAAACTTTTGCCCCAAGAGAAGCCATCTCTAGCATTTCTTCAAAAGCTACTTTCGGTAAACGGCGCGCTTTCGGTTCTATACGTGGATCTGTCGTATAAACACCATCCACATCTGTATAAATATCACAGCGATCAGCTTGTACAGCTGCTGCTATAGCAACAGCACTTGTATCTGATCCCCCACGCCCTAAGGTAGAAATCCGATTATCCGGCGCTAACCCCTGAAAACCAGCAATAACGGCAACCTGACCTTTCTGAAAACACTCTATTAAAAAAGATCCATCAATATCAGTAATACGCGCACGGCCATGCGCATTGTCTGTATGAATAGGGATCTGCCAGCCAAGCCATGAACGTGCATTGACACCCATTGCTTGAAGTGTCAAAGCCAACAAACCTGAAGTGACTTGTTCACCAGAAGCAACCACAACATCATATTCCCGAGCATCTCTATGTATGGATGAAGCATCACACGTCCACTGGACCAGCTCATTGGTTTTACCCGCCATCGCAGAGACTACAACAGCAACCTCATTGCCTGCATCAACCTCTCTTTTGACATGCCGTGCAACATTATGAATACATTCAATGTTTGCGACAGATGTTCCACCAAATTTCATGACAATGCGCGCCATTAATAACACTCTTACCCTTACATCTCTTATCTTAAACGATAATGAGAGTGAGATGCTGTATCAACTAACCATTTTCTCGACATAGCGAATATCTATCATTTGTGCAAGTTTCATTATGGTTATATTAATTTTTCTTGACTTTGTATAAAACCTACTGGACTTGATCATTAAAAATAAAAGGAAGGCAGCATGATAGATGAAACACAAACAACAGTTGATCAAAGTGAAATTGATCACTTCTCACGGATTGCTACAGAATGGTGGAATCCACAAGGAAAATTTCGACCTCTTCATCAATTTAATCCAACACGTCTTGCTTACATCAGAGAAAAAATCTGTTTAGAGTTTAATCGTGACCCTGTTTCACTGACGCCTTTTGATAATTTGAAAATTCTTGATATTGGCTGTGGAGGAGGCTTGTTATGTGAACCCATGGCACGTCTTGGCGCTATCGTTGTAGGCGTTGACGCCGCACAAACGAATATTGAAGTTGCAAAAATCCATGCAGCCCAAAATAACCTTTCAATTGATTATCGCACGACAACGGCAGAAGCACTCGCCAATGAAGGAGAAAAATTTGATATCATCCTTAATATGGAAGTTGTTGAACATGTCGCTGAGGTTAATCTCTTCATAAAAGCGACAGCAAAAATGCTAAAACCACAAGGGTTGATGTTTGTTGCAACACTCAACCGCACGTGGAAAGCATGGGGACTTGCTATTGTAGGCGCTGAATATATCCTCCGTTGGCTCCCTAAAGGAACCCATGATTATAAAAAATTCCTAAAACCTCAAGAGCTTAAAAATTTCTTATCAAAAAACGCTCTGTCTGTCATTGATGAGATAGGGATTACTTATAATCCATTAAACGACAGCTGGAATCGCTCAAAAGACATGGATGTTAACTATCTCCTTCTCGCAAAACGGTCTTAAGGAATGTAATAATCTTAAAGGTAGTTATTTACAGCGATTATATGTCTTGCAATAAAGAATTGAGTTTTCCCTCAGCTTCTAAAGCATAAAGATCATCACAACCGCCAACGTGATAATCACCTATAAAAATTTGTGGAAATGTATTACGTCCATTCGCGCGCTGTACCATTTCTTGACGAAGGGACGTGGAAGCATCAATATCTGTATATTTTACGCCTTTTTTATCAAGCAAATCACGTGCTTTTGTGCAATAAGGACAGTTAGGACGTGTATAAATGATTATCTCTTTCATAAGTATTATCCTCCAAGTATTTTTTAATAATATCCACTTTAAGTTCCTATTGAAAAGAAGGAAAAATAGAATCTTCTTTAAGGACACGCGAAAATGTTAGCACATCAACCCGTCGTGCGCCTGCATATTTTAATGCAGCAGCAGCTGCTGTAACTGTTGCACCCGTTGTAAATACATCATCAATCAGTAAAATAGAACATCCTTTGAGATATTTTTTAACTTTATGCGAAACCTTAAAGGCATTTTTTACGTTAAGTTTTCTTTCTCTTGAAGAAAGACTAACCTGCGGGCGCGTATGCCGACAACGAATAAGCCAACTGGGTTTTAAAAGTTTTTTTTGTGATGCTGCAATATAACGTGCAAGCTCAGCAGATTGATTATAACGCCTTTCCCAAAAACGACGAAAATGCAATGGAATGGGAATAATAACATCACACTCATCGATAACCTCACGTCCAGCAGATATCATCCAATTGGCCATAAAAGAGGCCAATTCTATATGATCACCATATTTTAAGCGCGTTACCAAAGTGCGTGCAAGTCCTTTATGAATAATGGCTGAGCGAACGCGTGAAAAAGGGTAAGAATTACGCAGCGCTTCACCACTGAGAAAACCATCCCCCATATCACAAACAAAAGGCGTCCCCATAACAGGACAATAAGGTTTCGTAATAAATTGGAGGTCTTTCCAACATTCAGAGCAAATCGTACCATAAGCAGAAACATTTTGCTTACATCCAGGACAAATTGGTGGATAAAGCATCGTTTTAAAGTGCTCAATGAATTGACTGAGTACATCCCCGCTATTTAAAGCCGCTTCTCGAAAGTAAAACATTATAAATTTAGGCTTTTACAAGTTCCCCGTAGAACAAAAGTTCCTTTGTCTTTCCTCAATTTATAAATTTAATTTCTTTAAAAACTCTTAAGCTCCTATAAACTTATTTTTCTTTCACATTATAAACTTGACAGAGCGCGCACAAACATGAACCTTTTCAAAATATATTCTTTCATAGATCGAAAGTGTTCCATAATATGCCGTATCCTTTAATTTTTGATCATAACCGCATTGAACAATTCCGCAAACGTGCTTTCCAAAAAGCAAAAAAAGGATATGACTTTTTACTCTCTCTCACGGCAGAAGATCTCTATCAACGTCTTAGCACTGTTGACCGTATCTTTACATTAGCCCTTGATTTACACAGCCATACAGATCTTGCCACGCAAGCTCTCATAAAATCTGGAAAGGTTTGTTCTATCGAGCGTATTGAAACCGATACGCTTTATCAAAGCCATGATAAAAAATTTCATTTACGTCATCGAGAGTTTCTTGATTTCCCTCAAAATTATTGTGATCTTATTGTTTCACTTCTTTCATTACAATTGACGAATGATACCCCTGGAGTTCTAAGCCAGATAAAAAACACCCTTAAACCAGATGGCTTATTTTTAGCTGTTATGACAGGAGCTGATACTCTCAAAGAATTACGTGAATGTCTCCTACAGGCTGAAATTGAAATTTATGGTGGAGCAAGCCCTAGAATCTATCCTTTTGTCGACATTCGTGATGCAGGCGCTCTTTTACAGCGTGTTGGATTTGCTCTTCCTGTAACCGATGTTGAAGAGATTACAATACGTTATAATACAATGTTTGACCTTATGCACGATCTTAAAGCGATGGGAATGCAAAATGCCCTCATCAATCGCTCACGACGCCCTGTCTCCAAACGCTTTTTTCTCCGCGCTGCTGAAATCTACGCACAAAAATTTAGCGATCCTGATGGACGTATTCGTGCCCATTTTTCTTTCATATGGCTCTCTGGTTGGGCTCCTCACCCCAATCAACAAAAGCCTCTACACCCTGGTTCTGGGAAAATATCTCTTACAGAGGTTTTAAAACCCAAAAAAATATAACCCAAAATCATTTTTCAAAAATACTTTTATCCGTTGCTCGTAATATTTGACTGGTGATCGTTCCTGCTATCATCGAATCACTCACATTTAAAGCGGTACGTCCCATATCAATCAGCGGCTCAATAGAGATAAGGACAGCGACCAAAGTCACAGGAAGTCCCATGATTGGTAACACAATCAATGCTGCAAAAATAGCCCCTCCTCCCACACCAGCAACACCAATGGAACTCAATGTTACAATCCCAACAAGCGTCGCAATCCAAGTAGGATCAAGAGGATTAATTCCCATAGTTGGTGCAATCATGGTCGCAAGCATCGCTGGATAAAGACCAGCACACCCATTTTGTCCAATTGTTGCCCCAAAAGAAGCTGCAAAACTCGCAATGGATTGCGGTACACCTATCCACTGTGTTTGTGCTTCAATATTCAAAGGAATACTTGCAGCACTTGAACGACTGCTAAAAGCAAATGTTAAAACCGGCAAAACCTTTTTGAAAAAACGAAAGGGGTTAATTCCTGATATGCCGAGCAACACACCATGAATGCCAAAAATTAAAATAATACCGACATAAGAAGCAACGATAAAAACGAGTAAATTTAAAATATCTGCAACATGCGAAGATGCTCCTACTTTCGTCATAAGTGCAAAAATACCATAAGGCGTTAAAGCAATCACAAGACGAACTAACCGCATAATCCAAGCTTGTGCCACTTGAATAAATAAAAGTGCTTTTTCCCCTTTTTCTGGCTCATCTTTCTTCAAAAGAAGAACCGCAGCCCCTAAAAATGACGCAAAAATAACAACACTGATAATTGATGTCCGCTTGGAACCACTTAACTCAGCAAAGGGGTTTTTAGGAATCAAGGATAAAATCATCTTTGGAATATTCATATCTCCAAGTTGAGAAATACGATCTCCAAGAACAGTAGAAACATTTTGCCCTTCATGCACCAAACCATTTGCGGTTAAACCAAAGGCATTCACGACTAAAACGCCAACCAACGCTGAAAGAGCCGTTGTAAAGAGCAATATTGAAATGGTCATTATACTCATTTTTCCAACAGCATAAACAGAATGCAAATGAGCAACCGCTGAAACGATAGAGATAAAAACCAATGGCATAACAATCATTTGGAGTAACAAGATGTAACCATTCCCAACAATGTTAAACCATTCAACGGATTTCAACAAAGTAACTTCACCTTCTCCATAAACAACCTGTAAAACAGCACCAAAAATCAAGCCAAAGATAAGCCCCAACATGACACGGCGTGAAAGACTCCATTGCATTCTCTTACTTTGAGCAATCCACAATAAAAAAATAACAAATAGAAATAAATTAAATGTCATTGTCTATGCCCAGTCTATACCCACTATTAGTTATAATTGATGGTGAATATTATGCATCATTCAAAAGCAATGCATAATATTTAAAATTAAGGTATAAAACTTATAAGGATTTTAAAAAATCATTATTTTTTTAATTTATAGATTAAAAGAGAATTTTTTATCTACGAATAACTGTTTAAAGAAAATAAATAAATTTATTTCTCCACTCTTTAAAATTAAAGAGCTTATCAAATAGTTTAAAAAGAGAAATATAAACACCCTTCATTGCATTTTAATACTGAATAATTAACAACCTATCTTATTCTATCAAAGTCCTTATTACTCTCTTTTTCCCTTTAAGTTGAAAAAAGCTTTCTTAAAAAATGATTCATTAACAAACAAACATTCATGAATTTTCTGAAAAATTAACCATCTTACAATTTTATGGACTGCACTCTCAAAAGCTTTTTAGGAAAGCTTTTTTACTTTTTGAAATTCCCTTAGGCACAAAAATATGCCCTCTCAATAACAAAAAAATCGCAAATGTGAAGGCTTGAAAAATCACGATCCTATTGAAAGGAAATACAACCAATAATGAATAATATTATTTAACACAACCTAAAACATAATACCAACAAAAATAGCCTATATCCTGTTGATATAACCAAATTAAGTGATATCAACCGTCATAATAGCCGTATTCAATATCGGTCTATTTATCAAAGATAAGGAGTTAAATCACTCATGAAACGTACCATAACATTTATTATTTTATCTTCTCTATTAATACTTTTGTTTGCTGTATTAATATCACTTGGATATACAAAAGTGAACGATATGAATCTGTACGATGAACTTTATCAGTCATATCTCAATAGAAACTCAGGATATCGCGAAAAAGGGGAAATAGCAAAAGAATATATAAAAATATTTAACAGTAAGATGGAACCTGTCACATCTACAGAATAGGATAAGGGATCGTTTTAGAAATCATTGAATAGAACAACAAATGAATCTTCATAATTAGATATCTTAAAGCATTACCACACGATACTTATCTTTTATGGACGCTGCTTGATTTTTAAGTAAAGAACCCAATATGAAGATCTGCTAAATAGTCAAATAGAATGCTATTTTATTTATTGATAAAAGACCTTTTCCTTAAAAAACTTGAAGCAGACTTTTAGTGATCTGATGTTTGAATACGTAGAAAATTTCTAGATTCTCCAACGAGCATTAACCAAAAAAACACATTATCCGTATAGAGAAAATGATACCTTGTAATTTTCCTACCGTTTTTGAAAATCCAGCTATTGCCTTCATGATGAAGGTATAACGATATCGTATAATGTCACAAAAAAAATATAAGCCCCCCATGCAATCTTTCTATTAAAAATGGAAGCAACAAAAAATGAAGAGTTTGTGGCTTATCAGCATAACAAACTGAGGTTTTGCATTTTTACTCTTCAGAATAAAACACTTCGTATTTTTATAAGCATAGTGTTGAGACTATTGAATATAAATAATATTTTTTATCTCTTATTTAAAAGTAATAAAATTATTCTCTATCCCCCCGTCATAAGAGAAATAAGCCAAGCGGATAAAAAATGTTTTATAAAAAGCTAAATAGATCAAATCATCTTTAGCACTCCGATATAACATGGAGGTTACAGAAATATCGTCATCGTTGTCATCTTTAGTATTCTTGAGATCTTTATATTATATTCCTTATGAGCAATGTTGAAAGAAAGGGGGATATTCTCTCTAAAACAAATGAACCACTATGATAATATACAGTTTTTAAAAAGTACAAAGTGTCTTTGCCTTCAATTTAATAGGCGCATTCTAAAAATACAGGTTCGACAGACTCATTCCAAATAGAAGAGTAATGAAACAAAAGTTTTTCAGCATCTGTTTGCCCTGTTGCCACAACCTCTTCTAAAGGATTAAGAAAATTTGTTTCATCAAAACCATTTGCATCATACTGTTTGCGATTTTTTAAGCCCTTGCGTGCAATCGCGATAGCTTGACGGGCTAATTCTAAAAGAATGGTTTGACGAAAAGGGGTTTTTAACCCTTCTTTGGGAACGCGTTGGCGCATGTCTAAAACTTCTTCAAAGCACCAATCTTTGGTCAAAGCCTCTGCCTCGTTAAGCGCTTCTCTATCATAAAGAAGCCCAACCCAAAAAGCCGACAATGCACAAATGCGCTTCCAAGAACCGCAATCAGCGCCTCTCATTTCTAAAAATCTTTTTAAGCGGACTTCAGGAAATAACGTTGATAAGTGATTAATCCAATCTCCCATGTTTGGAATTGAATTTGCAACGTATCCTTTTAATGCTCCATTCATAAACTGACGAAACGTTATATGTGTACAATCATAATAACGGCCATCACGTACAACAAAATACATGGGAACATCAAGGGCCCATTCAACGTAATCAGCAAAACCAAAATGCTCAGAAAATATAAAGGGAAGAACGCCTGTCCTGTGATTATCCGTATCACGCCAAATTTCAGAACGCCATGACAAAAAGCCATTTGGGCGTCCTTCTGTAAAAGGTGAACTTGCAAATAAGGCGGTCGCAATGGACTGTAATTTCATAGATACTTGCATTTTTCGCCGCATATCACTTTCAGAGGAAAAATCAAGATTAACCTGGACCGTTGATGTGCGATACATCATATTAAGGCCATTATGCCCAACTTTCGGCATATAATCAGTCATAATCTGATAACGTGATTTAGGCATTTTCGGCGTTTCAGCTAACGTCCACTTCGGGCTTGCTCCCATCCCCAAAAAACCAATACCCAATGGTTCCGCAATTTTCTTGAGAAGAGCTAAATGCTCCATCAACTCGTGATACGTATGGCCCACTGATTTTAGTGGTGCACCAGATAATTCAAATTGTCCCCCAGGTTCCAAAGAAATAGCTCCCTGATCAACTGATCCTACGAGCCCAATAATATTCTCTTCATCTAAAATAGGGCTCCATCCTAAAGCGCTTTGCATCCTCTCTAAAAGCGCTCGGATTCCTCTCTCACCGTCATAAGGAACAGGACGAAAACCATCTCTATAAAACGGAAATTTTTCATGTTCTGTACCAATACGCCAATCTTCTTCTGCTTTATACCCCCCTTGGAAATAGCTAACCAAGGAATCTAAGTTATAAACTTCACTTTCATCCATTACATCAAGCGCCATAACTTATCGTATCCTATCATTGGTATCATCATCTTAAATGAATTGTTTAGAATGATTTTACAGATATCTCAATCCATTGACCAATCCCCCACGGTAGCATTAAGAAGAGCCAAAGCCGCAACAGCGGCAGTGTCAGCGCGTAAAATACGCGGGCCTAATGATATTGGAACAACAAAAGGATGTTTTTTTAAAAAGCTCCGCTCTTCTTCACTAAATCCACCTTCTGGTCCAATGAGAACACCAGGTGCTATAACGTCACGCTTTTTAAAAGAAGCTAATGGATTATGCGATTGATGCTCTTCATCACAAAAAAATAAAGGCTGTGTCTCATCCCACCGTCCTAAAAGCTCTGCTAATGATAGAGCCGATACGCATTTAGGGAGAGATAAAATGCCGCACTGTTCAGAAGCTTCAATAACATTGGCTTCCATACGCGCCATATTAATACGCGTAACCTGCGTATGATGCGTTATAACAGGCTGCAAAATCGATACCCCCATTTCAACAGCTTTCTGCACCATATAATCCAACCGCGCATTTTTGAGTGGAGCAAAGCAATAAATAAGATTGGAATGCGTCGCTTGTAATCTTTCTTGATGGATAAGCTGAACCACAACAAATTTCTTCTTAACAATGATAAGTCTAGCAAGCCACTCACCATCCTGTCCATTAAAAAGTAAAATTTTCTCTCCTTCCTTCATCCGCAAAACATGCACAAGATAAGAAGCTTGTGCCCCCTCTATTTTTATTTCTTCATTCAAAGCCAATGTCTGTCGGATAAATAATCTTTTAAGTTTATAATTTATGCGCATAAAATCTTGCCAATGCTCACTATCGTCATCAAGAAATGAAAAAATATATAACAAAAAGAAAAAATTATATCTATAGAACTATAATATATTAAAGAATTATAGAGTTTTTTTAACTTTATGAGATAATGATAGGAACCAATAGATCGTTCAGTGATTCTGCTTTCATAAAAGTTTAAATAATACACCATTCATCTTTGCATTCAGTCATTGATGCATCAGTGGAGGAAAGATATGTCTGCTAAAAAAGCTACCATTATTACGATTACAACTCTCTTAGCCTTTATTTTGATTACAGTGGGAATTGGTTCTGTTGGAGCAGATGGAAAGCGTGCAGTTACCAAAGATGGTTATGGTATTTCTTCTCAGATTCAATAAACACTGGCTGATATGCCCTTAATGTTTTAAGGCAACAAAATATTTTTTAACAATTTTCTAAGATTTGCACGCATATTATGACTCTCCTGTATTTGGAAAATTCCAGAGAGAGGCGTTTTTATTCCTCTCTTAAATTGTTTATCCACATAACAACTGCATTTATGTGAGGAAGAGGAAGATTTTTGGTTTCATCACGAATAGATTTAAAGTAGGAGAATCTTATGATCTTGAAATCTCTTATTTAAATTTAAAAACGACTTTAAATTGCAAAGAGACAAAATATTATTATAAAATAGAGCGTTATACAGATGAAAAACAATACTCAATCTGTGTCAATGTCTTTTGTAACCCAAAAATTACCATGATCTTGTCCTTTAGAGCTCAGAGAAAATGTAAAAGGCCACGCAAGGCTGTTAGCAAGACATTGGACATCTTTACATAAAGTTTCTGATCTATGATTTTTGCGTAATTGTGCCTGTAATATCAATTCATTCTGCTGCCCTTGAGCAAGAGCAGTTGTAACAGACCCCTGTATGGATAAACTCAAGTCTGTTGTACACATCAATGACTCTGTCACCTTCATCATAGCTGCTGAAAAACTTGTCTGAATATCCCAGTGATCAAAACTTGTGGAGAGAGAATCATTATTGGTTAAAAGAAATTGTTGTTTGCTTGAAAGTTTTGTTTGTAATTCATTCAAATCATACCCTAAGAGCTTCCCAGAAGACATCTTTAGCGTTAATCCACCCTGCATTTTTGTAAAAACTTCCATCCAAGAACCCACAAGTGTTTGTATCGCTGCGGTAAAATTTGTTTTGCTCTGTACAAATGGAATAAATCCTAAGGCTTCTAAAGCCTCCTGCGTATCAATAGAAGCCCCTGAAATAGTTCCTTCAATACGTATTTTCTGTCCAGCTGGCGTAACTTCAATATTACTTTGAACGGATCCACCCCAAATATTGACATGTCCAAGATCAAAAATCCCATGCCCATTTCTTATTTGCATCGCAGCTGCTAAATTTGTAAGTGAAATATTTCCTATTTTGGCTTGTGGCGCAGAAAGTCGTATATCCACCCCAATACGATCAAAAAGCGCCATATCAAAGAATGAATTTTTCTTTTTATCCGAAAAAAACATTGAGTCCAAGAGGTTAATGTCTAAGTTATCAAATGCTAAAGAGCCCATGACACTTGGTACATAATCTTGAAAATCAAGTTCCAAAGCCCCACGTGCATTGGATTTCCCCATCGTAAATGCAACACTGTTCATTTGGATATGCATTGGTCGCGCTAAAAAATGAGATTCCCATACAATGGGTATTGTTAATCTATGTCCCCAAAACTGATTCTCTCCAATCCAAGACAATGTCTGATTCCAGCTTGGTGAACGCATCGACACCTTTCCATCAAAAATATAATATTCAGATAACCGAGCCTGCCCTGTAAAAGTTATTCCCCCACGTACAGAATTAAGACTTGCCTTAACCTGGCTTTTTCCTCCTGCCAAAAGCAACAATGCTTGAGAAGCATCAATTGATAATTTTGTAAATTCTCCGCGCCAACGAGCATCTGCACGCAACCGTACTTCCTCAGTCGATTCTGGCCAATCTAAAGTCGCATTTAATCCTGTTATTTTTTCTGCTACTCCTGAAAAGCTGTCATGATACACAAGAGCACCATTTTTAATAACAATCCGCCCAAAAGGTTGTTTTAAAAGGTGTTCTATCTCTGGATGTTCAGGGTTATGTTTTAATATTTCACGTGCCTTGCGTATGGCTAACCCTAAGGCGCCTTGTGAGTGAGAAAATCGATCAAAAAAATCTGCCATTGTTTTAACGGGCTTTTCCATAACAAATTGAGGACGCACAATCCGCGTCTCTGAAAAAGAAACACGCCCCCAAAGAAGATCGACGACAGAAAGATCAACTTCTATTGATTCAGCTTCCATTAATGGTGCAACATCATCCATTTTTGATGTTAAAGTAATGCCAGAAAGCAACGCTTTAGGATAAGGAAAAAGATTTAACCGCGGTGGATCACGCAATTGCACATTATACCCCGTCCATGCACTCAACTCTTGCCCTAAACGAATACGAATCACATCCGTAGAGACAAGATACGGTAAAACGAAAATCCCCACCCCAAATAAAAAGATAACTGTAATAAAAATTCCGCTCAAAAATTTTATTATTCTGATGCGCACAATATCCCTCTACACGAATCCCCCTAGTAACAGATTAAAAACAAACTTAAATAATCCATTAAAAGACTTTTTATAACCCTATAATTCACCATATCCATTTTGTATTTTCATCATTTTTGTTCTTTATCCAAAGTTTATTTAAACAGTAATATTGCTGCTTCTTTATAAAGCAATTATTTAAAAGTCTTCTAAAACTATAAATCCACAACATTATCAAACCATTCTCACCGTTCCCCTATAAATATTGCTATAAAACTCTATCGTATTATTAGAAAATGCTTTACAAAAAAATAAACAGCCTTACCGAAAGGATCTCTCTCATGAATAATATTATCGACGGAAAAAAACTTGCTGAAGAGATTATTGTGAAAGTTAAGGCTGAAACCACAAAACTCTGCAATAACTATAATATACAACCTAGTATCGCTGTTATTATCGTTGGAGACGATCCCGCAAGTCAAGTATATGTCGCCTCAAAAAATAAAAAAGCTGAAGAATGTGGGTTTCTTTCAATCAAACATGTTATTTCCAAAGAAACGCAAGAAAAAGAGCTCCTTCAACTTATTGCAATGTTAAATTCTGATCCAAAAATTCATGGTATTTTGGTACAGCTTCCTCTCCCCGCCCATATCAATACAAACCGCATAACGCAAGCTGTTGCTTTCCAAAAAGATGTTGATGGTTTTCATTATATCAATGTAGGAAAACTCGCAGCAAATGCACTTGAAGATGCTATTATTCCCTGCACACCCGCTGGTGCTATGATGATGATTGAACGACATTGTGGGCGAGATTTATCTGGACTTGATGCTGTCGTTGTTGGACGCTCTAATATTGTGGGAAAACCTATGGCTGCTCTTTTAACAGCGGCCAATGCTACTGTGACAATTGCCCATAGTCGTACCCGTGACCTTGATGATGTATGTCGGAGCGCCGATATTCTCGTAGCGGCTGTAGGCCGCCCACAAATGATTAAAAAAGACTGGGTGAAAAATGGCGCAATTGTTATTGATGTTGGTATTAACCGCATTGCCGCGCCAGAAAAAGGTGTAGGAAAAACGCGTCTTGTTGGGGATGTCGATTTTGAAAACGTAAAAGAAAAAGCTGCCGCAATCACCCCTGTTCCAGGAGGTGTTGGACCCATGACAATTGCCATGCTTATGGTTAATACACTCAAAGCCGCTGCCCGATTACACAATCTTCCTATACCAAAATTCTAAGAATTGTAATAATTCATTGTTCATGATTTCATTGTATATGGTTCGCCTTGTTTCTTTTTGCATTTCTCATGTCATAAAAACAGATGCCCCTTGATCTGCACGATTAACCGATTGACGGAAAACACGAAAGAGTTCGCGTCCAAGACCTTGTTCATTTTTTGAAAGATCTGGAGGTGTGATTGTTCGCGCGTTAAATTTTTCTAAATCCTCTAAAAGAGTTAATTTTCCCCCATGAACATCAAGGAAAACAATGTCACCATCCTGCAACTGCGCAATGGGACCATTATCCAAAGCTTCTGGTGTCACATGGATCGCAGCAGGAACTTTTCCTGATGCTCCGGACATACGACCATCCGTTATCAATGCTATCCTTTGACCACGATCTTGTAAAACACCTAAAATAGTGGTTAATTTATGAAGCTCTGGCATACCATTGGCTTTTGGTCCTTGGTAGCGAATAACAGCGATAAAATCTTTATCATGTAACGCTCCAGATTGAAAAGATTTTTGGAGCTCCTCTTGATCATTAAAGACAAGGACTGGTGCTTTAATTTGCCAATATTCTGGTTTAACAGATGAAACTTTTATAATAGCGGTTCCCAAATCTCCCGATAAAACACGAAGGCCACCGTCCGGTTGAAATGGTTTTTTCCAACCTGCTAACACCTTATGATCACCACTTTCCTTGAGAGCTGCTTCACGCACCACACAGCCATCAGCAGAAAGCTTTGCTTCAATTGCATAAGCATTGAGATCTTTACCAAAAACTGTAGCAACATCTTCATGCACTAAACCGGCCTCAATAAGCTCACGAATAATAAATCCTATACCCCCTGCTGCATAAAAATGATTGATATCAGCCAAACCATTCGGATAAATTCGCGCTAAAAGAGGCACATGGCATGAAATTTCTGCAATATCATGCCATGTCAATTGAATACCGCAAGCCGCAGCGATAGCTATCAAATGAATCGTATGATTGGTAGAGCCTCCTGTTGCATTTAATCCTACAATGGCATTCACAAAAGAACGCTCATCAATGATCATACCAAGTGGTCTATAATGATCACCAAGATCGGTCATTTCAAGTACACGCTTTGTAGCTTCTTTTGTTAAAGCATCACGCAACGGTGTATTCGCATTGACAAAAGAAGCTCCCGGCATATGCAGCCCCATCATCTCCAGTATCACCTGATTTGAGTTAGCAGTCCCATAAAATGTACATGTCCCTGGACCATGATAAGAACGGGCTTCTGATTCCAGCAATATTTGGCGATCTATTTTATTTTCCGCGTAAAGTTGACGTATTTTTACTTTTTCATCATTACCTTGCCCCGTTGTCATAGGACCAGCGGGTATAAAAATTCCTGGTAAGTGACCAAATGTGAGTGCACCAATCAATAAACCGGGGACGATTTTATCACACACCCCAAGATACAATGCTGCATCAAAGACATCGTGTGATAAGCTTATAGCTGTCGCCATTGCAATCACTTCACGCGAAAAAAGGGAAAGCTCCATCCCCGCATTTCCCTGCGTAACACCATCGCACATCGCAGGAACACCCCCTGCTACCTGTGCAACACCACCAACCATACGGGCCGCCTCTTTAATTAAGTTAGGAAACTTTTCAAAAGGTTGATGTGCTGAAAGTATATCGTTATATGCCGTGATAATGCCAATATTCCCAACGATATTTCCCTTCAAACGCTCTTTGTCTATTGCACCACAAGCAGCAAAACCATGAGCCTGATTAGCACATCCCAAAAAACTCCGCTTGGGACGATGAGTCTGTGCGTTCGCGATACGATCTAAATAAATTTCTCGTGTAGGTCGAGAGCGTTCATAAATCCTTCGTGTAACTGTGGCAATTGTCTTGGAAAGTGCCATATTTACTTCCCCCCTTCATTGATGCTCCCCCTCATTCATTAAAGAGAGAGTGCGTTTCTATTCACCTTGTCTCTCATATTTTAATTCACTTATTTCATTTTCTGCAGGCGACCAATAAACCTGCACAAGATGAGGAGAATTACGCAAAATCGCCCGAACCGGTTTTTCTATTTCAGACCCATCTTGACAAGCTTCTTCAAAACAATCGCGTTTCTGAAAACCTTCGAAATGGAGAATAATGCAACGAGATTGCATAATAACTGGCAGCGTTAGAGAGAGTCTTGGCTCAATGGCACTTTTTGCATGAAGTGGTAGAACAAGTGCTTGTGTTCGAAGATCAAGTGCTTGCTTTAGACGATCAGCATCAGGAAAAAAGGAAGCCGTATGTCCATCAATCCCCATTCCTAAAACAACAACATCAAAGGGTTTAGGCAAACTATTAATACGATTTGCTGCTGAAAAAGCAGCAAGTTCAGCAGTAATTGCTTTATGATAAAGCCCTACAAAACGTGCTTTTGCAGCAAAATTCTGTAATAAATGACACCGTACCATATGTTCATTTGAACGTTCATCGTGCGCAGGGACAAAACGTTCATCAACCAAAGTGATAATGATATTTTGCCAATCAATATCTGCTTTTGATAAATAATGAAAAAACAATTCTGGCGTTTTACCACCAGAAACAGCTAAAATCGCACGCTTGCGCTCTAAAACAGCTATACTAAGCTCTGCTGCAACACGGTCAGCCAATGCTAAAGCAAGAGTTGTGGGTGTTTCAAAATTTAAACGGTCAATATTCATTCTATACATACTTACTGCTCTAAATTAAATTGTTCCATATACGTCCATCACGTTCCATAAGGATTGTCGAAGCAGTGGGACCCCATGAACCAGCACTATAACCATGAACAGGCTGTTTTATTGCTTCCCACCCCTCAATGATTGGATCAATCCAACGCCAAGCAGCCTCAACTTCATCACGACGCATAAAGAGTGTTTGATCTCCACGAATAACGTCCATTAATAAACGTTCATAAGCATCAGGGTTACGTTCAAAAAATGCAGAAGCAAAACTCATGTCTAATGGAATATGACGAAACCGCATACCGCCATAACTCGGATCCTTAATCATCAACCATTGTTTTACACCTTCATCCGGTTGGAGACGAATAACAAGCCGATTAGAAAAAATTTCATCTAAATCCACATCAAAAATATTATGAGGAATAGGTTTAAATACGATAACAATTTCAGACATTCGCGTGAACATGCGCTTACCTGTTCTTAAATAAAAAGGTGTATCGGCCCAACGCCAGTTATCAATCTTAACCTTAAGCGCGACAAATGTTTCGCTCTCACTTTCTCTTCCCAAGTCATCAAAATAAGACTCTACAGATATACCATTTGATAAACCAGCAAGATACTGCCCACGCACAGTGTTCTGCTCTACATTATGCACATCAAGAGGTGTTAAAGAATGCAAAACTTTAAGTTTTTCATCACGCACAGCATTGGCACTGTTGATAAATGGTATTTCCATCGCAACCAAACAAAGAAGCTGCAGCATATGGTTTTGAACCATATCGCGTAGAGCACCAGTACTCTCATAATATTCTGTACGCCCCTCCAACCCTAAAGATTCAGCAACGGTTATCTGAACATGATCAATATAGTTCGCGTTCCATAGCGGTTCATAAAGTGTATTCACAAATCGCAATGCCATTAAATTTTGGACAGTTTCCTTCCCAAGATAATGGTCAATGCGGAAGATCTGTTCTTCATTAAAAACACTTGCAAATGCATCATTAAGCCAAACCGCTGTTTTTGCATCACAACCAATTGGTTTTTCAATGATAATTCGTGTTTGTGGTGTTACCAAATTGCTTTTCCCCAACTTCATCGCGATATCAGCAAAAAGTGACGAACCAACAGCCAAATAAAAAGCTCGAATATCTGCTGAATCTTGTGACAAAAAAAGGGCTAAATCCTCCCACCCTCGGTTTGAGGAAACATCAACAGAAACGTAAGTTAAACGTGCAAGAAAGCGATGGAGTTCAGTTGAATTGAGATCTTTTGGATGGATATGTTTTTCTAAACAAGCTTGGACAAAATTTTGATATTCTTCACGACTTAAGGAAGTGCGCGAAACGCCAATAATACGTGTTGGCTCACTAAATTGCCCAACACACTGGCAATGATACAAGGCCGGCAAAAGTTTGCGTGAAGCCAGATCACCATTGCCACCAAAAACAATACAATCAAAAGAAGAAACTGGAGTAATTTTACGCGCCATGAACTTATTTATTTTTCTATTCGATTATGAAATCCCATATTACTTATAAAAGCTTCCATCATTAAAGCAGACAGATACTAAATAAGCCATTAATTTTCTACATTTCAATCAATGTTTCTATTAAAGGCGATCCATTAAAGAAAACCAACGCATTGCTAAAAATATAAGTGGATAACGCAAAACGCTTCCTCCCGGAAAAGATGAAATCTTTAAGTCCTGAAAATAAGCAAAACGTTCATGATTCCCTGTCAACCATTCTGCGTACAATTTTCCCATAAAAGGAGCAAGCATAACGCCATGCCCTGAATAACCGCCACAATAAGTCATCCTTGAGAAAAGTTGGCGAACATAAGGCATACGCTCAACCGTGATGGCAACCGTTGCCCCCCAACGATGGCTGAGATTGATAGAGTGTAATTGAGGATAAATTTCAGCAATTTGCCGTTTTATACGTACATCTAAATTTATAGGATTCTGATTATTGTAACTTTCTACACCACCAAATAAGAGACGATTATCGATGCTTTTGCGAAAATAGCGCACCATAAAACGGGAATCATCAACTGATTCACCGCCTGCGAGGATTGAACTGTTCTTTGGTAATGGTTCCGTTGCTCCAATATACGAGCGAATAGAAACAATATTTTTCTGAACAAAATGCTGCAAACCAAGTTTATACCCGTTCGTTGCGAGTAAAACATGCTCTGCTGTTATACTCCCTTTTTCTGTTATTACATTCCAAAGAGCTCCCTTGCTCTTCACGGTTGTTACTTGTGTCTTCTCATAAAGCTTAGCACCAGCATCTTTAGCCCTTTTTGCCAACCCAACAATCAATTTTAAGGGATTTATATGGCCGGTATCCGCATCATAAATACCACCACAATAAAAAGACGATCCAAGTCGCCTAGATGTTTCAGCCCTATCCATAAAAGTAAGCGCGTGATAGCCATAACGCTGCATCGTCTCAATATGCCGTTGATAAGAGAAAAGCTCACGCCTTTTATGGGTTACAGAAAGCTGTCCTGCCATAAAATCGCATTGAAAATCAGGCATTGCACATAAAGATAAAATATCTCTTTTAGCTTCTTCTGCTAAATCAAATAGCACTTTACTGCGCTCAAAACCATATTTTTTCTCTAACGTTTCAACCCATTGCCGTTGCCCCGTTCCCAATTGTCCACCATTGCGCCCTGAAGCTCCATCCCCAAAATGTGATGCTTCACATAAAACAACATCCACTCCAGTGTTCGCTAAATGATAAGCAGCTGAAAGGCCTGTCAATCCCCCCCCAATAATGACCACATCACACTGTCTATCTTCACAAAAAGAAGGATAAGAGGGGCGTTCTTCTAAAGTATCTTCATACCAAGAAATTCCTGGAGAAATTGGATTAGAGCCAATCATCGTGATAAACCTCAAACATTAAGCAAGAGATATTCGCGCTCCCACGGGCTAATCACTTCCATAAAAGTTTCAAACTCTTGTCGTTTGATCGCAGCATAAGTACTGACAAACACATCTCCTAGAATAGCACGTATTTCTGTATCTTGTTCAAATAAATTAACCGCTTCAATAAGACCACGCGGTAACTCAATATTATCAGCATTCACATTATTTGTTGTTGGCTCATCCGGTTCAATTTTTTGCTGTAAACCAATGAGACCACACGCTAGAGAAGCAGCAAGGGCTAAATAAGGATTCGCATCTGACGAAGGAAGCCTATTCTCGACACGCCGCGCTTGAGGAGCAGAGCGAGGGACACGAAATGCTGTGGTACGGTTATCGTATCCCCATCGCAAATTAACAGGTGCTGAAACATCCGGCATAAGACGTCGATAAGAATTGACATAAGGCGCAAGCATGACAAGTCCCCCTGCCATATGTCTTTGTAATCCACCAATAAAATAGCGAAAATAAATACTTTCTCCACCATCTTCCTGCGTAAAAATATTCATCCCTGTCTTCTTATCAACGACTGATTGGTGAATATGCATAGCAGAACCCGGCTGTCCTTGAATGGGCTTAGCCATAAAAGTTGCATACATATTATGTTTAAGTGCTGCTTCACGAATTGTACGTTTGAACATAAAAACTTGATCAGCCAATTCAATCGGATCACCATGGCGTAAATTGATTTCAAACTGACCGGCCCCTTCCTCATGAATAAGCGTATCAATCTCCAATCCTTGCGCTTCCGAAAAATGATAAATATCATCAATGAACTCATCAAATTCATTCACACCGGCAATCGAATACCCTTGCCCCCCACCAATTGAACGTCCAGAACGACCAACAGGAGGAACTAAAGGATAATCAGGATCTGGGTTTTTCTCGACTAAATAAAACTCAATTTCTGGTGAAACAACCGGCTTTAGATCCATTTGCGTATAAAAGTTGACTACTTTTCGCAAAACATTTCGTGGTGTATAATCAACGACCTCTCCATTTTGATATACAAGATCACAAATCACCTGTGCTGTTGGAGCATCTTCCCATGGCACAATGCTTAGCGTAGATAAATCAGGCTCAAGACGCAAATCACCATCAGTTTTAGGATATTCAAAGCCATGACCATCTTCAGGATAATCTCCTGAAATTGTTGCCATAAAAACCGCTGAAGGTAGCGCTAATGATGTTTCCGATGTAAATTTTTTAGAAAGCATCATCTTGCCACGCGGCACACCTGCTTGATCAGGCGTAATACACTCAATATCTTCTACATTACGGAAAGCAAGCCATTGTAAAACTTGTTCCCAATTGTTTACACCCCGCAAGTTTTTAAGAAAACCAGAAACAGGCTTAGAACCCTTACTTTTTATTTGTTTACCATTTTTCACAGCCATAACACACCAACTTAAAACACAATCAAGCCCCGCTATTATGGTACCATCCCATGCATGAATGTCACAAAAAATATTTTAATCAACTTAATTTTTATAGAATATATAACGTCTATCAAAGCAAAATCGTTCTTATCATCATTCTAAGCTGCTGATTGTATCAAACATGATGGGGAAATGGTACTGCACGTCATATATCGCGTGCTAATCTTCTTCTTATATAAACAGTGCAAACGAGCGTGAATTATTGTCCTTAGCCTTTTGCCAATATCGTTTGACAGCCAACAGAAAACTCGTAGCATTCAGCAGCAAAAGACGCGTTTTAAGAAGGTATCAGATGCCCCCTAAAAAATTAACCATCCGCAATAGCACTGCTGAATTTCTGATTTTCACTCAACAAGCTGGTGAAGACAGCATTAAAGTTCGCTATGAAAATGATACAATCTGGCTTAGTCAAAAGCTCATGGCAGAGTTATTCAGCGTAGATGTACGTACAATCAGAAAACATTTAAAAAATATATTTGAAACTCAAGAATTAGATGAAAACTCAGTTATCCGGATTTTCCGGATAACTGCCTCTGATGGTAAAAACTATAATACTCAATTTTATAACCTCGATGCCATTATCGCTGTTGAATATCGGGTTAATTCCAAACGCGCGACACAATTTCGACAATGGGCAACGCAAATATTACGTGATTTTGCAATTAGAAGCTATGTCATAGACAAAAAGCACCTTGAGAACGGCATGACTCTTAATGAAGATTATTTAGAACATTTACTCGCTGAAATAAGAGAAATTCGCCTTAGTGAAAACGGTATCAAAAAATTACACATATTTATACAACCAGTATAGATTATAACAAAGATGCGCCAACGACACACGAGTTTTTCGCAAAAGTTCAGAATAAGTATGCATTTCGCTGTGCACGGACAAACAGCAGATGAACTGATGTTTAAGCGAGCAGACAGCAAAAAAGAACATATGGGCTTAGCAACGTGGGAGAATTCTCCACATAGTAAAATTGTAAAAACCGATATCACAATTGCTAAAAACGACCTAACACAAGATGAACTTAAGCAGCTTGGCTTAATTGTTAATGCTTATCTTGATTTAGTAGAGAGCCGCGCAGAGCGAAAAATACCAATGACTATGGAAGATTGGGCAAAACAATTAGGTAAGCTCCTTGAGCTTGAGCAGCGAAATATTTTACAAAATTCTGGCACAATCACAGCAAAGATTGTCAAAGACCATGCCGAAACTGATTTTGATAAAGCAATTAAAGCCCTTGAGAAACCTCGGCGTAAAAAAAGTGATGACTAAACTCGTAATAAGCTTGAATAATGTTGAATCGCAGCACTTTCCACAAATGTGTCTATGCACGCAAAAACACTCCCAGCACAAGCCAAAAATCCCGCATTCATAGCCACCAACAACTAATTCCCGCCTCAATCTCATCCCGCCCCAAACATAGGATTGCGTTTTATTAAATACCCCACGCGCATATAATTAAAGAGAGAAACGATTAAACTGGCACCAATCATGCCAAGCCAATAGCCAATAAAGCCATATTCAAAAAAATGTGCCATGAGAGCTCCCCCAAATAAGCCTATCCCCCAATAGCTTATTGTTACAACAATTGTTGGCCAAAACGTATCAAGCAAACCCATAAGTATGCCATTGAGCATGGCTCCTAAAGTGCCAAAAGCAAAAGACAATAAGATAAACGGAAGCAACTCCCAAGAGAAAACAATAACGTGGACTGAAGAAATGTCAAAGATGATTGAAAGAATGAATTCATAAGAAAAATAAACACCCCCTGATAAAAACAAGACATAAGCTATAGCAAAAATTGTGACATTCATACGTAACTGTTTTAGAGCCATATGATTCCCATCTGCCCTATACCACGCTGCTATTGTCGCGGCTGCGCTAGAAATACCCAAAGCCACCACAGAAATAAGCATATCAAGACGCATTCCAATCGTATGTGCTGCCAAAGCTTCAACCCCAAAAGCTGTAATCATGAAGGCAATGACAGAAGGAAAACCTTCCGCAATAAGAATACGTATACCAATGGGAAATCCTACGAACAGCAATTTTATGATTCGTGAAATCTCAAACTTTGGTCGCAAATAATGAAAGTGAAAGGAATGAAAAGCAGAATTGTGGGACAGAATGATTGCCACTGCCATAACAATCAAAATACGGATCAAACTACTCGCAATTCCAGCACCAAAGACACCTAATCCGCTTGCAGGACCTATACCAAAAATAAGCAGCCAAGAAATAAGAAAATTCATAGGGATAGCTGCAAGCATAACAAAAGTTAAAGGCTTGGGATGACCAATTGCTGAAAGTAATCCACGGCTATTTACATAAAGATAAAAAAACACCACCCCTATAGCAGCACCACTATTATATTCCTGCGCTATCTTAGCAATTGTCTCATCTTGTTCGAGAAGACACAAAATATTCCTCGTATTGAGTAAAATGATTGCACTCATCATTCCAATCAAAAGGGAAAGCCATATTCCTTGATCAAACCACGCCTTCAATGCATATCTATCTTGTCTGCGAAAACTTTCCGCAAGTTTTGGTGCAACCGCAGTAATAATCCCTAGCCCCAACAACATCACAAAACTAAACAGACTCAGAGCTAACATTGTACCACTTAAGGCTTGAACACCTAAATGCGCCACAAGCGCTGCATCTGTAAAGGAAATCATCATCTGCGAGATAAACCCAACAGCCAGTGGCATGCCAAGAGAGAGCAATTGCTTCATCACAACAAACATTGTGAAATACCCTTCCCTATTGAAGAACGTATTAAGCTTGAATCTTTTAAATAAAACGCATTGATTTTTTCCGTAAAGTCCTTCCATCGCAAGTCTTGCCTAAAGGATGCATAATGAGCACTCATTAAACTAAAAGGAAATGAGCAGTTCTGAGAAGTGCAATGCACTTTTATGCGTTTTTTGGACCTCATGCCATGCGTTTTTTTATACAATATTATGCCCCCAAGCAGCTACAGTCGTTGATAAAAGATCCTCAGCAAGTGTTTGTTCGTCTTGCACATCCATTTTTAGTATTTTTAATAAAACTTTTGGTACTGCAAGTCATACACCAGTGCTAACCTTCTCTTACCCGCTGCTTACATATGTAAAAAAACAAAGCCGACCGAGTTGTCAGAAAACGCAGGTACTTTGTTATGCTCGTTCGCGATATTTCTGACTAATAAGCAGCACAATTATTTGACGCATTCAAATCGGTAAGCATCTCTCCTAAAAACGATGGACAGCTATTAATTTCGACTAAATCCATATAAGATGACTCACATACTATTTTTTCCTGTGTCTTTATGTAAGTCATAGGCAAGACCCTATTCAACTGTATCTTCACCCTCAACCCCTCTCATCTTTTATTCACTTTTTATCCGTATAAAGCCAGGCCAAATTAAGCGGGATAACGAAACATATACAAAGCAAGGCGAAACAAAAAGCCGCTTCTATACAAACACTCTTCGCCAACCAACCAATCAGCACAAGCGCTAAAATACCAAAAATACGTGCAAGAAAACTAACAATGGATAAAACCGTATTTGCATTCTTTTGTTGAATATGTTTAAAAAATTCTGCTTCAAACTGCGTCATAGGGACAGAAAAAAAACTGTGAAATACGGTGAATAAAATAATAGGGGCCCAACTGTTTGCAACGAGAAGCAGCGCAAGCATAACAACAGCACTCAGGACGAGTGAGCACAAAGTTATCGCCATAGGAGCATATTTGTGCATAAGATATTTAATTACAAAGCGATTAAATAAGTATTTTACGAAAGTATAAGACACAAAGCACAAACCAAGAATAAGAATTTTCGTCTTTCCCGTTGCGTTGTCTAATACTCCTGTTTGTCCCAAAATAAAAGGTTGCCAAAAATGAAATATTGGCTGCAATGCGGCAACAATAAAACCACATATCAATATATAATATAACCCGATTTTTGAGGTAACTAAATGAGAAAAAGCTTCTGTTGCATGCAACAAAGAACCCGAGTCTATTGACTGACTACCCGAAACGGATGCAATACCTATCCCCCTCACCCGACTAAAAAAGAATACAAGCACGAGAAACCCGAAAGAACAAAAATAATATGCCGACTGATAATTATCCATACACAAAACAATAAGGACACCTAGCGCACCAGCAACCGTATTCATGAATGCTGTCAGTTCTCGCTTATAAGCGTTTACTTGGTGATAGATCAAACTACCCTTGTAACCACCACCATCGATTAAACCTTTAATCCATGTGCTATCAGCGCCAGAACACAAAGCAAAGCCTAAAGCATAAATAATTTCTGCCGGAATTAAGACAGAAAGATTAGGCGCGTAGATACATAAAAAGAAGAAGAGCGAAAAAAAGATACATGATAAGGTAACATTTTGTTTAACGCCGATTTTATCTCCTAAAATCCCGCAAGGCACTTCAAAAATACAAATAGCCACGCTAAACACAATTTGCAATAAAGCTAACTGTGTTATACTAACGCCCATAGACAACAAAAAGAAAGCATGGAAGGAACCTGTAATTAGCCGAACCCCGCTCATTGCCGCACAGCCATAAAGCAGCTTTTTAACTTCATAATCTATCGTCATTAATATATCCAAAAGCTATAAAGCTAGCAGCTTTTTTGCCGCCAGCTTTATATATTTTAAAACCTCAATTCGTAAAAGTGCCTCGAGAAGCCATTTTCTGCTTACTTGCTCAGACGTTTAGCGCAACAACATCAACCCGCTTAATTTGATTTTTTTCAGTGGTTTATACATACTTTTAGTTTTCATAACTTTACCTCCCGTATTCAATGAAAACAATTAAATTTAGAATAAAGTACACATTATAGCTATTTTGTAGCTACCTTTTATCAATTTATCATCTTGATATAAAAAGCTTTGCTCTTCCCCACGCACTCACGTTAAGTATTTCATGCACCAATCATTCTGCAACAACCACCGCAGCACTTGAAAACTCACGCTCCCCTTCTGGCAAAGTACGCTTATATTCACGCCAATTTGTCACCGGCTGTTCGTTAAACGCAACACTCGTTCGCAGCGCGGCAAAATGCGCTTTGCCGCATTTAATCTTCAGTATTTCTTTAAGACGTAAATCAAACTCGCTGTTCGCCCCTTTTGTCTCTAGCACAAAGTAAAGCTTTTGTTCGCCATCCCGCTCTAAAAAGACCGCCCAATCAGGCGTATAAGAACCTATGGGAGTGGCTATTTTAAAACTTCTTGGCAGTTTAAAAAACAATCTGACTTCAGGATCATTTTCAAGACTTTGTGCAAACTCTTTCTCCACACTGCTTTCATAAACCACATGATCATACACACTCTTCTCACTCGCAACAGCTGTACGCTCTAAATTCGCCACAAGCTCTTCACTGGTAAAAAGCTCTTGCACACTATATTCTTGCCCAACCAGCTTTAAATATTTGATGCCATCAATTGTAAGATTAACATGGGTTTTATCGAGTATTTCTTCTATGCGCTCTAAAAAAGCTTGTGGATTTTTCACAAATTCATGCTCACGACCACTCTTTATCAAAATACCAATAATTGTCTTTGCGGTTAATTTCAGCTTTAAGGTCAAATAATGTACAATATTCGGCAATGCACACCAACTATAATCAAGCGCACTCTGCTTTAATAATTGCTCTTCATAGGTCACACCAGCACTATCCAGTTCTATCTCTGCTGTTTGATAAACCAAATGCGCAGGCGCAACTGGCGCCATTTTTTCCACTGCATCCACTGCTTTGGCGACAAACTCTGTGCGATCAAACTTTGCACGATAAGTGGTCTTTTTATTGATCTTCTCCCACAAGTCCAAAAACTCGGGCGAAACCACTGTTTGCTTTTTAAGCTTAACCCGCACCTCGCGCGTAGCATTACGAATCGGCATAGCTTGGCTCGCTTCTAGCGCCTGCAGCACAGCCCGCTTTTGCCCTTTACTAAAACGTTCACTTAAATCCAACGTCCCAGCCGCACATTGTGCTTTTAATGTATCTGTGATTTTTCCTGCTGATGTAAGCAAAGCTTTTTCACGCAACTCAACCAATATATCAGCAGCCTCTTGCGGAGACAGAATCTTTTTTTCCGTCACAGCTGTCACATAAGTCACATCTTGCAGTGTCTCAACATTAATAAGCGCGCCCGCGTCAATTTTTTTCACAATTTCTTGACGCAATTCGCATGACATTTCCTCCGCCCCTATAGCTTCAAATTCGCTCGCCACTAAATCTTTATCTACTTTAACGGCACCCGACTCATCAATCAAATCTTTTGCAACAAGTGTTTTAACAATTTCTTGTGCTTGCGATACTTCCACTTTAGCGGCAACATATTTTACATCTTCATAAACACGGCCAACCAACTGCTCCATCTGCAATGTACCAAGTTTATAACCAATATCCGCCTCTAATTCTTTTTGCAATGTACTCACAAACTCAGCAAAGCTTTCATTCACCATGACATGCAGCACATTTATATCTTTATCTTCCACCTGTTCACCTTGTTGGTTTACGCACAAGCGCAAACCGCGACCAATCTTTTGCCGTGTAGTAAAATTCGATTTTTGCTCAATCAACATGCACACTTGAAATACATTTGGATTATCCCAGCCTTCTCTCAAAGCCGAATGCGAAAAGATAAAACGCAAAGGGCATGCAAAAGATAATAACCACTCTTTATCGCGCATAATCGTGTTATAAGTGTCATCATCAGCTTGGCTGTCGCCCTTTGTATCCTTATACACACCCTTCTTGTCTTGTGAGAAATAACCGCCGTGCACGTTTCGAACATTTTGAGCAAATTTAGTCCGCAAGGAGGCATATTTCTCTTTCGCCAACAACTCTTCATAACATTCTTCAAACATACGCTCATAAAGTGCTGGCTCTTCATCAGAGCTACGATATTTAGCCACCTCATCAATAAAAAAAAGTGATAAAACTTTAATCCCTAAAGGCACAAGCCGCAATTCCTTATCTAAATGTGTTTCTATCGTGCGATAAATTTGCGCGCGTTTAAGCTCTATTGTATTCACATCACCAAGCGCGTGGCCAAATTTGACAATTTCAGTATCAGAAAATTCAACAGCTTCATCCCCTGCCATACAATTAATACCCGAAACAATATAACCCCTATAAAGCTCACGCCCGCCCGTAACGTGATACAGATCATCGCCTTGCCTCACTGTAACTGTTTTGCGGCTAACAGTGCCATTCTTTCCCGCAATATCCAATTCTAAGCGCGCCTTAAAGCCATGTTCGTGGGATACGGATTTCAAGGCAATATAGGGACGGTTAAAATCTTGCTCTATCTGGTTAGAAGAGACACAAATTTGCTTCACTAGTCCTTTTTGATAAGCATCAACAGGTGTTAAACGATATAAAAGATTAATCTCATCTTTATGCGTGGCACTATAGCGAAAAACACAAAGTGGGTTAAGGCTTGCAATAGCCTCCTTCGCTTTTGCTGTATTATCCACCGATTGCGGTTCATCTATGATCACAATCGGATTTGTGTCTTGGATATAGCGCATAGCACTTTCGCCATTCAGTCTATCCTGCGGAAGGTTGATAATATTTTCTGCTTTTTTAAATGCATCAATATTGATAATCATAATTTCAATATTGGTCGAGCTTGCAAATTGGCGAATTTGCGAAAGATCTTTTGAATTATAAATAAAATAACGATAGGGTAGATTATTAAACTCTGCTTGAAAATGCTCCCTCGTTACCTGCAGTGATTTATATACCCCTTCGCGAATAGCAACACTTGGTACAACAATGATAAATTTGGTAAAGCCATAGCGTTGATTTAACTCAAAAATCGTCTTGCTATAGACATAAGTTTTGCCTGTCCCCGTTTCCATCTCAATAGAAAACTGCTTTTGCTCTAACGTCTCACTCGCCAAAAGTTTATTGTTCTGTTGTACCTCTCGTAAATTTGCTAATATGCTTTCATCACTAATCAATAATTGATTACCATAGCCAAATTCCTTTAACGCTAATTGTCCTTGTTCTGAAAGCAAGGAAAAAGAAGAATCCCATTGTGGTTGGCCTTTAAATAAACCAATGACGCTTTTAACCGCATCATTTTGAAATTCTTGTTGTTTAAATTTAAGTTTCATATCGCCGCCCCAATCGTCTCTCTATAGTTTAAATTTTATCAAAACTTACTTCATTGTCTTTAAAGATAAAGTCGCAATTAATAAGCGCTTCATCACTTTCAAAGGCCGCATCAAGCGCTACGATTTTTACGGGGAAATACTTTATCATCTCTTCCGCATCTTCGGGTTCAAAGGGCGAGTCTATGGCTATAATCACCAAGACATCGCCTTCGCTCTCACCTATGTAATAGAATTTTTTGCCATTGATGGGTAAAGGATAAATTTTTAAATCCAGTGGCCAACCATATTTAAGTATGATCTCAAAGATAATATCTTGATGAGAGCGCTCGGGATTCACCCCCTGCAAAATACGATCAAAGCGCATTTTCAATTGTTCTTTAACATCAAGTGTATTCGGATCAATCGGGCTATCGTCCCATATGGGAAAGTTGGAACTATCGAGTTCTAGCACGCGAAATCCGATGTCTAGAGGCTGCTCGCTTGTGCGTTCTGCTTCATGCTTTTGCTTGATTTGTGCACCAGCACGGCGAATACGTTCGCTACCTATATCGCAGATAGTTTTGTAACCAGCCTTATAAGCTTCGCTCTTTTCATCACATAATTCAGGTAATTGCACCATGATGAATTTGCGATTACCATCATCTTCTGCATTCAAAGCCATCACTGCATGCGCCGTTGTGGCAGAGCCAGAGAAAAAGTCGAGAATGAGGTCGTCTTTGTTCGTGCCGATTTGCATGAGCAATTTTATGAGTTTAGTAGGTTTAATATATTCAAATAGTCCTTGAACATGCATTAATTGATCAATTTCACGTTTGGAAAAAGCGGTATCACCTGAAAACTCTCGTTTAAAAATTCCTGCAAATTCTTCATCAAAATTGGTATCGATTTCTTTGCCGAAAAAAGTCGTAGGAACCAACCCATCTTGAGTCTCATTTAAAAACCTTTTAATCATAGGGTAGGATTCTCCTTCACCCCATACGATCTCATTATTAGCAATTTTCTCTTTCAAAACTTTTTCGCTAAAACGCCAATATCCCCCTTGGGGGCGTTTTAACATGACACCATTAGGCTTCGTAATTGTATAATCTGCCGCATAAGGCTTATGCGCAGTAATAGGGTCTGCTTTCCAAGGACCCTTGGGGTGATTATCTGGATTCTTATATGCAGAGCTATCCTGCCGTGGTAGTAAATTCCTTTTAAAGTTTTCCTTATACTTTGCGTAGCATATAATATATTCATGGCTGACAGAAAAATATTTCGCTGAATTCTTGCGTGTGTGAACCTTCTCCCACACCAATTGAGCAACAAAATTCTCTTCGCCAAACACCTCGTCGCACACTTTGCGCAAATTATGCACCTCATGATCATCTATTGAGATAAAGATCACACCATCATCACGCAAAAGCGTCTGCGCCAACCGCAAGCGCGGATAAATCATATTGAGCCACGCTGTGTGGAACCGCCCCATTGTTTCAGGGTTCGATTTTGTCGTTTGGCTCGTCACTTCCTTATAGCGCGCCAACGGGTCCTTGAAATCATCTTCATAAATAAAATCATTCCCCGTATTATAGGGCGGATCTATATAGATCATCTTCACTTGGCCAAAATAAGCCCGCTGAATAAGCTTTAAGACTTCAAGATTATCGCCCTTAATATAAAGATTACGTGTATTATCAAAGTTTACGCTCTCCTCGCACTTCGGGCGCAATGTCGCAAGTGAAGGCTTTTGCGCAAGCTTTAAACTTGCTCCTTTGCCCTTCCATTCAAATTTGAACTTTTCAAAATCATTATCGATATATTCGCCGCATAGATTAAGAAGTTGGTCTATATCCAGCTTTCCCTCGGCAAAACATTGCGGAAAGGCTGCTTTTAACTTTTCTATATCTGGATTAACTGGGCTTTGACTCATGCCCTCTATTTTATGTTTACCCGCTATAATAGTCATTTACGCACTTCCCCGTGACGTTTAGAATAAAATGTCTATGAATAATATATTTTGTCAGAATCAATATTTCTTAGTTTATTTATTTCTTTCTCTTGTGTCAGTTTATTTTATATTTGCATAAAGCTTAATCTGAGCGCGCTCGTTTATATCATAGATGCTTCACGCATGATGTGCTTGCTAACCCCAAAATCGCGAACTTCATAACGAATTGAAAATAAATCATAAAATGAATCGAGACCTTTTGCGACAAAGTCTCGGCTCAAAGAGACACTTTGTCCTATTTTAGCAAAAGACGCAAAAAATCACGTGTGCAAGGTCGCAGCTATGTTTTTGCTCAACCACGAAAAAGGCGCGGAGTTTCAACCAAGCAAAATCCGCCAAACATAAGAATAAGAAAAGTTAGGGAAGAAGAAATGGTACTGCAGATGATACATCGGTGCTAACTTTTGACTAGTATAAAAGATCGACGAATCAAATTAAATATGTTTTACAAATAAGTACGAACATTTTACACCGCACTAGATTTTATACAACTGCAGAATACCTCCTTTATTCGACAGCAACTATCGCAGCGCTCCTAAAACGACCACACTTTGGAATAACCTCCTACCAAGCTACCCACTCGCAACTAAAGATTCACCATAAACCAGAAAGCACTTTATGACTAGATGCGCTCCAACAAAGTACAATACCGAATAAGCAAAGCGATAAACTCCATACGAATAGCCATTTTCTTCAAAAAATAATAACATGATGCTTTTTGAGGCCGCATTCGAATCCAACCTGGCGCGTTTATGATATCATAGCTCCCACATGCCGGCAGCATAAATTTGTCATCTAAGGATAAATCCAATGGGATAGATATATCTCTTACAAGAATATCATACTCATAACAATTTGAACCAACGACATCCGCTAAACTAAATTCACCGCTCATATCTCGAAAAGACAAAATTTGTAGCACTCTATTCTCGTGATACTGTGCAGACTGAGCACACGTCCCCAGAGCCTAGATGTAATTAAGTTCGTACCATTCCGCTCTTTTATAGAGCTAATATTTGAAAATAAATAACCATAATCTTCAGATACAATATGCCTAGATTTAATAATTACCGTAAGCTTATGTAAATCACAACCCAATTGTGACAATGCCTCATAAATTTTACGAGAGTATTCGTCATTGACCGTCACGGCATCGCAGAACGCTGTGGAAATCAGATATCCCCCACCTAGACTGATAAAAACTTATCTGATCCTTCAATGCGTAAATATCCTTTCCAGTCTTAGTTAAGGTGGATACGATTAACTCAGTCGAATTCAAATTAGAGCCCACATGCAAATGCACCCCATTAAGCTTAATCCTATTGGATTCTAGCGAAGATAATGCGGCACGTAACTTCGCCGCAGTCATACCAAAACGCGATCTATCCCCGTTTGCCAGTACATGGCACAATTTCAATGAGATTTTAGGTAATATGTCAAAATGGCGGGCAAGAGCGATGATGTCATGTAATTCGATAATATTATCACATTGGACATTTATATGTTTTCTAGTAGATAATTCTATCTCTTCTCGAAGTTTTACAGGAATATTAAAAAATGTATCTCTACCTTTAAAACCATCTTTTTGCGCTAATGATATTTCATAACCAGACGCAAATTCCAAGTCCCAGCAACATAACAATGATGCCCCGCATGTCCATTAAAATACCCTGCTTCTTCTCGCTCTAGGCATTCATAGCCCGACCACGTAAAACAGGATACCAATTACAATATCAGACCATAAAACTGCAAGAGAAAGTTCTTTTATAAATAGACATTTTTTTATCTTTACATTGCCTCTTAAACAAACTAGCCCGTTTATATAACAAGTTATATGTATAATACATATAACTTCTACAAAAGGAGGATTTATTATGTTCCGTGAAAATCTTTGGTAATACAGCCGGACAATTGGATCACTAGTCGCCCGTCGATAATATATTGCGCGTTAAGAAATTGGGGGAGGTGAGTTATGCAACTCGTGGATCATCCTTTTGTGAAGTTCGATCAACTCAAGCCGATTTATAATTTTACATATCCGCTATTTCGTACTATTTCAAATGAATTTTACAATTACCTAGACTTTAATAAGCTAACGCAGAGTAAGCAGATTCCACAAGCGCGTACCATTTCTCTTTATTTGCATATTCCCTTTTGCGAAACCATCTGTTCCTTCTGTCCCTTTCAGAAAGGGGCTTACAAGCACGTTAAGCAAATCGAATCTTATATGTCAGCGCTTACCACAGAGATCAGAACCAAAGGAAATTTCATTCGCTCGCTTAGAGGGCCCATCCGCAGCATCTATATAGGGGGCGGCACACCCTCGCTTTTGTCCGCAGATAATATCCGACACATCGGAAAAGTATTGCATGCCGAATTTGAGCTCTCTTCCTTAACCGAGTTTACACTGGAAAGCGAACCGAAGAGCGTCACACGTGATAAACTTTATGCTGCCCGTGAGATCGGCGTTAACCGGATCAGCTTCGGTATACAGAGTTTCATTGAGCGTTTCCGATCATTGTTTAACCTCACCTCAACACGTGAACAAATCAACAATACCGTGGCTTGGTCACAAGAGATCATTGGACATGTCGGTTTCGACCTACTATATGGCATGCACAACCAGCAAGCCGAAGAACTATTATACGATTTGAAGCAAGCAAGTGAGCTTCACCCTGAAACCATCAACCTCTACGCAATCAACAATCTAGCTATCACGCCACAACTGCATAAGTCTTACGCACAAAAAGGGCTAAAGCCATCCAGCCTACAGCATCGACAGATGCTTCGCTTATTTAGCGACATCGTTATGCGCAGCTGCGGCTATGCGCCGTGTAATGGGCATTCCTATATCAAAATTGCCAATAACACTCCTCTAACGCTCGCTAAAACGAGTTCAGCTAATTATTTCCGCTATCACAAATATTTGCATGGTTATCATGATGATTATGTGGTTGGCTTTGGGGCGTCAGCACAGTCGATTCTCGGCTCACTCGTCACACGAGCCAATCCTAGTCGAAGCGAATACATTACCGACATACAACTTAAAGGCAAATCCAAAGTATACTACAATTGGGTATCAGCGGAGCAACAAGCCTCCAAGGCTTTGTGTATGCGGCTACCTTATAACGGTTATGCCAAAAAAGAAAGAATTGACTGGACCGCACTCCCCTCTTTCGTATACAATAACCTACAACAGCTCATAGGTGCAGGTCTCATCGCAGAAAGTGATAACGATCTCCAGCTGACTCAGCGTGGTTGGCAATGGTATTCCAACCTTATGTATTTTCTTCTACCTCAGGCAGATAGGAATATCTTGGACGGCTATGTCGCAAACATGCTGAATACAACCGCCGTACTTGATGGACCAGCGGAAACCTGTGTGGCATCTTAAGGAGAAAAGAATGTTCACGCTTTTTGCCAACAAGAACATACGCTATTTTTGCCTAACCGTTAGTCTGCTCGCCTTACTCAGCGGTGCTTTGCGCACTGCCATCCCGCTATTAGCAAGACAATCTGGATATGGCGTAGTCGGAGTAAGTTGGGCGCAAGGTCTCTTCTCATTAGCGTGGCCAATTTTCGGTATCCTTGCAGGCGCTTTACTTGATCGCTGCGACAAAATAAAACTTGCCACCTCGGCTCTCCTCATCTTCATGCTACTGCATATTGTACTGTTCGTACTGCTTATGATACAGATTGCTCCAGCCGAACAAATTTTCTTCTATGCAACCATTGCTGGATTCATCGTCGTTTCTGCCGAAGCTTATATAATGACGATTCCACCACTTATCATGGAGGGAGAGCGATTGATGACCTTCTACTCAATTGTCTTGTTTTTAGATTTCGGTGTCTCCTATTTTCTTGCCCCTGTCATAACAAGCAGCATTTTAGCGCATAGCACACTGCTATTTCTTGGCCTGTTAATCGTGCTTTTTATCACATTGATTTTTACCGCTCGCCATGCTGTTCCAACATCGCCAACACTTGATAAAGAAAACATCACTTTCCGTTATATCATTGCCGGCTTTCGTTTCATTTTTTCAAATCGGCATCTTACCTCCCTTACATTACTCACATTCTTTCTATCGGTAGTATTTGGAGCATTCCTAACCTCGTTCATCTTCTTCGTTACCGACGGTCGGTATCTGGGCCTACATAGCAGCCAATATGGCGTGATGTTTGCAGCCTACGCGCTTGGTACAATGGCAGGTGCCCTATTTGCGCCGCGTATACGCTATGCACCGGTGCGCCTAGCTGTTCTCATTGACGGTTTAGGAACGGTTGTCTTGCTGCTAATTCCAGCCTTTTCAAAAAGTGCTGTCGTCGTATGGGGCGTCACCTTTACTGCTGGTGTTGGAGCAAGCTTATGGTTTATTGGTGTTACTGCCTTCAGGCAGCGCCTCACACCAAAGCAACTTCTCGGGCGAGCTAATTCTGCTTTTCGGGTGATCGGCTATGCTGGAATGCCGGTCGGAAGCTTTTTGGTCGGCGTCCTTGGTTCTTTTATATCATTGCAGTTTGCTGCCGCCTTTATCGCTGGACTACTATTGGTGGCTATCGCGATAACGCTTCCATTTCTTTGGCAGGCTGATCATATAGACACCCCCCAACCCTGCCACGAGATGACAGCTGCTTTAAAAAAAAACATTGGTCGGAAAAGGCACACATACCCTATGACGCAATCAATTGATCTGTTCTTTGGACGAGGAAATTATCATCATAATGGCTGATAGAGCTAAGGGGCACTATGGCAGCAGCCAAACAAGCGCTAAAGGCAAAACAGCCCCTTTAAGTTGCATTGGGCGATGGTCTCAACGCCTCTATGAAGGATGCAGAGAGCTTATAGCGTCGAAGTGCAATTCTTAACCAAAAACGCCGCCCTCGCAATACCCACTTATACTCCAGTTAATCCATCACCCGCTATTATACTCATCTTTGCGCTTCTCCGTTACGCTTATTATAAAATGTGTCTATGAATATTTCTTTTGTACGTCGCAATTCCTTTTATCCTATTTATTTCTGTGTCCTCTGCAAATTTACTTTCATGCAAAGTGTCATATAAGCTGTTCTCTTTATTTTTCAAAGTTTCTTGTGCTTGTTTTCTCTCTTTTCGCTTACGCAAATCATCTAGACCAATTCCAATTACCATATTTTGATATTTTGCCTTGCTTTGCAAGAGCAATAATTTCGCGCTCTAAATTGGCGCGCTGTTTCGCATAATTAAAGACGGCGATTTTCTATTTCCTCTTGTGCACTATTATGGCACTTACAAATATTATCAGCAAGCTTATCAATTGGCACAAGCCCATCCCCAATATGGCTATATTCTGGTGCCTGTCACATTTCTGACAAATCGAAGAGCTGAATCTCCAATTTGACGATGTCACCATGGATAATTTTAAAATTGCTTCACATGCGGCATAGCCAAACACAATCTAGAAAAAAACTCAATAATGACGGTGTCTGCCAACTATATGCCTAAGCTTGTTGTTACTATAAGCCTACTGCACGCCCAAGCTTACAGGTTTGCATCTTATGTCTCATCATAAGATGCACTTGCACACTCAAAAGCAGAAATTCTCTATTCCATTGAAAATAAAGCAATAAATCTAAAAAATACCTTTTTAGATAAGATCTCTGCTCATTAAGACGCTTTGGCTTTTTTGAACAAAAAAAGAAAAACACGAGAGAAAGGCTTTTTGTTTTGTTACCACTCACACGTGAAAAAAACCAAGAAGTGCAGAGTTCTTAAGGGCAATAAACAAAAGAAATGAGAATAGTTGCACAAAGCTAAATGGTACTGCACGCGATACACCGGTGCTAATGTTCTCTTAAAAAACACACAGATAATTAATCAGTTTCAAAAAAACAACCTTACCAATGAAGTACTAGCGAGAGGGTTGCATGCACAACGCAATAATGACACACTGATCCCGCAAGCGTGCTTCACATATCGTACGCGTAGCCTGTACGGAGTCTGCCGCTCCTAAATACTCAAACGTAACGCCACTGGGTCGTACAACCCTTAAACACCGGTTCCACCCCTATCATAATGCTTGACAAAAGCATCATGCCATCATAGCAACCGCTTTGCATATAGGTTTCACAACATAGTTCTACAAATTGTTGACGCATTGCCAAGCTAACAGTTTTCTTGCCCACCTACGCCAATGAGACCATCACGATCCTCTTTTTGAATCGTAAAACAAAATGATTTACTATCAGCGATAAACCATCTGCTCAAAGTCCAACTAGCTTAAACTCATAGCATTCTAAACCTTTAGGCTCGCCCTTCCCCCAAGGGGGCATAGTCAGATATATCACTTCCCTCACGTATTCACGCGCTGGGACAAGAATCTGAAACTATGAGGCAACGCTGCATTTGTATGCAGCGTTGTTGTTAGGTATAAGCTTCTATTGAGATAGTTCTGATGGGAAGCACCCACAGCTAATGGTATAGGGATTAATTTGGATTCTTTCGAAATGCTATATATAAATTTAATGTGCCGCCCCACAACACACCACCAGTAAACCCACTTAAAAGACCAAAAAGAAGGTTAAAATCAAATGCATATTTCAAATCAGGTACAACCTTGAGAAAAACAATCAATGTGAATTTGATGACAAAAGCGATAAGAATAAATGTCAGCGTCAACGGCGTACCAGGCAGAATAATGAAATCCGTTCCCTCTTTGATTTTTAAACGCGCAGTAGCACGCCAGAGCAACCAGCCAACGCCAAAGCCGATCATCAGCCCTGCCAACATTGCGATTGCTCCCCAGCGTGGGAAAGCCAGCTGGTTAATCACATCGCTTGCGCCCAAAAAAAGAAAGACTAACGGCAAGAGAAAAAGGCGGTAAACCTTCGTTTCCCTATCTTTCAATGCGATTATTCCCCTCGCAATGAGAAAAATAAGCAAAATCCAAGCCCATAAAGGGGTTCCAGTCAGAATGTTAAACAATGACATATTATGCTCCATGATGTTTGATGCGATAAAAATATTGCATGATGTTAGGAAGATATTTAGAAAAAAGAATACCAGTACAAATTAAACCCATAGTGATTAACCAAATCTGGGGGGGCCATGTAAAAAAAGCCACTAGAAGACCATTGGCAAAAAAGATGATTACCCAAATCCATGTAATATATTTATTGATGAGATAAAATAGGATATGTTTGCGTTTTTCTTCAGAAACACCAGCACTGGCATAAAAAATGGTAAAGGGTTTCTTTACCAGCAAGCTCATCAATGAAACCAGAGCAAGTGACAGATAGCAAAAAACTGTGGGGTAGTTCAGTAAAAGTGTAGACCATCCAGCGAAATAATTAACAAACAGGACAATAACTGTCAGAATGTTCGTAATCATCATGAGCTCCCCCCGTCGGACAATTTTAATATTCACAGCAATAATGGACAATAAAATCACAGTCAAGATGAGAGAGCATTCGACCAGAGTTAAAACGTTTCCATTGATAACCCAGGAGTAAATACTCCACGGAATAAAGAGACTATTATGTTAAACACGGTGCATCCTCCTTGCAATAATGCGTCATCGCCGCCTCAAGATTCCCATCTTCAATCTCATGGAGGATAATAGAAAGGAGGACACTAGAAAGTTACACGATAGCATATTTGCAAACTTCCATATGCGCGTGGCCAGTGGCACACCCTCCCCCCAATTAGTGCAGAAATGACGTCGCTCTTGGTACTGGACGCGTTACCTCGGTGCTAACCTTCTCTATTTTTTTGCAGAGCAGAAAGCGCGTATCAGGCTCTCTAGCCATACTTAGAGTACGCAAAGTTATTCATCACTCTACAACACTTTAAGCGCGCAATTTTATGTTTTGTATTAAAGGATTTTTGCTTTCAAAATATACGAACAACATCACACAAAGTAGAATAAACAAGCTGCCCCCAACATTAAACCAAACCTTGCCTGTAACCATCACTGTTGCACCGAAACAGTTAACAATAGCGTGGACAAAAAAAGGCGCACACGCATAAAATTTAGAGCGCGTAACAACACTACGATACGCCAAGCATGTGTTTAAAATATGCATGAGTATGACGCTCATTAAAGCACACAAAAAAATACTCGCTTGCGTCCAGGAATAAAAAATTACATATTCACTGGCTAATAAGCTAGATCGAATAGGCCAGCCATTATAAACAAGGAAAGGCCCGAGCGCCTTGTAAACTAATTCGCATAAACCCCAGCCTATGCCAATATTCAGCGGCAAACGCCACAAAAAACTAGGCGAGCACCGATAAAACTTAGTAACTAACAAACGACGCATGGCTTCTTCTGCTACAACAAAAAAAACCGTAAATGTTAAAAATAAAAAAACAAGCGCCAGCCCCTGCTCTGCACGACTCTTGGTTTCAACAATATTCATCATATAAAGCGTTTTTATTACAGATTGCTCCCAAAAAGCAAGAAGCCCGCCACCAATGCAGCTAGCAACAAACCATCCCACAGCACCGGCGACAACCAATTTGAACTTCAGAAAATGATGAAACACACATAGAAGAAAAACAACGCCAAGCACTTGCAGCAAACGTAAGGCATCAAGTTTATGTTCTGTTTCCCAGTAACGCCATACTAACAGCACAATCACCCCAAAAACTATGCCGCTCAACAGCACATTTATCCAACTAAATGTAGAGCGAAAAAAATTATAAATGACAGCGCCATAAATAAGGCCTGCGAGAAGCGAGGTAATAAATAAAACCAACATTATTATGCCCCCTCATTTACTACAGCGTAACTGCTATTTTTCTTCATGGATAATCTGTCTTGCACAAAATCATAAATTTGCCGCATAAGAGCAAACATAAGAATAGTAGCGATTGTATAATGCCCAATTGCAAGAAGTTCTGGCTCAGCGGCCCGCCATGAAAAGCGCGCCCAAGCCGCCAAGCATTGTAAAAGCAGGATAAGAACAAAAAAACGCCATTTCTTGTCAAGGCAAACCAAAAGCATTAAGAAAGTTGATAAAAGACTCAGACCTATAATAAACGCATAATATATTACCGTCTCAAGTAAAAAAAGTAAGGCGTCCCTATCAAGACTAAAGGCCCCTTTTAGGATCTTCACAGCTTCTGGTAGAGATGTAAGCAGTGCAAGCCCTATAGCAGCCCCCCAAATTCCTATTCCCACGCCCAGTGCTGCCTCTACACCATTGCCATTATCTTCTGCCACCCAATGAGAGAGCAAAAAAAACTGCATAATCGCCATGCTTATAGGGAATAGACCAACAGCAAAAACAATATTAGGCGTACTATAAGCAGCAAAATCAAAAATCAAACTGCCTATCATACGCATAAAGCCGTATAGAAAAAAAATCAAAAGCACATAACAACCAGCGCTTGACCCAATAATCGCCTTCGTGCCTTTAAACGCTTTAACCAAAGAGAGTAACCAGCGGTACCCCAATATAAGCGAAAGCGCCAAAACACAATAAGGAAAATAACTCACAGCGCCATAAACATAAAGAAAAACAAGACACAAAACAACGAGCAAGAAAACCAAATGTTCAACCAATGTTTTTTTCTTCATCAAAGGAAAAATAATCAGCACCAGACAAAAAACGGCGCCGATAACAGATAATGTCAATTTGTCAAGCATTATAGTAAGCCTCAGAAATAGAATTTATTAATATTGCGTAGTCTGAAGAAATGCCAAACATAGACAAAAGACCAACAGCAAAATGAATTACAAAAGGCAGATAGAAATAGGCCTTTCGCTTATCTTCGAAACCAAGATACATAAAGCGCGTATTTACAACATGCATCAATACAATCATGCCCGCGGCAATAAGATAGCTGATCGCTTGTGGACAGGATTCAAATGCGACATAGCCCGCCATTTGTGGCTCCCTATCAACACGGTAATTCAAGTAAAGAAAAAGAGCTGGGAGGGTCTTATAGCATAAGTCTAGAACACCCCAGCCCAGCCCGAAATAAAGGACCTCACGCGCAGCTAATTCTGGCTTATATACGCGAAGCAACCACAAACGCAAAAGCTCCGTAGTTAAAACTGATATCAAAAGGATAAAAAAGGGATAGCTTGCAGCAACCAAACTCATGTAATGCACCACCTGCTGCTGGCTATTATGAGCAGCAGACAAAGCAGGCAATGGCAACAAAGAGCTCAAATATACAAAACCTGCCCCAATACACAAGGCAGCAACTGTACCACAGAATCCAAGAACTAAATATTTATATAAGGAGCGCTCGTGCAGAATTAAAAGCATGCCAAGATAACATACCAAAAGCAAAGATAAGTCTGGAAGCCCACTTTCACTATGTGGATAAGCGAAGATGATAGCGCAGGAAAGACCAGCTAGCCCCCCAAAAATGACGCGCTCGCCCAACAAGCCATTGTTTTTAAGGACACGAGGGCTGGAACTTATCCCAAAACTAAGCAGCATTCCAAAAATTAAGTCAGTCATATAATTTCCCTAAGGCGCCTTGCCCTCCCAAGTATACCAAGATATTATTGTGGGAGAGCCCCCCCTGCTAAGAGGCTGATAGCGTACCCCTTAGCAAGGACTTTATCTTGTTCACAAAGCTAGGTCAAACAACAATTTCACCATTTAGAGCAAGCACAATCCCAACCAGCTTTAGCAATACCTGCGGCTGCGCCACGGACCCCGGCTACTATTGCTCCAGAAACTGCCCCTCTTGGGAGGGTTGCTCTAGGCTTTAGGATAACCCAAAGAACTACAGCCTCCTGTCTTCTCACTCAGTTTTCCTTTTAAACGGGTTAATCACGCTAAGCTTCACATTCTTTGATTTAATGTAACGCGCGTACACATAAACAACATACATCAAACAAATCCACCTTATAACCATTCTATACTTATCATCTGTATGAACAAACGCTACAGAATAAGAAACAAAGAGGCTAAAAAACAGCTCTGCAAGAACATCAAGGACCAACCAATAATATTTCTTTGTAGTAACAAAGAGAACCATCAAAAATGTCAAAAAAACTTGGCCCGTTAGAATAGCGAAACCAAACACTGCATAATCAAACATTTTTTTCACTGCCTCCCTGTTTGCAAAACCTATCTGTTGATAGATTTCTCGAAGGTCTGATAAAAGCAGTGATGACACAAAAAAGATGCCTATGGCAAACCCACAGCCAATGCAAATGCTTAAATCTAGCACTGACATAGATTTTTCCTTCAAAGCTTTAGCAATTAGGACATAGCGAGCACCCGCTATCATCAACGGAATAATGAAAAGCAGATAAATATAGCTCGAAAGCTGCAGATCAAAAAAATCTAACAGAAGGTCATCACCCATAACAATAAAACCAGCAGCGATGAAAAAAATGGGGCAACTTGCGATGATGGCCAAACTAAAGCACTTTATATTGTTTACTATATTGGGTATAAATTCCATGCAAAAAGAAAGAAAGAACATAATTATAGCAACATGAGAAGATGTTATCGGCACATCATCTATATACTCAAAGATATATATGATGGGAAGAACAACCAATGCCGCCACTATGAATGCAACCATGCTCCCTTTGTATAACATGCTTTTTCCATTAATAGCAATAGTTTTGAAGAATAGATACATGCCAAACCACAGACAAAAATAAGCGAGCACTAAACCAAACGCGCCCATAGCTCCTCCTGTGTAATATTCCAAACATAAAGGTGGCACCTTTTACAGCACCACCGTTCTAGGCTTTAGGATAACCCAAAGAACTACATCAATAAAAGTGCATCAACCCATGACCTGAATTAGCCATAGATTGACCCAACACCTGTGCGCCACACTGGAAAGCAGCCACACCATAACCACCATAACCGCCTATGGTGTCTCCGAATTCATTGCCTACAATTTGCCCAAAGCTTGCTGAGGTCATTGCAGCATAAGGATTACGCCCTACCGCTGCTCCTATGAAAAGACCACCCGCAAAGCCAACCTTACCACCATACTTGCTACCAAACGCAAAACCAGAGTTATATTTGCTACTAAAATTATCGGCACTGCAATAATCGTACGAACTACTTGAAAATCTCATTTATTTTCTCCAATTTAGTGTATAGATAAACTCCCCCAAGTTTACTTATGTCCCCGCGCCAGAATGGCCTACCCATAATCAACCACCGAAACACCCCTGGAGATATGAATGCACTTTCATGCAAGTTCATATTTATAATATAGAGTTACAAAGTCAAGGAAATTGTGTCAAAAATATGGTGTATTTTAGTAAATTTATGTTTACTTATTTTATGTGTTTAAACTTAATGATTTATATTATGAGCAATAATAATGAAAGGCAAATAAGATTCTCTTTGTTTACAAAATATACTAAAAGTATATAAATATACTGATAGAGATATTTATTGTTACAATTGCAATCAGAATCGTAGATTTAATTAACTCATTTATATTTCAAGCGATTATTGATCGTATCATTCCTTTTTGGGCAAAATTTGAGAAAAATCATCCACGCAAGGTCTCTGCTCCGTGACGGCTCACACGCAAAAAAGACCGCCAAGCGTGGCTTTTAACCGCCTCACAAAACGCCAAAAATAAGAATTAGAAAAGTTGTAACAAGACAAATGGTACGGTTGGTGGGATTTGAACCTACGACCTCTGGTGCCACAAACCAGCGCTCTAACCAACTGAGCTACAACCGCATAAAAGAAAATGTATCATAACTGTTCACGATTTCGTAAACAGTTATTCCTATGCTTATGTGACATAAGGAAAATCAACAAAGTTTGCAAGCCCCTTTAAAAAAATCTCGCAATTTTTTGTGAAGAAAAAAGCGTTTTTTTACAAAGAACATTTTGCCCAATGCTCAAGACTATGATCACGATAGTCTTTTATGTTATCAACACCGTCTTGTTGCATCATCTGCAAAATCTCTTGCAGAATAGTTATGACAAGATTTGGACCTTCATAAACCATCCCACTATATAGTTGAATTAAATCTGCACCTGCTTTTACTTTTTCCAAAGCGGTCTCAGCATCCTTTACACCGCCAACACCAATAATGGCAATCTCCTTCCCTAATTTTTGACGCATTTTTGCAAGCACAATCGTAGAACGCTCAAAAAGTGGACGTCCAGAAAGCCCCCCCTCTTCATTACTGAGGTGACTATTGCTAAGACCTTGGCGTGAAAGAGTTGTATTCGAAACAATCAGTCCATTAAAATCAGAAAGTTTTATTTCTTCAGCAACATCATCTAATTCTTTCTCTGATAAATCGGGAGCAATTTTTAAAAAAATGGGAATGGAGAATCCATGCTTGTTCTCTTGCTCTTTTCGCGCTTTCGAAATTGCATTCAACAAAAGATGCAAACTGTCACGGGCCTGTAAATCACGTAAACCTGGTGTATTAGGAGACGAAATATTAACTGTAAAATAATCAGCAACATCATAAAAACGAGCAATACCAACAGTATAATCATCAATCTTATCGACCGTATCCTTATTGGCTCCAATGTTGACTCCTACAACACCTGTTTTTTTACACGCACGCAATCTATTGTAAACAACTTGATGTCCATCATTATTAAAGCCCATTCTATTAATAATCGCTTCATCTTCTTTTAAACGAAAAAGCCGTGGTTTAGGATTTCCAATCTGAGGCTTTGGTGTCACTGTCCCAATTTCAGTAAAACCAAATCCTAAACGAAAAATACCATCCACAACCTCTGCATTTTTATCAAACCCCGCTGCAAGACCAATAAAATTTTTAAACTTAAGCCCTGCAATAGTTACACTCAATCGCTTATCAACAATCTTTTGACAACCGCTTAATCCACTTTTCAATCCAACAATCGCTAAGCGGTGCGCATGCTCTGGATCTAACATAAATAAAGCAGAACGGCCAATACAACGAAAAAAACTCATCAATCCTTCTCCATAACACAAAAATGATCCATCACACCTCACATATACCTTTTAACACAAAAGATCGCCAAGAGAGCATATTATTCAAATAATATCTCCCCTTCTATTAAGAATAGTTCATCACGTCATCATCATTCGCGTGGATATTTATGAACCCTGAATAAAAAAAATTATTCTGGAAAAAACATTTCTCTCTTTTACACTTGTTCAGTTAGCTAAATATGTATCTAAATCCTAAATCTTATAAAATGTAAAATGCCCGTACGAGTTGAGATATCAATGCCTCTTCACCAAACCATAATCTTATCTCTTGCAAGCAAGCTCGTAATATCTTTAAAAAGGCAAGAAAATTATCTCTATTCCCAAGGTTCTTTTATGTCATTAAAGTTTCTTTGTGTAATTTTGTGTCCCCAAAAACAAAGCTTGTTCTATAAAGCTGTTTTCCTCATAAATTTATAGAATATACGGTTCGTAAAATCATCTACATTTATGCCATTACTACACCATTAAATTAGCAGCATGGTTTATACTGTATTAATAAAATTTTGAAAAATCTGTGTTGCTTCCTTTGCTGTTGCTATTGATTATAGAATGAACCTATCATACCAGAAACTTCTAAACCAACATGCTCTTGCAAACTCTATAGTTCTGCTATCTATAAATTGATACAATCTTCCAGCCAATAATAATATGCTTGCTTGCATCAAAATGATGATCACTTTCAAACTATGCAACACAGTATAAAGAGCTTTTAGATCATCTTATGCCCCTAATTTCTCTATCGCTTGTTGAATTAAGAGGAACTATCTGGCACTATAAATTTTACTCCCGCCTTATCTATCCATTTCTCCCATCAGTACTGAAATATAATTTTTATTCTCAATTCTCTTTTTATGCCAAATATAATACTTCATTCGAAAAAGTTCCTGATATATCAACTCTCAAAACTTCTAACTTTGTGGTACTATGTAAAATTTTCTTTTTTAAATGTTATCATAAAGATGCGAGAAAATTATATAACTTTTCGTTGGAAAAAGCAGATACAGTTTTTATCAAAAAAGCTGTTCTCTACGAAATATATACATTCAAATAGACTCCATAGAGCTCTTTATTAAGCCTCATAAAATTCTTGGAAAATAATATTAATGTTGTAGTATACTCCTAAAAATAAAATCTGCCCTTTCCTTTTTCATCAAAAGCGGTAAGTAGATTACCGTATATCGCTTATATAAAGGGGAAACCGCAATGTTTAAAGAATTCAAAGAATTTGCCCTAAAAGGTAATATGATTGATCTTGCTATTGGTGTGATTATTGGGAGCGCTTTTGGTAGCTTAGTCAACTCAATTGTCAATGATATTTTTATGCCAATCATTGGACTTATTACAGGTGGAATTGATTTTTCTAATATGTTTATTCAACTTGCTGGCGAAAAACAAGCGACATTGAGTGCTGCCAAAGCAGCTGGAGCAACCATTAGCTACGGGCACTTTATCACTTTACTTATCAACTTTCTCATTATTGCTTGGGTTCTCTTTTTATTCGTTAAAGCTATGAATAAAATCCGTAGAAAAGAAGAAGAAAGCCCCAAAAAAACGTCTTCAGAAGAACAGCTTTTAACAGAAATTAGAGATCTTTTGGCTAAGAAAAAATAATTTTATGCAAGATTTACATCATGGAACACGAGGAAAAAACATTTCCACAGTTGTTCCATGATTGGGTTTTGAGAATAATAAAAATTGCCCCCCACTTTCTTCCACCATTGCTTTACACATTGGGAGGCCTAAACCTGTTCCTATAAAAGCGCTATCGCCAGATCGTCCATCTTTGCGCTCTACTTGACCATAAGGTTGCAGTGCCTTTATAATCTCTTCTTCGTTCATCCCTATACCATTATCACTCACTGAAATTTTTATGCGTTCTTTTCTATAAGAAACATGAATAATAATCTGACCACCCAGAGGTGTAAAACGAATGGCGTTGGAAAGAAGATTCCATATAATCTGGCGAAACATTTGTTGTGATACAGGAATAAATGGAACATGTGGTGGAGCAACAATGCGCATGATAATGCCGTTATGATTGGCTTGATTTTCAAGAAAAGCTATCGTCGCACGTAAACAAGATATCACATCAAATGTTTCAGAAATAAGCGAAGAATCAATCTGGTTATTGGAACCAGAATAATTGATCTTCGAACATTCTAGTAATTGATTAATTAGTGATAATATATGTTTTCCAGAGGAAATAATATCGCGCAAATATCCATGGTAACGTTCATTGTCTATCAAACCAAAACGGCCCTCTCTCATAATTTCTGCAAAACCAATAAGGGCATTCAAAGGTGTTCGTATTTCATGAACAACGCCAACGATTTTATTCTCTTCTGCTTTTTTTTCTTCTGATGAAACTGTTTTTATCATATCACGCAACATAACAGCATAATTGCCTTGCTGTGCCAAAAATACAATCGTTATAAGAACGGTTCTATTTTTATGACTTTTCGTCATTAAATCAGCTGTTTCATTGCACTTTAAAACATGATTTTTCCCCTTCATACGGATTACTTTAAAATATTTTTCAACCAAAAAGCGGCTTTGCAAAGTAAAGAGTGAAGAGAGTGGCTGTCCTCGTAGTTCATTTATTTCATAACCTATTAATGCTAAAGCAGCCTTACTTGCCGATTGAATAAAGCCCTGTTCATCTAACCATAAAACACCATCTGTTGCTGTCTCCAACAATGATAAAACTGCAGCAGGTTCTTTTATGAGCACTTGTTCTATAGCATTTACTGGCAATGTTTGTGGATGTGGTAACTGGATAGCTGTTTCTTCAACAAAATTCTCTTCTTTTATCGATGAATTCAATTCATCACGTAACTGCTCTGCAATCTCACGAAAAGCTGAGCGTTCTATCTCCGTAAGACGTGGCATTTCTGTCGCCAGCTTTTCATCTCTTTTTTCTTGAACTTTTTCTTGTATTTTTAAAACACCAAAGCCACAAAACCCCTTAAGCTGCTTTTTAACATCAAAAATTGGCGAAGCCGATAATTCAACATCAAGCCATTGTGAGCTACCATCAATGGACCATTGAACAATTTCTTTACTCCACGGCATGGCTGCTTCAATAAAATGACTGAGAACCAAATATCTCTCATCATTAAATTGATGAGCAAGCTCATGAAAACTACAGCCTAAAATAGAAGAAGAGAGAGGACCAACAACTTCAGCTAGCTCTTTTGAGACTTCACTAAATAAACCATTGTGATCAATTTTCCACGTAAAAGGTCGAGGCAAAAGCTCTGGTATAAAACAAAAAGCTTCTTGCTTACATTCTAATTCACTTGTACTTAACTCATCTGCTTTTAATGACATAACTAAAACTAAAAAAGTGTTGGATTAACTCTCAAACGAATAATGCTCATTTATTTAAAAATACCTGCTCTCATTAAAATAACTTGATATCTCATTATCAATTATCTGTAGCAAAATTTTGACTGTTTCACCCACAAACCAAGAGTAAAAAGAATCTTCCAACACTGTTGCTTATTCACCTATTATTGTAACAAAGCTTGTTACAAAGAAAAATGCCTCTCACATAAAATAGTACTCTCAGAAGAATATACTTGCGTACTCATACACCTGTCTTAAAGAGACAGCTTGTTCCAAACTTATTTTATGGCAGTATCAGTAAATGTTGTAATATAAAGGCCCCATAAAGGATATCAAGGCAGTATGCTTTACCTCTTTATCCTTCTAAAAGAACTCGCTCGCACTATTATTATACTCGTCTAGTCCATAATATAGTATAGCCAATGGCTCTTGTGTTTGAAAATGTTCTAAGAGGCATTTTTATTCCTTTTAACTGTTTTTTACCCTCCGCCGCTTCTACTATGGTGTACAAAAAACGGTTTTGATTGTTTCAATATAAACAGAGTTGAGACGAGAGAATTTTACGATACTTGAGACTTTTATTCAATAGGCATAAAGACAAATTATCATTACAATTCAATATATTGTATTATCCAATACCTGAAATTAAAAAAAATTCAAATAAAGTTTCCCGTCACTACACCCTATCTTGCACCAAAACATCAAATGATCATAAATTCAGCGTAGCGTTTTAAAATATCCTAGATCTTTTGGGACTTTTCTTATGATGTTTTCCAGAATACTTTAAAGCCCCTTTTTTCATCAAAACCACTATAGAAAAAAACAAAAAATATACCACTTGAATATTTGACCAAAGAATCTTTTTGTAATCATAAAAAAGAACAAAAATCATCTGTTCTCCTATAAAGATTTATTTCATTTATTCACATTCAGGGCCCTTTAGAAATATTAAAAAAATCTTCGCCCTTTTGTATCAGCCTGTTCTCCGCATGAGCAGTTAAAAGGTTGCTTTATTATTCTCTACTCAATTTTTTAATAGGGCTCTCAAAAAAGTAAACCATGTATTGGCCCTTTAAATAATGACTGTCAGACATTTTAAAAATCGCATATTTTTATAAATATGCTCGTTTATTTTCCTTCATTGAGTAAAATTTCACGTTTTCCAACGTGATTGGCGGCTCCCACAATGCCTTTTTCTTCCATACGCTCAACAAGAGAAGCTGCTTTATTATAGCCGATTGAAAGACGACGCTGTATATAAGATGTTGAACATTTTTTATCACGCATAACAATCTTTACAGCTTGGTTATAAAGTCTCTCACTCTCTTCATCAAAATTTTCTTCCTCAGAAATTTCAGCCGTTGAATCAGTAGAAACATCCTCATTGTTTTCGTCTTCATTATCCGTGACCGTTGCTAAATAATCAGGTTTTCCTTGCATTTTAAGATGAGCAACAATCGATTCAACTTCTTCATCAGAGACAAAAGGTCCATGAACGCGTACAATGCGCCCCCCACCTGCCATATGAAGCATATCTCCTTGACCTAAAAGCGTTTCAGCCCCTTGTTCACCTAAAATCGTACGACTATCAATTTTTGATGTAACCTGAAAAGAAATGCGGGTAGGAAAGTTTGCTTTAATTGTCCCCGTGATAACATCAACAGAAGGACGCTGTGTTGCCATAATCAGATGGATACCTGCCGCACGCGCCATTTGCGCTAAACGCTGAATGGCATTCTCTATTTCTTTCCCTGCCACCATCATAAGATCAGCCATCTCATCAACAATCACGACAATATAAGGAAGCTGTGTAAGATCCATGGCTTCTTCATGATAAAGCATTTCCCCTGTTTCTTTATCAAAACCCGACTGTACAGTACACATGATCGTTTCGCCTTTTTGAGCCGCAAGTGCAACGCGCGCATTAAAACCATCAATATTACGCACACCTAATTTCGCCATTTTGCGATAACGCTCTTCCATTTCTCGAACCGCCCATTTTAAAGCAGTAACCGCTTTTTTAGGATCTGTTACAACAGGTGTTAAAAGATGTGGAATGCCATCATAAACAGAAAGCTCTAACATTTTAGGATCAACCATGATCAAACGACATTGCTGAGGCGTCATTCGATAAAGAATCGACAAAATCATTGTATTAATTGCAACAGATTTTCCTGATCCGGTTGTTCCTGCAACCAATAAATGAGGCATTTTTGCTAATTCTGCAATAACAGGTTCACCATTAATCCCTTTCCCCAAAGCAAGAGCAAGCTTAAATTCACTTTCACGAAAAGAACGCGTTTGGATTAATTCCCGTAAATAAACAGTTTCACGAACCGCATTAGGCAACTCAATCCCAATAACATTCCGTCCAGGAATAACAGCAACGCGTGTAGAAATAGCAGACATAGAGCGTGCAATATCATCAGAAAGATTAATAACACGCGATGACTTTACACCTGCAGCAGGCTCAAATTCATACATTGTTACCACTGGCCCCGGATGAACATGGATAATTTCACCCTTAATGCCAAAATCTTCCAAAACGCTTTCCAAAAGCCCAGCACCACGTTCTAATGTTTCCTGAGGAATCATCGTCCCTTCATGAAAAACAGGTTTCTGTAATAAATTAATCGGAGGGAATTCATAAACATCACAGTCAATAGATTGAATATTTTTCATAAAAGAAGAATTATAATTGCTTGATGGTGCGCGGGTAGATTGCAATGTTTTCGTTTTACCGCTTTCTTGCATCACAGACAATTCTTTTGAATTCTCTGTGACATCCTTTGTTATGCAATCGATCTTTGTTATGCAATCGATAGCATTATGGGCGACAGCATTATGGGTTTCTTCAATCTCTATAGCATCCCCAGTGTCACTTAGCACTTCAGTATCATTTAACATATGAACATAATCTTCAACAAAAAGCTTAGAATGACACTCCTTAGACCCCTTCATAGAATCATTATTCGTATTCATTAAATCAGAAATTTGCTCAACGCTTCTCATCCTTTCCGCTGGAGTGTCTGATGTAATTGAATCATAGAGTTGCGGAAAGCGGTATTCAAGTACACGGTAAAGAGCTGTTATTGACTCATCAAAAACAGAAGGAACATCAAGTATCCTTTCATTTGTCGTATCAATCGATGTGCCATCCTCTTTTGAAGTTTGAGTATCTACATGTTCAAATATCAAAGATCCACACTCAAAAAATGCATCATCAGAAAGATGTAAAGCAGGCTTTATTTTTTGTAGCACATTTTTTACTTGTAATTCATGCTCTTGTTTATCTTCCTCAAGGGGGATATTGGCTGATTGTATGCTAATCGTTTGCTGTGACAACTTCTTTAAAACTGTTGAATGAAAAACTGAGGTTTTATTTTCTATCGATTGCGGATTAATGGCTTTTTTTGTCGATGGAATATTTGTTGTTTTCTTGTTAGAATGTACAATATCTGTAATTTTTTTTCCATCTTGCTTCGTAAAAATTTTAAACTGTTGTGCAAAAATTGGATCTGTTTCTATACGACGACGCAAAATCTCAACTTCTGGGGTTCGTGTAAAACGGACATTTTTTCCGAGGGTAAATGCCTTTTTCCACACTTCCGGATAAGGAAATATCTCTGTAATCTTAATAGATGAATCTTCTCTTGATGCACCTTTCGTACCATCATCAGACAAAGAAGACGTAGAAATAGATTTTGTTTTCGAATTATGCATGGGCACCCAACAAATTTATAGCAATGAGAAAAATGATCTTTTCAAAAAGAATTTATAGAAGCTATCATATGAAGGTTAATAACCTTTTGCTGATGGTTATTTTTTAATGAAAAAAATAATTCAAAATGCATAATATTTTCTTTTAAAGTTTATGACAGAAATTGCTAAGGTTTATAGTGTCTTATCATGCGTATTCCATTTATTTTAAAGAAAACTTCATGATAAAAAGCGTCAAGAAAATTGTCTATATCCCTCTTCCCCTCCCATTTTATAAAAACGATGAGCCCCAATAATCAAACAGTTATAGAAGCATTGCTCTATTTAACGCTCCATATTTGATGATCATAATACAATCAATTTCTCGCGTTTTCATAAGATTATCCTTGTTATCCTCGTTTAAAAAGGCTTAGACTAGGATAATCATAATTACATAAACACAAAATAGAAAAAAGGGAGTGAATTATGTTTAATAAGCGGAAATTTTATATCAATGGTCTATGGGATGATCCAAGTACGCCTCACGATTTTGACGTCATTAATCCATCAACAGAAGAAGCTTGTGCTGTTATTAGCCTTGGAAGCACAAAAGATGCTGATAAAGCAATTAATGCAGCGAAAGAAGCGTTTCCAAAATGGAAAACAACTCTACCTCACGAGCGTCTTAAATTCGTTGAAAAAATTTTAGAGATCTACGAAAAACGTTCCAAAGACATGGCGAAAACTATTTCAATGGAAATGGGAGCACCAATTGATATGGCGCTTAATGCGCAAACCGCAACCGGCAGTTCTCACATTCGCGATTTTATCGAAGCTTATAAAGAGTTTTCATTCCAAAAAACTTTAATAAAGGGAAATGAGCAAGCAATCCTTCACTACGACCCTATCGGCGTCGTAGGATTAATTACGCCATGGAATTGGCCCATGAATCAAGTGACTCTTAAAGTTATCCCCGCTCTCTTGGCTGGCTGTACCATGGTGCTAAAACCCTCTGAAATTGCGCCTCTTTCTGCTATGCTTTTTGCTGAATTTTTAGATGAAGCAGCACTTCCGTCCGGTGTTTTTAATTTAATCAATGGTGATGGTGCAACTGTCGGCTCTTACCTTTCAGCTCATCCTGATCTAGAAATGATCAGCTTTACTGGTTCAACCAGAGCAGGAAAAGATATTTCTAAAAATGCCAGCGCTACTTTAAAAAGAGTCTGTCTGGAACTTGGAGGAAAAGGCGCAAATATTATCTTTGCTGATGCCGACTCAGATGCTATTCAGCGTGGTGTACGACATTGCTTTTATAATAGTGGACAAAGTTGTAATGCACCGACTCGCATGCTTGTAGAACAGAACATCTATGACAAAGCCATAAAAATAGCCAAAGATATTGCAGAAACGACAAAAGTAGGACCAAGCTGCCAAGAAGGTAATCATATTGGACCCGTCGTTTCAAAAAAACAATATGACAAAATTCAAGATCTTATCCAATCGGGCATTGATGAAGGGGCGACTCTTGTTGCAGGGGGAACCGGTTTACCTATAGGGATGGAACGCGGTTATTATGTCCGTCCAACAGTCTTTGCTGATGTAAAACCTCATATGCGTATTTTCAAAGAAGAAATCTTTGGTCCAGTTCTCTCGATTCTTGCCTTTAGGACAGAAGAAGAAGCCATCGCTTTAGCAAATGACACTGAGTATGGTCTTACAAACTATATTCAATCGCAAGATCGTAACAAATGTCGTCGTATTGCGGCACAAGTACGCTCTGGTATGGTAGAAGTTAACGGACATGGATTACCTGATGGAAGCTACTTTGGAGGTGTGAAATTCTCTGGGCGCGCCCGTGAAGGGGGACATTGGGGAATTAAAGAATTTCTCGATAGTAAAGCAATTTCATACTGGTAAAATCTTATTAAAAACTTAATAGGAATCGTATGGTCATACAGAAAATAACGGATGATGGTGCTCTTGGACAACGTCTTGATCAGTGGCTTGCAAAACAATACCATACTGTGCTCTCACGTTCGCGTTTGCAAACCCTCATCCGTGAAGGTTGCCTTAAGATTGATGGTCAATTAATAAAGGAACCAAAAACAAAATTAAAACCTAACCAAATAATTGAATTGGCAATGCCTGACCTTCGTGACGCAGAACCTAGCGCTGAAGCCATTGCATTGGACATTCTCTTTGAAGATGATCATGTCATTGTTATTAATAAACCAGCCGGTCTTGTTGTTCATCCTGGCAGTGGTAATTGGACTGGTACGTTGGTTAATGCCCTTATTTACCACTGCGGAAATAGTTTATCTGGTATCGGTGGTGTTAAGCGTCCTGGCATTGTCCATCGCCTTGATAAAAATACAAGCGGTGTTATGGTTGTTGCAAAAAATGATCTGGCTCATAAAGGTCTCAGTGCTCAATTTTCTGATCATGGACGGACCTGCGCACTAGATCGACGCTATCACGCTTTGATTTGGGGGATACCTCACCGCAATGTCTGGACAATTGATGCATCACTTGGCCGCTCACCCCATAACCGAACAAAGCAAGCTGTCGTCCAGAACCAAAATCCTTATGCTCGTCATGCTGTTACACATTTTTCACTGCTTGAAAAATATGGTACTCATGCAGAGTCGACGTCTTTTGCTAGTCTTCTGGAATGTCGTCTGGAAACCGGACGTACCCATCAAATCCGTGTTCATATGGCGCATATCGGACATCCTCTCGTCGGTGATACGGTTTATGGAAATGCTTTTAAAACAAAATCAAACACTCTTAATCCCACTCTTAAAAATGCAATCGATCAATTCAATCGACAAGCACTCCATGCCGCAAGTCTTACTTTTGAACATCCTTCTTCCGGTAAAATTATGTCGTTTTCCGCACCGCTGCCTCAAGATATGGCTAAACTTATTAAGCATTTTAAAAAAATGAATTGAAACTTTTTTCCATCTCAAGATTTCACAATAAAATATCTTTTTTTGAACAAAATTGAAAAATATGCTAAAGTGAAGTTACAAGGATAGTTGGCTATCTTAAACATAGAATTTGCCTTATTTAGGGAATTCAGACAAAAGGAGGGTGCTATATGGCCCATATGAATTTGTTATCAGTCATAACAGGTGATGGTGGATTAAACCGTTACTTGGAAGAAGTGCGTCGTTTTCCAATGCTTGAGCCAAAAGAAGAGTATATGCTCGCTCAGCGTTACCGTGAGCATAATGATTTAAAAGCTGCACATAGGCTGGTCACCAGTCATTTGCGTCTCGTCGCTAAAATTGCGATGGGATACCGTGGTTATGGTCTCCCCATTGGGGAAGTCATTTCAGAAGGTAATATTGGACTCATGCAAGCTGTTAAGCGCTTTGAACCAGAGCGTGGTTTTCGTCTTGCGACCTATGCAATATGGTGGATTAAAGCATCAATCCAAGAATATGTATTGCGGTCTTGGAGTTTGGTGAAAATGGGTACAACAGCCAATCAAAAGCGCTTGTTTTTCAACCTTCGTAAGTTGAAAAATAAACTTCAAGCACTTGATAGTGGCGATCTCAATGGAGAACAAATAAAAGAAATTGCAACCCAGTTGAATGTCACAGAAGATGAAGTTGTATCGATGAATCGTCGACTTGGTGGTGATACTTCACTCAACGCACCCCTTCGTACAAAAGAAGGAGAAAACAGCGAGTTGCAAGATTGGTTGGTGGATGAATCTAACAATCAAGAACAAATTTTAATTGAAAAAAGTGAATTGGAAAATCGTCGTTCCATGCTTGTCAATGCTATGGACAATCTCAATGACCGCGAAAAGCGTATATTCAAAGCACGTCGTTTAAATGATGTACCATTAACTCTAGAAGAGCTTTCTGGTGAATTTAACATTAGTCGAGAGCGAGTAAGACAGATTGAAATGCGTGCATTTGAAAAAGTGCAGAATTCTATCAGAGATTCTGCTTTATCTCAAAACCAAGTATAAAACTCTAGAATTAGGTATAAAGCCAATTGCTTGCACATTCTTAAATTGGAAATGAGAAAAGCATCAATTGGTTTTATACTTGTAAATGGACCTCTCAAATGAGTTATTGATGTGTGAGCTTTATTGAGTACGTTTAACTATAACGGATAAATACAGATGGTGAGAAATAATCTTTTATCTTATTTGCAGCTATGTTCTATTTTTTTGACCAAGAACTGTTAACTTATCTTGTTGTGCAAGCCATTTTCCAATAACTTCATTAAAAATAGACTCACCTGTTGGTCCTTTTGCAAAGGTTAATTCATTTATACGTCCGTTTTTATCCGTTAATACCAAACGCATCCAATTTAATTCTCGCATCAATTGTAAATTTCGGTCTAGAAACGGATGATTACCACTCAATGCAACAAGAAAAAAATCATCGTTAATCTTTGCAGATATAGTTCTTGTTAAAGCCTGCCCGATGGATTGTTCACTTGCTTTAAAGGTTAATGCTTGAACATTGCTTATAGCTTTACCTGAAAATTTATCAGAAAGAATAAAAATAAGGTCCATCATATATGCAGCAGGAAATGACCGATCGGTATTACGACGTAAAATTAACCGTAATGATAACCCTTCATCGGGAATTGTTATATCACCTTGTATAGCCATTTCTTCTGGAGCCCCCTTTACATGAGATTCCCTTATAAGCGTCCAGCGTGCGCTTCCCGTTGCTACCTTTTCTGCATCATAATTTGTACGTGCTTGATAAAAAACAGCTGCGCCTGATTTTTCAAGCGATTGCAAATTGCTGGCAACAACTTTTGAGATTCCTTCTTCATCGGAAGAATCTGCTGCTTGTTTTAAACCAACATCAACTTCACTCCCATCCTCTAATAAGCGTTGTGTTAACTTTCTCTTAACCGAAAGTACCTTTGGTACCCCCTGAGAAGCTTGAAGAGTTTCTCCTAACAACTGATGATCATTTGATACAAATACACGCCCCCCAATAAAAAAAATACCAACAGTTAAAACAACAAAACTCACAACAGAAATAGCACTTATCACAATACGCCTTTGCACCAATGATTTATTAGCACGACGTAAAGCTTGAGAAAAAATATGCGAAACAATATGCGGATTATCTTCTTGTGAAGGAGATACCTTTAACGCACAGCGATTAACATGCTCAGAAGGCAAATAAGCCTCCATATTAACAGGCTCTGCCTCTGGCATATCTGATACACAAAGCCCATCAAGTTCCTTATTATCCTTTAAGGTTTTAACAAGATTCTGCTTGCTTTTTATGTTTACCACTGAAAATTCATTATTCTTTGGTAATATAGCTCCTTTTGTATATTTTTTATCTTCATTTACATTTGTGGGATTCCACCCCATAACTGAAGAGAGCAACTTCTTTTCGACTGCTAAATATTCTTCTTCAACAGTTGTAATAGCACCTTGAAGAATCTTTCTTTGTTCATTTGCTATTGCTTGCGGTATTTTCGCTGTTAAAAATTGATGTTCTAATGTTTCGGTAGCCCGTTTATAAATCCGCTGACGCACTTGTGGTGTAACATTATTTTGCGCATTAATTGCCTTTTTTAAGATTCCAATGAAATCTACCATTTCCTCTATAATCTCTCTTAAACTGAGAAAAGAAACCCCAGCCCTAAAGCCAAAACACCTTTTAGCCTCATAAATTAATTGTCATTTATATTGGTGCAACTATCGTAATAGTGTAAAATGAATATGAAAAATAAACAACGTTATTTTACACCTTTCCCTCACGCGCTCTTAAAAAACGCTCTTTGTTAAAAGCCACAAAAATAAACAAAGAATCTATATGGAAGCCTAAAAACAATAATCAATTTCCAAAGGGATCTGTAATAAGAATAGTATCTTCACGTTCTGGACTTGTGGATAATAAAGCCACTTTTGTATTAATCAGTTCTTCGATATAGCGTATATATTTAACAGCCTGCACTGGTAAATCTTCCCACCTTAATGCATGAGCTGTTTTTTCCTTCCAACCCTCTAATGTTTCATAAATAGGTTTTACACGGGCTTGTGCTCCCATGGAAGAAGGTAAATAATCAACCTTTTTACCATCAAGCTCATAACCAATACAAATTTTTATTTCATCCAAACCATCCAGAACATCAAGTTTTGTCAATGCTATACCTTGAACACCACAAATTGTGACCATCTGACGAACTAAAACTGCATCAAACCAACCACACCGACGCTTTCGGCCCGTTACAACACCAAATTCATGCCCACGTTTCCCAAGAAATTCACCAATATCATTTATCTGCTCTGTCGGAAATGGCCCTTCTCCAACACGTGTGGTATAAGCTTTTGCAATACCCAAAACATAATGAATGACTCCAGTCCCCATCCCAGATCCTGTACATGCCTGCCCAGCAACTGTATTCGATGATGTTACATAAGGATAAGTTCCAAAATCATTATCGAGTAAAGCACCCTGCGCCCCTTCAAAAAGAATGTGCTTTCCCTCCCGATAGCCTTCATCTAAAAGACGCCACGTACAATCCATAAAGGGCAGAATTTTATCTGCAACTTGCATCAATTCATCATAAAGCGCTTGAGAATCAATCTCTGCAACACCCATCCCACGGCGCAAAGCATTATGATGCCTCAAAAGCCGCTCAATCTTAGCCATAAGTGTATCTTTTTCTGCTAAATCCATCACACGAATCGCACGACGTCCCACCTTATCTTCATAAGCAGGCCCAATACCACGCTTTGTTGTCCCAATTTTTAAACCTGATAAACCGCTTTCTCGAATTGCATCAAGATCACGATGCAAAGAAAGAATTAAGGGAGCATTTTCAGCAATCCGTAAAATTTCTGGTGTAATTTTTATACCCTGATCACATAGTTTTTTTAATTCTGCAACAAAATGATGAGGATCAACAACGACACCGTTACCAATGATTGATAACTTCCCACGCACTAAACCAGATGGTAAAAGTGATAATTTATAACTAACTCCATCAATAACCAATGTGTGGCCAGCATTATGCCCCCCCTGATATCTCACCACGATATCTGCTCGCTCAGACAACCAATCTACAATTTTACCTTTGCCTTCATCACCCCATTGTGTACCGACAACAACTACATTGGCCATAATTTTCTCCGTCGCGTGTTTGGTCAAAAAAACCAGCATTCAAAAACAAATACTTCTTTATAACGAAACCTTAGAGCAAGTGCGACTCCTCATTTCAGATTTTTCTCAATCTTCAAGTAATTAAATTTTCAAATTTATGATAATAAAGATAAGCAAATACCCCAATATTCTAAATCTGTTATTTTTACTACAAAAAGTAAAAAATTAGAGATTTCAATTTGTGTTTTGCCAACCCATGACAAATCATTCATTTCCCCTCTTAAGCTTTTACAGTTCATGTAAATTATTTAGAAGTTGTTTATCTGATACAAGAATACGAAAGATCATCATAATCTCTCATATCCTTTTTCTGTTTAAAAACGCATCGTGAAAATCACCGGTCATTATTTAAAGCTGTGCTTTTTCAACTTGGAACGCCCATTCAAGCCATTGTGTTAAAATTTCAAGATCGGAAGCCTCAATTGTTATACCCGCCCAAATTCGAAGCCCAGGAGGAGCATCGCGATACGAACCGATATCATAAGCAACACCTTCCTCATCAAGACGATTCACGACGGCTTTTATAAAAGATACTCGCTTTTCAGTATCTAAAGCAGTAATTACTGGATCCACAATATCTAAACAAATAGAAGTATTAGAACGCACTTCAGGATCTTTTGCCAAATATTCTAACCATGGTGTTTTACGAACAAAAGCATCAAATACAGAAAAATTTTTCTCAACCCGTGCTCTTAGTGCCGCTGCACCTCCTAGAGACTTTGCCCATTTCAACCCATCAAGAAAATCCTCAACACAAAGCATAGAAGGCGTATTGATTATCTTTCCTTTAAAAATATCTTCGTTCAATTTTCCATTTTTTGTCATACAGAAAAGTTGAGGCATAGGCCAAGCTGGAACATGATTCTCAAGCCTCTCAACAGCACGAGGACTTAAAATCACCATACCATGTGCTGCTTCACCTCCCAAAACTTTTTGCCACGAAAAAGTAACGACATCTAATTTTGAAAAATCAAGATATTGCGCAAAAGCTGCAGACGTTGCATCACAAATGGTCAATCCTGCCCGCTTATCCGGAATGAAATCCGCATTAGGAATACGCACACCAGAAGTTGTCCCATTCCATGTAAAAACAACATCACGATCAAAATTAAGTTGGGTTAAATCTGGTATTTCACCATATGGGGCTTCAAAACGGCGCACATCAGAAAGTTTTAATTGCTCAACAACATCTTTATTCCACCCAAATCCAAAACTTTCCCATGCCGCCATATCAATGCCACGCTCACCTAATAAAGACCATAGAGAAGCTTCAACAGCACCGGTATCTGAACCTGGCATAATTCCTATACGATGATCAGAAGGAACCTCAAGAATCTCACGGGTTAAATTAACAACTTCAGCAAGTTTTAACTCTGCTTCTCTCGATCTATGCGAACGCCCAACTAATGCATTTTTAAGAACATCAAAAGTCCAACCAGGCCGTTTGCTACAAGGACCTGAAGAAAAATTAGTATTCTTGGGACGACTGCTTGGTTTTTGTAACATTATCATTATTTCTCCCCTTTTAGATGTTTTGCTTCCTTTATAAAGAAAAACAAATTGTTATAAAGACTAATCAAGAGTCTTTTTAGAAAAAAGTCAAAAATGTTTTCTATTATTTCGTAGGCTTAAAAATCACGGAAACTTTGTAAAAAAATCTTTCTAAATCATGCCTCTCAATTGATTCTTTTATTTTTTTTCGTATCATCACCACGATAAGATAGCATTCTGATAACGATACACTAACGTATCACAACATACCTATCAAGTTTATTTTATGATACAGATTGATTGATAACTCTCTAGAATAGGGAGATAAACTTATTAAAAAATCAATTATTTTTCTTTTGATGACTGGACAGAGAAAATTTTAATGTTATAACCGCACACGCTCTATGTTTTTTATGAAGCATGCCCAGATAGCTCAGTAGGTAGAGCAGCGGACTGAAAATCCGCGTGTCCGTGGTTCGAATCCGCGTCTGGGCACCATTCTCTTTTTTATTCCTAATAATTTATTGTTTATACTAGTATTTTTAAAGGTAAGGGAAGCCCGAATAAAGTTAAGGGAATAGGATTTTGTGACGTGCCTCTATAGGACCCCTGTTTTTTTATCAAATTTCTCTAACAATTTTTTAAATCTTGTTAAGTCTTGTTGTGAAAAATTCTCTAAGCTTCTAACAAACATGCCAATAATTTCACAACGAAATGGATCTGAAGATTTGATTGTAAAACTCTTGCGACATGCATAGGCTTCTTTTCTTAACAATGAAGCCTTCTCTTGATCTAAACCGTACAGCTCTATGATCTTCTCTTCCACACCAACCGGTACTGATTTCTTGCCAATTTCTACAGAAGATAAAAACGCTACAGATATACCTAATGTCTTAGCCATATCTAAGAGGCGTTTTGAGTGATCAATGCGAAGTTTACGTAAAATTTTACCAAAAGATGTAACCATATAAAAAGCCTGTTAGAGAAGAAATATTTCTTCTGATTCTAACAAATCTTCTTGAAAAGTTCTTCAATTATTGCGAATCAAGAGTTCTTTTCGGGGATTGAGAATTAAATTCTTATCTAAATAAATCTGAATGTGTTCCTGTTCTATCAAAATGGACTCGGTCTTCATCAACTATATAAATTAGTAACCAATCGGGTTCTATATGAAGATCTCGACGGGGCTTCCAATTTCCTTGTAAGGCATGATCATTTAAAATAGATGGCAATTACTTCTTATGAATCAGAAGTTGCATAACTTCTGTAAGCTTTTGCATATCTTTTCCACGCTTTTTTGCCCGTTTTATATCCTTTTTAAACTTTCCTGAATAACTCACTGAACGCATAATTAGAGATCCAGTTGCTGGATTAAATCAGCTATATTTTCAGCATAAAAAACATCTTCATTTCTGTCCGTTTTATGAAAAGTTTCAAGCGTTTCCTTATTAGAGATCTTGTTGTTTTCAACATAAACACGAATAAGATCACGTAAAATCTGAGATGCGGGGCGGTGTTTTCTTTCAGCTATAGCCATAAACGCATTTTTTAGATTTATATCTACTTTAGCTGCTATAAGTTCACTTTTTACACTCATCACATTGCTTCTTTAGAACTTTAATGGTTATACATTATTTAACTTAGTTAAACATAATTTAACCTACCGTTAATATCAACCTTTTTTCTTTTAAAGGAAAGATTTTGTAGGCTCTAACTTTTTGTTATCCACTTTTTTAAATGTGAGAAGCTATTCCCTAATGCGTCCATGAAACGGGATAAATCAATTACAAACATAAAGACAATAAAGGCTAACCACTTCACAATACGTGACATCATCTTTAAGCCTTGATAGGTTT
>NZ_JAQITC010000005.1 GCF_028618525.1 Bartonella sp. AU55XJBT | reverse complement strand
ATTGTTTTGTTTTACGCCCTTTAACATAATGAGCCTCACCATATAGCTTCAACTTCTCACTCATAAAACTGCTCAAACCTATCCCTAATTTACCCGCGTTGCCTGATAAATCGCTCGTAAATGCATGGCGTTCATTAATTAACGTCTGATTGTCATTTTTATTCTCACGCAACCATGCTGCTGTAATATATGCCTGTGAGGAAGAAGCCATGCCAGAGCCAAATTCATACCCTAAAGATAACCCAATCTCACTGCGCAATGAAGTAAAGGGACGGATATCACCTACCATGCCATTCGATAACTTGATTTCTTTGCCCTCAACTTGCAACCATGTAAATTGTCCATAAGGCTGCAACCAACTGTTCTTGGACGTCTGAAGTCGATAACCCGCTTCAAAGGAGGACCCCACAACCCACTGCTTATAACTTCCTTCAATCCCTAAACCATTCGTGGAAACCGCCTTCAGCGTATTTTGATAATGATTATATTTTAAAAGAGCATCCAGATACCATCCACTATGATCCACATACGTGACATAAGCCCCAATGCCATAACTATTGATACCGCTGGTACCTCCCCGAGCATGCGCAACGCGTGCATGGTCATAACTGCCAAAACCACCTATATAAAACTCTCCATTTTCCCACTCGCTTAAGCCATTGATCCCTAAAACGATCCCTGTCTGATCGAGCTTAAAATCTATATGCTCTGTCGCAATACTCTCTTTTGATTTAATCGCATAGCTCCATAAAGCCGTATTCTTTTTACTTTTATCTAGAATTCCTCTTCCCGCACGCACGCTTTGCATTTCATTGTGAAACACCATCGCTGGAGCTACAGACATAGACAATACTGCATCTGTAGAAGGCGTGGTTAAAAAGTCAGAACCTGAAAGCTTCTCACTCAATTGTGGAGAAGGCTGCTTCTGATTGCTTGGACGCAAAGTCATCTGATCAGCTAAAGATTGAGAAGATCCTGCAACAGCAGACTGTTGTTTGTCACCAGAAAGAGAATATGGAGGTGCTGGAGGCAACACAACACGAGTCTGATTTTCTTGAGAGGAAGATACCGAAACACTAGAGACATTTTGCGCTTCGCTTAAATGACGTGGCGGACGTTTCTTAGGTTGCTGTTTTCTAGGAGGGTTCTGAGAACCAGTATTTCCTTTTCTAGAAGAAGAACCTTGATCAGACTGTGTACCCGCATCAGCAGACAATGCAAGAGGAATCTTTGCTTTCTTATTCACACACTCTACTTCAGAACTAGAACCTTCCGTATCTCCAGAAGCTCTACTTAAATACCAAATTGTAGCACTACCACTAGAATCAGCACATCTTGTTCTCTTCTCCAAGCGATACTGATAAGTTCCAGAATCAAAAGTTGTAATTTTCCTCCCCGAAAGATCCTCCAGAGTAAAGTTAGCTCCTCCATCTGGTCCTCTATCGGTAATTAATGGATGCTCAGTAACAAAACTACTCCTTTGTGAGAGAAGACTTGTAATTTCACGACCAGAATCGGCAACGCTTATTTTGTGATTCCCTGCGCCCTCACCAATTGACAAATAATCACTCGCATCCCATGTAGCACTAATATTAAATCGAAAATGTAAGCTTCCTGAAAGTTTCTCAACATGAAGTGAAATATGTTGTGGATCATACGGAATAGAAGTAAAAATAACAGTTCCATCTTGTCCCCCTAAATCTTCAATTTTAATCTGAGGTTTTTCTCCTATTTTCCGTTCACCAACCTCAAATATTGGTTCATCAGGTTTTCCTTCTAGAGGAATGTTTTTCTTGGTAATATGATTTGTCCTACCGCCAGCAAACAAATAAAGTTCTCCGTGATCATTGACCCTTACAGCCCCAACAACATCTTTTGCGCCAACATGTATCCAAGACCTAGCATAATCCGTAATTGTTAAAGTATTCACAATCCCTTTAGGATAGACAACTTGAACAGCTTGATCCTTCAAAGTAGTTTTCACAGCTTCTCCAAGTGCTAAGACGTGCTGTCGTCCATTATCAGAAACTTCTGTAGCCGTTGCTCTCCCCCCTTCCTTTCTTTGCCCCGCATAAAGATTTTGTTCTCCGTTATTTCCTACTTTCGTATACCAAGTCTCTCCCCCATCATACACATTCTGCTGCCCTATTGCTCCATCTCCACCCGTAACTGTGGAATTATATGCACTACTTCGTCTAGGCTTGCGTGTAAGATCAATATTTGGCTCTTCATGAACAAACTGCTGACCTCCCAAAATTTCGGCGTTTATTGCAATTCCTGCACGTGTAACTATTTGCATCCCTCCTTTTTTGATAGTGGACCCCACGGAAGTTTTTCCATTATCAACAAGCTCTACATCACCATATTTAATCGTGATATTATTTTTGAAAAAACGAGCAATTATTTCTAAATTTTTTCGTTCCTCTTCTTCATTTCTCACATGGGTTACTCTTATTTGCCCTCTATTCCCACTCTCTACTGCACTTGCAGATTGCGCAAGACAACTACTGATCATCAATACTGAAAAACTTAACTTGTATTTATACCGCATTATCCACACTCCACTCTTCAATTATTTAGACAAATATCCCGCGGCTACGCAGGTAGCTCATTTTAGATTGTATCATAATGTGTTTTATTTATGTCTAAATACAATTTTTTAGTGTATTTTTTAATTTAAACAATTTTTAGTTGTGTTCATATAAACCACTAAAAAACGCTAACTGAAGACAGAAAAACTGAATAAAATTCAAATTGTTTATTTGAATTCAAGGAATAATTTGCATATTTAAAGTTATGGATGAAAAAAATGTTCATGCCCTTTAATGGGATCACTGCCCTCCACGTAAAAGAGAACGCCATTGGGGTGCTTATGTGCTTGTTTGAAAGAAACATCTCTTCTTACATATGCGCAAGCCTATATTTTTCCTGACGTCAACAATGAATAGCATAATTGCTAAAAATCCATTGAACACCACTATCTTTACGCTTATGGCGAAGCAAGCCGGCTCCATCACATACTTTACCAGCTCTAAAATGTTGCGATCGTCCTTAGTACTTGAAGTGGTTCATCAGAAGCATTTTGAATGCTTTCGTGTACAATTCTACTCTACACGGCTCTCCTCCCTTGTGACGTGCAAGTAAATGGTTTTGATTGATCAAAATGGAGCAAATTTAAAATGAAAGAATCTTACAATATTCAAGACTCTCATTCAACATACGAAATAATGAACCCTCTTTATGAATTAATACCTTACCTTAAAAGAGAGTATAAAGGCATCCTTACTGTTTGAAAAGATCTCTATACTCTCAAAAAGACGTAGTGAAGCGTTATCTGTTTAAGGTTGTAAAGTTAATCAGCCGCATGTAAAGGTCTATTTAGAAACTATAGCGTAATCCTAAAATACCTTGAAGAGCATTTTTAATCTTATGCCCTTTTAGATAATATGCTTCCGCATAAAGTGTTAGGTTATCATTGACCGAACTGTTTAAACCAATTCCTAATTTGCCCGCACTACCCGATAAGTCTGTGATAAATTTATGCTGGTTATTAATTGTCGTATGATTATTATTTATATTCTCACGCAACCAAGCTGCCATTATATAAGCTGTTAATGAAGTTTCTGAATTCACAAAGAATTCATGTCCTGCCGTCAATCCAACTTCACTACGGAATGAAACTAATGGACTTAGATCACCGACCATTCCATTGGAAAGTTTTATTTTTTTGCCTTCAACCTGTAGACCTGTTAGCTTAATATAAGGCTGCATCCAAGTATTTTGCGCTGGTTCAAAATAACAACCAATCTCAAATGATCCACCGATTGCCCACTGATTGTAATGACTTTGAATCGCTAAGCCATTTGTTGAGATGGCTTTCAAATTATCTTTATAATAATTATATTTCAAAACACCATCCATATACCATCCGCGACGATCAAAATAAGTGGCGTAAGTTCCAATGCTATAAGAGTTCAAATCGCTGTCACCCCCTCGTGCGTGAGAAACACGTGCTTGATCATAACTAGCAAAACCACCAATATATAACTCTCCATGCCTTAATTCATTCAACTGATCAGCACCAAAGACTAAACCTGTCTGCCCAAGCCTAAAGTGTGTATGGCCTGTCGCAATACGTTCTCTGCTCTTAATCCCATAAGTCCATAGCTCGATATCTTTCCTATTTCTGTTCCAAATTTTTCTACCATTCCGTACAATTTGCAACTCATTGTTAAAAATAAGTCCAGGGACTACTGATGAAGTTAACACTGCATCTGTAGAAGGTGTCGTTGATGTTCCACCAGGAACGAACGGGTTTGTAGGATCTGGGATAGAGGTGTCTGGTCCACTGAGGCGATCTGCAGATAAAAACCAAACTTTCCCATTTTCATCCTTTCTTTCTTTCAAACCATACATATAAGTTCCACCATCGATGGCGTTAATGTTTTCACCCTTAAGATCTGTCAGCGTAAAATGTGCTCCACCACTTTGATCCGTAATTAAATCACGTTTATTTGAAAAAGGATCTGTGATTTCAACGCCAGAATCAGCAACACTTATCGTATGATTCCCAGCGCCTTTCTCAACCAAGAGATAATCACCACGGTTTTGGGCAATTGTGGTATTGAATGCGAAATGTAAACTTCCTGAAAGATTATTTACATGAAGTTGAGAATAATAGGGATCAGAACCCGTAAATGCAAAAATAACACTTCCCTCACCACTTAATTTTTGTATCAAAGAGTTTTTTCCATCAGACTCATCTGTGAGTGAATACAGTTTTGTCTCTTTTCCATTTAAAATAATATCTTCCACTGTGGTGCGATGTTGATCATTCCCAGCATAAAGATGAAGCTGCCCAGAATGATTTACCTGTGTCTTGCCTTCTAATGTTGCTCCAGCATGCACCCATGATTTTGTTTCATCATTCATTGTTAGATTTTTTACAGATCCATCCGTATATATTTCCTGAGTAGCGCTCTCATTTAAAGTGACTCCAACAGCATGACCGCCTTTTAAGATACGCTGTTTACCACCAGCAAAAACTTCTGTATCAAATGCAAAACCACCATTTTTTGCATCTTCAGACTTTTTTCCAACCTCTTGGATGCCCCCTCGCATAACTTTTGTATTCCAAACTTTACCCCCGTCATATACTTTTTGTTGACCTAATATTTCCTCTTGACCGTAAATGACTGTATGAGAAGCGCTACTCCCTTTAATCTCTCCTCCAACATCCCCCTCCCCGAAAACAAGCTGCTCCCCACCATAAATTTTAGTCTCCTCTACTTTTCCTCCATTTCCAACACTTTGCCGTCCGCCTTCTTTAACGATAGCATTTTTCGAAAAGCCTTGTTTTCCCTTTAAAGCCTGAACATTCTCAATTCCACCATGTTCAATTTTACTATTCTCACTGAGACCTCCTGCATACACATAAAGCTCCGCACCATTCTTTACCGTATTATCGATAGACCGCCCTGGACTATCAATTTCACCATCATTTGAAATGTATGCTTTACCTTCATGATCAAGGATATAATTTTCAAGAAGTGCCCCATTTTTAATGAAGATAAGCTCAGGTTTTTTAAGAAACGCAGTATTTTGTGCTCGCGCATTATCTCCAATATTATCACGATGATTGCTATCAAGCTCCTGCTGGCTCGCAAATATTCTAGCACCCTTAACAAGAGTAAAATTGCTAGGCTTTTTTAAAAAACCTAATTCATTGTGTCTTCTTACAATGAAATCATTCGATGCTCCAAGGATGCATCTTCCTGTTTTCATATCTTCATTATATTGATCGTGAAATACTTGATCATTTGCATAACTTGAAGATTGACAAAAAAGCGGTATCCCCCCCTCATTTGCGGCAGCTGCCTGTACAAAACAGCTGCTCAACAAGAGTACCCAAAAATTGCGTTTCCATTTATATTGTATAGCCATATCCTCCCCCCCTCTTTACGCCTGCATAGACACCAAACGTAACTAGCTCTACAAAATATATTTTCAACCTTAGATTGTAATAATTCTTCTGAGTAGCCTCATCACTTCACTCAAAGAACTGCTCTTTACCATTTCTTCAATGCATTTTTGACCAAAAATATAAGGCAACTCCTACATTTCTTCAAAGTTTTTTTATCAAAGAAAAAAGTAACACATCATAAACTATAATATAAAAGAGAGTGTACAATCTGTCATGAAAAGCAAGTCTGCATGCTCTGAAAAATTATTTACATTTTATTAAAAACTTTCAAAAACAATTATACATTTAAAGATAATTATACTCTTATAATTAGAAACTATAGCGTAGCCCTAAAATGCCCTGAAGAAATTGTTTTGTTTTACGCCCTTTAACATAATGAGCCTCACCATATAGCTTCAACTTCTCACTCATAAAACTGCTCAAACCTATCCCTAATTTACCCGCGTTGCCTGATAAATCGCTCGTAAATGCATGGCGTTCATTAATTAACGTCTGATTGTCATTTTTATTCTCACGCAACCATGCTGCTGTAATATATGCCTGTGAGGAAGAAGCCATGCCAGAGCCAAATTCATACCCTAAAGATAACCCAATCTCACTGCGCAATGAAGTAAAGGGACGGATATCACCTACCATGCCATTCGATAACTTGATTTCTTTGCCCTCAACTTGCAACCATGTAAATTGTCCATAAGGCTGCAACCAACTGTTCTTGGACGTCTGAAGTCGATAACCCGCTTCAAAGGAGGACCCCACAACCCACTGCTTATAACTTCCTTCAATCCCTAAACCATTCGTGGAAACCGCCTTCAGCGTATTTTGATAATGATTATATTTTAAAAGAGCATCCAGATACCATCCACTATGATCCACATACGTGACATAAGCCCCAATGCCATAACTATTGATACCGCTGGTACCTCCCCGAGCATGCGCAACGCGTGCATGGTCATAACTGCCAAAACCACCTATATAAAACTCTCCATTTTCCCACTCGCTTAAGCCATTGATCCCTAAAACGATCCCTGTCTGATCGAGCTTAAAATCTATATGCTCTGTCGCAATACTCTCTTTTGATTTAATCGCATAGCTCCATAAAGCCGTATTCTTTTTACTTTTATCTAGAATTCCTCTTCCCGCACGCACGCTTTGCATTTCATTGTGAAACACCATCGCTGGAGCTACAGACATAGACAATACTGCATCTGTAGAAGGCGTGGTTAAAAAGTCAGAACCTGAAAGCTTCTCACTCAATTGTGGAGAAGGCTGCTTCTGATTGCTTGGACGCAAAGTCATCTGATCAGCTAAAGATTGAGAAGATCCTGCAACAGCAGACTGTTGTTTGTCACCAGAAAGAGAATATGGAGGTGCTCCTTTAATCATTTGACTTCCCAGATTTGAAACAATTGAAAAAACAGAAGCTGGAGATTTTTGACTCACGTTTTGGCGGTTTTCTCTTCGACGAGGTAATTTAATCGCATGCTCTTGTGTATTTGTAAGCGTTGAAAGAGAAAAAACTGGTTGATTTTGACTTAAATGCCGCGCAGATCTGCTTCTCCTGCGTTGCCCTCTTGGCGCACTATCCATGTAAACTGCAGATAAATACCAAACTTTTTTCTCTTCATTCTCAATATTTTTGTGTTTTAAGCCATAGGTATAAGTTCCACCATCAACCATTCCAATTTTTGCACCAGAAAAACTTTGTAGAGTAAAAGAAGCGCCTCCACTTTGATCCAAAATTAAATCAAGTTCTGTTGAAGAAGGATCAACAATTTCAATACCAGAATCAACCACACTTATTGTGTGAAAACCACTCCCATTCTCAATAAAAAGGTAATCACCTTTTCCTTCTGCAAGACTGACATTAAAATCGAAATGGAGACTCCCCGAAAGGTCATCAACATAAAGCTTTGAGTAATACAAATCATCTTCAGAAGAAGTAAAAATGACTTTTCCTACACCGCTTAACTGCTGAATGTGTGTACTCTTGTCATCAAATTCACGAGCAATGGAGTATAATTGAGCTTCTTCTCCATTTAGATTGATATTTTCTGCTTTAGTTTGCTGACTATCATCTCCAGCATCAAGATGGAGTCCGCCAAAATCCTGAACCGTTATTTCTCCTCCTAATATCGCACCAGTAAAAACCCATGAATTGGCATTAGCTTCAATTGTTAGATCCTTCACAATTCCACCCGCATAAACTTCTTGAGCACCACCAGTGCGTAAAATTACTGTATTCGCTTCACCTCCTGATAAAACACGCTGCATACCCTCTGAAAAGACTTCTGTATTTATAGCTAAACCACCGGCTTTTTCTGCAAAGTTATCATCATCTGGAAACCATTTAGCAAGAGTTTGTATTCCTCCACTCATCACTTTTGTTCTCACAACCATTCCATCATCATACACATTCTGCTGTCCGGGTATGTCCCCTTGACCGTAAATTGTCGTATCATAAGCACTGCTCCCAACAATGCCACCATTCATGTATCCATCTCCCCAAATCAGCTGATCACCCCCGTAGATTGTAGTCTGCAATGCTGTTCCTCCTCCTTCTACCTTTTGTTGCCCGCCCTCGTAAATAATCGTAGACTCTGAAATTCCCTGTTCCCCTATAATCTCAGAACCACCATTTTCAATTGTTGTATTCTTAACAAAACCACCAGCCTCAACATAAAGTCTTCCAGATCCCTCAACTGTAGCGTTAATGGATTGCTTAAGAGTACCTTGCTCTCCATCATCAGAGATATAAACTACCCTGTCATCATCAAGCAAAAAGCTTTGTAAAATGCCTCCCCCCTCACGAATACTGAAATTAATGACATCAGAATATGGATCAAAATTAATATTAATATCTTGTGACGGCGTCATATTTTCTTCTTTTTCAGGAAGCTTATCTATAGACGGCTCCGTATGAGGTGTGTGGATTACAGAAGTAGGAGTTGTTTCCAACGGCGCTAAATACCAAATTTTTCCACCATTATGATCTTTCGTCTTTAGATCATACAGGTAGGCGCCGCCATCAATTGTACTCGTCTTTTCACCAGAAAAATCTGTCAGAGTAAAATGCGCATTTCCGCTTTGTTGATGAATTAAATCAAGTTCTAAAACTAAGTTCTGGTTTTGTAGAGAAGAATTGGCAATTTCAATACCAGAATCAATCACGCTTATGGTGTGATGTCCTTCCCCCTTTTTGATAAGGAGAGAATCACCGCGCTGCTCCTCAAAATTGGTATTCAATCTAAAATGTAAACTCCCTGAAAGATTCCCGACCTCAAGTTTAGAGTAATGTGGATTAAATACCGTAGAAGTAAAAATAACACGACCATCACCACTTAAGTTCTCGATTAAAGAACTTTCGCCATCCATCTTAGAAGCAATCGCGTACAATTTTGTATCTCTACCATTTAAAACAATTTTTTCGACTTCAGTACGAGATTGCTTAGCACCAGCATAAAGATAAATACGTCCAGAATCATGAATCACGGTGCTTCCTTCTAATGTTGCACCAGAATGTAACCACGATTGTGCTTGGTTCTTAATGATTAAATCTTTTACATAGCCCCCTAAATCTATTTTCTGAAAAGCACTCCCTTGTAAAAGAACACCAACGGCTATTCCCCCCGCCAAAACGTGTTGCTCTCCACCAGAAAAGACCTCTGTATTAGATGCAAAACTGCTATAATTGTCTAGATCCCCTTCTACATAAAGATTTTGTACCCCTCCTTCCATGATCTTTGTACGAAAAACCTCTCCATCATCATACACATTCTGATATCCTCGCACCCCATTTTCACCAGAAATGACGGTGTCATAGGCGCTGCTCCTTACCATCTCCCCTTGGATATTAGATTTTCCTGAAACAAACTGTTCACCACCATAAATTTTAGCCCCTTCTGCTTTTCCCCCCTCTTCAACCTTTTGTCTCCCCCCTTTATGAACAGCACTATCCTGAGAAAGACCCTGTGTTTTAATAAGCTCAGTCCCCCCTCTTTGAATTGTCGTATACAAGCTAAAACCACCGCTATAAACGGAAAGCGTTCCACCCTCTTTAACTGTATTACTAATTGAAGTTTCTCCATTGCTCTCAACTTTTTCACCGCTACTATCAAAGCTAGGATCCGTAATCGTGACAATCATTCCCTTTTCAATTGTGCGTTCTGTGAGATCGCGCGATAATGAAGCCATAGCAGATGGTTGCAAGCTAAAATCAGAAAATAAAGAATTTGTCTCATCAAGAGCATAATTCGCATCTAAATACCAAATTTTACCGGTGTTTTTATCGTTTCTATGTTTCAAACGATACCTATAGGTTCCAGCATCAATCGTTTCGATTTTTTCACCAAAAGTGTTTGTCAGAATAAAATGAGCATCTCCACTGTGATCAGAAATTAATTTAAGCTTTTTGTGAGAAGAATTTGTAATTTCACGCCCAGAATCGATAACGCTTATTGTGTGGGAACCAGAGCTCCTTTCTTTAATGACAAGATAATCACTAAGGTGCTTGGCAAAGCCTACATTAAAATCGAAATGGAAAGAACCTGAAAGCTCCCCGATATTAAGCTCAGAGTAATGCTTATGTGCCCCTAAAGACGTAAAAATAACGCTCCCATTTCCTTTTAAATTCTGGATATTAACCTGAGGTTTTTTGCTGTTATCTTCAGAAGCAATAATATAGAGTTTGGTATCTTCTCCATTTAAATTAAGAGTTTCTACTTCTGTAACAGCTTCACCATTCCCAGCATAAAGATAAAGGCTGCCAAAATCATGAACATTTGTAACCTTATCTAATATCGCCCCCGCAAAAACCCATGACTTTGCTTGATGATTAATTGTTAAAGTATCCGCGTATCCAGCATCATATATCTTCTGAGTAGCTCTATCGTATAAAGTAACTTCACTCGCATTCCCTCCCGCATAGATATTCTGCATCCCATTTTTAAAAAGTTCGGTACTCAGTGCAAAAGCCCCTTCATTGATTGTAAAATCTTCATCTTCTGTATCGACTGTATCAGCATCTTCTGAGAAGCCTTTATTAAAATTCCCTTGACCATCAATATTCTGGACGCCTCCTTTCATAATCTTTGTATCAACAGCCATCGCCCCACTATAGACACTTTGTATTCCTAGCATTCCATCTGCTGCATAAATTTCAGTGCTATAAGCACTACTTTCCTTGTCTTTACGCGACAAACCATCTCCAAGGCCCCCCTTACCAAAAATAATCTGCTCACCACCATGAATTTTAGTCCCTTCAGCATTTGCACCACTTTCAACAATTTGTTGTCCCCCTTTTTTAACAAAAGCATATTCTGAACTGCTCAAGCTTTGGACAAACTCAATCCCACCATGCTCAATGATCGTATCCCTACTCACACTTGCTGCATCAATGTAGAGTTTTCCACCCTCTTGAACCGTATTATTGATGGAGTAGGCAGCATCTTCATAGCTAAAGCTATTTATTTCAGAATCTTCAGAGATACGGTTGGTAATATAAATAGTAGCACCATCGCTTATAATTGAATTTGTGAGAACTTCAAAGAATAGGTTTTCTAATCCCTTCCTTTCTTCTTCTGAAGATTTACTTCCTTCTATTGTCTTTTCATGCACTATCATTTTTGCCCCCTCTTTTTTTTCTTTTAACCCTCTCACTTTTGATAACAATTTTCTTGTCTCTTCTAGCTGTTCATTGATACCTACTGGTGTTAATAGCTTTTCTTTTAGTGTCGCTACTCCATCTGCACTCGCAATCTTGACAAAAAAACTACTGGTCATTAACGCACAAAAACTTAATTTCAATTTGCGTTGCATTATTCACACTCCATAATTCCAAATTTAAATCCCCCCCATTTAGAAAAAAGTGCATAGACCAAAACAACATTCTGTAATGACTTAACCGCATATTTTTTTAAGATAATAAAGCATTCGATGATTAAGCTCTGACAGATCAAATACACACTATGTGTTTTTAAATGTATGCACAACTAAAAGATTTAATTTTTACTTATGCAACTAAAAAGTGTTATAATTATATTCATAAAAAAAATTTTAATATTTTTGAGACACTAAAACACTGATCTACGAATAAGATTGATCCCTCAATGATAAAAATGGCCTTAAACTTTAAAGGAAATAGCACTATGAATGAGAGCGGTCTTTATGGCCACATATTTCCATCTTTTACAGCATTTAAAACAGTTTCTTTATTCTATTCAATTTTGATAATCTAAAAAACACTTATTGATGTTCATCAGTCTATCATCATTGTTCTAATATATTAAGAAACCTCATAATATCGACTCGACACTGATTTGAAATTTTTATAATTATAGTCGATTAATTCATATTTGATTTGTCATATACTGAAAGGGACATTCTATTCATGTCTATAAACTTAGAAATGCAAGGTACAAGCAACAGAAATTCCCCTCGTCGTATTTTGTTTGCAAGCCTTATTGGCCCAACAATTGAATTCTTTGATTTCTATGTCTTTGCCACTGCCGCAGCTCTTATATTTCCTCATGTGTTTTTTCCAACACAAAATGATCAGATTGCCATTTTACAATCTTTTCTGATCTTTGGAGCAGCCTTTTTTGCTCGGCCCTTTGGATCAATTGTCTTTGGACATTTTGGAGATAAAATTGGAAGAAAAGCAACACTCATTGCCTCTCTTCTCACAATGGGACTCTCAACAGTCATTATTGGTTTTCTTCCCACGTATGAAACCGCTGGGTGGTTTGCTCCCTTCCTCTTAACCTTGTGCCGTATTGGACAAGGAATGGGATTAGGAGGAGAATGGGGAGGAGCTGTTTTGCTCGCAACAGAAAATGCCCCTCCAGAAAAGCGAGGCTGGTATGCAATGTTTCCCCAATTGGGCGTTCCTATCGGTTTGTTTTTATCCATTGCTGTTTATTTAGGTTTATTATACTTCCTTAATCATGAAGCACTTGTCGCTTGGGGATGGCGCATCCCTTTCATTGCTTCAATTGTTTTTATGATTATAGGATTATGGGTCCGTCTTTCAATCAATGAAACTGTTCAATTCAAAAAAAATCTTGAAAGTAAAGAACGTGTCAAAGTTCCTATCATCGATGTCTTTTTAAAATATCCACGGATCTTATTTCTTGGAATATTTTCTGGTATGGGAACATTTGTTTTGTTTTACTTGGTTACTGCATATTTGTTAAGCTATTCAACAAATCATTTGCAATTGTCATATTATCAAGCTCTTCAAGTTGAAATTGTCGGTGCTATTTTCTGTGGAATTTTTACGATCATTACTGGAAGACTTGCTGATCGTATTAGGCGGAGAACTTTGATGATTTGTGTTACAATCATCACCGGTATCTATTCTTTCGCAATTCCTTATTTCTTAAATTCTGGAGTTATAGGAGTCCTTGCAATGTCTGTCATTGGTTTGTCTATCATGGGAATGATATACAGTCCTCTTGGTGCTGTTTTGGCTTCACCATACCCGACAGCCATTCGATACACAGGCTCTTCTATTACTTTCAACTTATCTGGTATCGTAGGAGCCTCTCTTGCACCTTATATTGCAGAATATTTAGTGCAACATTTTGATACGTCTTATATCGGCTATTATTTGCTTCTTGCTTCTTTTATCTCATTGATTTGCTTCGTCGGATTTACAGATGATGAAATATCCAACTAAAATGTAATAAAGAAGGATAAAATAAGGACTGGCAGAAAAAATGCTGCCAGTCTCATTTTTAAAGACATGGGTTGTGGTATACTCCACCACAATATTCCCGCAAACAAGGCACACAAAAAGAAAAATAAAAAATCCGCAATATTGCTCATATCAGCAACAGCAAACATTCCTGATAGGATATGCGTTGTCCCTAACCACGAAACGCAAAAAAAAGCCAACATCACAGCCCATAAAACAAGCAAAATTCGATCAATAATCATCATCATGCCGTTTCATTTTTTTAATTATAGGCCATATCTTTAGCATACCTAAAAGAAAAATCACGACAAAGACCCAACGCCCTCCTCCTGATCCTTCCGCAATAAAAAGTGCTGGATTTACAATTCCCACCAATCCTGTAAAAATCATAAAAAAAGAGACGAGACGCATTAAACCTGTTTTTCCCAACAGCGATCTTCAGTCTGTTGCCAATACGTTAAATTATGATTTTCCATTTTATATTTTTTCCACTGTGCTCGAGCAAGATTCAACTGCTCATCATTTTTACCATCAAATAACACAACAAGCCGTTGATAAGCATCAATATCCGAACAAACAGCTCCCTCTATGAGAAAACGAAGCTTTGAATCATTCGGATTTTCTTGTCCTGTCGTCAGAAATACAGGCTGAAGATTTGAATATTGATCACACTCCGTTCCATGCCCAATAAATGATTCATCAGCATAAATCCATAAATGCATATCTATAGAATCACGCTGTTCTTTACTCACACATTGTATTGTTACCTTACCAAAACGAGCCAATGCTCGCTCCACAAGCGTTGGCAAAATATCTTTCAGCGTTGACTGCGTCAAATGATAGAATAAAATATCCAACCTGTTAGGTCCTCATCATTCTTTATAAAAAGCTAATATTTTTTTAGAGAAACTTCTACATCCCTTATATAAAAGGAAACCGTTCAAAATATAAACCTCTTTTTCGATTGAGATGCATCATCTTTTTACCCGTGGTTTTAAAAGACTCTTTTAAAGATGATTTTTTTTATTTTCAACGTTAATAAAAAAAATTCAGTTATTCTCTAGATTCTTTGTAGACTATCACGGAAAATAAAATATAATGTGTGAAAAAATTAAAGGGAATTTAACGAGCAATTTTATATTATTTTTTTGCTAAAAATGTCCAATCTCTGAAAGGGTGTTTTTTAATTTTATTACATTTTAACCGAAAGCGGTAAAAGTATTTGCTATCGAATTAAAGACTGAGGGTGTTTCCCAATTTATGTGTATTATTGAGTTCTACATCCTGAAACGTGTCTTTGTTTTGTTTAGTTCTGTCATGATTGCAGCGGTGGGCGTTAGTTGGACCGTGCAAATTCTTGCGCGGATAAACTTTCTCACAACAAGTAAACAAACACTCCTTACAGTCTTGCAATTTTCACTCTCATTGGTTCCTTCTGTTATTTTTCTTGTCATTCCATTTGCATTAGTGATCGCAGTTACAACTATCCTTTCAGCAATGAATCAAGACTCAGAACTTGCTGTCATCAATGCCTCTGGTTTTCCTAAAAGTACTGTTTGGAAACCTATTCTCCTTCTTGCTATTATTGCATCATGCATCTCTTTCTCTATCGCTAATTTTATTGTTCCTCAAGCGCGCCTTCATATGCGACAAATGCTAGCAAGTGCTCATTTTGATCTTATTAATCTGTTCATTAGTGAAGGAAGCTTTCAAAAACTTACCAATAACCTTTACATAGAAATTGGGGAACGAAATCCAAATGGAACACTTGAACGCCTTTTTATTGCCGACCAGCGTGACCCTAAAATGGATCTTTTTTATTATGCAACAAAAGCCTCCATTATAAACAATCAAAACGGTCGTTTTTTAATCCTCAATAACGGTGAAATAGAAAGGGTCAACCATCAAAATAACAGCGTTTCAATCGTTCAATTTAGCGCATATACCTTTAGCCTAGGAGAGTTTATTCCTAGTGATAAAAAACCTACTCTTTATCCAAAAGATCGGTCTCTTTCTTATTTACAAAACCCTGACCCAAAAGATCCCTACTATCAACGAAAACCACTCCAATATAAAGCTGAGTTTCACCGCCGACTAACGCAATGGCTCTATCCAATCGTTTTTTCACTTATTGCATTAGCAGCGGCAGGGAATGTACGCTCTCATCGACAAGCACGCCATTTAGCAAATTTCTCGGCGATTGCTCTTTCTTTTCTGGTCTATTGGATAGGATATTTTTTCGCCGAAAAAGCAAAAAACGATCTTGCATATATTCCTCTCCTCTATATTACGCCTATAGGAACAAGTATATTCGTCTTTTTTATGCTTTTAACGAATCATAAAATTGGACTCCCTGCAAAATTTAACGAGATATTTCAAATCATTTTTCAAAAAGTAGTGAACAAATTTGAACATCGAAAATCTCAAGATTCTCCGGATGAAATATCATGATTGGATGGACACTTGGACGCTATTTTTTTACACGTTACCTTAAAATAACGTGTTATTTTTGGGGGAGTATTTTGGTCCTCGCTCTTTTAATCGATTTTACAGAAAATTCTGGGAGGCTACCTTCCCTTCCACATTACACAGCAAAAGATGCATTTCTCCTCTCTGTTTTACGTATCCCTTTTATTATGCAACAACTTATCCCTTTTATTGCACTCTTTTCTGCAATGGCAACCCTTATTTCGCTTAACAAAAAGCTTGAACTTGTGGTTACCCGCTCAATCGGTGTTTCTGCATGGCAATTTCTTATGCCTGCTTGTTTGGGAGCTTTTCTTTTAGGATTATTTTCAATTTTTCTCATTAATCCACTTGCTGCATGGGGATTTTCTCAAGCAGAAAAAATGATGACTGAATGGCGCAATAATAATGTCCTAACATCTCTTCATAATACGCGTATCCACTGGTTAACACAGCGTACAGATTTAGGCAGAACAACCATTGGTGCTAAATTTATTACTGATCAAGGACTTTCTCTTCTCGATGCAACCTTTGTACAATACAAAGACGACGCAACCGTCAAAAATTGGATTAACACCCCAAAAGCAACCTTGACTAATGGCGCTTGGTTCTTAACAAATGGCACAATCTATAAAATAGGGCATCCTCCTGAAAATTTTACCGAGTTGAAAATAAAAACCAATCTAAAACCTGAATTTTTAACGGAACGTTTAGTGAATCCCGCAACTATTCCATTTTACCAACTGCCAAAAAAAATTATGATTGCACGTTCATTTGGTTATTCTGCTAATAATTTTGATATGTATTTACAATCTTTGATTGCCTTACCGGCATTGCTTGTGGCTATGACTCTCATCGCAGCAACTGTATCTTTAAATTTTACGCGTTTTGGGCAATCTAGAACGTTGATTCTTGGTGGCGTAATTGCTGGATTTATGCTTTACATTATTTCTGTACTCGTTCAGGCTTTTGGTAATGCTGGATATATTCCACCAATTATTGCCGCTTGGACACCTGTTGTTATTGCATTATTCTTGGGAATCTCTTTTTTACTTCATAAAGAGGATGGCTAAGTGGAAGCATTAACGCGTAAGAAAATTATTTTAACAAAATTAAGTGCTCTCGCTTTTAGAAGTGTTATGGTGGTTATTTTTGGGGGGGCGTTGCCTTATTGTGTACACGCTCAAAGCCTTACGTCTCCCGCTCAAAATCGCCTTCAAAACTCGGAGCGTCCTCTTTTGCTCTCTGCGGATGAACTCATCTATAATCGTGATGAAAACACTGTTTCTGCACAAGGAAATGTCCAAGTTGAATATGATGGCAATAAAGTTGTCGCTCAAAAAATCATTTACAACCAAAAAACAGGACGGCTTATTGCACAAGGAAACGTTGAAATTATTCAAAAAGATGGGAATAAAATTTACTCTAATCAAATTGATATGACTAAAGATCTTGGCGAGGGGTTTGTGAATGCTTTGCGTATTGATACAGCCAACAATGTGCACTTTTCCGCTCAAAATGCTACACGCCAAAACAATCAAGTAACAATCTTTGAAAATGCAACCTATACAGCCTGTGAACCTTGCTCTTATAAACCAGATAGAGAGGTCCTGTGGAAAATTAAAGCCAGAAAGATTATATGGAATAATAGCGTTAAAAAAATTCGGTTTGAAAATAGCAGTTTTGAAGTTCTTGGTGTACCAATTATAAAATTTCCAAATTTTGAACTCTATGATCCAACTGTCAGGCGTGCTAGTGGTCTGCTTACACCTCATTTTTTCTATACTGATTATCTTGGTATGGGGATAAAGAATTCTTATTTCTGGAATCTCGCTCCCCATTATGACTTTACCCTTTCTTCTACGGTTTATACTCAACAAGGGCTTTTAACCGAAGGGGAATGGCGTCAACGTTTTAAAATGGGCCGTTATAACATTCGCTTTGCTCATATCTATCAAATGAAACCGCATAGATTTGACAATGATACGATTGATGCACAGCATAAAAACCGTTATATGCTGGCGACAAAGGGGGACTTTCGTATTAATTCACACTGGACTTATGGATGGGATATTCTTGCACAATCCGATCGGCATTTTAGTCGTGCCTATAAGCTTGAAAACTATAGCGATCCTACACAACTTTCTCAGATCTATCTGAATGGTCTTGCAGGAAAAAACTATTTTGACATGCGTTTTTATCATTTTAAAATTCAAGATTCGATATTGAATGATTCTCATTATGAACGTCACTCTCAGCAAGCATGGGTTCTACCACGCATCGATTATTCTTTTACACCAGATGAGCCCATTTATAATGGAGAGCTTACCTTCCATAGCAATATACAATCAATTTACCGACGTCATGCCGACTTCACTTCACCCGACTGGAACAAAAATCCTCTCAACATAGTAAGACTTTCCGGTATGGCTGGAAATAGTTTGCGTTTAACAAATGAGCTTCAGTGGAAAAAGCGCTTTAACACGCACAATGGCCTCATATTAACCCCCCTTCTCTCTCTACGGGCCGATATTCTTACAATCAATGGACAAGAAAATCATGCTGCTTCTGGAGAAAACAATGCCTTATCCACAATTCGTGGCTCAAAAATTCGTGGCATGGCAACAGCAGGATTAGAAGCACGCTATCCCTTCCTTATTACAGCTGCTCATTCTACACATATTATAGAACCAACCGCACAAATTTTTATACGCAATAACGAACAATATATCGGACAACTTCCTAATGAAGATGCACAAAGCTTTGTTTTTGATGCAACCACTCTCTTTCAACGAGATAAATTTTCTGGTTATGATCGTGTAGAAGGTGGGACAAGAGCCAATATAGGTTTAAGATATTCTGGAAGCTTTAATAACAATTGGTCTCTTTATGGTCTTATTGGACAATCCTTTCATCTGGCGGGGAAGAATTCTTTTGCAGAAAAGGACCTTATTAATGTCGGTACTCATTCTAGCTTAGAGGCAAAACGTTCAGACTATGTTGCAATGTTTGGTGCAACCCATACGAACGGTTTTTCCTTAGAAACACGCGAAAGCTTTGACAAAAAAACAGGCAAAATCCGTCGTAGTGAAATTGAAGCATCACAAAGGTGGAAAAATTTTTGGGCCTCTGTGCAATATGCTTATATCGCAAGCCAACCAAATTACGAATATCCACAAGAGCGCCAAGAAATTTCTTTTCAAACAGGCTTAAAACTAGCGGACTATTGGTCCATTAATAGCAACGCCGGTTATGATCTCGTATCTGGCACATTTATAAAACGAGGAATTAGCTTGAATTATGCCGATGAATGTTTCGGGGTCACATTCGGTTATCAACAGGTAATGAATCCGGGAAGAAAAACACCTTTGCAGAACTTTAATTTCTCTCTTTCATTGCGTACAATCGCAGATATCGGAAAAAAGATAGATTCAAATTTATAAAGAGAATGTATAAGTGATTTAACTTATTATTGTTTTTATGAAAGAAAGCGTATAGTTTAAGTTATTGATGAGAATTAATAAACAATGCGAAAGCCTATTTACATGAATAAATTGAAAAAGCGTGTTCTTGCTTTATTTTATATTACGTCTTTGAGCGTAAGCAGCCTGCTCATAAACGAGCTTTTGATTCCGTCAGCCTTTGCGCAGACGGCTATTGTTGTTACAGTTAATGGTAATCCTATCACAAATTATGATATACAAAGGCGTGTCGCATTTCTCAGATTGCAACAAAAGCAAGGCAATTTGGTGGCACAAGCTAAAAAAGAGCTGATCGACGAAGAGCTAAAAAATATTGAAATAAAACGTCGTAATATTGAGGTCAGCAATGATGAGGTTGATAGAGCTTTTGAGAACTTTGCAATGCAAAATAATATGACAATTGATCAACTCAATCAGATTCTGATCCAAAATGATATTACTGTGCAACATTTCAAAAATTATATCCGTGGACAAATAGGATGGGGGCGTCTTGTTAGCGCACGCTATCAAGCTCAAATGGGTATGGTTAGCGAACAAGAAGCTGTGCGCAGAATATTAAAAAATGGTGGTGTTAAACCTTCAACCAACGAATATACATTACAGCGCATTATTTTTGTTATTCCTGCGCATCGTCGTTCAGAAATCTTTGAAAGACGTCAAAGAGAAGCAAGCAATTTCCGCGCACATTTCCGTGGATGTGCAAATGCCCACAATCAAGCAAGAGGTATTTTAGACGTTACAATCCGCCATTTAGGAAAGTTTCTGGAACCTCAACTTCCTAGTGCATGGGAGCAAGCTATTCTTGCAACACCTGCTGGAAAAATGACAAAATTACAAGAAACATCTGATGGAATCGAAGCTATTGCTGTTTGCAAAATAAAAAGGGTTTCTGATGATTATGTTGCTCGGCTGATATTTTCTCTTCAAGATAATAAAAACAGAAGCCCGAAAAAACTTGAAGAATTAAGCGAAAAATATTTAGAAGAATTGCGGCACGTAGCACGTATTCAATAATGTCTGCTCTTGTTGTTAGTGGTGGTGATCCTGCCGGAATTGGTCCTGAAATAGCTCTAAAAGCGTGGAATTTGCGTGTTACCCGCCAAGTTCCGGCTTTTGTGCTTATCGCCGATCCAGATGTTATTCATTCACGCGCTCGTTTTTTACAGATGGATGTTGAGGTGGAATCTGTTTTAACCACCGATCCTGTCAAAAATTTTCAAAACGCTCTCCCTCTCATACCGTTAAAAAACAAACAAAGTGATCAATTAGGTTTTCCTTCTCCAAACAATGCTGCTGGAATCATTGAGGCTATTGAGCGCGGTGTTCAATTGATTCAAAGTGGACATGCTTCCGCATTGGTTACTTGTCCTATTGCCAAAAAGAATCTTTATGACGCCGGATTTGAATTTCCAGGTCATACAGAATTTTTAGCCGATTTGGCCCATAAAGCTTTTCATAAATGTTATCATCCAGTTATGATGTTAGCAGGGCCTCGATTAAAAACGGTACCAATGACTGTTCATATTCCATTTAAAGATGTTCCTTCACAGCTGACCCGTCATTTAATCATTCAAACGGCCTTCATTACTGAATGCGACTTAAAAACACGATTTCAAATAACGTCACCTCGGCTGGCTGTCGCTGGTCTTAATCCTCATGCTGGAGAAGAAGGTGCAATAGGAAAAGAAGATATTGAAGTTATCACTCCTGCTATTGAATATCTTAAAAAGAAAGGCCTCAATATTACAGGTCCGCTTCCTGCCGATACAATGTTCCATGAATGCGCAAGAAAAACATATGATGTTGCTCTTTGCATGTATCATGATCAAGCTCTTATCCCTGTTAAAACATTAGATTTTGATACCACCGTTAATATCACGTTAGGTCTACCTTTCATTCGTACATCTCCAGATCACGGAACTGCTTTTAACATTGCTGATAAAGGCATAGCTTCTCCTGAAAGCTTTATTGCTGCCCTTAAACTTGCAAATCAACTTGCAAAAAATAATTCGATACCATGCCAATAGATAATCTCCCTCCTCTGCGTGAGATCATTGATACATATGGATTACAAGCCCATAAATCTTTAGGGCAAAATTTCCTTTTTGATCTGAATTTAACATCTAAAATTGCTCGTCAAGCAGGCAATATAGAAGGAAAACCTGTTCTTGAAATTGGTCCAGGTCCTGGAGGACTCACACGCGCCTTGCTAGCAAAGGGCGCTATTGTAACAGCAATAGAGCGCGATGAGCGCTGCATACCGGCTCTCTTAGAAATAGAAAAGCACTATCCGAACCAATTAAAACTTATTTGTAATGATGCACTGAAACAAGATTTTTCAAAACTCTTTGAAACGAGCCCAGAAAAACCACGCATTATCGCCAATCTTCCTTATAATATTGGAACGCAACTCTTATTAAATTGGCTATTAGTGGAACCATGGCCCCCTTTTTATGAATCAATGACATTGATGTTTCAACGTGAAGTTGCCAAACGAATTACGGCTAAACCTCAATCTTCTCATTATGGACGTCTTAGTGTTTTAACTGGCTGGCGTACCACGGCTAAAATTGCCTTTGATGTTCCTCCTCAAGCCTTCATACCAGCGCCTAAAATAACTTCTTCCGTTGTTCATATCATTCCACGAACTCAACCTCTTGTCTGCTCTGCGCAAAAACTAAGCTTTATTACAAAAACCGCTTTTGGACAAAGACGAAAAATGCTTCGCCAAAATTTCAGAACTCTTGGAGGTGAAATTCTTTTAAAAAAGGCAGGAATTGATGGGACTCGCCGTGCTGAAACACTTTCAATTTCTGAATTTGTGACTATAGCGAATTTGATAACCTAAAAAGTATAACTTTTTTAAAATAATAAAAATATTAATCAATCTTTTCAAAAATAAGTTCATTAATAAAAGTTTCAAGAAAAGCACATCTCTCGCGTTTTGCGGTTTCAGCTAAATAAATTGACCTAATAAAAGATAAAGACTGATCTAAATCCTCATTAATTACAATATAATCATAAGAACGCCAATGCGTTAGCTCCGTTCGTGCATTTTCCAATCGTAAATTGATGATATCTTGACTATCTTCTGCTCGACGATGTAAACGCGAAACAAGCTCTTTCATTGATGGTGGAAGAATAAAAACAGATACGGTGTCTCCTGGCATCTTTTTTTGCATCTGCTTGGTGCCTTGATAATCAATATCAAATAGCATATCACGGCCAACACTCAATGTATTTTCAACAGTTTCACGTAACGTACCATAATAATTCCCATGGACTTCTGCCCATTCAATAAATTCATCTCTATCACGTTTATGGTCAAACTCTTCCTTGGAAATAAAGTGATAGTGGAGTCCATTTACTTCACTGGAACGCTTTTTCCTTGTGGTCACACTGACAGAAAGCTCTAAGTGTCCATCTTTTAAAAGCAACCTCGAAATTGTTGATTTACCAGCACCTGAAGGTGAAGAGAGAATAAATAAAAAACCGCGGCGTTGTTTTGTTTTTAGAGTATTCAATTCACTTTCAATGACTGTCATTACACCACTCTACTTTGTATAAATTTTTCTTCAAAATTTGGACGATACATTATCTAAACTTTTCCCTAATCAATTTTTTTAGCCGTTCTCAATATTATTCTATACTTTTATTGAGATAATTTATCAGAAATATATTAATTTATCTCTTAAATATTTTGTATCTATACGCTCATCCTACTTGTAACATACAAGAAAATCATTTTTTATCATTCTCATCAAAAGTTTAAGTAGAAAAATCTTACTATATTGGGGGCTTTCATTTACGATGTCAAAAAATGCGGTATCATTATAAATCAATGTCTTGCCTTTAATTCTCGCCATTTGTGAACATTCATATTATGTTCTTCTAAGGTTCGAGAGAAAACATGTCCTCCTGAACCATCTGCAACAAAATAAAGCGCATCACTGCTTGGTGGATGTGCCACCGCTTTCAAAGAATCGCGACCTGGATTTGCAATAGCTGTTGGGGGCAAACCATTAATTTTATAAGTATTATAGGGTGTTTCCTTCTCAAGATCTGAACGGTAAATCGCACGTCCCGATGGCTTTCCTTTTCCTCCAAAGAGACCATAAATTACCGTTGGATCCGATTGAAGACGCATATGCTTTGCAAGGCGGTTATAAAATACCGCAGCAACCATTGGCCTCTCTGCTGCAACACCTGTTTCTTTTTCAACAATTGAGGCCAATATGACAAATTCATCAATTGATTTAATGGGTAAATCAAGTGAACGCGTAGCCCATATCGCATGAATTAATTTTTTCTGTCCCTCATACAATCTGTTTATAATTTCTTTACGTGTTGTCCCCCGAATAAAGCGAACAGTATCCGTCATCAAATAGCCCTCTGGAGGCAAAACTTTTGGAAGGTCCCCAATCAAAATTTCATTTGCCGCTAAACGATCGAAAACTTGCTGAACCGTTAAACCTTCCGGTACTGTAAAGGCATACTCAATGGATTTTCCTTTCACAAGAATATCCATAATATCCTGCATTGAAGCATGGGCTGGAATTAAATATTCACCAGCCTTCAGGTGACTTGTGTTTTTGTGATAGCCAACCCCATAAACAAAAATATCTGATGATCGAATGAAACCACGTTTTTCTAGTAATGAAGCAATTTCACGAATTCCTGTGCCAGGACTGATAAGAATAACTTGTTCTTCCTCAATTTTTCCCTTTTCTTCAAAAATACTTTTTCCAATATAAAGAGGAATACTTATGCCGAAAAGAATAATCACAATCAGCATGAGAAAAAAATGACCAAGAATGACCAATGGATTACGGACGATAGATGATTTCTTTTGTTTTTTATGTGTTAACATGCCTAACTATCTGCTCAATGATTCAAAGAGGAATCACTTATGTCCTTTAATGATTTTCCATTTTTCACATCAGACATAACCCCTCAAAAGCGATTAAGGACAATATTATAACTTCTTAAGCAGAAATTAAATAAAAATACTTATTATCCCCTAAAACGCTGCATCACCAACGATGCATTTGTCCCACCAAATCCAAAAGAATTGGAAAGAATCGTATCAATCTTTCGTTCACGTGGTTTGTGCGGGACAAGATCAATTTTCGTTTCAATCGATGGGTTGTCAAGATTAAGTGTCGCTGGCGCTATGTTATCCCGTATAGCTAAAATACAAAAAATAGCCTCAGCAGCACCGGCTGCACCAAGTAAATGCCCGATAGAGGATTTGGTTGATGACATAGAAACTTGTGGTGCATAATTCCCTAAAACACGCTCAACAGCTGCTAGCTCTATGGAATCAGCCATCGTTGATGTACCATGAGCATTAATATAATCAAGTTCACTCACATTCACTTGTGCGCGCTTAAGAGCGGCCATCATACTACGCTGAGCCCCTTCACCACTTTCTGAAGGAGCTGTAATGTGGTAAGCATCACCCGATAAACCATAGCCGATAACCTCAGCATAAATACGTGCTCCTCGTTTTTTAGCATGTTCCAGTTCTTCTAAAACAACAACCGCCGCTCCCTCCCCCATCACAAAACCATCACGATCAGCATCATAAGGACGTGAGGCCCGTTCAGGATCATCATTGCGACAAGTAGAAAGAGCTCTACAAGCAGAAAAGCCCGCGAGAGATATCCGATTTATCGGAGATTCGGCCCCCCCTGCCACCATAACATCTGCATCACCGAACATAATCAAACGTGTCGCATCACCGATCGCATGGGCTCCTGTCGAACAAGCCGTCACAACCGAATGATTAGGCCCCCGTAAACCATATTGAATGGACACATAACCAGAAGCAAGATTAATCAAACGACCTGGAATAAAAAAAGGAGAAACACGACGCGGACCTTTATCACGAAGCGTATAACCAGCTTCAACAATGCCCTCAATCCCCCCAATCCCCGAACCAATTAATACCCCTGTACAAATCTGATCTTCATCATTCTTAGGAAACCATTCAGCATCTGTAAGTGCTTGGTTAGCAGCAGCCATTGCATAAACAATAAATGCATCAACCTTCCGTTGCTCTTTAGGTTCCATATACAAATCAGCATTATAAGTGCCCTCTGTTCCATCCCCTACAGGGATACGCGCTGCAATCTGGCATGGCAAATCGGACACATCAAATTCAGTAATACGCCGAACACCACTTCTCCCTTCAAGAAGCCGTTTCCAACTATATTCAATATTACCAGCCAATGGAGATACCAATCCTAAACCAGTAACAACAACACGTCTCATAACTTCTAACCTTGAACTAAACTTTAGCTCTCAAAGCTCTCTTTTCAAAAGAACTCAGAAGAATACAGGCAAAAGCAATGAGTGCCTTTGCCCTTTGCTAATTATGCAGAAGCTTTATCAATGAACTTTACCGCATCACCAACTGTGAAAATCGTTTCAGCAGCTTCATCTGGAATTTCTACACCAAATTCTTCTTCAAAAGCCATAACGAGTTCAACGGTATCAAGGCTATCAGCCCCTAGATCGTCGATAAAGCTCGCATTTTCCACGACTTTATCAGCATTAACCCCAAGATGTTCCACAATAATTTTTTTAACGCGCTCTACTGTATCACTCATATCGAAATCCTCGAATTTATATTTTCCTATAATTTGGTTAACTATATCGGCTCATCTAATCAAGCAATAGATGCATTCCTTTAAAAGATTTTAGCAATGATTTAAAACATCCTGTGGATATCCCCTATAAAATGAACCAATCTGACATTCTGACATCAATTGATCAACGATCAAGTTAAAGAAATAGCGCATCTTTTCATTTTAATCGTTACTATCTAAAATAATACAGCTTATAAATCAATGTGGAATACAAGAAAATACTTAAATCATTGCCATTCCACCATTAATATGGAGTGTTTGACCTGTCATATAGGCGGCTTCATCGCTCGCTAGATAAACAGCAGCAGTGGCTATTTCTTGCCCACTCCCCATACGCTTCATTGGAATCGCAGCCATAATAGCTTCTTTTTGCTTTTCATTAAGCTTATCTGTCATTGCAGATTTAATAAATCCTGGAGCAATACAATTGACAGTAATGTTTCGCGAAGCAATTTCTTGTGCCAATGCTTTAGAAAAACCTATCAAGCCTGCTTTTGCAGCACAATAATTCGTTTGTCCAGGATTTCCCACAACACCAACAACTGATGTGATATTAATAATCCTTCCATAACGACGACGCATCATAGAATGTGTTAATTCACGCGTCAAAAGAGAAGCAGCTGTTAGGTTAACTTCTAAAACTTCATCCCAGTCTTTATCTTGCATACGCACAAAAAGACCATCCCTGGTGATTCCCGCATTGTTGACCAAAATATCAACACCGTCCATTTCTTTTTCTGCAACTTCAGCCAATTGTTTAATCGATTGACGTTCAGAAAGATTAGCGGGAAACACAAAAACATTCTGTCCTAATTCTGCTGCCACTTCTTTAAGCTTGTCTTCACGTGTTCCATGAAGCCCAACAATGGCGCCTTGTGCATGGAAACAACGTGCAATTGCCTCACCAATTCCTCCTGATGCCCCCGTTACAAGAGCTTTACGTCCTGTTAATCTAAACATTTTTTTAACTCCTTATAGATTAAACGCCAAGCATCCCTAGCGCTGATTCTATTTCATCAACTGTTCCAATTGTTACCCCCTTTATATCCTTGTTAATACGGCGCGTTAAACCTGTTAATACTTTTCCAGAACCAACTTCAAAAAGCGTATCAACCCCATTAGCACCGATCCATTCTATTGTTTCACGCCACCGCACCCTCCCAGTCACTTGTTGAACAAGAAGAGTAGCAATACGCTCAGGATCGCTTTCTGGTGCAACAGAAACGTTAGCAATCAAAGGAATAATAGGGGCCGCTTTGTTAACAGTCAAAAGTGCTTGCTTCATGGCATTCGCAGCAGGCTGCATTAAAGACGAATGAAAAGGTGCAGAAACCGGAAGAAGAAGCGCACGTTTTGCACCTTTTGTTGATGCAATCTCTACCGCTGTATCAATGGCTTTTGCTTCACCTGAAATAACAATTTGCCCACCACCATTATCATTGGCAATCTGGCATAGTCCTTCTCCAGAAACAGTTTCGCAAATTTCTTCCACAACGTGCTCTTCTAAACCGATAAGTGCTGCCATAGCGCCTTCACCAACTGGAACAGCAGCCTGCATGGCATCGCCACGAATGCGCAAAAGCCTTGCCGTATCTGTAAGACTGAATGTACCAGCAGCACAAAGAGCTGAATATTCGCCTAAAGAATGACCAGCAACAAACTTTACCTTTGCTTCTATACGAAGTCCTAAATGTTCCATCACACGAATGACAGCCATGGATACAGCCATTAATGCTGGTTGTGCATTGGCTGTTAGCGTTAAAACATCTGTTGGTCCTTCAAAAATGATCTCTGATAATTTCTCACCCAAAGCTTCATCAACTTCCTCAAAAACCATTCGCGCTGCACAAAATTGCTCTGCAAGCGCTTTCCCCATCCCAACAAGTTGACTCCCTTGCCCTGGAAAAATAAAAGCTGCACCCATTCATCGACTCCTAAAATTGTGCCATTAAATTATTTTCTTTTGACCTTATTCATCCGCAAAAAGTCAAGATAAAGTGCTTTATTTAGAATGAATATCTCTCTTCAAATTATATTTTAAAGGTGGAATTTGATATAAAAATTTAGGAAAATATGGAGCTATAAACTGAATAACCCCCAGACTTGTGAGACTTCCTAAAATTGTACCCGCTAAAATATCAAAGGGATAATGTACCCCCACAAAGATGCGTGCCCAACAGATCAAGCATAAAAACACCACAGCAAATTTAAAAGTACCTTTGTATCGGTAAAAATAAAAGCTTGCTGTATAAGCTGCAATGGTCAAGGCATGATTACTAGGGAAAGAAGCTGTTGCACGATGTTTAATCAGCGGTATCGTCAACCCTGCAACGAATGGGCGTGGATGAAAATAAATGAGAGAGATAAGATAACCTATCAAAAGAACTATGCCAATACTTATACAAATGCTTAGCACAACACATCGTTCCTTTTCCCCACCACAAAACCATAATACACAAAGATGAATAGGAATCATGTAAATTAAAAACTTCGCACAAAAAATACTCAACAAAACTAAAATTGACCAAGACTGATGTCCGCCAACAAACATCTTAAAGAGCGTAACATCAATCTGGTTTAAAAAGTCCATTTTTCTCTCCTTTATCTCTATGTTACAATATTACCTCTTTATAGAAGAGGGAAATATATTGAAAATATATCAAGATTTAATAAATCTATTTTTTTATGTGTATAAACTTGCTATTTTAAAAGATAACCTGTAGATATGAGATGTTCATTATCGGCATTTAGCTGGAGGTTGAACGGAGGGCTGTAAAATATCAGTAGGAAATACAATGTTTCCGGCCTCCCGTGTCTCCGCTCTGAGATGTCTCAAATTGTAAACGCGTCCTTTCTTCTTTGGATTTTCCAAAAAGACAAGTCGCAGAGGCTTTGCGCTGAAACCGGTAAAATTTAATTGAAGAAAGGCAAAACAATGGCTCTTTATGAACATATGTTCCTTGCCCGACAAGATATTGCACCGCAGCAAGTTGATGAACTTTTGAGCCTTTACAAAGGCGTCATTGAAACGCACGGTGGAAAAGTTGGGCGTGTAGAAAATTGGGGACTTCGTCCTCTTGCTTATCGTATTCGTAAAAACCGTAAGGCTTATTATGTCTTGGTTAATATTGATGCACCCGCTGTAGCAATTGCTGAAATGGAGCGACAGATGCGAATCAATGAAGATATTTTGCGCTACATGACCATTCGTGTAGAAAAACACGAAAAAGAAAAATCTGCGATGCTTTCACACCTTGATCGCAATACGCACATTGGTCAGGATGAAGAACGCTCTCGTTCCCCACGTCGCCAACGTGACAACATTATAGAAGGGGTAGAATGATGACTGATACAAATCAAAACTCTGCACGTCGCCCTTTTCATCGTCGTCGTAAAACGTGTCCTTTTTCAGGGGCTAATGCGCCTAAAATTGATTATAAAGATATCAAATTGTTACAACGTTATATTTCTGAACGTGGAAAAATTGTTCCTTCACGAATTACAGCTGTTAGTCAAAAAAAACAGCGTGAATTAGCTAATGCTATCAAACGCGCTCGCTTTTTAGGCTTACTTCCGTACGTTATAAAGTAAACGATCAAGATACTTTGCAACTGAAGAAACTCTTCAGTTGCTTTTCTTGTATGGTTTAGAAAAATAGCTTATCGGATCCTATCTTAAGCTTAAATATAAAAGTTGGGGTATTGATATGCCTCTAACTGCAGAAAGCAGGACAGCAATAAATGAAAAAAAATCGTACTGATGAGATATTAACTGGTGTTTTGGCGGGATTGTTTGCTGTTGTGATAGGAATGGCAATCATCAGTTTTGCCAATATCATTCCCTCTTTTTCTCTTCTTCTTGGCTGTTTTATTTCATTGCCAATTTTTATTGTTGCGTTCGGTCAAGGAACATTTGCTAGCTTCGTTGCCTTAATAAGTGCGACTGTTATTCTTGTCATAGCTACGGATATTTATATTGCTCTTGGGCTTATGCTGTTATCTTTTCTTCCAGCTGTTTATGCCTCTTGGCTTCTTGGACTGGCACGACCAGCGCAAAAAGAAAACACATTGATATGGTACCCATTATCGTCTGTTATTTTTCATTTAACCAACTTTATTGCTCTCATAGTCACCTTCATTGGACTCTATATAAAAACCCGTCCAAGCACCCCTCTCATTGCAAAAAAAATCGCTGCAAACATAGTACAAACTTTACAACAAGTGCAGTCATTAAAAGAAGCTGATATACTTAATGTTAGTGAGTTTTTAATGGCGCATGCTGCAACTTTAGCAGCTATCGCTCTAACCGTTTATAGTTTGATTTTTCTCATTGGTAATCTTTATTTTTCAATGATAACAGCCCAATATATGAAATGGCTGAAAAGACCTCGGGATGATTGGAGTAAAACTCTTCGCCTTCCAATTTCTGGCATTGTTATTTTTATCCTTGTTTCCATCGCCTCAATGATTGAATTGAGCGATTCTCTTCATTTGGGGACACGTGTCTTCAGCTCTGCCTATACTGTCATCATAGCAATTAGTGGTCTAGCCTATCTTCATAATATTACAGAAGGGGTCAACGGTCGGATTATTATACTTTCTTTTGTTTATATTGCTATTTTAACTGTTGTTTTTTTCCCACCTATTTCTTTCATGATGCTTTTGATGGGTATTTGGGCTGCTATTCAGTACAATTTTCAATCACGCAAAAAACTTCCCTAAATTTATTTGTTCGAAAGGAAAAACTATGGATATTATTTTACTTGAGCGCATTCCTCGTCTTGGTCAGATGGGTGATATTGTCTCAGTTAAAGATGGTTATGCACGTAATTTTCTCTTACCTCAAGGTAAAGCTTTACGCGCAAATGAAGCGAATAAGAAACATTTTGAGATACAACGTGCACAACTTGAAGCACGTAATCTTGAACGCAAAAGCGAAGCACAAAAAATTGCTGAAAAACTTGATGGTCAATCATTTATTGCTGTTCGTTCTGCTGGTGAAACAGGACAACTTTATGGATCTGTTTCAACACGTGATATTGCTGAAATCATAACAAATGAAGGATTCTCTATTGGGCGAAATCAAATTGAACTTAATCATCCAATAAAAATGATCGGTCTTCATACAATTACTCTTAGCCTCCATCCTGAAGTTCAAATTTCTGTGGTTATTAATGTTGCACGCTCTACCAGTGAAGCACAACGCCAAGCAGAAGGTGAAACTCTTACTTCTGCTAAAGAAATATATGATATTCAAGAAGAAATATTAGAAGAAAGTCAGGAAGAATTGTTGGCAGAAGAAATTAATGAAAACGATATAAACAGTCCTCATCAAGAAGCTTAATTGCTCCTTTTGCTTTCTGTTTTATATCTTTTATTCCATTTAAATATTGGTCATAAAATACTCATGCTTTAAAACTGAGTATTTTATGGCTATCGTATGTAAAGAACTAATTTTTATGAAGGATAAGAAGTATATTATATAAGCACATTCCATATCAGAAATGATAACATCAACAAGGAGAAATGCTTTTGTTTTTCCAGCATAAAAGCAAAAATAATTTAAAGCTCTATCCTTAAGAGTGAATTTTGCATGAGCGGTAAGTTAATGATATCCTCACGTGATCTACAATGATTTCAATTATAAAGAAGTCATTCCACTTAGACTAGTATTAGAATTTTAAAATCACATAATTTCAAAATATTTCAATTTAGAGTGCTGAAACTGCCACTGAAAATCACATATTATAAAAATAAAACATATGAAATAGATGCTATATTAATAATACACGAATGATAAATGAACCATTAGAAGAGAGTTTTAAAAATTATATGATTTTAACTTAAAATGAAGCTTTGTAGCTCTATTCTTTTAATGTACGATTTTAAATTCATCGCCTAAAGTAGCTAGACTTGGAATTTTAGTGGGAAAAGTTTATGGAAGAAACTAGCGTTGTTAATATCAGCTCTTCGAAAAAAGAAGATTCCCCTTCTTTTCGGCAACTTCCGCATAATATTGAAGCTGAACAAGCATTGCTTGGTGCCATCTTTATCAACAATGATTCTCTCGACCGTGTTTCTGATTTTCTAAAACCAGAACATTTTTTTGAACCGTTGCATCAAGAGATTTATGCTGTTTTATCCCATCTTATTAAAACTGGAAAACGTGTAGATCCGGTTACGATCAAGCACTATATCCAAATGGAAGAAAAAATTGGAGATATTACTGTATACCAGTATGTTGTTCGCTTAGCCAAAGAGGCAGTCACCATTATTAACGCTGAAGATTATGGACGCGTTATTTACGACCTTTTTATTCGTCGTTCTTTGATTAACCTTGGAACTCAAGCTGTCAATACAGCCTTTGATGCTCCTGTAGAGCTTACACCTACCCAACAAATTGAAACTGTTGAAAATCAGTTATTTGAGCTCGCAGAAAAAGGGAAATATGGAGGCGGATTTGAAAATTTTAATGAGGCTGTCAAAAAAGCACTCGATATGGCAAGTGCAGCGAAACAGCGTTCTTCACAATTATCGGGGATAGCGACCCATATTAAAACACTTGATGAAAAAATGGGAGGATTACAAGCATCTGACTTAATTATCCTTGCTGGACGCCCTGGTATGGGGAAAACCTCACTGGCGACCAACATTGCCTTTAATATTGCCAATGCTTATAACCATAATAGCAATAACCAAGAAAATGAAGGTGGCGTTGTAGGGTTCTTCTCACTTGAAATGTCCTCAGAGCAGCTTGCAACACGTATTATTTCTGAACAAACAGAAGTCTCTTCTTCTGATATTCGACGGGGAAACATTTCAGATGAACAATTTTCAAAAATCATTCGTGCAGTGAACCAGCTCCAAAAAGCACCTCTTTATATTGATCAAACTGGGGGAATATCAATTACGCAACTGGCTGCTCGTGCGCGACGTCTCAAGCGACAACATGGTTTAGATGTCTTGTTTATTGATTATATCCAGCTCATGACAAGCAGTTCAAAACGTTCATCAGAAAATCGTGTTCAAGAGATTACAGAAATTACCACAGGACTAAAAGCATTAGCGAAAGAATTAAATGTTCCTATTATCGCTCTCTCTCAACTTTCACGCCAAGTCGAAAACAGAACAGATAAACGTCCACAACTCTCCGACTTACGTGAATCTGGCTCTATCGAGCAAGATGCCGACATTGTCCTTTTTGTCTATCGCGAAGAATATTATTTCAAAAATGAAGAACCCAAATTAGGCACTTTGGAACATCAAAAATGGCAAGATGAAATGGATAAAATTATGGGGAAAGCTGATGTCATTGTTGCAAAACAACGTCACGGACCAACAGGAATCGTGTCCCTTGCCTTTCAATCTGATTTCACACGCTTTAGTGATCTGGCAGATAGCAATTATCTTCCAGAACAAATTGGTTAAATTGACATGGCACGCACTCGTGTTCAATTTATCTGTCAAAATTGTGGAACCATCCATTCTCGTTGGGCAGGGAAATGTAGCGCCTGTGGAGAATGGAATTCACTTATTGAAGAAAATATAAATGGCGGCATAGGAAGTGGTCCTAAGCAGAATGCTCGTAAAGGACGCATCGTCACCCTTACATCTCTTTCTGGAGATATCCAAGATGCTCCACGTATTCATTCAGGTATTGCTGAACTTGATCGTGTTACGGGTGGGGGCTTCGTTCGTGGATCAGCACTCCTTGTTGGTGGTGATCCAGGTATTGGAAAATCAACATTGCTTACACAAACAGCAGCTGCTTTATCACGCAAAGGACACCATGTTATCTATGTCTCAGGTGAAGAGGCTATTGCGCAAATTTGTTTGCGTGCGCAAAGGCTTGGCGCTCATAATACAGAAGTGAAACTTGCTGCTGAAACCAATGTTGAAGATATTCTTGCAACCTTAAGCGAACATAAAAACCTTGATATGGTGATTATCGATTCGATTCAAACCCTATGGTCAGATACAGCAGATTCAGCCCCCGGCACTGTCACACAAGTCCGTATTGGTGCTCAGGCAATGATCCGCTTTGCCAAAAAAACAGGAGCCGCTGTTGTTCTTGTGGGGCATGTGACAAAAGATGGGCAAATTGCTGGTCCTCGGGTTGTTGAACACATGGTTGATGGTGTTCTCTATTTTGAGGGTGAAGGAGGGCATCATTATCGCATTCTTAGAACTGTAAAAAATCGCTTCGGACCAACAGATGAAATTGGTGTTTTTGAAATGTCTGATAAAGGATTACGCGAAGTGATAAATCCATCCGAATTGTTTTTAGGAGAACGTAATGAAAAAGCGCCAGGGGCAGCTGTTTTTGCGGGTATGGAGGGAACACGCCCGATATTGGTAGAAATTCAAGCGCTTGTTGCTCCTTCTTCTCTTGGAACACCAAGACGTGCAGTTGTCGGATGGGATGGAAATCGTCTTTCTATGATTCTCGCCGTTTTAGAAGCCCATTGTGGCATTCGTTTTGGACAGCATGATGTCTATCTGAACGTGGCAGGTGGATATCGTATATCAGAACCTGCTGCTGATTTAGCTGTAGCCGCTGCTTTGGTCTCTTCTCTTGCCAATATCCCTTTGCCAACGGATTATGTATACTTTGGTGAAGTCAGTCTTTCAGGAGCTACTCGCGCTGTTGCACATTCAGCACAACGCATCAATGAAGCAAAAAAACTCGGCTTTCAGGGAGCTTTTCATCCCACGACAACAACCGAAATGATGAAGTCGATCAATTTTCAACAAAAAACTTTCTCCGACCTTCCCGAACTTGTTGCCACTCTTACCGCAAGTAAAAAATGGCCTACACCACAGGAAGGATAATATAGAAAAAATGCTATAAAATACAAAATATCCTTGCTATAAGAATAAAAAAATAACCTAACAAAGATATGTTTGCACACAGATTTAAAGAACACAACTTTATGTATAAGGAACAAACAAATGATCATAACAATCCTTGATGGAATTGTCGTAGTCATCATCCTGTTGTCCGCTTTTCTTGCTATGCTTCGAGGATTTTCACGTGAAGTGTTATCGTTGATTTCTTGGGCAATCGCAGCTGTTACGACACTGTTTTTATTCAAACCTGTTTTACCTTTCTTTGAACAATATTTCTCTAATAAAATGATTGCATTGATCACAACATTGGTCACAATTTTTATTATTGTTCTCATTATTACTTCAATTATTACAATGAAAATCTCTGATTTTATTATTGATAGTCGAATTGGTATCCTTGACCGCACGATTGGTTTTATTTTTGGAGCACTTCGTGGTTTACTGATTATGGTTATCAGTATGTTGCTTCTTAATGCCCTGATTAAACCGGAAAACCAAGCAGACTGGTTAAAAAATGCTAGAACAAGGCCTATCTTGGATTCACTGGGACAAAAAGTTTGGGAAATACTCCCAAAAGATCTTGGATCTGTTCTCGAAAAGGCGGAAAATTTGTTTAAAGACAGCGATAAACATACGAATAAGAAACACCCTCATGAGAAAACGCTTCTTAAAAATGGAGAATAGCTTTTCATGAGGAAAGAGAACTAAATGATGTAAAATATGATATGAATGATTCCTCTCTATCACAACTGAAAGAATATGATGATAAAAAGCGATATTTCCTGTCAAGAATTTTCATTAGATGATGATACCCTTCACGAAGAATGCGGGGTTTTTGGCATTCTTGGGCATGAAGATGCTGCAACATTGACCGCTCTTGGACTTCACGCACTCCAGCATCGTGGGCAAGAAGCAGCGGGTATTGTTTCTTATCATAATAAAATATTTCATCAAGAAAAGCATTTAGGTCTCGTTGGTGATCACTATACAAACCCCGCAACACTTGCACGCTTACCAGGGAATCGCGCTATTGGACATACCCGTTATTCAACAACTGGAGAAGTGGCATTACGCAATGTTCAACCTCTTTTTGCTGAATTGAAAGTTGGAGGTATTGCTATTGCGCATAATGGTAATCTTACCAATGGTCTTACATTGCGCCGTGAACTCATCGCTTCTGGTGCTATCTGTCAATCAACGTCAGATTCAGAGGTTTTTCTCCATCTTATTGCCCGCTCACGTTATGAATCGTCCTCTGATCGTTTTGTTGATGCGATTCGGCAAGTAGAAGGTGGGTATGCTATGTTAGCGCTTACACGTACAAAGCTTATTGCAGCACGCGATCCAACCGGAATTAGACCTCTAGTGATGGGAGAACTTGATGGTAAGCCTATCTTTTGTTCTGAAACTTGTGCTCTTGATATTATTGGAGCAAAATATGTCCGTGATGTTAAAAATGGAGAAATCATTATATGTGAAATACAAAAAAATGGAGAAATTACGAAAAAAATTATAAAACCAGAAAATGCAAAACCAGAAAAACTTTGCTTATTTGAATATGTTTATTTTGCCCGTCCGGACTCAATCGTTGGTGGGCGTAGTGTTTATACAACACGCAAAAATATGGGAATCCGTTTAGCACAGGAAGCTCCTTGTGAGGGTGATGTTGTGGTTCCTGTTCCAGATGGCGGAACACCTGCTGCAATTGGCTATGCACAAGAAATTGGAATTCCCTTCGAGCTTGGTATTATTCGTAATCACTATGTTGGCCGCACTTTTATCGAACCAACACAACAAATTCGCGCTTTTGGCGTCAAGTTAAAACATTCGGCAAACCGTCCTATGATTGAAGGAAAACGTGTTATTCTGGTTGATGACTCTATTGTACGGGGAACAACATCCCTTAAAATTGTGCGAATGCTTCGCGATGCAGGAGCAAAGGAAGTTCATATGCGCGTCTCTAGCCCTATGATTTTCTATCCTGACTTTTATGGCATTGATACACCTAAAGCTGAAAGCCTTTTAGCAAATCAATATCCAGATTTAAAATCTATGTGCAATTTTATTGGAGCAGACTCTTTAGAATTTCTTTCAACGGACGGATTATATCTTGCTGTAGCAGGAGAAAAACGAAACAATGCCGATCCACAATTTACTGACCATTATTTTACTGGATATTATCCTACACATCTGGTTGATCAAGAAAACCTCTCCAAAATTCATCAATCATCTGTTCTTAAAACAAGAGATTAATGATGACAAAATATGATTTTAGTCTCCATGGGCGTGTTGCACTCGTTACTGGTGCATCAAGAGGAATTGGCTATTATTTAGCACTCGAGCTCGCTGCACGCGGCGCTCATATTATTGCTCTTGCACGAACAGTCAGCGGACTGACTGAATTGGACAATCAAATCCGAAAAAAAGGAGCTCATGCAACTCTCGTTCCGCTCGATTTGCATCATATGGAAAACATCGATGCTCTTGCACTCTCTATTGCCAATCGATGGAAAAAGCTCGATATTATCGTTGCAAATGCGGGAATCCTTGGAACACTTTCACCAATAGCGCATATAGAAAATACGATCTTTGAAGATGTCTTTCAAATAAATCTTTTCAGCCAATGGCGCTTAATAAAAGCTGTTGAGCCTTTATTACGTGAATCTGATGCTGGACGCGCCATCCTATTATCCTCAAGCGTTGCGCATGTTGCACGCCCTTTCTGGGGGGCATATGCAGCCTCTAAAGCGGCTTTAGAAATGATTGCCCGTTGTTGGGCAGAAGAACTCAAACAAACCCCTATCAAGATTAATTGTATCAACCCTGGAGCCACACGCACTGCCATGCGTGCTGAAGCTATGCCTGGTGAAGATCCAGAAGCGCTCCCCTCACCACAAGAGGTTGCAAAAAAAATAGTCCATTTGCTCTCACCTGATTTAAAGGAAACTGGAAAACTCTTTAATGTCCGTGAAAATCGGTTTGTGGATTATTATGCCCCTCATTGATCATCATCTGAAATGTAAATAGACCAATCTCTCTCTTTCCTGCACTTTTCAACGGAAGAATGGAGCAGTTTATGATTCTTGGATAGCTTTTTTAGCATCAGCCTTTTTATCTTCTAAAGCAGCCCGTTTATTATAAGCAATAAAACTACAGGGGAGAAAAATCATATAGCTAACAGCTGTAATCAATAAAGTTTTCCATGTGTAAGTCGCAAGAAAACCGACATAAATAACAATGACCAACATGCAAGGTATAACGATATCACGCCTCAAATTGTGATCAATGGACTTTGCATTCCACACTGGTAGGCGACTAATCAAAAGAAAAGCAATAATTACAGTATAAAGACTAAAAAACAATGCCCACCCCCAATTGGGGACCAAACCAAGAGCGCCTAAATAGGTAGGAAATAAAAGGAGTAACGCTCCTGCAGGTGCAGGAACACCAACAAAATAACTTTTCTGCCATTGAGGTATATCAGTGTTATCCAACATCACATTAAAACGCGCTAATCGCAAACAACAAGCAACACAATAAACAAGAGCTGCAACCCAACCAATGTGGTATGCTTGATTCAAGATAAAGGAATAAACAATAAGTGCAGGAGTAACACCAAAATTTACAATATCAGCAAGAGAATCCATCTGTGCCCCAAAAGATGAACTCCCATCTATTAAACGCGCAATGCGACCATCAGCACCATCTAAAACTGCAGCCAAAAGCACCATTAAAATAGCAGCCTCATAGCGATTCTCAAAAGCCAAACGAATGCTGCTCATCCCTGCACAAATTGCCAAAATAGTAATAATATTGGGAATAACATACCGCATCGATGTCGGTGAACGTCGCCGATTTGCAGCATCATCATGCTGCCCCTCAGGATTGAATGAAGAAAATGGCGAAAAATTTTTCATTGTACGGTCCTAATCGTATCTGAAGTCCGTTGTGGCACTCTTATCATCAAAAGAACCCAAAACTGTCTCCCCAGCAATTGCTGTTTGCCCAACTGCAACACGTAATCTCATTTCAGCTGGCATATAAATATCAAGGCGAGAACCAAAACGAATCAATCCAAATCGCTCTCCCATGATAACAGCATCGTTTTCTTTTGACCAACAAACAATCCGACGGGCAAACATCCCCGCTATTTGTACGATACCAATTTTCCCATGCTTGCTATCAATGACCACCCCATTACGCTCATTAAACTGACTAGCCTTATCAAACTCCGCATTGGTAAACCGACCTGGCTGATAAACGATAGACTCTACTGTACCACTGATAGGAATACGGTTGATATGGCATGAAAAGATATCCATAAAAATGGAAATACGGATCATTTCATCTTTTCCTAAGCCTAATTCTTCAGGTGGAATACATGATTCCACAAATGAAATACGCCCATCTGCAGGCGACATAACCCAATTTGAATTCAAAGGGATCACACGATCTGGATCACGAAAAAAGTATATACACCACACTGTAAGAATAAGACCACACCAAAATAGCGGACTCCACATCCAACCCAAAATGAGTGAAATAACAAAAAACGCTACAATAAAAGGATAACCTTCTTTATGAATCGGTACAAAGCTATTATGGACAGATTGTAAAATACTCATATAATTTCCTATTCATCATAAACCTAAACAAGCAATAAATCTTTTTGTTCCTCTTGTCTCTTTTTATGTATTTAATCAATCGCTCCATATAAAGATATAGATTACATTTTGCCCACCTTATTTTTTACGATTAACAATACCCGTCTCATCTTCTTCACGCATTTTACGTAATTTTTCTTCAGCTTGTGATGCTTCAAGCTGCTTATTCCACATTGAAGCATAAAGACCTTTCTTTCGTAAGAGCTCTGTATGCGTTCCATTTTCAATAATACGACCACTTTTAAGAACCAAAATTTCATCAGCATTGATAACCGTGGACAGACGATGCGCAATAATCAATGTTGTACGTCCACGACTTACAATATCCAATGCTTGTTGAATTTCCTGTTCTGTTGCCGTATCAAGAGCCGATGTTGCTTCATCTAGAATAAGAAGTGGGGGGGCTTTTAAAAGTGTCCGTGCAATAGCCACACGTTGTTTTTCACCCCCTGATAATTTGAGACCACGCTCTCCTACCATAGACTGAAAACCTTCCGGTAACATCTCAATAAATTTTGATATTTGTGCCATTTCAGACGCTTTGTGCACCTCTTCATCTGTAGCACTTGGGCGCCCATAGCGAATATTATAAGCAATTGTATCATTAAATAACACTGTATCTTGTGGGACCATACCGATCGCCTCACGCAAACTTTTTTGCGTTACATCACGAATATCCTGCCCGTCAATTGTGATAGAGCCCGCATCAACATCATAAAACCGAAAAAGTAATCGAGAAATGGTTGATTTCCCTGCACCCGATGGGCCGACAATGGCGACTGTTTTTCCTCCAGGGACTTCAAAATCAATATCTCTGAGAATCTGACGCGTCGAATCATAAGAAAATTTTACCTGATGAAAACGAATGGTCCCATCGCTTATCTCTAACGGTTTAGCATCTGATTTATCAGTGATTTCCTGCTGAACATCTAAAAGATCGAACATCGCTTCAATATCCGTTAAACCTTGTCGAACATCACGATAAATTGAACCAATAAAATTCAGTGGAATGGAAAGTTGCATTAAAAGGGCATTAATAAAAACAAAATCCCCTAAAGTTTGTGTCTTATAAAAAACTTCATAAGCTGACATCAGCATCATGATCGTCATTCCAATACCAAAGATAAGAGCCTGACCAAAATTAAGCCAGCTTAATGATGTCCAAATCTTTGTTGCGGCTTTTTCATAACCCGCCATAGAAGCATCGAAACGATCGGCTTCTAGAGTTTCATTGCCAAAATATTTGACCGTTTCAAAATTTAAAAGAGAATCAACAGCGCGCGTATTCGCCTCAGTATCCGCTGTATTCATTTGTTGACGAATGCGAATACGCCAATCACTCGCCTTAATGGTAAAAAAAGTATATAATAAAACCGTTACAACAACAATGAGAAGATAATGCCATCCGTAGTTGATGTAAAATACAAGAGCCGTTAATATAAATTCTAAAATTGTCGGTACAGTATTGAGAATTGAAAATCTTACGATCGCTTCAATTCCTTTTGTTCCACGCTCAATCACGCGAGAAAGCCCACCAGTTCGGCGTTCTAAATGAAACCGCAAAGATAACTCATGAATATGTACAAAGGTTTTATAAGCTAATTGACGAACAGCATATTGACCAACAGTGGCAAAAAGAGAATCGCGCAATTGATTTAATCCAGCCTGCATAATCCGTGCAACGTTGTACGCCAAAACAAGCATGATGGGGATAATCAAACTGGACGGAAACCATTCAGGGAGCTGAAAGCTTGTATCAAGCACATTCGTAGAATATTTAAAGAAATACGGCACAGATATGAGAACGAGCTTGGATAAAACAAGATAAAATATTGCCCACAGTACACGTATTTTTAGATCACGCCGACCTACCGGCCACATATAAGGCCATAAATTGTAAAGTGTGTGCAGAGTCTTCCCTGTATCGGATGATACAGTTTTTGTCATTTCATTGCGTTTCATAAAGCCCTTACTTCATCTATCATCCACACGAAAAAGGCAAAGCATCCCCCTGTGGTTGTTTATAAGTTTCTTACGCTTTTCAATAAGCTATACCTACTCGTTGTTCGAGGTTAGACTGTTTTTGAAAAAGGAACAAGAAATAATCCACGATACAGTTTATTATTTTGATCTGTATTCTCATACCACTCTGCTGCAAATAAATTTTCAACTTTTACATGCTTTTTTTTCAATTCTGCCTGAAGCCACTTTTTTGTTTTACCAATCTCTTTAAGACCATCATCAATAACTTCACCGTTTTCTACGACAATTGTCGATTTCTTCCCCTCTTCCTTTTTAATAACAGTGCAATCACCATTGGTTTCCAAACGCACAAAAGCAGCTTCATGTAAATGACACCCTTTAAGACGTAACATCGCAATGAGATCATTAACATTGATTCCTAAGCTCTTAATCTTATCCATTTGAAAGGCCCCATCTAAAACCAATGTGACATTCCGCCCTGCAATAAGGCGGCGAAAAAAAACTGAATAGCGTGCAAAAAAATTAAAAGAGGTAATCAAGGCTTGCCAAATGAGTAGAACAAGCAATAATTGAGTGCTGCTAATATTCTGATTATAAATGACTCCTCCAATAATACCTCCCATAACAAAATTGCTGACCAGATCAACAGGTGTCATCTGACTAAGGCTTCCACGTCCCGTCGTTCTTAAAATAAATAGAAAGGCAACCAGACCTACAGCTAGCTTAAGCGCGATATATCCATAGTGATATAAAAATTCCATCATATTCTCCTTTTAATTTATGAGAACTGCTGGAATAGAGAAATTAAAGTCGTTTTATTTCCCACACGGTTATGCGCTCACCACTCTGCGGATCCTTACTATCTTTTAAGAGAATCCCCTCGGCTGCAAGCTCATTGCGAATTGTATCCGCAGCTTCCCACTCTTTATTATGGATAAGCCTTAGTCTTTCGGCAATGCGCTGATCAATAAATTTTGAATCAAGAGAGGTTTTTTTTACAAATAATGGGCAGTCTATTTTTTTAACCCATTCTTGTCGTAATAATCCTAATAAATTCATCCCATGAGCAAGAGCCAAGGCATTCCCTGCTTTATAAAATTTTCGCAAAAGAGTGAATGCTTTTGGTGTATTAAGATCATCACTGAGGGCATCTATCAAAGTATCATCAATCGCTTCATTATTTTCCATTATACTCTTTTTACTGCGAAGCAATTCATACCAACGATACAGTTCACTGCTCGATTGCATTAGACGCTGCGCTGTCCAATTTAATGGTTCACGATAATGCGTTTGGAGCATCGAAAAACGTGCAGACAAACCCGCCCAATTTTGCTTCATTTCCTCAGCTAAAACACCATTAAACTCCAAAAAATTATTCTCTAAAACAGAACGAATGGTTATAAAATTGCCAAAGCTTTTTGACATCTTTTTGCCTTCAACTTGTAAAAAGCCGTTATGCATCCAAAAATTAGCCATTCTCTCCGTTCCAAAAGCTGAACAACTTTGTGCAATCTCATTTTCATGGTGAGGAAAAATTAAATCAAGTCCACCACCATGAATATCAAAAATATTCGCAATAGGATCATCACAAGTTAAACCACCACCGTAGGGCGCTAACAACTTTGCCATTGACATGGCAGAACACTCAATATGCCAACCTGGACGACCTAAAACAGGAATTCCGCCCGGAGATTCCCAACCTGGCTCTCCCTCCACAGAAGGTTTCCATAAAACAAAATCCATCTCCTCTCTTTTATAGGCAGCAACATCAATACGCGCTCCCGCCCTCATTTCATCTAAAGAACGATTTGAAAATGTCCCATAATGGGGAGGATTTTTTATGCTCTTTATAGAAAATAATATATGATTTTCCGCTTTATAAGCGTGTCCCTTTTCAAGCAATCTTTCGATGAGTGCGCGCATCTCCTCTAAATGCTCGGTTGCGCGCGGCTGGCTGGTTGGCAATAGACAACCAAGTGCTATTGTATCTTGTTGAAACTGAGAATATGTGCGTTCGGTTAATTGACGAATAGCATAATTCAGTGAAACGTTTGGATATTCATGGGCAGCTCGTGCATTAATTTTATCATCGACATCTGTAATATTACGCGCATAGAGAACATGATCATTGCCATAAACATGACGCAATAAGCGAAATAAAATATCAAAAACAATAACAGGGCGAGCATTTCCTATATGCGCGTAATCATAAACTGTTGGACCACAAACATAAAGACGTACTTTTGTCGGATCTATTGGTGTAAAATTTTCTTTTTTACGTGTCAGCGTATTATAAAATCGCAACTTTTTCATCATTATACTCCGTAAATGATATTACGCACCGCTCTTTTAAATGCCTCTTCTCTCAAATGATCACATTATGCAGTTTAGACTAAAACTTCACCTTATCATCAATTCTTCTTCCCCTATGGTATTCACAGCTGTCTCTATCATTTATCCTAAAACAATCTCTTTTATTTGATTGGACAAAAGCATTCTATAGATAGAGAGCTTTTTTCTTCTTGAAGGAAACAAGTTTAGAAAAAATTCCATAGGCAATAGAATATTTATATGAAAAATAGATTACAGGAAGCAAATCTTAAAACTTTAACCCCATAAAGCTTCATCAGTATTTTTAATATTTCACAATGGGTTCCTTACTGTCTCTTACGCCCTATATTCTATCATCAATCATTGAGAATAATGTCGCAATTAACCCTCTTTTTTAACATCGTTCTCATGACACAATTATTTTATCTGTACAGAGTTTTATTCAAAGAAAGCAATCAAAATAATGCGTAATAATTTGAGAAAAATTATTCTTTTAATATTTTTTGTCATTTCAATGCCAACCTTTGCACAACAATCTCCACCTTATGAGAAAAAATTACTTCGCCTCGCAGAAATTTTGGGATCCCTGCATTTTCTCCAAAATCTTTGTAAGCCTCCAACAAACCAATGGCCAACAAACCAATGGTATGACTATATGAACGCACTCATTGAAGCAGAACACCCCATTCCACAAAGACGTGCTTATTTTTATGAAGCATTTAATGAAGCGTATCGTGCTTTCTCAGAAAATTATCATCATTGTACACAAGCAGCCATTGAAGCTAATCAAAGGTATATTCAAGAAGGAAGAGCTTTATCTGAAAATCTTCTCATACATTATAACAACTAATCTATATAAAAAGCATCTCCTTTAATTTAAGTGATATCAATAATGCCCTCCTCACAAATGAATAGAGCAATAAGTTATCTTCTCGAAAATAGAAAAACTTTTAAAACATAATGCTCGGTACGCCTGTATTCTTATGAACCCCTTTTCCCGTATTGCTTTTTGGCTTCTTCTCCACACCTCAAAGGACGAACATTCTTACCAACCTAGTTTGTAAATAGCCCAAGTTCTAGTGAATGCCACTTGACTTCCAACTCACGTAACAAGCCTAAAATATTCACCACACATAAAAAAAACTATGTATTAAGGAGACTGACATACCTTCTCCTTAAATGATAGTATTTTGTGGCATAATAGGATAAAATTTATGCTGTTTACACCAAAGTTTCTATAAATTTAACAGGCTCTCCTTGTGAAGGTGTGACAATTTCACCTTCCCACATAACGCGCATACCACGGACAATAGTCCCAACCGGCCAACCTTTAACCTTTTGACCATCATAAGGTGTCCAACCGGCACGCGAACCAATTAAGCTATTCGTAATAACTTCTTCTCGCTTAAGATCAACAATGGTCAAATCAGCATCATATCCAACAGCAAGACGTCCTTTACAACTTATACCAAAAATACGACTAGGACCATGTGACGTGAGATCAACAAAACGCTCAAGAGACATTTTTCCTGCGTTCACATGTGTTAACATAATAGCTGCTGTTGTTTGCACTCCTGTCATCCCTGAAGGTGAAGAGGGGTAAGATTGAAGCTTGTCCTCAAGGGTATGAGGCGCATGATCTGAGCCTAAAACATCAATAATCCCCTGTTGAACACCGTACCAAAGAGCTTCACGGTGGCGCAGTTCACGAATAGGTGGATTCATCTGAATTAATGTACCAAACCGTTTATAATCATCAGCCGTGAGAGTTAAATGATGGTGTGTCACTTCAATTGTTGCAACATCTTTATGTTTTTTGAGAAAATCAATTTCTTCTTCTGTCGAAAGATGTAACACATGAATGCGTGCTTTCGTCTCATGGGCAATTTTTACCAAACGCTGTGTACACTTTAACGCCGCAACCTCATCACGCCAAATTGGATGCGAGGATGCATCCCCTGAAATACGCAGTATTTTACGTTCTCTGAGTCTTTCCTCATCTTCAGAATGAAAAGCCGCACGACGGCGTGTATTTTTCAAAATAAGACGTACACTTTCATCATCATCAACCAAAAGATCACCGGTAGAAGATCCCATAAAAACTTTAATTCCAGCCGCACCAGGAAGTCTTTCTAATTCAGAAAGTTCATGAGCATTTTCACGCGTTCCTCCAACCCAAAATGCAAAATCACAATGCATGCGATGAAATCCGCGTTTAACCTTATCGCTTAATGTTTCTTCTGATGTTGTCAATGGATTGGTATTAGGCATTTCAAACACTGCTGTAACCCCTCCTAACACAGCAGAATATGAGCCACTTTCCAAATCTTCTTTATATTCATTGCCTGGCTCACGAAAATGCACTTGACTATCAATAATTCCCGGAAAAATATGAAGCCCCGTACAATCAATCACCTCACCAGCCGAGGCACATGTAAGGTCGCCAATTTCAGCAATACGGCCATTTGTAACACCAATATCACGCTTGCTTTTTCCATCATGATTCACAAGTGTTGCACCTTTAAAAATTGTATCAAATGTTTTAAACATAGCCACGCTCCTTACATATTGCTCACTTATCGATTATGTAACTTTGCGCAGAAAGGCAAGAACCATGATTGAAAAACAAAATGCCATTTGCTTAAAAAACCGCAAAATTATTCAAATTACAGGCGAAGAAGCAACAGATTTTTTACAGTCCCTGATCACAACAGATGTAAAAAAAATAAGTCCCAAAGAACTTTTCCCTGGAGCCCTCTTATCCCCACAAGGAAAGGTCCTTGCTGATTTTCTTATTGGTAAAAGAGAGAATAGTTATTTTATTGATATTGTGATGTCTTTGGCCGATACACTCTATAAGCGTCTGTTGCTCTATAAACTGCGTAAAAAAGTAGAAATTACACAACCATTACAAGGGCTTGTTATAGTTTCTTGGAAAAATGAATCAGATACTTTAAGTTTTGATTCAAATTTTGTTGATAAACGCTTTCCAAAACAAGAAAAAATAATACGAATCTATAGCAATGTTCCTTTTTTGGCAGCAGAAGATTATAACACATGGAATCAATTGCGAATTCGTTATGCAATTGCAGAAAGTGATCAAGACTATGAAGTCGGCAAAGTTTTTCCTCATGATATTAATTACGATCAAATCAATGGATTGGCCTTCAACAAAGGATGTTATATTGGACAAGAAATTGTTTCACGAATGCACCACCGCCGTGCAGCACGTCGCCGTATCTTGATTGTAAAAGGCCCATGTGACCTCCCCCCTCAATCAAGCATTGAAGCAGGAACAAAAGTGCTTGGCCACTTGGGAACATCTGTTGCAAATGAGGCTCTCGCTTTAATGCGTATTGACCACGTCAAAGATGCTATGGATCATAACATTCCCTTTACTGTAAAAAATATTCCTGTCACTATAAGCATTGCTGAAAATATGAATTTTACCTTTCCTGAAAATACGATAGAAAATACACATGGCTAAAGTTGAATTATTAAAAAGTGGAGAAGCTCGGGCTTGGCAAAGAATGCTCTCTGGACGCAGACTTGATCTTCTCAATCCTTCTCCTTTTGATATTGAAATTGAAGATATTGCTCATGGACTTGCACGTGTAGCACGTTGGAATGGTCAAACACGAGGAGAATACGCCTATTCTGTTGCACAACATTCACTTTTGGTCGAACAAATATTTCAAAAACTTTTTCCACAGTCGCTGAAGCATGAATGTCTCTGTGCTCTTCTTCATGATGCACCAGAATATGTCATCGGCGATATCATTTCACCCTTTAAAGCTGTCATAGGAAAACAATATGAACGCATTGAAAAACGCATCCAAGATGCGATCCACATGCGTTTTTCTCTTCCCGTTGATCTTTCTCAAAAACTTTTAAAAAAAATTAAACAAGCCGATCGTATTGCAGCATATCATGAAGCGATCACATTTGCTGGATTTAACACAGAAGAAGCCCTTCGCTATTTTGGCTCTCCCAATAATATTTCACCCGATGGTCTTAATTTACACCCCTCCTCTACTCAACAAATTGAAAACGCATTTTTGGCGCGCTTTAATGACTTGGAGGACCAAAGATTATAGGCTCTTCGCATTGTTGATTTCTTATCATTGCAGAATCATCACACTGATTTATAATGACAATTTATTGTTTTCATATTAAATGATTCCCCCTAATATGATAAGATTCACTCATTTCAAATCTGTTTATATTGAATCAATCAAGATCATTTGCTTGCACGTCACAAGCAGGCAAAGCAGTGGGAATAAAAACTGTACAAGAAGACTAAAATACCGCTTATGGACCGTCTCAAGTGGCAAGCGCTCGTCGACAACATTGGAAGTTAGCAAAGTGTATGATAGATGGTGCCGATTTGCTCTTTTATGAAGCGTAAAGAGGTCGTGCTCTATAATTTTATACACTGCGTGGAGACTTTACCGTTATACTATTCACAAGCGCCGTCGCGAGATGACATGAAGTGCCTAAATGTTTCTTAAAAAAGCACATCTATCATAAAAATAGATAAATATTCTCTTGTCAAACTTTTCATTTTAAACTGAAATTTATTTTAGTTTATAAACTTCAGTATCTACTGGAAAAGCACGGGATGTAACATCTTCTGCATAGTTCTTGATTGCGGTTTCCATGGCTTGTTCAAGGTTTCCATAACGGCGTACAAATTTAGGCACGTGAGCACCATAGCCCAACATATCTTCCATAACCAATACCTGTCCATCGCACTGATTGGATGCACCAATACCGATGGTTGGAATAGAAAGCTTTTCTGTCAATTTCACCGCTAAAGGTTCAACAACACCTTCCACAACAACGGCAAAAGCACCAGCCTTTTCAATCGCGGCTCCGTCACCTTCAATTCTTTGCCAATCACTCTCGTTACGCCCTTGTGTCTTGAAACCACCAAAACGATTCACCGCTTGGGGAGTAAGACCAATATGGCCCATCACTGGAATACCACGTTTACACAAAAAATCTATTGTTTCCGCTATATAAACACCACCTTCAAGCTTAACTGCACCACACCCCGTTTGAGCAAGAATACGCGATGCATTTAAAAAAGCTTGCTCTTTACTTTCCTCATAAGAGCCAAAAGGCATATCAATAACGACAAGAGCTTTTTGAGATCCACGCACCACGGCTTGCCCGTGTAAAATCATCATATCTAAATTAACAGGAAGTGTTGTCTCAAAACCATACACAACCATGCCAACGCTATCACCAACCACAAGGATATCACAATAGGGATCAGCAATCCGTGCCGTATAAGCTTGATAAGCTGTTAAAGAAACAATCGGCTGTTGTCCCTTTCTTGCACGTATTTGAGAAGATGTTATACGCTTTACGGTTTTATGTACACTCATTTTCCGACCTTTTCTTGCAATATATATTGATCAATAAGTCTTACCTCACCAAAACGGACAGTAAGGAGTAAAACTGCTGGTTTATCCAATTTTCCTTTGACCTCGCATAAAGTCTCCATATCTCGTAAATCTATTGCTTCAATGATTGCACGCGTCTCTTGTTGTAAAATATTGCGAACAATTTTGCATAACTTATCAACAGACCGTTCACCTTCATGGTAAAGCTCTTCAGCAGCTTTTCCACTTTCAGGAATAATTTTGGCCGCTTTACGATCTTCTAATGTTAAAAGTTTATTCCGTGAAGAATGGGCAAGACCATCTGCTTCACGTAAAATAGGGACTCCGATAATTTCAACAGGAAAAGCTAAATCCTCAGCCATACGCCGAATAATTAAAATTTGTTGAAAATCCTTTTCTCCAAAAAAAGCTTTATCGGGCTGAACAATATTAAAAAGCTTAGCAACAACACTCGTTACACCACAAAAGTGCCCTGGACGTAATTTTCCCATCAACATACGTGATAATTTTTCCACTTGCACAATTGTATCATTTCCCAAGGGCCATATTTCATCTACAGAAGGCGCAAAAACACATTCAACACCCGCTTTTTCCAATAAAGCACAATCGCTTCTCAAGTCTCTTGGATATTGATCAAAGTCTTCATCAGGTCCAAATTGCTTTGGATTGACAAAAATAGAAACCAATACGCGATCACACGTTGCTTTTGCACGCTGTACTAATGCCAGATGCCCCTGATGAAGAGCTCCCATTGTTGGAACAAAACCAATCGAAAAGCCTAAACTCCGTTCTTCTGAAGTATATTGGCGAACTTCAGCAATTGTCTTTAAAACTTTCATTTTTCCATTCTATTCAATTATGATCAGATCAACAAATAAATGCTTGTATACCAAATCGACGCTCAAACAACTGTATCAAATTCATCCGCACCGACGGCTGTTTTATATCTCGTGGCTCCCAGACATGACGCATGAGAAAAAAACCCGTTAAGTTAAAACCATTTATTATATCCCTAAAATCAGTAGGACGAGTCGTTCTTTGCACAAGAAACTGTGGAAGAATGAGAAGCTTCTTTTTCCAAGGCTCCCCTGCTTCTTCACAGACAGCCCGTCCAGATTTTGGCGATACATAATAAAGCTTTTCTTGGCGACCTGTTGCAGCACAACAAGATAAATCAAGACCAAAACCAAGTTCTTCAAGAAGCCGCATTTCAAAACGTACTAGCAATTCCGCATTTACAAATGGTTCATCAAAATTCTGCATAAAAAGGTGCAAAATATCATATAAAACGGGATGCGGATCACGTTCAGGAAGAAGCCGCAAATGAAAAGCAATCAACTGCAAAGCATAAAGCGCTTCTGGTAGACAGATTAATCGTGCCGCATGTAAATCAAGTGCTTCAAGGCGAAAAAGTCCCAAATGTTCTTCTAAACGCGCCCACCATTCAGCCTCCACAAAATTTCCAGGCTGAAGAAGAGCAGCCATACGACGCGAACGCCCTCCTTTTACCACGCCCATATAACGACCGTGTTCACGCGTCATAATCTCAAGAATAACACTTGTTTCACCATATTGGCGTGCCCCAAGAATAACAGCTTGTTCTTTCCACTTCATTTTTTCATTATTTTAAAAAATCCAATCCCATTTCCCGATAACGTTCTGGATCGGTATCCCAATTATTACGCACTTTCACAAAGAGGAAAAGATGAACCTTTTGATCCATAATTTCCATGAGCTCCTTGCGTGCTGCTTGACCAATCATTTTAATCGTATCGCCTTTTGCTCCTAAAACAATTTTCTTCTGACTCTCACGCTCTACATAAATAACTTGATTAATTTTAACAGAACCATCTGACCGCTCTTCAAAGCTTTCTGTTTCAACCGTTGAGGAATAAGGAAGCTCATCATGAAGACGAAGAAAAAGTTTTTCACGCGTAATTTCAGCAGCAAGGTGACGCATAGGCATATCGGAAATTTGATCTTCCGGATAATACCATGGCCCCTTCTGCATCATGCTACTCAACGCATGAAGTAAATCCTTGCAACCAGAACCATTTAGAGCAGAAATCATAAATGTTTGCGTAAACTTTACACGTTCATTTATTTGAGTGGTTAACGCTAAAAGAGATGATTTAACAACTGTATCAACCTTATTTAGAACAAGAACTTTTTCTTGTTTCATAGTGTTTACAATATCTAACATCATATCAACTTCATTCGAAAGACCACTTTGAGCGTCAATTAAAACAAGCAGAACATCAGCGCTCTTAGCCCCTCCCCAAGCAGCAGAGACCATGGCACGTTCTAAGCGCTTGTGAGGACGAAAAACACCCGGTGTATCGACCAATACAATTTGCACATTATCATGAATAACAATACCGCGGATTAAAGTTCGTGTTGTTTGTACCTTATGCGTTACAATTGAAACCTTTGTTCCAACCAATTGATTAACCAATGTCGATTTACCGGCATTAGGCATCCCGATAAGCACAACAAATCCAGAACGCGTTTTCATAGCGTCACTCATGATCATTTTTCCCCACGTTTTTCCATACCCCCTCTCGTCGCAAAATTTTTTCGGCAGCCATCCTTTCAGCATATCTTTTAGAGCTCCCCTGCCCAATCTCTGAAGCAAAACCTGAAATACTGACCTCTACCATAAAAACAGGATCGTGATCTGGACCTGAACGTTTGATAACCTGATAATGTGGTTGTGCATTGCCTTGGATATGTGCCCATTCTTGTAACTCTGTCTTGGCATCACGTCGAGCTGCATTCATTTTCTTTGCCCGACTTTGCCAGTATTTTTGAATAAAGGGGCGAACACTTTCCAATCCTCCATCAAGATACATCACTGCAATCAAGGCTTCTACGACATCTGCATGCATATTGATGAGTCGACGCCCTTCAAAATTTCTCATCTCAAAACCAACTTGGATCATATCAGGAAGCCTCATTTCGCGCGCAATATCAGCACATGTCTGCGCATTGACCAGATGATTCAAACGGACTGATAATTCACCTTCACTTGCTTTAGGGAAAAGTTGATACAGCATCTCTGCAATCAAAAGCCCTAGAACCCGATCCCCTAGAAATTCTAATCGTTCATAATTCCCTTGTTCTGAATCTTGCACACTTGCGTGTGTTAATGCTCTTTTTAATTTCTCTTCATCTTTAAAACGATGCCCCGTCAGCTTGAAAAGCTGATCAATCATGAGACGTTTCATCGTTGTTTCCTTGCTTGATAAGCGGCAAATCATGAACCTTATTTATGAAAGAAAACAAACGTTTCCAACGTACATCAAATGGCCAGCGCCAAATCTGCCAAGCACTTGAACCGTTACTAATAGAAAAGAAAATCACGCTCGCGCGACCAATAAGATTTTCTTCTGGAACATAGCCTACATCTAAACGACTATCATCTGAATTGTCGCGGTTATCCCCCATCATAAAATAATGCCCCTGAGGAACTTCAAAGACTTTTGTATCATCAACTTTTGGGATGAAAGCTAAATCAAGCGTATCGTAGCGAACACCATTCGGCAATGTCTCGCGATAGACCTCAACAGGATAGTTCACTTCCGTTATATCAGAATTATCAATCTCTCCCATAAAGTGACGTGAAACAGCCTCATCATTAATATAAAGAACACTTTGACGAACTTGTATACGATCACCTGGCAGCCCAACAACGCGCTTTATATAATCGATCTTCGGATTACTTGGTAAACGAAAAACGACCACATCTCCCCGTTGAGGTTGGGATGCCCAAATACGTCCAGAAAAAAGGGGCGGAGAAAAAGGAATGGAAAAATGAGAATACCCATATGCATACTTAGAAACAAAGAGATAATCCCCTACCAATAAAGTAGGACGCATGGACCCAGAAGGAATACTAAAAGGCTGGAAAAAAAGTGTCCGAATAAACGCTGCTAAAAGCAGAGCCTGTATTAAAACAGAAATTAATTCAAGAATCCCACCTTTTTTTTCTTTTTTATGCACTTTATCTTTTTGGACCATCACCAACTGCCTTCCCATCACAAATATAACTTTTTTCATCATAATATTCAAATAACAAAAGCACAATCTCTCACGCCATCTATCCACGTGGAAGTGCTTCAATAATAACAAATGCCTGCGCCCAAGGAAAATCATCTGTTATGCTGAGATGAATAACCGCATCATGATGAGGAGGTAATAACTTTTGAAGTTGCCCTTGCGCACGATTTGTTAAGTGCATGATTGGTTTTCCAGAGGACAAATTAACCACTCCCATGTCTTTCCAATTGATACCACAAGCGATTCCTGTCCCTAAGGCTTTAGCACATGCTTCTTTAGCGGCAAATCTTTTCGCATAAGAAGAAGATTTTTTTTTGAGATTTTCGGATCTATTCCTTTCAATATCCGTAAAAATACGTTGAATAAAACGCTCGCCATAAAGAACCAACATTCTCTCAATACGTCGTATATCAACCAAATCATTTCCAAGACCGACAATCATAAGACATTCCCCAATCTTTGTTACGATGAACGCTTCTTTAAATGCCTTTTTTTTATAATCTTTTGATATCGCTTTTGTTTAAAACGAACCGTTGCTCTGTAAACACCTATATAAGATAAACCACCAAAAACAACACCTAAAAGAGTTCCACCTAAAATCATAGGACTCATAATTGTGTCCCATGCCCCTTTAAAAAGGAGAGAGAAATTTGATACTGTCAAACCATTAAACAGAGCACGAATTTGAGAAAGAGAAATCTCATTGACATCGCTAAAAAGTGATAAACAAAAATACCCTACTTTATAATCAGCCATGACAATCAATAAAAATGTGAGTGGATTAGAAAAAACCGTCCCAATGATTGCAGCAGCAAAGTTTGCACGCAAAATCCAAGAAAAAAATATTGCCAAGATAATATGCACCCCGAAGACAGGGGAACAGGCTAAAAAAATACCAATAGCAAACCCTAATGCAACTTCGTGTGGTGTTGCTGATATACGCAAAATACGTTTATGTATGTAAGAAAATGAGCGAGAAAATGAACGACGTGGCCACAACCAAAGTCGAATACGCGTTACAAAATCTACTGGTTCTCGACGACGAAAAAGCATATGACTCTCAATATACATCTTTTAATGATAAAATAATCTATATCATCCAAATTAATCTTTTTTAGTTTTTGCATAAAAAAAAAATAGAAAGATAATTAAATATTTCGACTGCCTGGTTTAATCGCTGGAAGAGCAGAAAGATCTGCAGGAAGTGCATCACTCGTATAAGAAGCGATCTCGTATTCAGCTAGCGCGATCAACGGAACACCAACATCAACCTTACCACCAGAACGATCGAGGATACAGGCACTTGCCAAGACCTCTGCTCCTGCTGCCGTCAACGCCTCAACGGTCTCACGAATAGAAAGACCCGTTGTCACAATATCTTCAATAATAACAACCCGCGCACCCTTCTTGATTTCAAAACGACGCAATTCAAAGACACCATTGACACGCTCTACCCAAAGAGAAGGAACACCAAGGTGACGTGAAGTCTCATAGGAAGGAATAAGACCACCAATTGCGGGACCAACAACATAATCAATTTGTTTCTTGATAGATTCTTTGATTTTTTCAGCCAATCCACGACAGAGCTTTTCCGTCAAGTCAGCATGCATAAACACTTTTGCCTTTTGCATATAAGTTGCACTATGGCGTCCCGATGTTAAAATAAAATGCCCTTCTAGAATAGCATCTGCTTGTTTAAAAATATCAATGACATCTTGTGTATTCATTGCAAAATCTTCCTTGTTATCCATGAACCCGCCGTACTGTACTGACTGAATCTGCCTTTTTTAACTGAGAAAAAATACGATTCAAATGTTTTAAATCCCAAACTTCCAAATCAATCATCATTTCTGTAAAATCTGGTGCCATTCGGATAAAAGATAAATTTTGGATATTGGCATCGTTAGCAGAAATTATTTGCGTAATTTCAGCTAAAGAACCAGGACTATTGACAACCAAAATATTTATTCGCGCAGGAAAACGTTCGTTCATTTGGGCATCAATATCCCAGCGGACATCAATCCATCGTTCCGGCTGATCATCGTAGGCCATCAAAGCCGAAGACTGAATTGGATAAATCACGATCCCAGCGCCTGGTTGCATAATACCAACAATCCGATCTCCAGGCACTGCTCCTTCTGGTGAAAAACGGACAGGTATATCACCACGGGTTCCTCGAATAGGTAAGGCTTTAGATTGATGATCCTCTATCATTGCATCCTTTTCATTTTCTGGAACCTTAAAAATCATCCCTTGAGCATTTTCAATATTGAACCACCCTTCCTCCCCAGGCTTAAAAGATGACTTTTGTACTACACGCTCTTGATAATCAGGATAAACCGCTTTAATCACATCAGCGGAAAATAACTCTCCACGCCCAACAGCAGCCAAGACATCCTCTACATCTTTTCGTGCCAAACGTGGCAAAACTTTCTTTAAAATATCTTTTGAAAATTGTTTTCCCATATATTCAAATGAACGCTCAAGGATACGATATCCTAAGCCTGAATATTGCTTACGCACCGCTGCTCGGCTTGCGCGTCGAATAGCTGAACGCGCTTTACCTGTGACAACAAGAAATTCCCACGCAGCGGGCGGAATTTGAGCGTGTGAACGGATAATATCAACTTCGTCACCATTTTTTAATTTAGTCATTAAAGGCATAATACGACCATTGATTTTTACGCCCACACAAGAATCGCCAATGTCTGTGTGGACAGCATAAGCAAAATCAATAGGTGTCGCGCCTTTAGGAAAAGCAATTAATCGACCTTTTGGTGTAAAACAAAAAACTTGGTCTTGAAAAAGCTCAAGTTTTGTGTGTTCTAAAAACTCTTCCGGATTATCTCCATCAGATAAAGATTGTATCGTTTGACGCAACCATGCATAGGCATTCGTTTCGTTTGATAACTTCGAAGTCGAATAATTGGAACCCTGCTCCTTATATATGGAATGGGCAGCAACCCCATATTCAGCAACCTCATTCATAGCAGCCGTTCTAATTTGCAACTCAACACGTTGTCTCGAAGGTCCCACAATGGTTGTATGAATAGAACGATAATCATTTTGCTTTGGTATGGAGATATAATCTTTAAAACGACCAGGAACCATCGGCCATGTTGTATGGATGACACCAAGAGCACGATAACAATCATTCACGGATTCAACAATCACACGAAATCCAAAAATATCCGATAGCTGTTCAAAAGATAATGCCTTGCTTTCCATTTTGCGAAAAACTGAATAGGATTTTTTCTGACGGCTTTTAACATCTGCTTTAATGCCATTTTCCAAAAAAAGTTTTGTCAATTCATTTTCAATTGTGAAAAGCAAATCACGATTGCGCTTTGATAATTCAGAGAGTCGATTGGTAATCGTACGATAACCTTCTGGATTTAAATAAAAGAAAGAGAGATCCTCTAATTCTTCACGCATATCCTGCATACCCATACGGCCCGCAAGTGGCGCATAAATATCCATTGTCTCCTCAGCAATTCGTCGACGTTTATCATCACGCATGACATCAAGGGTACGCATATTATGAAGGCGGTCTGCAAGTTTGACTAAAAGAACCCGAACATCATCAGAAATGGCAATAAGAAGTTTACGAAGATTTTCTGCCTGTACAGCTTTCTTTGATACAAGATCAAGCTTATTAAGCTTTGTAAGCCCTTCAACCAACTTCCCAATTTCAGAACCAAAAAGTTGATCAATTTCTGCTCGTGTAGCACTTGTATCTTCAATTGTATCATGCAAAAGAGCAACAGCAATCGTTGCCTCGTCCAATCGCATATCTGTTAAAATAGCAGCAACTTCTAAAGGATGAGAAAAATAAAGATCACCTGAAGCACGCTTTTGATGTGCATGCTTTCTCATTGCATAATCATAGGCTCTTTTTAGAAGAGCCTCATCCACGTCAGACTTGTAACGCTGAACACGCCCAACAAGCTCACACTGACGCATCATACGAGCATATCCTTTATCTTTTCACACCTCTAACCCTTATTGAACACGCCTTATCAATAAAGGACAAGAAAAATAACCGCTCCTTATATAGCAAGCTATCTTCACTCCTGTAATATCAACCGCCGTAATTAATAGTCGTCACTTTTTTCTGGAACAACCAAACCTTCAATCCCTGCTAAAAGCTCTTCTTCTGACATCTGATCAAATGAAGCTCCTTCTTCTTGAGATGATGTATTAAAAACACTTTCAGCCTCACTTGAATGGGTAATGAATTCACTTGCCATTTCTGGTTCATCTACTTCCACATGCTTTTGCAGCGAATGAATAAGATCTTCTTTTAAATCAGCAGGCGACAACGTTTCTTCTGCTATCTCACGCAAAGCAACAACTGGATTTTTATCATTATCACGATCAACGGTAATCTGCGCACCTTGCGAAATCTGACGCGCCCGATGACCTGCTAAAAGTACCAATTCAAAGCGGTTATCAACTTTATCAATACAATCTTCTACCGTTACGCGGGCCATTTATGCCTCTCTCTCAAATAAAAAATTTAATAGCGGGTATGAGGAGTATATACAATAGTCAAAATAAAACACAAGAAAAACAATATAAACTTTTATATTTTTTGCTTAAAAAACTTATTTGAGAAAATTCTTGGTAACTTTATAAAAAATGTATGTCCTCCTCATGCTCGTTATCAAAGCCGCACTTTAAACAATTCCAATAGATTGAATTCGAACAAAGGAAAGTAGTGTTTCTTGATAAAATATCTCTTTGGAGTCTTTATTCTTTTAAAGGAAATATAAGCTCTTAAAAATCCTTTCTAATAACAACAACCTTATGAACACTTTTATGATACTATATTTATGAAAGACAGATTTTTTTAAACAGCGTATATATTGCAGTCTTATTCATCAAATAAATGACTGAAAGATTGCTTCTTGTTACATCATCATTAGCCATAAGTTTATACTAAACTTTCTTCTAAAACAGTTTATTGATATTCTGGATTCTTTATCAAAACATGATCCATCATATACACCATAAAAGACTTAAAAGAATAAAAACGATTGATGCCTAACGCCATGAATAGCCCATTAACATCAACATCGCTTTGCCCAGAGCCACCTCAAAATTGCAATTTATGCCCTAGGCTCCATCAGTTTATCGCTGACTGGCGTATGAAAGAACCAAGTTGGTATAACGCACCGGTACACCCTTTCTTTCCCTATAAAGGAGCAGACACAACGCGTCTTCTCATTGTTGGTCTTGCTCCTGGATTACGCGGCGCCAATCGAACTGGACGTCCATTTACGGGTGATTATGCTGGGCACTTACTTTATTCTACTTTGAAAAAATTTGGATTTGCCCGAGGAACCTTTGAAGAAAGAGCTGATGATACTCTTGAACTGATTGATGCTGCAATCGTTAACTCTGTTCGTTGTGTTCCACCAGAAAATAAACCCACCGGTGCTGAAATTAACACGTGCCGCTCTTTCTTCTCGCCTCTTTTAACAAATCTTCCCAAACTTAAAGCCGTTATTACCTTAGGCACCATTGCACACCATTCAACCATACGCGCTCTTAATGCAAAAGTTTTAGTGCATCCTTTTGGACATGGCACAATCAATAACATTGGTAGATTACGCATCTTTTCCAGCTATCACTGTTCTCGTTATAATACGAATACTGGACGCTTGACAGACGCTATGTTTCACCAAATTTTTCAAGAGGCAAAAACATACTTAGATCAATGCTAAATCAATAAAACATATCCAAAACGATCATCCATATCTTTTTAAAAGTCTTGCTTTTTCACGTCCCCAATCACGTTTTTTTTCCGTTTCACGCTTATCATGAAGTTTTTTTCCACGGGCTAGAGCAATCTCTAACTTAACGCGCCCACGTTCATTAAAATAAAGTTTGAGAGGAATAAGTGTCATTCCTTCACGGGATGTTGCATTAAAAAAACGTGCCATCTCACGTTTTGAAAGTAATAACTTACGCAACCGTCGCGGCTCATGATTAAAACGATTAGCCTGCGTATATTCAGGAATATAGCTGTTTACTAACCATAATTCTCCATTTTCAAAACTCGCATAGCTTTCAGCAATATTAGCGTGATTAGAACGTAAAGACTTCACTTCCGCTCCTTGAAGAACAAGACCCGCCTCAAGATTATTCAGGATTTCAAAATTAAAACGTGCTTTACGATTGTCAGCAATTATTTTCCGTGCCGGCGCGTTCTTTTTTTTATTCATGGCTTTTTCAATATCATTTTATGCTTTTAAAAGACCAGCATGACTAAGGGCTGCATCAATAATCTTCTTTGTGCTCTGTGTTAATGGAACAATCGGAGAACGCACAGTCTCACCACAAAACCCCAATTTTGCAGCAGCATATTTAATCCCTGCTGGACTAGGTTCAATAAATACAGCACGATTGAGAGGCATAAGGCGATCATTTAATTCCCGTGCTGTTTTATAATCCCCGTGACAACAAGCAGCTTGAAGCTCTGCACAAAGTTTTGGAGCAACATTGGAGGAAACTGAAATACATCCGACACCTCCATGGGCATTAAAACCTAATGCTGTACAGTCATCACCGGAAAGCTGTACGAAATCTTTGCCACACTTTTCACCTTGTTCACTCACGCGCTCAATTCTGCTTGTTGCATCCTTAACACCAATGATGTTGTTAAAATCTCGATAAAGGTCTCTCATCGTTTCCACAGCCATATCGATAACAGAACGACCCGGAATATTATAAATTATAATCGGGATAGAAACAGCTTTGGCAATGGAAGAAAAATGCTTATATAAACCAGACTGATTGGGTCTATTATAATAGGGGGTCACAACCAAAACGGCATCTGCACCAGCTTTTTGTGCGTATTGTGCAAGCTCTATAGCCTCACTTGTGCTATTGGATCCTGCTCCAGCAACAACAGGAACACGCTTTGCGACCTGCTCAACACACAATGCTATAATTTGCTTATGTTCTTCATGACTTAAAGTTGCTGATTCACCTGTTGTCCCAACAGGGCTTACACCGTTAATCCCTTGTGTGATTTGCCATTCAACAAAATCACAAAACGCTTTCTCATCAATTGCACCCTTCTGATCAAACGGTGTGATAAGCGCAGTTATAGCTCCCTTGAGCATGATAAACTCCCTATAATGTTCGCTTTTATTTTTTTAATAATCGCCTTTATAAATTTTAAATAGAGCATAATCTTGCTCTATCATTGAAGCAAGATGAATTTCAAAAAAAGCCTCTATAAGATGAACATGTCCCTCCTTAAATTTTGAACATTTCGTTAAAATAAGCCATTTGTATTAACGCGTTTTTCATGCTTGTGTTCTATAACCCCTTAAGTTTTTACAAAAAGCAAGGTCTTAAGGTCTTTTTTCTATGCGTGTGTTTCCCACCTCTCTTTTCGTATCAACCCTTATTGCACTTATACTGGCAATAAGAATTTTATTTTCAAGTGCCTATGCACAAACACCTCTTTTACACGGGAAAGCACCAATCCCTTCAGCACGCCCTACCCCCCTTGCTATAAAACAAGAAGCTCAAGAACCTCTTCAACAAAGACACACGACATCGCACAATACTGCGACACTCAAGCAACTAAAAGCTGGGCTAGATGCCCTTGCAAACAACAATGTTGCAAAAACAATACACCTGCGTAATTCAATGGAAAAACATAGCCTTGATCGTGATATTCTGACATGGGCGCTGGTGCTATCAAACCAAGATAATATACCAAGTTCTGAAATATATAACGCAATCAATATGCTAAAAGGATGGCCCGGTATAGAAACGATGCAACGCAATGCTGAACGTGCTTTTCTTAACGAAACCAATGTCACACGTATCATCATCCAAAAATTTTCGCATCATCCCCCTCTCACAGCACAAGGCATGGCACTCTTCGCTAAAGCACTTATTGCAACGGGACAAATTACCCGTGCTCAACATGTTATTGCACCATGGTGGCATAAAACACCGCTTAATGCAAAAGAAGAAGTATTTGTTCTTAAAAATGCAAGCGCTGCCTTAAAACCTATTGATCATTTAAAACGCATGCAGTTTATGCTGTATGCACATCGTTTTGATTCAGCGGCATGCATTGCAAAATTAGCCCGTGCTCAATCTCTTTTTGATGCTTTTGTGGCCGTTGAAAAAAATGATCCCAGAGCGACACAAAAATTACAAGCTATAGAGAGAATATGGAAAAAAGATCCTCTCTTCCAGTTTGCTCGAATGCGCCATCTTCGGCGAACAAAGCAATATGATGCTGCCGCAACACTTATGATGAAAACATCAAAAGATACCTTCCATCTTATGAATCCTCATTCATTGTGGAAAGAACAACGCGCCCTTTCTCGAGAAATGCTCGATTTAAACAAACCAAAAATCGCTTATCAGCTCGTTGCAATGCATACTGGTATGACATCTGCATTAGCCGTCGATGCTGAGTTTCATGCAGGGTGGTACGCACTACGGTTTCTTCATAACCCTAAATTAGCAATGCAGCATTTTTCCCGTATTCCTCAACTCTCTTCTTTACCTTTTTCTGCATCACGTGGATATTACTGGATGGGACGAACAGCAGAAACGCTAGGAGAAAATAAAAATGCCCAGCATTACTTTCATCGTGCCGCTCATTTCGGTGCAACTTATTATGGACAATTAGCCGCTGCACGACTCAACCAAAAAAAGCTTAATATTTCCTTCCCCAAACCAACAACCGCTGAGCGACAACATTTTAGTGCACGAAAAGCTATCAAAGCAATTCAACGTCTTGAAGAAGCAGGCTATGCTGATTTTGCTAAAGTTTTTTATAGAGAACTCGGAAAAAAAATAGAAAGCCCCGGTGAATTAGCTCTTCTGGCTGTTATGGCAGAAAAAAATGGTGATTATTATACCAGCCTCAAAATCGGAAAAATGGCTGCCTTTCAGGGAAAAAATGTCGGCGCACTTTCTCATCCTCTGGGCGCCATACCAGCTTCTGCTCATATTTCTGTAGAAGAAAAATCACTTATCTATGCCATTGCACGCCAAGAAAGCGAATTTAATCCAACAGCCATATCAAAAGCAGGTGCACAAGGTATACTCCAATTGCTTCCTACAACAGCAAAAGCATTAGCAAAAAAATACTCAATCGCATGGTCTCATAAAAAATTTAGCAGTGATACTCGTTATAATGTGACATTAGGTGCCCATTTTCTCAATGAACAATTGGAACGTTTTGATGGATCCTATATCCTAACGCTTATTGGCTACAATGCGGGGCCCCGTCGCGTCAATGAATGGATAAAACGTTATGGCGATCCTCGAGGACAATCTCTCGATAACGTCATTGATTGGATTGAGCGCATTCCTTATACGGAAACACGGAATTACGTGATGCGTGTTATGGAAAATTACGGCGTCTACAAAGCAAGACTCACTGGAAAAATAGATATAAAAACCGACCTGCTTTCTGGTCGATGGAAATAATATGCCTTAATCTTCCCAAATACTCGTGCATTCTTAAGAGGATTTTTACTTAAGAGGATTTTTATTCCTTCCTAAAAGAGTATCAACATACAGCCTCATTCTTAACGTGCAAGGAAATGATTTTGATTAATTCAGTATCAATAGAGTTGAAATAAGAAAGTCCTACACTATTCGAGGCTCTCACTCCAAATATAAAATAATGAATTATCATTATAAATCAATATATTACATATTATCTAAACAGAGCTCGCCATAAAAATCAGCTAAATATTAAGGATACTCTGATCGTTTTATTCACTTTTGATGGTGGAGGGGGAGGAAAAGAACCAACGCGTTGAAGGGCTGCCATAGCCAATCGATCAAGTTCTGGATCTCCAGCAGAAACGACAACACGGCTAGAAAAAATATTCCCTCGCTCATGCACTCTAAATTCTAATTTTACCGTTCCTTTTGCTCGGCTGGTACGCTGTCCTACAACATAATTTTTTTGCTTTTCTAATTGCGACTGTACCTTTGCTAACCACTCCATTAACACCATATCTTCAAGCCCTGCGGTACTGCCGCTCTGTCTGGCAGCAACCGAACGCACGGCCTTTACAGATGACTGCTTTACAATTGTCTTTGGTTTTGTTTTTTTTTCAAATATTTTATCTTCTACTTTGTGCGGCAGAGATTCTTCCAAAGAATTTACTGTAAAATCATCTTTCTCTACAGTATGCTGGGGCTCTTCCGGTTGAATTTCATCCACCGTTTCCAGTATCTCTGGCTCTTGCTCAGCAAGATCCGGCTGTAACAATTCTGATTTTGTGCTAACATTTGATAAATCTGTATCATAATCTGAATTCGAGGAATCTCTATCAGCATCCAGATATACATTCTCTTGAGCAAGAGTTAGCATAACAGTCGACGAGAGCATACCGTTACTGACGCCAGTCTTTCGAAAATAAAACTGTGCTCCCAATGCAAGATGCAAAAAAAGAGCGCCAACAAATGCACCAATCCAAAGAGTTGATAACTGCCTCGTATTTGCAAAGTTCATCGTTTCTTCCGCCGCTATTCTAAATGCAATATTGGTCTTTCATCTCATTAAAACAAGCTGTTTGGAAATTGCAACTTTTTTCTTGACTGATTTTATCATGTTTAATATGGTTCCTCTGTGATTTTATATTGTTAAATCATTCCTGCTTTGTTGGCTAACTTGTGATCGGGTTAAGTCAAGTATTTTTACGGGCATTTATTATGTAAAGTTTCAAGCTTAGAGAGGGGATGTTTTAAAAAAGGTTATGATGTGTTATGCGAATAAGACGAGAAAATATCCATAAGAGCTGTGTGATTTTAAGTGCGTTATCGGTCTGTATACCTTCATTTGTTTTTGCACAAAACAGCGATAAAAATATTGTGACTGAGCTCAAACCAATCCTTATTAAAGGAAAAAAAATAGAAGACGCTTCAAATTCAATAACCATTCTAACAGATCGTAAAACTAATAAGAATATTGATGCAAAACAAATCACTGATGTTTATGATGTGAGTCGTCTTAATCCTTCTGTCTCCTATAACTCAGAGAATAACAGTTTCGTTGTTCGTGGTTTAGATGCAAACCGTGTTCTTACGACAATGGATGGTATTTCTCTTCCATGGTTTAACGATATATTCCGTGGTGGCGGTGGAAATACAACTTTTGATTTCAATGCTCTTTCTACATTTGATACTATTCAAGGATCAGATTCTAGTCGTTATGGTTCTGGCGCTCTAGGGGGAATAATTGCACTGCGTACCCTTAATCCAGAAGACCTTATCGTGGAAGGAAAAAATTGGGGAAGTCTTATAAAAGGTGGTTATCACTCCGTTGATAATAGCTGGCGTATCGATCAAGCTTTTGCTGTGCGTAATTACCGAACATTTTTGCTTTTCCAAGGGTCTTATGTAGAAGGTCATGAGCGCAAAAATATGGGAACAGTGGGAGGATATCAGGAACGCACGCGTAAAAACCCTTCTCACTTTGATAAAAATAACTTGCTTTTTAAAATCCATCAATATTTGAGTGATAATCATCGGCTTGGTTTTACCGCAGAACGTTTTGGTCATAATAGTAACACACATTCATTAAATGAATCTGCAAGATATGCTCTAGGTTCCGTTTATGATCAGGATAATAAAATTCGTGAGCGCTTTTCTCTTTCTTATGATTATAATGGTAATGGCGATGCGTTTCTTGATGCGTTTAGTGGGGTGCTTTTTTGGCAAAGGCAATCAAGTCGTCACGTTTTGACTGGCGTTCGTGTTTCAGCCCCTAAAGGGGATTATCTGAGAGATAATTTTTTGCGTAATATCAATTATGGTTTCAATGCTGATGCACTTAAAAAAGTCGATTTTGGCACTGTGAGCCATACGTTAAAGTTTGCAACGAATGTTGAGTCATCTAAATTTCATCACTATTTGTTAGGCAAAGACAATTGCCATGTGAAAGAATATGCGAAAGGATGTCTTTTCGTTCCTGCTAATCGATCAGATTCACCAGACACGAATGGTTACAATTTAGGTTTTGTTTTTGAAGATGAAGTTGGGTTCGTTGATGATCGTTTTCGTGTAACGCCGGGAGTCCGATATGATTGGTACAAATATATTCCTCAGAAAACGCCTTCTTATGAGAAAGCGCTGATTTCTGATAAATTCCCTCCAGAAAGAAGTGGATCACGTTTTTCTCCTAAATTGCGCATGGAGTGGGATGTTCGTAATCAAGTAACGCTTTATGCTCAGTGGGCACAAGCTTTTCGTGCACCGCGTATTCCAGAGCTTTACGTTTCTTATATCAAACCTTCTGCTTATTACGTGAAAGGAAATCCTGATCTTCAACCAGAAACAAGCAATGGGTATGATGTTGGTCTACGGTATGGAAATGCAAATTTCGGTGGCTCCTTCAATGCCTTTATCAACCAATATAAGAATTTCATAGATACTGAGGATAAAGGTCCATCAGATGAATTCAGATTTGCGCGTCGGCATTACATGAATCGTTTCCGCGTGCAAATTTTTGGTGTTGAAACAAAAGCGCATTTAGTTCTTAAAAATGGTTTTCATAGCAATGTTGCCCTTGCTTATTCACAAGGAAAAGATCTTGATAAAAAGGAGTATCTTAACTCAACTCCTCCTTTGAAAGCAGTTATCGGATTAGGGTATGCAAAAGAGGTTTGGGGAAGCGATATTATCCTTACTTTGGCAGCCAAACGTGACAAAGTAGCTAAAGCATCTGATTACCAAAAAATTCCAGGATACTATGTCGTTGATATGACAGGGTGGTGGAAACCATTCGGTGAAACGGGACCTATTTTAAGAGCCGGTGTTTATAATCTTTTCAATACAAAATATTGGAATGCATCAGAACTTCCTTCAGGTAAAAGTTCAACACCGAAGGATTATTATAGCCAGCCTGGTCGTAACTTTAAGGTGTCGTTCGTACAAAAGTTTTAGTCACTTCTGTTAGCGATTAGACCAAACCCGTATCGATAAAAGGATCAATTATTGTGTTTTCATTTTCAACATCTTTAAAATTACAAAGATTTGATAGAAAAGTTTTAATTCTTTCTGTTTTATCGTTTTTTGGTTGTTCAGCTGTTGGCGATAGAGCGTTATTGTGTGATAGATTGGACTTTTAAAAGAATTTAATCTATTGCCTTGGAATTATAAAATTTGAAAGTTAGTTTTTGAGTTAAGTAACATAAAGGTAAAGTCCATGGCATATACAGCTGAAATGATTCTTCGTTTGCGTGAAGAAAAAAAAGAAATGCGAAACCGCGATTTTGCGGTTTCGATTGGTATATCTGAAGCGGAACTTATTGCGGCCTATTGTACCGTTGGAAAGGCAAAAAGATTACAAGCTGATGTTGCTACTCTTTTGGAAAGTGCTCCTCGGCTTGGAACAGTCATGGTCTTAACACGAAACGAATATGCTGTTCACGAAATAACAGGGTGTTTTGAAAAAATCGTTCCAAACCAACATATTCCTATTACACTTGGTGAAATTGATTTGCGTATTTTTACAAAACAATGGAAGTTTGGTTTTGAATATGATGTCGTTATTCTTGGAAAACCTACCAAAAGTCTACAATTCTTTGATGAGCATGGCGTTGCTATTTTAAAAGTCTACTCTAAAGATGCGACCAACATGGAAGAATGGAATAAACTTGTTGAAAAGCTCCTTCTTGAAGATCAATCCTCTGTTCTTGACATTCTTCCCGTTTCTCTTCCAGTTCGATGTGACATAACAGAATTGGATATTGAGAATTTTCGGGATCGTTGGCGTAAAATGACAGATGTACACCAACTTCATAAAATTATTTCTGAATTTAAAATTAATCGGCATCATGCTGTAAAATATGCTGGAAATGAATTTGCCGATGAATTACAGGCAGATGTTGTTGAAATAATGCTTAACCGAGTCGCGGAACAAGAACTGCCTATTATGTGTTTTGTTGGGAATAAGGGGTGTATTCAAATTTTTAGTGGAATTGTAAAAAATATTAAGCAAATGGGACCTTGGCTTAATGTTCTTGATCCAGGGTTTGACCTCCACCTACTTACATCTGGGATTGCTAGTGTATGGCATGTTCGCAAACCTACCCGTGATGGCTATGTCAGTTCACTTGAAGTTTTCGATAAAAATGATGATATGATTGTTCAATTTTTTGGCTTGCGCAAAGAAGGTCAAAAAGAGCGTGAGGATTGGCGTACTTTATTGAAGTCTCTTCCTCCCTATCAAGAATTAGTCGTCGCTTAGAAAGATAAAATATGCTTATACTTCTTTTGCGTAGACACTTCAGTTTTTTTCTTCTTTTTCTGCTGCTTTCTTTTAGCTTCTTTTCTCAACGTGTCATTGCTGAACCTACCACACGTTTTTCTGAAAATGCACGGATTGTTTCCATTGGCGGTTCTCTGACGGAAATTGTTTATGCGTTAGGCGCACAGGATCAACTTGTTGCTCGTGATAGTACAAGCGTTTATCCTAAAGAAGCCCTCAAACTTCCTGTGCTTGGCTACATGCGTGCTCTTTCACCTGAAGGTGTTCTATCTCTTGCTCCAGAAGGCATCTTGCTTGTTGAAGGAAGTGGACCTCCTTCAACAATTGAAATTCTCAAAAAAACATCAATCCCTATCGTGATCATACCAGAAAATTATTCTCGAGAAAGTGTCATAGAAAAAATTCGCCTCGTTGGAAAAGCTATCCATCGTGAAGCACAAGCCACTGCATTAATTCAAAAAGTAAGCCGTGATTTTGTAGACAACGATGCTCTTTTGGCAAAGGTTACGAAACCAAAGCGTGTCCTTTTCATTTTATCCGTACAAAATGGGCGCGTTATGGCATCTGGAACAGATACAGCAGCTGATGGTATCATAAAACTTTCAGGGGCTATCAATGCCATTACTGATTATAAAGGGTATAAACTTCTCAATAACGAAGCGTTACTAAAAGCAGACCCTGATGCTATTTTGCTTATAACACATAGTGCAAAATCTATTAATCTTGAAAAACTTTTAGCTATACCAGCAATTCAAGCAACAACTGCCGCCAAAAATCGCGCTATTAAACAAATGGATGCTATGTACCTTTTAGGATTTGGTCCACGCACTGCAAATGCATCAAGAGAACTTATTCATATGCTTTATGGTGCAAACCAAAACGATAAAAACGGATAAAATTAGTAGAGAAACCATCCATGGTTTATGCATCTGAAACAGAGAAAAGTAAAAGAATAAAGCGCGAAAATTTAAGAAAAATACTCTTATTAGCTCTCATAATATTCCTCATCTTTAGCATTTTAAGCGGACTTTTAAATGGTGCTTCAAATACTTCACTCTTTGATTTTCTTTATAGCATGTTTACGCAAGAATTTTCTGTCAGTCGTAAAACACGCGATTATCTCATATTTATTGATATAAGGCTTCCTCGTGTTATCTTAGGACTATTGATTGGAGCAGCTTTGGCTGTCTCTGGTGTTCTGATGCAAGGACTTTTCCGTAATCCTCTTGCTGATCCTGGAATTGTAGGTGTATCAGCAGGAGCCGGTCTTGGTGCTGTTTTAGCAATTGTTGTAGGTTTTGCCTTTCCTATTTCATTTGCACCTTTTCTAGAGCCGTACAAGGTTATCATAGGCGCTTTTTTGGGAGGGCTTTTATCAACGATTGTTCTCTACATAATAGCAACGCATCATAGCTTTACCTCTATTGCAACCATGTTGCTTGCCGGCATTGCCCTTGGAGCCTTAAGCAGTGCAGTTGTCGGAACGTTGATTTTTATCGCAAATGACCAACAATTACGCGATATCACTTTTTGGAGTCTTGGCTCTCTTGCAGGTGCAACATGGTTGAAAGTATGGCTTGTTCTCCCTTTTATCTTTATTGGTCTTCTTTTCTCCCCCTTTTTATCACGAGCACTGAATGCTCTTGCACTTGGAGAAGCCGTTGCTGGTCATATTGGCTTCCCAGTTCAACGCGTTAAAAATATTGCGATTCCCCTTGTTGCTCTTATGTGTGGAAGTGCTGTTGCTGTCAGTGGTGGTATTGGTTTTATTGGGATTATTGTTCCTCATATTTTACGTCAGCTCATTGGTCCTGATCACCGCTATCTCATTCCTTATTCTGCTCTCTTGGGAGCAGCATTACTTATTTTTGCTGATACGTTTGCACGCTTAATTGTTGCTCCCGCAGAATTGCCAATTGGAATTGTAACAGCACTTTTTGGGGCTCCCTTCTTCCTGTGGATTCTTATATGCAAACGAGGAACAGACTTTTCATGATTGAAGCGATAAATATTTGCGTTCAGCGCGGGAAGAAACAGATTCTTAACAACATTAATCTTCAGGCTAAAAGTGGCGCTTTTACCATCATTATCGGTCCAAACGGATCAGGAAAAAGTACTTTTGTCAAAGCATTAAGTGGAGAAATTCCCTACAGTGGAAAAATAACCTTAAATGGTTATGATGTACGCCAAACAAAGACTTATGAAATGGCAAAAATGCGAGCCGTTTTACCACAATCAACAACCCTCGTATTTCCATTCTTAGTTCATGAAGTTGTAGGGCTTGGCCTTTCTGTAAACCAAATTACCATTGCCAAAGCCGAATTGCAAAATCTTATCCAAGAAGCTTTAGAGCGCGTTGACCTTTCTGATTACGGTAACCTGTACTATCACCAATTATCAGGTGGAGAACAAGCGCGCGTACAGCTTGCGCGTGTTCTTTGTCAAATCTGGAAACCCATTTATAATGGAATTCCTCGCTGGATGATATTAGATGAACCTATTGCTAGCCTCGATATTCAACATCAAATTATCGTTATGGACATTGCAAAACAATTTGCCCATTCTGGCGGTGGCGTTCTTGCTGTTCTTCATGATCTCAATCTCGCGGCACATTATGCAGATAACATGATCTTGCTCAAGGAGGGCGAGATTTATTATGAAGGAAATGCTTCTGCCGTTTTAACCACACAAAATCTCCGCGATGTTTATCATTGTTCCTTAAACGTTTCTGAATTGCCTAAAGAAGACATCCCATTTATTCTCCCTCAAACGGCATCATCTTGTGAAGTTAGGTCTCATCAAAGCTATTATCGGCTTCAATCTAAAAATTAAAATCCATAAAAAAATAAAACACGAAACTATCCAAAAGCCTGTTTTATTTTTTAAATGAGCGCCTTAAGAATATCAAATATGATCATATTTTTCCTTCTATTTTAAAATTGTTTTTTTAGCTCTTTCAAGTATCGTATGAACAGTATTATAGGCTCCGCTTTATATAAATAGAAATTAACGCGGAATTACTCCGCATTAATAAAATGAGCAAATGTGTAGAGATTCTTTATCCCCGATCATACTTATGATTTTATAGCATAAACAACGGTTGTATTAACAGGTCGCGTTTCTGCTTCACCCGTATGGGAAAGAGTTACCTTGTGTGTATGCGCACCAGAAGAATCTGTTGTCCCTTGCAAGGTAGCATTATAGGTATAATAATTCGGTAATCTCCCAATATTACCAGTTGGCCATCCAACGCCTTTATACTCAAAATTGTGTGCATGCTTGCCCGATTCTTCGATAGTTCCAATATGTGTATGTGATTTTATGCTATCTTGTTGTTCATCTGCAAATTTTCTATCATCATCTAAACCCCGTCCATCATCAAAACCACGTAAAAACATGCCTCTAAAATCAGGAACTTTAAAAGTTGTATCACTGTACTTTCCCCATTTATCACCTATTGCCTTGAATAACTGCGGATAATCTTTGCGCTTATAGGCCTTACCATCACATAAAAGCCAACCATTCGGCATATTTTGCATAGCAAATGTTGCAATGAATCCAGCCGGAAAAAATTCTATCTTTGGTGGTGTAGGATTTAATAAATACCAACCATCTCGACCTTCCATTGAAACATTGCCATTATATACCATTTCATAAATACCATCTGTTTGTAGCTCTCCCCCTTCTAACGGTATAACACCTGTATTCGTTGCTTTATAAATAGGCTTTTCTCCCATGCTATTAACTTTTACTGTCGTCGTGCCAACATTCACGCCATGGGCCTTAAAACGTATAATGATATCATTGTTGTATTTCTTTATAGGCGAAACTGTCTTTAAGGTAATTAATGTTGTTTCATCTTCCGCATTGATCATAAAGCCAGCGTCAATAGATCCACCATTATCTGCAAGATATTCACGCACGCGCTGCATCATCGCCCTTGCGCTATCATTGACAGAACTAGGCGGCTGTCCTTCTGCCCAATTAATAATATTATCTGAATGAGCATTTTCATCAGCCTTTAGCGACCAATCGTAAATATTTGACATTATAAATCCCCCATTATTTTCAACGTTTTTCTAACAACTTCTCGTTCTGTACTCTAAAAATGTGCCTGCCGCATTGTTATATCATAACCATTGCACCATCCCTATTTTATACATTCCTTCTCTCTTCACCCCTTTCAATTTAATAAGCTCATTTCATCAGATTTTTTTTCATAATATCAGTCTTAATGCTTCCACCTCTAATGCGTAATGTAGCACCTCATCTGATGTTATTTGATATCTTGTTTTGTTGCTTTGCTATCGTTAAACAATTACATTCCTAAATTTTGCATCTTGTTGCAAAATTTACAAATACCGTTCAAATTTTCCCTTACTATGGATTTCATATAAACATTATTGAATGCAATAACTTGTCATTTGCATAAAAAGTCGCTGATTTAAATTTTTAATGAAATATTTTATTTGTTTAATAAGTCAAATATTTCTTTTGACTATCATTTGTATTTAAAAAATTCAAAAGTTAGCTTCAAATTCTTTGCATGCCTCATTATGTTTTTATTTACATGCAGATACCTTACTCTATTTCATTCAATTTATTTCTGAAATTGTATTGCGAGCTCAACACCAATACTTTTCTGAACAGACTTCTGTGCAACCTCAATATATCATAGAGAATATATTCGATATGATAATTTATTCCCTTCAGTGAATTGAAATACTAAGGAAAAATCACAGAGTTTCCTTAAATCTGAAGATTGTACCGATCCAGATACCAAGAAACACACCCCACCCCTTAAGCCTTTATGAACATATCTCGCAAGATTTTTAAAACCAACGCTCTACAACCAAACCCGCCCTCATTTAAAACGGCTCTCCCTCTCTGTATATATTTTATTATAGGTATATTTTTTTTGCAAGAACAATAAATCCTTTTGAACATGATCTCGCAATTATTGGTGCTCTTCTTAATCATTGCACTATCAAAGTAAGTACTCTCTAAACTCTTTTGCTTACTCATCTGCCTCATCAATCCAAACAAAAAATGCCCGATTGATTTATATTTTCTCTCCCCAACTATCAAAAACAATTTCTTAATATATAGTTTATCACTTCATAATGCCTCTTTTTATTCTTAAAAAATACACCAAAATCGTTAAAAATAATATCTTTGTGATTGACAATATCCATATTTAAGCCAATCATACCAGTGCTAGCAAAAGTGTTTATGTGGGGGAGTGCAGATATTATTTAGATATTGCATTAATCTTTTCAAAATAAATTTTCTTAAACTTTATTGAAGATCACTGACTATAAAAGGTTAAAAGCATTTCTTCATTCAAGAATACATAATTGATCATTTGAATATATCCCCATACCCCTTAGTTTTTGAACTCTGTGTTTAGAAGGAAAAATTTGTGCCAAAAAATATTCCATCAATCAGTTGTAGCCCCTTTCCCGCCTCACGCAAAATTTATCAACAGAGCCCTCTTTTTTCTGATGTGCGTGTTCCATTGCGTGAAATTTCATTAACCAATGGGAGTGGTGAAAAACCTTTAAATGTTTACGATACTTCTGGTCTCTATACCGACAAAGATGCAATCATTGATCTTACAAAAGGTTTACCCGCAATTGGCTCATCTTGGCTCTCTAAGCGTGATGATACTGAACCTTATCCTGAACGTCCAATTAAACCTGAAGATAATGGATTAATGCGCTCTCCTATACCCGCCTTTGAAAAAAAACGGTCTATTTTGCGCGCAAAAAATGGCAAAGAAATTACACAAATGGCGTATGCACGTGCAGGTATTATTACCGCCGAAATGGAATATGTTGCTATACGAGAAAATGAAGGGCTCTCAATAAAAGATCAACAAAAAGCGCAATCAAGTCCATTGGGGGGAGGAATACCAGAAATTTATACTGCGGAATTCGTTCGGAATGAAATTGCAAACGGACGCGCCATTATTCCCCAGAATATCAATCATCCAGAATGCGAACCAATGATTATTGGGCGCAATTTTCGTGTTAAAATTAATGCCAATATTGGCAATTCAGCTGTAACATCTTCTATGGCAGAAGAAGTTGATAAAATGGTTTGGGCTATTCGTTGGGGCGCAGATACAGTGATGGATCTCTCGACGGGGCGAAATATTCACAATATCCGTGAGTGGATTATTCGAAATTCTCCTGTACCCATCGGGACTGTTCCTCTTTATCAAGCGCTCGAAAAAGTACAAGGTATTGCTGAAAATTTAACATGGGACATTTTTCGCGATACTCTTATAGAACAAGCAGAACAGGGCGTTGATTATTTTACTATTCATGCTGGCTTAAGGTTACCATTTATTCCAATGACCATTGATCGTGTAACAGGGATTGTGTCGCGGGGTGGTTCTATTATGGCAAAATGGTGTCTTCATCATCATAAAGAAAGCTTTCTCTATGAACATTTTGATGAAATTTGTGATATTGCAAGCACCTATGATATCTCTCTTTCCTTAGGAGATGGATTACGCCCTGGCTCTATTGCTGATGCTAATGATGAGGCCCAATTTGCTGAACTTAAGACTTTAGGAGAATTAACAAAAATTGCTTGGGGAAAAAATGTACAGGTTATGATTGAAGGACCTGGACATGTTCCAATGCACAAAATTAAAGAAAACATGGAACAACAACTCGATCTTTGTCATGAAGCCCCTTTTTATACTTTGGGACCTCTTACAACTGATATCGCTCCTGGTTATGACCATATTACTTCCGCCATTGGTGCGGCTATGATTGGGTGGCTTGGAACCGCTATGTTGTGCTATGTAACACCTAAAGAACACCTAGGGCTTCCCGATAAAAATGATGTCAAAACCGGAGTCATCACTTATAAAATTGCCGCTCATGCTGCTGATCTTGCAAAAGGTTTGCCCAGAGCACAATTACGCGATAATGCTCTCTCACGTGCACGATTTGACTTTAGATGGCATGATCAATTCAACCTTTCTCTTGATCCAGAAACGGCTTGTGCCTTTCATGATGAAACAATGCCAAAAGATGCGCATAAATTGGTGCATTTTTGTTCCATGTGTGGACCAAAATTCTGTTCTATGCGTATTTCCCATGATATTCGAGATGCTGCAGCACTCCAAAAGACAAAAGGTGAAGGTATGGTTGCTATGGCTGAAAAATATCAAGAAAGGGGTGACATTTATGTCGAAGCACCTCAAAAAAAGAGAGTAAGTAGTTGAAGAATATTCTTATCAAAGGTGCGGGGGTCGGTGGTTTAACGGTTGCTTTTATGTTACAACAAAAAGGCGCTCATGTTACTGTATCGGCCCCTCCTTCTTCTCCTATAGGAACGGCAAGTTGGTATGCGGGAGGAATGCTAGCACCTTACTGTGAAAGAGAAAATGCTGAACAAATTGTTGAAGATCTTGGTGTACAAGCCATAGAGTGGTGGTGCAAAACATTTCCAGATCTTGTTACACGAAAAGGAACTTTAGTTGTCGCACCAGCACGAGATAAGGTAGAACTTGAACGATTTTCAGAGCGAACACATCATCATAGAATTATAAATGGTGAAGAAATAACGCGCCTTGAACCTGATCTTGCAGAACGTTTTAACCATGCGCTTTTTTATGAAAATGAAGCGCATCTTGATCCTCGCAAAGTACTTATTGCTTTAAAAGAAAACCTAATAAAAAGTGGCGTATGTTTTGTTGATGTCAAAACGTCTGAAACAAATTTTGATATGGTCATTGATGCAACAGGAATAGCACGTTTAGGAAAAGATAAAGATATACGAGGGGTGCGGGGTGAAATGCTGCTCCTACGCAGTAGGGATATTAAACTTTCCCGTCCCGTTCGTCTTCTTCATCCCCGTATTCCGCTCTATATTGTGCCGCGGCAAGATAATATTTTTATGATTGGTGCAACGATGATTGAGAGTGACTTTGATGGCGCCATCTCTGTCAGATCAATGATGGAATTGCTCAACGCTGCCTATACATTGCACCCTGCTTTTGCTGAAGCAGAAATTATTGAATCTGGTGTTGGGGTTCGTCCAGCTTATCCTGATAACTTCCCTTCTGTATACAAATATGGTAATCACATTTCTATGAATGGATTTTATAGACATGGTTTTCTTTTATCTCCAGAAATGGCAAAACGAACAATGAAATTGGCATTGGAATAAAACATGCAGATATTTGTTAATGGTGAAAAACTTCAAACAGAAGCCACTTTTCTTAATCTCTTGCTTGTGGAATTGGGATATGAAGGAAATTGGCTAGCAACTGCTGTTAATGCTGAGGTTGTTCCTTTAGAGGCGCGCGATCAATTTATTTTGCATGAAGGGGATAAAGTAGAAATTTTAAGCCCAATGCAAGGAGGCTAATATTTATGTTGAATCTTTATGGACGTGAATTCTCATCCCGTCTTATGTTAGGTACAGCACAATATCCCTCCCCTGCAATTCTGCGTGATGCTATTTGTAAATCCGGTACAGAAATTATAACCGTTTCATTACGCCGAGAAAGTGCTGGGGGAAAACAAGGAGGGCAGTTTTGGCAATTCCTTCAAGAGCTCGATATAACAATACTTCCCAATACCGCAGGTTGTTACACTGTTAAAGAAGCTATGACCACGGCCCATTTAGCACGAGATCTCTTTAAAACTTCTTGGATTAAACTCGAAATTATCGGAAATGCCGATACCTTACAACCCAATGTTTTTTCTTTAATTGAAGCAGCAGAAATTTTAAACAGTGAAGGTTTCCATATTTTTGCCTATACAACCGATGATCTCATTGTGGCTGAAAAGCTTCTCGATGTTGGTTGCCGTGTCATTATGCCTTGGTGCGCGCCTATTGGTTCTGCTAAAGGCCCTCATAATATCGATGGACTGCGCTCTATCCGTGCTTACCTTCCTGATGTTACGCTCATTATTGATGCTGGCATTGGGCGTCCATCCCATGCTGCTGTTGCTATGGAACTGGGTTATGATGCTGTGCTTCTTAATACCGCAGTTGCTAAAGCAGGTGATCCTGTCTTGATGGCTGAAGCATTTTCTAAAGCTATCCAGGCAGGGCGTATGGGATATAAAGCAGGTATTCTCGAAGCACGCAATGTAGCGGTTCCTTCAACGCCCGTTATTGGTAAAGCGGTATTTTGATGAAATTGGATCCTTTTTATCTCATCGTTGACAATGCTGATTGGGTTGAACGCTTGGTTCCTCTTGGTATAAAACTCATACAATTGCGTATGAAAGACGAAAACCTTCAAACAATCAGTCAACATATCAGACGCGCAAAAAACATCTGTGATAAATGGGAAGCACAACTCATTATTAATGATCATTGGCGCATTGCCATTGATGAAAAATGCAATTTCATTCATCTTGGGCAAGAAGATCTAAGCAATGCTGATCTTCCTGCAATTCGCAAAAATGGTATAAGATTTGGTCTTAGCACTCATGATAACCAAGAATTGGATATCGCCCTCTCTGTTCATCCTGACTATATTGCTCTTGGTCCTATTTATCCGACAATCTTAAAAAAAATGAAATGGCAACCTCAAGGATTAGAAAAAATCAAACAATGGAGAAAACGAATTGGTGCTTTACCTTTCGTTGGAATTGGTGGTTTAAACCCAGAACGCGCAATAGATATTTTGAAAGCAGGAGCCAATAGCGCGGCTGTTGTCACCGACATTACCCTCCATAAAAAACCCGAAGAACGGGTAGAACAATGGCTCAAGGTGACCCAGCCATGGCGTTGACACCTTCTATTCTCATTGTTGCAGGCACTGATCCAACAGGAGGTGCTGGTATTGTTCGTGATATAGAGACAGCTGCACATTTTCACATCAAAGCAAATTTAGCCATCACTTGTGTAAATGTACAAGATGATCATCACGTCGCTGAAATTGTACCCATGAATGAAAAACTTATTGCCGCACAAATGCGTATAGCTCTAGAGGCTCATTCAGTCAGCGCAATAAAAATTGGCATGACCGGAAATCAAGCAATTATAGCAGAAATTTGTCGTGTACTCGAAGATTATCCCCATATTCCCGTTATTCTTGATCCGGTACTGGTTGCTTCATCAGGGGGAAAACTAACAACGGAAAAAATCATAGAAATTATGATCAATCAGCTTCTCCCATATGTGACTCTTTTAACACCCAATAGAGACGAACTCGCTCTTCTAAGCCAAACCCCACTGGCATCTCATCATGAAGAGACCATACAACAAGCAAAAAAACTTTTGTCATTGGGCACTCGCTCTATTTTAGTAAAAGGGGGGCATGCAGAGGGATCTCTTGCAATTGATAGCTTCATTGACAAAATGGAAGTCATCAATATTTCTGCTCCACGTTTAAAAGGAACAATGCGTGGAACAGGGTGTATTCTCTCAAGTGCCATTGCAGCCCATTTGGCACTCGATGAATCTCTTATTTCAGCTGTCAAAAAAGCAAAAGCATATACCCACACATTGCTTTTAACCCATTGTAAAAATATTTTTTAAATAATATCAGATTATATAAAAGTAATATTTATGTATTTTTGTTCATATAAATAGTATTTATAAATAAAAATCATAAAAATAAATAAAAATATTGTCATTCATACCACTTGCGTTCCGTAGAGAATTCTTTTACCATGGAGAGATTAGTCTGTTTAAAAAGTTGAAATAGCGTAATTTAAACAAATTTTACATTTAAAGATGTCTATAATTGTAAAGATTCGTATTTTACGATTTATCTTTTTTGTGAAAAGAGAAAATGCTATCAGCGTTCTTATACATTAACGACTAACGAATATATTTATAAAACTTGAAGGATAATTTTGTTTGATCTATCGTCATTAGATCATTAGAAAAAATAAAATGTTAAATCAAACACCGTGCTCAATTTCCTATGAAGAACTCTTAAACTTTTATAAAGAAAGTGGTGCGGATGCTGTTCTGGCAGATTTACCTATTGATCGTTTTAAGCAATCTGTTTGTTCAGAGAAAAAATTAATATCTGTTGTGAATGTTTCTCATAATCAACACCCCCCCCCCAAAACATCTCCAACCATAAAATTAGATCATCAGCCGCTGCATAACTCTAGGGCTATACAAAATGAACCTGCAGCTATAGAGAGCGCAAAAAGTGCAAAGACACTTGATGAATTAAAATCTGCTCTTCTTGCATTTAATGGCTGTTCATTAAAGTTAACAGCAAAAAACACCTGTTTTTCAGATGGGACAGCAGGAAGCCCTCTGATGCTCATAGGCGAAGCCCCAGGACGAGAAGAGGATATACAAGGCGTTCCTTTTGTAGGAAAAGCAGGAATGTTACTGAATAAAATTCTCGCATCAATTGGCTTAACAAGAAATAATGTGTACATCGCCAACACTATTCCTTGGCGTCCACCAGGAAATCGTACACCAACACCAAGAGAAGTTGCCTTGTGCCGCCCTTTTATTGAACGGCACATTTATTTAGCGCGTCCTCGTGTGCTTATAGCACTGGGAGGCGTTGCTGCACAGTTTCTAACCGGATCTCAAAGTGGGATTATCCGAACACGAGGGAAATGGCATGTTTATGAAAGTGAGGATAATATAAAAATACCTGTTATGCCGACTTTCCACCCAGCCTACCTTCTTAGAACCCCTAGTCAAAAGAAGCTTACATGGATAGACTTCTTAGAAGTAAAAAAGCGCCTCGATAGCCTTTTGTAATTCTTTAATCTTTTTTGACTCTAAAATTAAATACCTTCTTTAACTCTTAAAATATGAATGGGAAAACTATGGAACAGCCAACAACATCTATTTATCGTTTGGAAGACTACCAGCCAACCCCTTACATTATCCCCAAAACACAACTTTCTTTCCAATTGGCACCAACAAAAACCTATGTTACAGCCATATTGTCTATTGAACCCCGTCACGATACAAAAGAATTAACACCTCTTGTGCTTGCTGGAGATGATCTTACTTTAATTTCTGTTGCGATTAATGGTGAGACATTAGCTCCAGACACTTATCAAGTTACGCCTTCACGTTTAGAAATTACAACGCCACCCGCAGTTCCTTTTACATTAAAATTGGTTACGGAAGTGAATCCTGAAAGTAACCGCCAACTTATGGGGCTTTATCTTTCAAATGGTGTTTATTGCACACAATGCGAATCGGAAGGTTTTCGTCGTATGACTTATTTTTACGACCGTCCAGATGTCCTTTCTACCTATAAAGTGAAAATTGAAGTAGACTCCCAAACAGTCCCAATCTTGCTTTCAAATGGGAATCTCGTAGAAACAGGAACTTTAGAGAATAATCGCCATTTTGCCGTTTGGGAAGATCCTTATCCTAAACCATCTTATCTCTTTGCTTTGGTAGGTGGCGATCTTGATAAGTTAGAGGACCATTTTACAACTGCATCTGGACGACGTGTCAAACTTGGTATTTATGTAGAAAAAGGAAAAACCAAACGCGCTGCTTATGCAATGGATGCGCTCAAACGTTCCATGCGTTGGGATGAACAATGTTTCGGGCGCGAATATGATCTTGATGTTTTCAATATTGTTGCTGTTTCAGACTTTAACATGGGAGCAATGGAAAACAAAGGTCTTAACGTTTTTAATGATAAATATGTTCTTGCCGATCCTGAAACAGCAACCGATCAGGATTATAGAAATGTTGAACGCGTCATTGCCCATGAATATTTCCATAATTGGAGCGGTAATCGTGTTACCTGTCGTGATTGGTTTCAACTCTGCTTAAAAGAAGGATTCACTGTTTATCGTGATCAGGAATTTTCATCAGATCAAAATGTACGCAGCCTACAGCGAATTGAAGATGTAAAAACATTAAAAGCGACGCAATTTGCCGAAGATGCAGGACCTCTTGCTCATCCTGTTCGTCCTCGTCAATATAGCCAAATTAATAATTTTTACACTACAACGGTTTACGAAAAAGGTGCTGAAGTTGTTCGCATGATACGAACGATTTTAGGTCCCTCTCTGTTTCGTAAAGGCACTGATCTTTATTTTCAACGGCATGATGGACAAGCTTGTACCATTGAAGATTTTATTGCCTGTCTTGCTGAAGTGTCTGGCCGAGACTTCTCGCAATTTATGCTGTGGTATGAACAAGCTGGAACCCCCAACGTAGAAATCGATAGTCATTATCGTGATGGTGTTTTAACAATTCATGCAAAGCAACATATTCCCGCAACCCCACAACAAAATACAAAAAAGCCCATGCTTCTTCCTATTGCATTTGGCTTATTAGGATCTAATGGAGAACGCCTCACTTATGAAGCGGAAACAGAGATTCAATCAGACGTTATGCTGTTGTCCAAAGAAAGCCAAACCTTTACATTAAAGGGTCTCCGTGAAAAACCTGTTTTATCACTGCTGCGTGATTTTTCTGCACCAATCATTCTACACACGCCATTTAATGAAAGCGAACTTATTTTTCTTGCGCAACATGATGACAATCATATCAATCGCTGGCAATCTCTTAATCAATTAATGATGCAAGCTTTGATTCAAAGTATTCAAGATAAAACACAAGCAAAAGCAACATTCCCCCCTGCTTTGCTAAAGCTGATTGAAACGATCCTAACCGATGAAAGTTTAGAGCCTGAATTTCGTGCTTTCTGTTTAAATTTACCTAGTGAGGTTGAGCTTGCTCATACAATCGGTGAAAATATTGATCCAGATCGTATTCATTATGTCCGCAATCAGTTTTTAGCTTCACTTGCACAAACCCATCAAGAGCTCTTAACAAAATTCTATGGGAAAATGCAAATCCAAGAGCCCTATTCACCAAACGCTGCACAAGCTGGAAAGCGAGCATTAAAAAATATCATACTGGATTATCTTTCCATCGCCGAAGCCAATCCAAATCGTGCTGCGACACAATACGCAACAACTGATAATATGACTGACCGTATGGCGAGTATTGCTGTTCTCGTGAAGCATTTTAATGAAAGTGAGCAGGCACAAAATGCTTTAAATGATTTTGAAAACCGCTATCGGCATGACCCTTTGGTCATGGATAAATGGTTTTCTATTCAAGCAATGGTTGCTGGCGCATCAACACTCGAGAATGTTCAAAAGCTCATGCAACACCCGCTATTCTCAAAGGATAATCCTAATCGTGTACGGTCTCTGATCGGTGTCTTTGCATCTCACAATCCCACAGCCTTCAACAGGATGGATGGAGCATCTTATCATTTTCTTTGCCAAATCATTTTAGAAATTGATAAAAAAAATCCACAGCTTGCTTCACGATTATTAACAATGATGCGTTCTTGGCGACAATTAGAACCCATTCGACAACAAAAACTTGAAACTGAATTAAAAACAATTGCTGCTACACCAAAATTATCAAGCGATGTCTCTGATATCATCAATCGTCTGCTCACTTAAAACAAAAAAATATTTTAAATCAATATGATATTAATATTTTTTAATAAATTCTAAAAACACCTCGATCATCATTAAACCGATAAATAGGCAATCCAAGCCTGTTTATCGGTCATGTTTTACATGCCTTTTCCTTTTCGTATTCCACATTCATAAAAGTAAAATACTTTTTTTAAAAAAAAAGACTGGACAGAAGACTCCTGTTTTGATTCACTGCGCTTTGATGGGGTTACTCATGAAGATCGAAGCAGTTTTTAAATCACATTATTCCGGAATTAGAGGAACAAGAGATGACTAAATTGGACGCATATAATGCGCCAACGGAAATGTATGCTGATTCAAAATCGAGCGCTCAAAATCATAAAGCGCAGACAAAACATATTCATCTGCCTTCTGGCTCTGCTTATCAAAAGCTTCTCTTTATTGAACCTTGGTTACGACGCTCACTTCCATTTGCCATTGTCGCATTTCTTATTGTTCTTGCGGTCATTCGTTTTGTGTCAATCTATGATTGGCGCAATACAATTGATAAAAGCACGCGTTCTACCCTCACACTCTTAGCTTCTCATATTACCAATACAATTGATCGTGACTTATTGGCTGTTTCTCAGAAAGGAAAAGTCTCTGCCCTTTCTCATGATCATTTGCAAAATATCCTTACCATTTTTCGCAATCAAGATCTTATCAGTCCCAGTACTTTAATCACCATTGTTGATCAAAAAGGCAATGTCTTGGCTTCATCCAATTCAGAGGTCATCTTAGAAAAACCTTTACAAGATTTTATTTCTGACAGCATTGCTTTACAATCTCTTGGACAACACGCTGGAATCATGAAAATTACAATAGGCAAGGATACCCCTGCTCTTGCTTCATTTCATCAAACAAAAAACGGGCAATATGGCGTCTTCATTAGCGAAAAGATGCAAGATAGCACTGTGGAATGGCGCAGATTTTTTTCGCTGAATATAACCCTCTTCATTGGAACAAGTGGTATTATTCTTGCTCTTCTTTATGCTTATTATAATCAACTTTTACGAGCACGTAAGACAGATCTTGTTTCAGAAAAAATTCAAAACCGTATTGATATGGCAATGATGCGTGGACGTTGTGGATTATGGGATTGGAATATGGCAAGCGGACGCGTCTATTGGTCACGAGCAATGTACGAAATGCTTGGCTATATCCCTCAAGATGCATTACTCTCCATTTCCCAAATTAGCGCCATTATCAATCCCAATGATGCTAATTTTTTTGACCTTGCTCAAGAACTAATGGGAGGCCAAAAAAAGCATATCGATATCAATATTCCTATGCGTCATGCTGATGGTCATTATGTATGGATGCGACTTCGCGCCGAAGTTACTGAAGAAGAAGAACCCCATTTGGTTGGTATTTCCTTCGACATTAGTGAACAGCAACAATTGGCTGAACAAACGGCACAAGCCGATCTTCGTATCCGTGACGCGATTGAAAATATTTCAGAATCTTTTGTCTTGTGGGATGCTGAGGGACGTTTAGTCATGTCCAATAGCAAATTTTGCGAATATGCCGCTATTCCTAAACAAATTCTACAATCAGGGATCCAACGTGCAACCGTCGAAGCCATGGCTCGCCCTGCACTCAGTGAATATCCCCTCAAAGATGATGGTACCGGTAACTTAACCAGTATTCGCCAAACGGCAGATGGTTGTTGGCTTAAAATTAATGAACGGCGAACCCAAGACGGAGGATTGGTTTGTATTGGCACGGATATTTCTGAGCTTAAACAACAACAGGAAAAATTTGAAGATAGTGAAAGGCGTCTTTTTTCTTTTATTCAAGAACTCAAACGCACTAGAGGGAGTGCTCAACAACGTGCAACAGAAGTGGAAAAACTTAATAAAAGTCTGAAAGCAGAAAAAGAGCGCGCAGAAAGTGCGAATAAAGCTAAATCAGAATTTTTAGCCAATATGTCTCATGAATTGCGCACACCTCTGAACGCTATTCTCGGCTTTTCAGATATCATGTTACAATCGACTTTTGGCCCTCTTGGTTCACAGCGCTATAAGGAATATATGCATGATATTTACAATTCAGGAACCCATCTTCTAACTCTTATCAATGATATCCTTGATATGTCAAAAATCGAAGCTGGAAGATTTACGCTTGATTGTAAAAATACCGATCTTGAGCCCATCATTAGTGAAGCCGTACGAACGCTTACACCACAGGCTCAAGAAAAAAACATTGCTGTTACAACAAACATTACACCAGAACTTCATGCTGAAGTCGATGGGCGTGCAATGAAACAGATTTTCCTTAATCTCATCTCTAATGCGGTTAAATTTACGCCTTCTGGTGGAAATATCGATGTCTGCGCTTTCAAGAAAAAAAATAACCTTATTTTTAAAATTACAGATACAGGTGTTGGTATTCCGCAATCAGCTATCAAAAAACTTGGACAACCTTTTGAACAAGTTGAAAATCAGCTTACTAAATCCCATACGGGCTCGGGTCTTGGATTAGCCATTTCACGCTCGTTATTAGAACTCCACAAAGGAAAACTTGAAATTACTTCCAAAGAAATGAAAGGAACAACCGTAACGATTATAATGCCCATCACACAAAGTTAAATTTGTTTTTAATTCCTTCATTTTGTTCTCGCTGTAGCAAAATCTGTTTCCGTTTAGCTCCCCAACGATATCCTGAAATAAAACCATTTTTACGGACAACACGATGACAAGGGATGATAATGGCCAATGCATTACGTGCACACGCATTCGCAACGGCACGAAAAGCTTTTGGCGTACCAATACGGCACGCTAATTCCTCATATGAAATTGTTTCACCACACGGTATATCGCATAATCTTGTCCATACTTGCCGTTGAAAAACGGTACCATTTATATCTAAGGAGAAATTATATTTTTTTACCAACTTAGGTGTTTCTATCATGGCTATAATATGGACAACATCTCTCTTAAATTCATTGTCACCCACAACTTGTTGTGCATCACCAAAGCGTACCGTAAACCCCTGTAATAATTGCTCTGTAGTATCACCCAACGCAGTATAAAAAATCCCCTTTTGAGATTTAGCAACCAAAAGTTTTCCTATGGATACATCTTCCAGACAGAATATTTTCTTTTGGGAAATATTCAGCATTTTAACTTTCTTTAATATTTTAAAAAGTTTTGAACATCACCTATAAAATAAAGGGAAACTATTTACTATCTTTTAAAACCAAACATGATTATTCTGAAATTATCTCCTTAGTCATTGTATTAAAATACACTCGCCCCCTTTTATGGAATGACAACATACATAGATGGACTTTTTTCTTCCCCTAAAGAATCAAGACTGAAACCAGAGCCAAAATCTAGCTTTCTCTTACAGTTCTCCCCCTAACCACTTCAATATGGTTTACTTAATAAACTCTCCTGACAAATTCTAGATTGAATTTTATTACACACCTTAACAAACTCTAACAAAAAATACCTCATATATCATTTTTATGCCCTATATCACCGCTCTAAACGGTAGTACTTTACAAAACAAAAAAAATAAACTTCTCCTTTCATTTTATGAAACTTTATCAAAGCATAATGGTTCATGTTTTATTTCCTACGAATGCTTGAATATTCTCATTCTTGAGAGCACTCTTATTTTCTTATCAAAGGTTATCCTGTTATATACTGACAAGATGGCTCAACCCAAAAAAGAAATTTATTCTTCAATTTTATAAAAAAAGCATGGAAAAGGTATTTTAGTACTTACTTTCTTTGTCACTTAACTTATAAAATGACCGGAGCCTCAAAACTTAAATATTTTTCTTGCCATAATCGTGCACGGATATTTGTCATAGGAAAAAACCATGCCTAAACGCACAGATATAAAATCTATTCTTATCATCGGAGCAGGACCTATTATCATTGGTCAGGCATGTGAATTTGACTATTCAGGCACACAAGCCTGTAAAGCATTGAAAGAAGAAGGGTACCGGATTATTTTGGTCAATTCTAATCCTGCCACGATTATGACAGATCCAAATCTCGCTGATGCAACTTATATAGAACCCATTACGCCTGAGATTGTTGCTAAAATTATTGCCCATGAACGCCCCGATGCCCTTTTGCCCACCATGGGAGGACAAACAGCTCTCAATACTGCTTTATCATTAAAGCGTATGGGAATTTTAGACCGCTATCATGTTGAAATGATAGGGGCCAATGCCGCAGCAATTGATAAAGCGGAAGATCGTGCTTTATTTCGCCAAGCGATGGCAAAAATCGGTTTGGAAACACCACGGTCTATGTTAGCCAATGCCACAGAACTGAAAGAAGAAAATCGCCAGCAACATGCAAAAACACTTGCTGAACTTAAAGAAAAACTTTCTGGTGCTGCCCTTGACAAAGCCCTCGAAGAACTTGAACGCAATTGGCGACATACCGAATCTGATCGCAAACAGCATTATATCGCCCATGCAACAGCAAAAGCAGTTCAAGCGCTTGATGTTGTTGGGCTTCCAGCTATTATTCGTCCTTCATTTACCCTTGGTGGGACGGGGGGTGGAATTGCGTATAACCGCTCTGAATTTTATGAAATTATTGAACGGGGGCTTGAAGCTTCTCCTACAACAGAAGTTTTAATTGAAGAAAGTGTTTTAGGGTGGAAAGAATATGAAATGGAAGTTGTTCGTGATAAGAACGACAACTGTATCATTGTTTGTTCTATTGAAAATATTGACCCAATGGGGATTCATACCGGTGATTCGATCACTGTAGCCCCTGCTCTCACCTTAACCGATAAGGAATATCAACGTATGCGCAATGCTTCGATTGCAGTCTTGCGTGAAATTGGTGTTGAAACGGGAGGATCCAATGTACAGTTTGCTGTTAATCCTGAAAATGGGCGTCTCATTGTTATTGAAATGAATCCGCGCGTTTCTCGCTCTTCAGCACTTGCTTCAAAAGCAACAGGTTTTCCCATTGCCAAGATAGCTGCAAAACTCGCCGTTGGCTATACACTTGATGAATTGAAAAATGATATCACAGGTGGTGCGATACCAGCATCATTTGAGCCTTCTATTGACTATATCGTGACAAAAATTCCTCGTTTTGCTTTCGAAAAATTTCCTGGGTCGTCACCTGTCCTTACGACTGCAATGAAATCTGTAGGAGAGGTCATGGCCATTGGACGTACTTTTCAAGAATCATTACAAAAAGCACTCCGTGGACTTGAAACTGGTCTTACAGGTCTTGATGAAATTATCATCCCAGAACATGCTGAAGGTGATGAAAAAAGTTCTATACGCTCAGCCATTGCTATACCAAGTCCTGACCGTCTACGCTATATTGCTGAAGCTATGCGCGCGGGCTTACCCTTAAATGAAATTCACCAAATCAGCAAAATTGACCCGTGGTTTTTAGAACAAATAGCCTCCATCGTTGAAATGGAGCAGCGTGTCCGCATCCATGGATTACCTCAAGATCAAGATAACTTACGTATGTTAAAAGCTATGGGATTTTCGGATGCGCGATTAGCTACCCTTACCGGAAAAGAACCCGATGATATCGCCGCTTTACGCAAATCACTAAATGTTAAACAAGTCTTCAAACGTATTGATACTTGTGCTGCTGAATTTTCTTCTCCTACAGCCTATATGTATTCAACATATGAAGTTCCCTTTGCCGGTACAGAACACTCAGAAGCACAGATTTCTGAACGCAAAAAAATTGCTATCTTAGGCGGTGGTCCAAACCGCATTGGACAAGGAATTGAATTTGATTACTGTTGCTGCCACGCGGCTTTTGCCCTACGTGATGCAGGCTTTGAAGCGATTATGATTAACTGCAATCCTGAAACCGTCTCAACTGACTATGATACCTCTGATCGTCTTTACTTTGAATCTTTAACAACAGAAGATGTTATCGCTATTTTAGAAGCGGAACAGGAAAAAGGTGAATTGGTTGGAGTCATCGTTCAATTTGGCGGACAAACACCCTTAAAATTAGCAAGCGCTCTCGAAAAACACAACATTCCCATCCTTGGCACTTCTCCTGACGCCATCGATTTAGCAGAAGATAGAGATCGCTTTCAAAAACTATTATTTAAACTTAACTTAACACAACCTAAAAATGGAATTGCCCACTCTATCGAACAAGCACGCCTCATTGCCCATGAACTAGGATTCCCATTGGTTGTACGTCCCTCTTATGTTTTAGGGGGGCGTGCTATGCAAATTATCCGTGACGAACGAAGTTTGCAAAATTATTTACTTGAAAGTGTGTCTGAATTAATTCCAGAAGATATCAAAGCTCGTTATCCCAACGATAAAACAGGACAAATCAATATATTGCTTGGTAAAAATCCGCTTCTCTTTGACACCTATCTAACAGAAGCCATTGAAGTAGACGTTGATTGTCTTTGTGATGGCAAAGAAACACTGATCGTGGGGATTATGGAACATATTGAAGAGGCAGGGATCCACTCCGGTGATTCAGCGTGTTCTTTACCAGTCCATACGCTTTCACAGAGCATCGTCGCTGAATTAGAGCGCCAAACAAAAGCATTAGCACAAGCACTTCATGTTCGTGGCTTAATGAATGTACAATATGCCATTAAAGAGGACACGATTTATGTCTTAGAAGTTAATCCCCGCGCTTCGCGGACAGTTCCATTTGTTGCGAAAACAATTGGTCGCCCTATTGCTAAAATGGCTGCACGTATTATGGCAGGAGAAACGCTGCACAATGCTCTCCAAGCTTATGGTGGATTACCTTCTTCGCAGAAAAAACAACATATTGCCGTCAAGGAAGCCGTGTTTCCTTTTGCCCGCTTTTCAGGTGTTGATACGCTTCTTGGTCCAGAAATGCGTTCAACCGGTGAAGTTATGGGGCTTGACTATGAGTTTGCGCTTGCTTTTGCTAAAGCGCAACTTGGAGCTGGTGTAAAACTCCCTAAGGAAGGGACTTTATTCGTTTCTGTAAGAGATGAAGACAAAAAACGCATCTTAAATCCTGTAAAACGTTTAACAGAACTTGGCTTTTCTGTAGTTGCCACAAGTGGAACACAAAAATTTCTCACTGAACATCATGTTGAAGCAAAAAAAATCAACAAAGTTCTAGAAGGACACCCGCATATTGAAGATGCTATTCGTAATCGCCAAATTCAATTGATTTTTAATACAACCAGCACTGCCAGTGCCATCTCAGATTCCAAATCATTACGCTATGCAGCACTCATGCAAAATGTCCCCTATTATACAACAATAGCGGGAGCCGAAGCTGCCGTAGAAGCAATCAAAGCACTCAAAAAAAAGCGCCTTGAAGTACGTTCCCTGCAAAGTTATTTCAGTTGAATTTCTTCCTAGGTGGAAAAGCGCACGCCTTTTGATACCCTTTCTTGATTTTCTCTTTGTATAAAAAATAGCAATTAAAGCTTGCTTTTTATGCTAAAGGCTTTTATATGGGTTCTATCGAATTTTCGGTTACGTGACTTTCTTTCCTGTGCGTTCTGCACTTTTGACGAAACTTCTCCCACCTAATTTCGATCTACAACCGTATTGAAGAATTATAGCTTCAATACACAATATAATTATATATCTAAGGAGTTTCCTATGTCTACAGGAACAGTTAAGTGGTTTAATACAACAAAAGGTTTCGGATTCATTCAACCTAGCGATGGCAGTGCAGATGTATTTGTACACATTTCCGCCGTCGAGCGTTCTGGTCTAACCAATCTTAATGAAGGGCAAAAAATTTCTTATGATGTTCTTCAAGATCGTCGTTCAGGAAAATTTGCCGCTGGCAACCTTGCAGCTCTTTAAAGTTTAAATTCTGCAATATTTTATTTAAAAATCTTCGTCTATAACGACGAAGATTTTTTTATTTTATGTAAAGCAAAATTGATCTTGATAAAAGAAAACGCTACTTATCTATTTTCTACAATTTATCAAGATATTCCTACCCTTCCTCTAATACTTTTATAATCCTTAAGAGAAGAATTCCTTGTTAAAATTCTCAAAACACAACGCTATAAAAATCCATATCAGAGTATTTTAGAAGTTTTTTATTGCATACAATATAATCTCTTATAGAATATCTTTAAAGCGATAATCATTTATTGATATAATATAAGGATTTTAAATTATGGCTTTTATCGCAGACAAGCTGTCTCGTATCAAACCTTCTGCAACAATTGCTGCTTCCCAAAAAGCCCGTCACTTAAAAACATTAGGGCACGATGTTATTGCTTTAAGTGCTGGAGAACCAGACTTTGATACCCCAGACAACATCAAAAATGCGGCCATTGAAGCTGTTCGAAGGGGAGAAACAAAATACCCTCCCATATCTGGAATTCCAGAATTGCGCCAAGCAATTTCTGCAAAATTTAAAAGAGAAAATAACCTTCTTTACCAACCAGAACAAATTATTGTTGGAACCGGTGGAAAACAAATTCTCTTTAATGCATTGATGGCAACGTTGAATAAAGGAGATGAAGTCATCATTCCATCCCCTTATTGGGTGAGTTATCCAGAAATGGTCGCACTTAACGATGGTACGCCTGTCTTTTTAGAAACAAAAGCTGAATTTTCTTATAAACTTCAACCACAAGAGCTCGAAGCGGCCATTACCCCCAAAACAAAATGGTTCATCTTTAACTCTCCTTCAAATCCATCAGGGGCTGCTTATACATATAATGAATTGAAAAAACTCACGGATGTTTTAGTAAAATATCCTCATGTCTTTATCCTTTCCGATGATATCTATGAACATCTCACGTATGAAGGTTTTACTTTTGTGACTCCCGCTCAAGTAGAACCAGCGCTTTATGAGCGCACACTCACAATGAATGGTGTTTCCAAAGCCTATGCCATGACGGGTTGGAGAATCGGTTATGCCGGTGGACCACAAGGATTAATTAAAGCTATGGATACCATTCAAGGTCAGCAAACGTCCGGCACGAGTGTTATTTCACAATGGGCTGCTGTTGAAGCACTCAATGGGCCTCAAGACTTTATCACTAAAAATAAAAGTATTTTCCAAGCTCGCCGTGATCTCGTTGTTTCCATGCTAAACCGAACTCCTGGTATTCATTGTCCAACACCTGAAGGTGCTTTTTATGTTTATCCTTCTTGCGCAGAACTTATTGGCAAGAAAACACCAAACGGCCAATGTATTAGGAATGATGAAGACTTCGCTATAGCGCTTCTAGAAACAGAAGCTGTTGCTGTTGTCCAAGGGTCTGCTTTTGGACTTGGATCAACTTTTCGTATTTCTTATGCAACATCAGAAAAATTACTTGAAGAAGCTTGCACACGTATCCAGCGCTTTTGTAACAGTTTAATTTAAAATTTTTAACATCATCTCTTGTGATTGTTTTTTGCCGAATATCAATTTATCTAACACACTATCGAAAGCTATATTAAGCACAGGGACTATCGATTCAGCAAAAATATTCATGAATAAATATAACAAAAAAATAGAAGCTGCAGATAAAGATCAAAAAAAATCTAGTGATCAAATAAATGAGTCAGTCTGTGGTCATGAGAGATGAAAAACCTGTTTAGCTTTCTCTATCCAATTTATAACACTAAGAAAAATCTCGTACTTTTCAACATAATCGCCCTTATAATGAAACCTTTTCTATTACTTGGCTTCCTTTTCGCCAGAAAATGAAGAAGAGTCTATCCCTCTCTGTTGTGTAAATAGTTCAATTTCTCTTAAGTTTTTGCTATTAACCATTTAATTAACTTTATAGGTATTATGAACAAGCCCTTAATATTCATCCTCATACTCTCATAAAAAACACTTCATATATAAAGTTTTAACAGAATTTTATGATACAACAGAATAAAACTCTCTCAAATTTCTCATTGAGCTTTTAGTCTACCTAACAAATTTGTTTGATATTCATAAATTTTGAAATTTTTTCTTATCAATCTTCCCATGCATTACATTTTCTAAACACTCTTTTAGAAATAAAAAAAAGCCGGACACACGTCCGGCAAATTTGGAAAATCCTCAGAGATAAAATCAATCTGACAGATCTTCGTAAGGGAACACTCAAGAAAATGCAATGGGAGGCAACATAATCAAGAGATAGCATTCTATGTCATTTTATAAGCAGAAGCACAATAAAGACTTAAGCGTATCTGCTATGCAATAAACACATAGCTCTAATTTTTTCTCAATCTTGTATTTCTTTCATTAAATAGAAAGAGATCATCCTCATACGATTGTCCAATTTTCAATGTTATAGTAACCTTCACATTTGAGAAAATTTATAAGGGATATTTTATCCCTTTCTGCAAGAGTATTTATTCACACAAAAGCCCTTCCACCGTATGATCTAAAATGGTTTTAGCAACTTTATAAGAGGCATCGGTTGTTTCAGCGAACCAATCGCGTAAACTAGAGTAAAATCTATGCAAACAAGCTCCAAGTTTATTTTTCTCATATCCTTTGATATACAGCTCTCAGCAAAGTAACCTCAACCTCTAACAGAAAAAATCATTATGAGATAAATAGGCACGCTTGTTTTAAATTTAAAGGAATCTCTCTCAAGACTCTCCCTCAACTTGCGACAGCGCTATGTGGATGTTATAATCATAAAAGCTATTGAAACCTTCCATCTTTATACTTGTGAAGGAGCAAACCCGTACCATCACACATTTTGCCAGCCCCCATGTTTCGACAACCCTTGGCACTTGAGATGGTTTGAAAGAGGCATACCTTTCTCGTAAAAATTTTATCCATACGTCCCACCCGCTTGTAACGTGCAAGAAAGTGAGTTGATTGATTCGATATAAAAAGATTTGGAATGAAAAAATATTACGAGAGTCTTAGGGTGCAAAACAATTAATTGTTCGTTATAAATAAGATATGAATATTAAAAAGACCACTGACGTGCTTTTAAGAAAATATAATCTCGAAAAGCATTCAACCTTGCTAAATTCTTTAAATTATAAGGGTAACAAAAAAAAGTATCAAAAGAAGGAATATCAACCATATCAGGAAAAAGACGTACCAAACGCTCATCATTATTGACAATATAATCAGGTAGCACAGCAATCCCAAGATCACGCATAAGCGCATTCTTTATTGAGATGATATTATTGATTTGTAGGACTGAAACACGCAATGATCCATCACTTCTACCGGCTTTTTCCAACCAATTTAAACCAGATAAATAAGGAGGAACAGGTTCACCGAACGAAATAATACGATGTTCATCGAGCTCAGACAATTTTTCCGGTTTTCCATAATTTGCAATATACTTTTCCGAAGCATAAACATGCATATGAATTGTAAATAATTTTCTTTGTATAAGATCAGGTTGTTGGGGTTGATGGAGGCGAACAGCACAATCTGCATGACACATTGTCAAATCAAGCTCTTCATCAGAAAGCAAAAGCTGAACTTGCATATCAGGATAAAGACTGAGAAATTCTGGCATACGCTCTGCAATCCACCCCGCCCCCATTCCGAAGGTCGAGGTCACACGTAAATGCCCCCTTGGTTTTGCGTAGCTTTCACTTAATTGTAAACGGACACTTTCAAGCTTCATCAAAACATCATGAGCTGTACGATAAAGAGTTTCTCCCTGTTCTGTAAGAATCAAACCACGCGCATGACGCAGGAATAAAGATACACCAACCTCTTGTTCTAAAGCCGATACCTGTCGCGAAACTGCTGATTGGGATAAATGAAGCTTTTGAGCCGCATGCGTAAAAGATCCCGCTTCTGCTGCTGCATGAAATACCCTTAACTTATCCCAATCCAACGGTGGCGCCACAATTAATCCTACCTCTAGATTCTCTATATTTTTAATAAATTATTAACGCTTAGATATATCCAAAAACCGCTCTGCTTCTAACGCTGCCATACATCCCCTTCCCGCGGCTGTTACAGCTTGTCGGAATGTTTCATCTGTTACATCCCCTGCAGCAAAAACACCAGCAATACTTGTTGCTGTTGAATCCGGCGCTGTCCATAAATAGCCGCCTCTTTTTTGTTTCAGTTGCCCTTCAAACAGAGAAACAGCAGGATCATGCCCAATGGCAATAAATATTCCCTCTGCTTCCACTTTCATCTCATGACCTGTTTTGACATTTTTCAAACGTGCCCCTGTTACAACAGCTCCCTTTGCCCCCTGAGCTGGCAGTCCTACAATTTCTTCAACCACATGATCCCAAAGAACACGTACATTATTACAAGTAAATAACCTATCTTGCAAAATTTTCTCTGCCCGAAACTTTTCTCGCCGATGAACCACGCTTACACTTTTTGCTATATGCGATAAATAAAGAGCTTCTTCAACGGCCGTATTTCCTCCTCCTACAACAATAACATCCTTACCCCGATAAAAAAAGCCATCACATGTAGCGCAAGCAGAAACACCACCGCCCATAAAAGTCTGTTCACTTTCTAAACCAAGCCAGCGTGCTTGGGCTCCTGTTGCGATAATCAGTGCATCACAAGAATATTGTGTTCCTGAATCCCCATATAAGACAAAAGGATCCTTCAGTAAATCTGCCTTTGTAATCGTATCATAGACAATTTTTGTCCCCATATTTTCAGCTTGTTTTGCCATTTGTTCCATCAACCATGGTCCTTGGATGGGGTTAGCAAAACCTGGATAATTTTCGACATCCGTTGTAATTGTCAATTGCCCCCCCTGCTGCAAGCCTGTCACTAAAACCGGCTGGAGCATTGCTCTTGCCGCATAGACCGCCGCTGTATAACCAGCCGGACCCGAGCCAATAATCAGCAGACGAATATGCGATTGTACCATTAAATCCCCTTCACTTTCTACAACTTAATTATTTTACAACTTAATAATTCTATAAATTATAATGGAATGCAGTCTTTTAAAAAAATATTTTTCAATAATCTCAATTATGTTATATATGTACTCCTTTTCAAGTTTTATGAAAAGGTCTGATTACTAATTCATCAAGGCATGCTAATGTTAAGAATTAGTCTTTATCCTATAAAGAGAAAAACGTAAATTCTTATGAGCACAAAACCATAATAAAAAGAGATACAAAGATAGGGAACGGTCATTTTTCAGTTTATTATCAATGTCTGTGCACGTTTTGCGTTAATCATGGGAGGCGCAATGCTTTTGCCAATTTTGGTGGATTTGCATGACAAAAACCATAATGGGATAACCTTTCTCTATTCTTGTGCCATAACCACCATGTTAGCAACGCTGATTCTCTTAGCAACGAAGGGAGCTACTTGTCGTTTTTCAGCACGGCTTGGCTTTATGCTCACTGTTTGTCTTTGGCTCACTGGAAGCATCGTGGGGGCCTTACCTCTTTATCTTTCCCCTCTTCCCATTTCTCTCGCAGGAGCCATTTTTGAATCTGTCTCGGGAATTACAACAACAGGCTCCACAGTCCTTTCTGGTCTTGATCATTTATCGCGAAGTATTGTGTTATGGCGTTCTATTATATGCTGGATTGGGGGCATTGGTTTTATCGGTTTAGCCCTCTTGCTTTTGCCTTCACTGCGTGTAGGGGGTGTACGGCTTTTTCATATGGAGTCATCTGATAAATCTGAAAAAATATTGCCCCGTATCAATCAAATTGCGAACGGAATTATCATCGCTTATGTTGGGCTCACATTGGCTTGTATGCTTTCTTATTTTGCCGCAGGCATGAATTTATTTGATGCTATTAACCATGCAATGAGTACGGTCGCAACTGCTGGTTTTTCAACGCATGATGCTTCTTTTGGCTATTTTTCTGATAAACCAGCTATCTTAATTATTGCAACAATCTTCATGTTGCTTTCTGCTTTACCCTTCGTACTTTATGTTAAATTAGTCCTTCCTGGACACTCCAAACGCTTCCTTGACCCACAAGTGATTGTTTTTCTCCATATCGTTCTCCTTTTCAGCTTTGCTTTAGCAGCATGGTTACGGTTTCATGATCATCGTGCTTTCCACTTGATTTTCCTTGATGTCATTTTTCACCTTTCATCTATTATTAGCACCACAGGTTACAGTGCTGAAGATTATCAACTTTGGGGACCCTTTGCGCTTGGAATTTTCTTCATTGTTTCTTTTACAGGCGGGTGTGCTGGTTCTACTTCTGGTGGCATGAAAATCAATCGCCTCATTATTCTTTGGCGTATTACACAAACAAATATAGAAAAACTTCTTTCTCCTAATGTCATTGTAAAGGCACGCTACGATCACTCAAATATATCAAACGATGTTGCTCAAGCTGTTTTGTTTTTTGTCTGTCTTTATATGTTCTGCCTTGTTATCGGCACTGCACTTTTACTCACAACCGGTCTCGACTTTACCTCTGCCTTTACAGGCGTCTTAACAGCACTTTCAAATGTTGGTCCAGGCTTTGGAGATATTATTGGCCCCGCTGGTAATTTCTCTAGCATAAACGATAATGCTTTATGGATTTTAAGTTTTCTAATGTTAGCTGGACGCCTTGAAATCATAACAATATTCGTCCTTTTTATTCCCGCTTTCTGGCGTGAACAATTCTAATGCATAGAGCATTTTATTTTATCATAATAAAAAATTGATAAAATAAAAAAGGCGCGAACAATATTTAATCTTCAATCAATCAACTGAAAATTTTCTAAAATTTCAAATATCGTATAAATGATTGACATAAAAATATTTCGGAAAAAACAATCAAGTGTCAACAGCTCTCAAAGCCGTAACATATGGCACTTTACATGACATTCTTGAGTTTCTTTATCAAATAAAATGGATTTATAGAACATCCTTTTTTACGAATAATCATTCATGCAAAAAATATGAATATTTGATGATAAAAATGTTTTTCTTTAATAAGTCATGGCTTTATAAAAAACAAAATACCATTTACTATAAATTCGCAATCGTATTTAAAAAAAACCTCACAGCACTCATCGCCCGCATTTCACGACAGTCCTCATGGAGAGTAAAGTGGGCATATTATTTTTATTTAAATAATAAGATGCAAGCCTGTACCACAAAACAAGATATAAATTAACACCACCATATTATTTTCTTTCTATGAATGTTGCAACAGCTTGCATTTCAGACAATTTATAAAAATCTCTTTATAGCTTGTCTTCAATAATCTTCATCCACCAATGCCACCTTCCAATTGTGATGTGCAAGAGGACAGCTTTCATTGATTTAACACTAACAGATTTAACAAGTAAAAATCTTAAAATATTATTCAAATTGCAAAGGTAGATTATCTATATGAATTGATATATTGGTCTTAGATTTATCTTATTATGAATTTATTGAAAATATGTATGACTATTTTATCCATGGAGAGACCATCATTATCTTTTTGAAGAAAAATTTTTGATATAGTATTTAAACTGTTTTTTCCGCAAACAGTTCTTTGTAAACGTTTCCAATTGCGGTGGCTTCCTTCTCCAAAGGAAAGTGCGTACGAACATGGGTTAAAGCTTTCTTTCCGGCTGCCAATGTTTTTTCTACATCCGCAAAATAAGGTTCAATGGCTGCCGTTAAAGCTTCTCCATCTCCTACTTTAACCACCAGTCCTGTTCCTTTCACCACCAATTCTTTAAAAATTCCGACATCACTGGCTACCACAGCTGTTTGTGATGCCATTGCCTCTAATGGTGTTAAACCAAAACCTTCCAAACGAGTAGGTGTTACATAAAGCGATAATCGACGATACCACAAAGGTGTATCTAGAATCTCACCAAGGAAAATAATGCGATCTTCCAGACCAGCTTTAGCAATCTTTTGGCGTAATTCTTTTTCAAAATGATAATGTTGCTCTGTGGTACGACCAGCGATAAGTGCTGTCCACTCCGGGTAGCGTGGCAATAATGCTATCATGGAATCAACAAATAAATCTGTTCCCTTTGAGCTGCGCACACGCCCAAAACACCCTACCGCATATTTTCCTGGAAATCCCGAAGAAGAAAAACAATCATCAAGAGTCTGTGGTGGTGAAAAGCGCTTCACGTCCACCCCATGCATAATAACCTTATGAGGCACTTCTAGATAAGCGCCCGTATGTGTACTGGTAGCAATAACCCTATCCATACGGCGAATCAACCATTTTGTAAAAGGCTTATGATGACGTTGTGAAGCCGATGTAAAAATAAGTTTCAGCTTCATTTTCAAGATATCGCGCAAAAAGATCCCACAAAGCATCTCAATATTACGCCTTGCGTGCCAAATACGAAACGACTTCCCTTTCGGACTTCGCCAAAGTCCGAAAAGGTCCCTAAAGGCAAGAGCCGGCAATTTTTTTGGTAATCCAAAGCCCAAGGTGGCTATACGCATCCCCTGTTGACGTTGCAGTGGAATGAGCTGAATAATCGTAGATGTTACTCCCGATAAACGCCTTTTAAAGTGAGGCGCAATAATCTCAGTTTCTTCCAAAGACACACGCATAACTATTTAGATATTTAAATGTACTGAACCTTAATGATTTCGTAATTATGCGCACCACCGGGCGCATTCACTTCAATCACATCACCTTCTTGCTTACCAATAAGTGCACGTGCAATCGGTGAAGAAATAGAGATTTTACCAATCTTTACATCGGCTTCTTGATCCCCTACGATCTGATATACCTTTTTTTCTTCAGTATCCTCATCCAAGAGTTTAATGGTCGCTCCAAATTTTATTTTGTCTCCTGAAAGACGCGAGACATCGATAACTTCTGCCCGCGCGATATAATCTTCAAGCTCATTTATACGACCCTCATTATGACTTTGTGCTTCTTTAGCAGCGTGATACTCGGCGTTTTCTGACAAATCACCATGGGCACGCGCCTCAGAAATTGCTTCTATAATTCGTGGACGTTCCTGTTGTTGACGCCAACGCAACTCTTCTTTAAGACTTTCAAAACCAGCTGTAGTCATCGGAACTTTTTCCATAATCCGTCCCTTTCTATTACACGGAAGGTTTAATAAAAATACAAAAAACGGCTTCCAAAATTACTTTTGGAATCCGAAAACTACGATCTTTTTCATTATATAGCACAGTATCCCTATTTTCCATATAAAAATAAATAAAGGGAACAAAACATGCACTAATAGTATTTAAAACATCTCATTTTGGTGTTTAAAACGTTAAACTTCGCTCTCCTCTTTTAAGTCTCATAAAGAAGAAAGAATTGTAATTTTTTTTGTTTTATCATAATCTAGCAACAGAAATCATATGGGATATCAAAGAGAGAAGGATAATTTCTAAAGAAATTCTTTGTAGAAAAATGAAAAAAATTGTCATTTTTTTTATGTTTGGCTCTTTCTTTTTAGCCACGACAATATCTAAAGCAGCAGATGCCTTTGTGACAACAAATCTTAATTTTAGAACAGGACCTAGCACTCAGTATGCAGTTTGTGGCTTAATTTCTGCTGGAGAATTGGTTTTTGTTAAAAACTGTGAAGGAAGTTGGTGCCATATCCGACATAACGCTCAAATAGGTTGGGTATCATCGCGTTATCTTTCATTTAAAGATGGCAATGACCTCTATCACACATACACAATGTCTTTAGTTCCCCAAAAGACCACTTATGATTATTCTCCATAACAACCATGATAACTTATGCCCTCTTGAAGATCATCATGGCAAGAATGCAATAATATCCCACGAGCGACCACAAATATGCCCCTCCAAAGAAACATTTCAAAGAATTCGTCTCATAGAAAAAACTTTATCAATATGCTCATGAAAGCACTAGTAAACCAAAACAAATCTGTTCAATAACGTTTTGCTGTTCTCGTAATGAAATTGTAAAAATTAGTACTCTCTTTAAATCACCAGCACTTTTTTATCAAAGGATACAACAATGAAAAATGGTGTTACTGCAACCGTAGAAGCTCTTTCTGCTCTCATTGCTTCAGGTAATCCTCTTTTTAAAAATGGTGTATTATGGACACCTCATCGCCCGACTCATCCTGAAAAATCTGAAGGTGGTATTCCGTTTCAACTCGAAACATCCTTTAAACCGGCGGGAGATCAGCCTCAAGCCATTAAAACTCTGGTTGAGGGAATTAAAAAAGATGAACGTACACAAGTGCTTTTGGGGGTTACTGGCTCAGGCAAAACCTATACGATGGCAAAAGTCATTGAAAAAACACAACGTCCAGCTCTCATCTTAGCCCCCAATAAAACGCTTGCCGCACAACTTTACGGAGAATTTAAAAACTTTTTTCCTCACAATGCTGTCGAATATTTTGTTTCTTATTACGACTATTATCAACCCGAAGCCTATGTTGCGCGCTCAGACACTTATATTGAAAAGGAATCCTCTATTAATGAACAAATCGACAGGATGCGCCATGCTGCAACACGCGCCGTCTTAGAGCGCGATGACGTTATCATTGTCGCATCTGTCTCCTGTATCTATGGAATTGGTTCCGTAGAAACCTATACGGCTATGACCTTCCAAATAGAAAAAGGGGACAAACTCAATCAACGAAAATTCCTAGCTGATTTAGTTTCTCAACAGTATTATCGACAAGACATTAATTTCATTCGTGGTTCCTTTCGTGTACGAGGTGATACCATTGAAATTTTTCCTGTTCACCTTGAAGATCGTGCTTGGCGTATCTCACTTTTTGGTGATGAAGTAGAAAAAATTACCGAATTTGATCCTCTAACAGGACAAAAAACAGATGACCTTCAATCTATTAAAATTTATGCCAATTCACATTATGTAATACCGCGTCCAACCTTAAATCAAGCAATGAAATTGATCAAACGAGAACTCATTCAACGTCTTGATGAATTGAATGCAGCCGGTCGTCTTCTAGAAGCACAACGCTTAGAACAGCGTACAATTTTTGATTTAGAAATGTTAGAAACAACGGGTTCATGTCCTGGAATTGAAAATTATTCACGTTATTTAACAGGACGAAATCCTGGTGAACCACCACCAACCTTATTCGAATATATTCCACTCAATGCTCTTGTTTTTATCGATGAAAGCCATGTCACGATTCCCCAAATTGGTGGCATGTATCGCGGTGACTTTCGCAGAAAAGCCACTCTAGCAGAATATGGTTTTCGCCTCCCTTCCTGTATGGACAACCGTCCTTTGCGCTTTGAAGAATGGGACGCTATGCGCCCACAAACAATTGCTGTCTCCGCAACACCTGGACGCTGGGAAATGGAACAATCCCATGGTGTTTTTGCTGAACAAATTATCCGCCCAACTGGGCTTGTTGATCCAGAAACAGAAGTTCGTCCAGCACGCACTCAAGTTGATGATGTTGTCAATGAAATTCGTAAAACAATTCAAAAAGGCTACCGTACATTGATCACGGTCCTAACCAAGCGTATGGCCGAAGATTTAACGGAATATCTCCACGAACAAGGTATTCGCGTACGCTATATGCATTCCGATATTGATACGTTAGAGCGTATTGAAATTCTTCGTGATCTGCGGCTTGGTACCTTTGATGTCCTCATTGGGATCAATCTCCTTCGAGAAGGTTTGGATATTCCAGAATGCGGTTTTGTTGCCATACTAGATGCCGATAAAGAGGGTTTTTTGCGCTCAGAAACATCGCTCATACAAACCATCGGTCGTGCCGCACGCAACGTAGATGGTCGCGTTATTCTTTATGCCGATACAATGACAGGCTCTATAGAACGTGCTTTGCAAGAAACACAAAGACGTCGAAAAAAACAAATAGCCTATAATAAAAAGCACCATATCACACCAACCAGTATCAAAAAAAATATTGACAATATTCTCAATGCAAGTAGTGAAAACCATCAAACTCCTACAAATATTCCTGACTTTATCACGCGAAGTAATATGGCTCACAACAATTTAGCCAGCCATATTCAATCTTTGGAAAAATCAATGCGTGAAGCAGCAGCCGATCTTAATTTTGAAGAAGCAGCACGCCTTCGTGATGAAATAAAACAACTCCAGAAAATAGAACTCGCAATCGCGGATGATCCCTTAAAATAGTACAGAAAATACCCCACTCGCGCTTCCATTAACTCTTAAGTGACACAAATATTGATCACGAAAGTTCACTCATAGATACCAACGTTTTGAAAAATAAAGAAAAAATACGCCAAACAAATAATCTAAAAATCTCAAAGATTCTCAAATAAACGCTGAATTTGTGAATGCCCACGCGAAACACTCACAAACAAAACATACTTTATACTTCAATAGAAATTGTCTTATATAAAAAAATAAGGATCCCTTAAAAAACTTAAAATATGAATCTTTTTAGAAAATTTTTTCTTAATTTAAATATGTTATACTCGAAAGTTATAAGATTTAAAAAAATCTAAATTCTCAATCAATAATAATAAATTAAAGAAAATATTTTCTATGACCCCCAAAATTTATTTATAAACATAATTTATCGTTTTTTATAGTGCATAAGAACCAAAAGTGCCGTACGATCTCTTCTTAAAAAAAAGATTATCACCTCTTCTAAACTATCTCAATACCAAAACTGATCGTAAAATGAAGAACTCATAAATATAATGATATCATCCCCCCCTGTATTTTTATAAGTGTAAAGATGATGCTGTATACCATTCATGAGCAATATGCTGAAATGAGATTGAGAACAACAAAAAATTCTAGGAAACATATCAATAATATTACGGTGAAATAAATACGGAAACCTAATTGTAAAAATCTTTACAATAACCATTTGCTCTTTTCGGTAAGAAGATTGCAAATCCTTGAAGAAAAGCACATTGCTTACTCATTTTTCTTCCATGTCTACTGAAAAAAATATAAGCATATCCCCTTATTATAAAAGTATAAGTTTATGATAACATTAATGATATTTTTGATTCATATTTTTATTTTTTTAGGTTATACGTAATCATATGATACAAGAATTTTCTATCCAATAAAAAGTTTTTTTACTTTTGTAAAAATAAGATTTTATAAAATGATTTTTGTCAATCAATATCAATAGAATATTTTTTATGAAAAAGGATCTTTATTCTTTGTTTATTTGATCGTTATTTGTCAACCAAATAGCTCTTTATTCGTTTTGTCAAAATAAAATCAAAAGTTGTTCAGATTATATTCAGTTTGTCACGTGTATGATGTGAAAAAATATGGATTTAAGTTAAGGAGTGTCGCTATGAGAAGATCGAGTAAATTAGCGGTGTTATCAGTGGTATCAATGGCAACTGTTTTTGTCCCATTAAGCACAGCGCTTGCCGATATGAAATGGAAGCATAGTGAAAATCATATTGAGAAGCAGATAAATGATATGAGAAGAAATATGGATAAACAAATGGGGGATATGAGGAACGGAATGCATTCCTATTTTCCTTCTTATCATTCTAACAGCCATTCTACTTTTGAAAGACATCACTCTTCTCATACGCACCCCTACCATCATGGTGACCATAAAAGGCGAGAACATAATCGTCATCATGTTGAACGCAAAATATATCGTTATGTTGAACGCAAAAAGACAACACATCATCATATATATGAGCATCATCTGACGCGCGATAACTCAGGAGATGCTTTAGCAGCAGGCATTCTTGGTCTCGCAGCTGGAGCAATTCTTGGCAATGTTTTGAAAAAACCAGAACAGCCACAAATTATCTATCAACCCGTTCCACAAAGACAGGTCGTGTATCAAGAAGTTCCGCAAGAGATGTATCAACAAGTTCCTGAAACCCAAATCATTTATGAATCTCAATCAACAGTCACATACCAGACACTCCAGCAACCATGGACTCGTAGCTGGCTTCAATATTGCAAGAAAAAGTACCGTTCATTCAATCCCCAAACAGGTACTTTTCGAGGCTATGATGGGCAAGACCATTTTTGTTATGCTCCATTGAACTAACATCTTTGCTTTGGCTTAGAAAATTTTAAGTAACCTCAAAACGCTTTAAAGCGTTTTGGGGGTTATGTCCTTAAATCTTGAAGAAAAGGATTCCGCTGACGCTCATAACCTATATAGCTTCCAGGACCATGCCCACAGATAAAACGAACATCATCCCCTAAAGGTAAAACTTTTTCTCGAAGTGATTTCATCAATTTTTCATGAGAACAAAAAGGAAAATCTGTACGTCCAATAGAACCACGAAAGAGAACATCACCAAGTAAAGCGAAACGTTCTTTTTCATTAAAATAAATAACATGACCAGGAGAATGCCCTGGTGTATGAAAAACCCTAAATACATGTTCAGCAAAATGGACACTATCGTTATCTTCTAACCATTGATCAGGAAGACACACAGAAGCATCCGTGATACCATAGCTTCTTGCACTCTCAACCACAGAATCCATCACAGGCTTATCATCGCAATGTGAACCGATAATTTTAACGCCCAATGCTTCTTTTGCTTGCATTGCCGCTCCCACATGATCAAAATGACCATGTGTTATCCAAATCGCTTCAACGGTAATACCCTCCTTTTTAATGACTTCTTGAATTAGAAGCCAATCTCCACCAGGATCCACTAAAACCCCTACTTTTTGTTCCTTATCAAAAAGCAGAGTGCAATTTTGCTGAAAAGGCGTAACCGGAATAATATGTGCACTAAAATGACTCATGAAATCCTTTATTTAAAGTAAATCTTTTTGAAGCTTACCTTCTTCAAGCTTACAAGGAACATTCCCTTTTTTCTATAGGATAGCCTGCTCGACAGCTTTGTGCAACTTATGTAAAGTTAAATTTTTTGAAGAAATAATTTAAAGGTTTTGAAGAATGACCAATCACGTTCAAGTTTTGTGTGACGATGCCCCTCACCTTCTTGTAATTGATGATGATACACGTATTCGCAATCTTTTATTTCAGTTTCTTATTAACAATGGATTTCGTGTTTCAATTTCAGCCAATGCTAATGAAGCAAGACGACTGTTGGCACGTTTAGACTTTGATCTTCTTATCGTTGATGTCATGATGCCTGGCGAAAACGGTATCAACCTTACCCATTCACTCCGCCAAACAAAAGAGGTTCCTATCCTCATGCTAACAGCTTTATCAGAAACAGACAGTCGTATCCGTGGATTAGAAGCAGGCGCAGATGATTATCTGGCTAAGCCATTTGATCCTCGTGAACTTCTCCTTCGCATCAACGCCATTTTACGACGAGGTCTGCCCCTTAGCCAACCAAAAATTGAGCAAATCGTTTTTGGGCCTTATATATTTTCAATTTCACGGCGCGAACTCAAAAGGGGAGGAGAAATTATTAAATTAACCGATAAAGAACAAAAAATGATGGTCATTTTTGCCGAAAATGCAGGGAGCATCATTCCGCGCCATCAATTTGCAATGGATGACAAAACTATCGGTGAACGTGCTATTGATGTACAAATCAACCGTCTTCGTCGTAAGATCGAAAGAAATCCAGCACTGCCCATATGGCTCCAAACCGTGCGAGGAATAGGGTATAAACTCTCAATTGAATAGGCACACGCAAAAATGATCAAACCTTTAAGATTTTTTTTTCGATGGTTAACGAAAAAGATGCCTAAACGGCTTTATGCTCGCTCTTTGATCATTATTATCGCTCCCATGGTACTTCTGCAAACGGTCATTGCTTACGTCTTTATGGAACGTCATTGGCAAATGGTAACTGAGCGTCTTTCAACAGCTGTCGTACATGATATTTCAGCCATTATTGATATTATTGAGACATATCCGCAACAAGATAATTATGAAGATATCAAGCGTATTGCACAACAACGTATGGGATTAAACATTTCTATTCTCTCTCCTGCCCCCTTACCCCCTCCAGGACCTAAGCCATTTTTTGCAATTCTTGATTATTTTCTCAGTGAAGAAATCACCCGCCAAATTAATCGCCCCTTCTGGATTGATACCGTAGGGGATTCTGATCTTGTTGAAATCCGTATCCATCTTGGTCACAACATCTTGCGCGTCTTTGCTCCACGCAGCCAAGCTTATGCTTCCAACACCGCTATTTTTTTGAGCTGGATGGTAGGAACAGCCCTTGTTTTATTGCTGATAGCAATTTATTTCTTGCGCAACCAAATCAAACCCATTCAACAATTGGCTGAAGCGGCTGAAAGTTTTGGACGTGGTCGTCCTTTACCAAAAGGATTTCAACCACAAGGAGCCGATGAAGTTCGTCGTGCTGGCATTGCTTTTTTACGCATGCGCGAACGTATTGAGCGGCAAATAGAACAACGCACTATGATGCTCTCAGGTGTAAGCCATGATTTAAGAACTATTCTTACACGTTTTAAACTTCAGCTAGCATTAGCAAATACCGATTTTGATATTAAACCGCTTGAGCAAGATGTCAGTGATATGCAAAATATGTTAGAAGATTATCTTGCTTTTGCCCGTGGTGAAGGAAGTGAAAGTGTCAAGACCTTTGATTTAAATGCTCTTATGCAAAAATTCTCCGCTGATGCTCATCTTCACAAACGTCAATTTTCTTACACCATTGAAGGCCCTACACAAATACAAGTACGCCCCCGTGCTTTTACACGCTTAGTCAGCAATCTTGTCTCAAATGCATTTTGTTACGGCATGACCATTAAACTAACAGCTAACTCTCAACAGGAATCTTTTATATTGATCATCGACGATGATGGACCTGGAATTCATAAAGATATGCGTACAGAAGTTTTTAAGCCATTCTTTAGACTTGATAAAGCTCGTAATCAAGATGCAAGTGGAACAGGACTTGGTCTTTCTATTGCCCAAGACATAGCACGCAGCCATGGTGGCAATATACAACTCGATGAGAGTCCTCTTGGGGGAGTACGCGCTATTCTTGATATCCCCCTATGAGCAATCTTTCAGCAAACCATCTGTAAAAAATAACAGGCTTGATATTTTAAGCATTCCCTACAGTTTCAAACAAAGTGTATTGCAATGCCTTGTAAGCGCTTTCCCCCGATAAAGCCACCATCTGAAAGGCAACATAATGGCTTTCACAGGCTTTAAGTGCGTGTATCAACAATGTTTCAACCTGTATATGAGATGGATGCACTCCGCCAGCCAAAAGAAGACCTTGCCGATAAATAACAGAATTATTTCTTTGCCAGTAATCAAAATGTCCCAACAACAACTTTTCATTAATCGCGAGCAATAAGCGTTGTATTTCAGCTGTTCGAGCATTTTCAATAGAAAGATCAAATGAACAAGCCAAATGAAGTGCTTCATGCTCTTCCATCCACGAAAAAGCAAGACGATAATTTGCCCGTTTTCCTTCCACACAAACGCTAATTTCATCTTGTGCATTCCGCTCAAACGACCAATCATATTCACAGGCAATCTGTTCGATAAAATCAACAGGATGCTCTTTTCTTTCTGTGGCGCAAAATGCAAGCCTCATCACAATCCTCAATCATCTTAAAACATTGTCAACAGAATATAAACGGCTTAAATTGTAACAATATTTTGTTACAATCAGAACCTTTACACCAAACAAATACACATTAAAAACATCGACACTACACACCCCCCCAGAACACAATCGCGCTCTTTAGGGCAACCTGATAATCATAAAACGAATCATCAAGTCTTTTCAGTGTATTGATACAATTTCATAGCGCCAGCCCCCCTGATTCAAAAAAATGTATTTTACCCCAAAAAAAAATTAAAAATAAACAAATGCTCCCCTCTAACAGACTCAAGATTAAGCATTTTTTAGTTTCACGCATCATATTGAAAAATTGGGGATATTTTTTTGAAAATTCTTTTTTTAGAAAAACTATTTTACTTTTTTTCGTGTCTGCTTTTTTTCTAAATCATCTTCTTCTAAATCATCAAGACGCCTTTTCAAATCAGCATTATCAGCATGGACTTTCAGCACCATCTCTTTAAAGGTCTCAAATTCTTCGCGTGAAACAAGATCAAGTTTGTTGGCTATCTTTTCAGCCTGCACACGAAAAGCTGTTCCAGCTTCACGTCGTATACCTTGCACGACGTCAGCGGCATCTGTTGCTAATTTTGCTAATTCATCAAGAATACGGTTTGATCCATTACGCATAACATTTTTCCTTAAATTTTAATATTGAGGCACGCATTATAGCGTATTCTCATAACATTTAGATACTGTAATTTGTTCCTTTTATCCTATTTTTACCTATTATGCCGATTTTTCATGACGAGTTTGTTTTAAAATTTTTATATTCTTTTTATCGCCGTAATTTTTTACCACAATAAACGAGTAGAAATCTGTTACCCTTTCTGACTTATCATCTTCCTGACTTGACCATTGTGCATTCATCTGTCATTCCTTGCCATCAGAGTCACTTCATATCCATCTTATATAATGTAAAGTGCTTAATTCATGAACAATCTTGTCTGTCCAGCCATTGCTTTTCCGTCTTTTCTTGATCCTGTCATTATCCAACTAGGACCCATAATGCTTCATTGGTATGGTCTTGGTTACGTCGTGGGTATTCTTTTTGCTTGGTGGTATGCGCAAAAATTATTTAAAAAACCATCTTTATGGCATAAAAACCACCCTCCTATGGATAAAGAGAAGATCGGAGATTTTGTTGTCTGGTCTGCCATAAGTGTTGTTGTTGGAGGGCGTTTAGGACAAGTCCTTGTATGGGATCCTCTTTATTACTTTAGCCATCCAAGTGCTATCATTGCTGTATGGGATGGGGGGATGTCTTTTCACGGTGGTCTTATTGGCATTATCATTGCAATGATTTTATTCGCCCGTAAAAATAACATAAACATACGAGTGATGTTTGATATCATTGCTGCCGGTGCCCCTATCGGTATTGGCATTGTACGAATCTGTAATTTCATCAATCAAGAATTATGGGGTAACGTTACCACGCAACCTTGGGCAGTTTGTTTTCCCCTAGATCCTTACTATTTACCACGCCATCCAAGCCAACTTTACGAAGCATTTATGGAAGGATTTCTTCTCTTCATTCTTCTCTTCATTGTTATTTTTGCCTTCAAAGCATTCAAACGCCGTGGGACTGTATCAGGAATATTTATTATGGGCTATGCAATAGCACGCAGTATCTCAGAAGTTTACCGTGCTCCCCAAGAAGATCCAGAATGGTTCTCGACCCTTTTCCATTCTATAGGCTTTACCTATGGCATGGCTTTATCTCTTCCCATGCTTCTTTTAGGATTTTATCTCCTCCTTCAAGCATTTAAAGATAAATCTACCGAAAATGACATCCCTCAAAGAAAAAATTAAAGAAATCATCGCATCTCATGGCCCCATTACTGTCAGTGAATATATGACATTGGCGCTCACAGATCCTCAATTTGGCTATTATCAAACACAAACACCTTTTGGACGCACTGGTGATTTCATAACAGCACCCGAGGTAAGCCAATTATTTGGAGAAATGATTGGCATTTGGCTTCTTGCAAATTGGAATGCTCATGGTTGCCCTCACCCTTTTATTCTCGCGGAAATAGGACCAGGACGTGGAACTTTGATGGATGACATTTTGCGAACCATCCAAAAGCTTTCTACAACAGCATTTAATGTTGCTGAAATTTTTCTGATCGAAATAAGTAAGAAACTTGCAAAAGAACAAAAAAAACGCCTTTTCTCTTATCAAAAACAAATCCATAGCATTGCAAATTTAAATCAAATTCCTTCAAAACCTCTCTTTCTCATTGGTAATGAATTCCTCGATACACTTCCCATAAACCAATATATTAAAATCGATGGTGAATGGAGAGAACGCCGCATCACAAGCAATAAAGATGGAGATTTCATCTTTATTGCTGCCCCGCATAAACTTTCCTCTTCTTGTCTACAAACCTATTGCTCTGAAGTCCCTGATGGAACAATTTTTGAACATGCTCCCTTACGACATCAATTCATACAACAAATCAGTCATCATTTAGTGCAAGTCACAGGCTCTGTTTTGCTTATCGATTATGGTGCGTGTGATCTTGCCTTTGGCGATACCTTGCAAGCACTCTCAAAACATAAATTTCGGGATGTTTTTGATGCCCCTGGTGAACATGACTTAACATCCCATGTTGATTTTTCTTTTTTAAAAAATATAGCTCTTGAACAGGGCTGTTTTGCTGAAATCTTAGAGCAAGGAGAATTTCTTTTTAAAATGGGGCTCATGGAGCGTGCAAAACAACTTGGAATGGGAAAAAGCGTTTCCTTACAAGACAAAATCCGCCAAGATATCGAACGGCTCGCTGGCCCAGATCAAATGGGAAAACTATTTAAAGTTTTACATTTCAGTGATAAAAATATATCTATACCTCCCCAATTTTAATGATCGACAATTGTGTCAATAAGCATATCATTCTCTGAAATGTTCGTCGACAAATAGGAACATCACTCCACCATTCAAATAACCCCATAAGGAACTTTTATGAAGCCTATCCCTCATCCCATCCTTGCAAAAAATCTCTCTACTTTACACACCCATGGGATAAAACATGGATTTTTTACACGTCAAGCTGGTGTTTCAAAAAACTTTCATAGCTTTAATGTCAGAAAAAGATCAAATGACCAACCTGAACATATTGTACAAAATCGTCTTTTAATCGCTGATTATTTTAGTGTTGAGGTACAAAATTTAGTCACGGTCAATCAAATACATTCTTCTGATGTCATCGTCGCTCATCAGCCAATTATCGGTGCCCCCCCTAAAGCAGATGCTCTTGTGACAACCATACCTGGTCTCGTTATTGGGGTTCTTACAGCAGATTGTGGCCCAGTACTGTTTGCTGATCCACAAGCTGGGATCATTGCCGCAACACATGCTGGCTGGCGCGGAAGCTTAAATGGAATTATTGAGAAAACAATTGCTGTTATGGAAAAACAGGGAGCCAAAAGACAATCAATAATAGCAGCCCTTGGACCTTGTATTGGACCACACCACTACGAAGTAACACGTGAATTTTACAACCAATTTATTGAATGTCATAGTAAATTTCAAAAATATTTTTTAAAAACAGAAAAAGTCAATCACTTTCATTTTAATCTATGGGCATTTATTATCAATCAACTCAAAGAAGCAGGCGTTAATGCTTCTTGTGTAGAGCTTTGTACCTATCAAGATGAACAGCGCTTTTTTTCTCATCGGCGCGCTATACACCGCAACGAACCGGATGATGGAAGACAAATTTCTGCTATTATGTTGAAATAATATTTCTTTCCACACAAAAAGATCAAAACCTCAAATAAAATAATGTCGATAAAATAAGTACGCTTTTTTCTACAATGCTTTTTCATAAAAATTCTTATTGGCGTCACAAAACACGAAAACTGTCGCAATGAGAAATAAAACGAACTCTTCTTTTCAACGTTTGATTATAATGACCTTTAACACATAATTATTTAAACATAAAATAGTATTGAAGCTGTTTTTTAAATCAAGTAATTGAAGAAAACAGCGAAAAATACCCAAAAATAAAAAAACATGATACGCGTCACAATCCGCAAAAGCATCCTTAGAACAAGTAATATATAAAATTTATAGAGCTAAAAAATATTTTTCTATCGCAGATCCTCCCGTACAAATAAACGACAACCTTTGTTTTTTCTTAACAATTTCAAGAATCAACTTTACAGGGAACAAAAATTTGGGAAAAAGAGAAAACATACCGCATAGCTCTTTAACAATAATCAATAAAATTGTAAGGCTTTTGTAATTGTTTTCTTGCAATTTAATAAAAAGAAATTAAAAACCGTGTCGCATTCCTACCATGATTATTCAGAGGTTCTACTATGAAACTTTTCTGCGGAAATTCTAATCCACGCCTAGCTGAAGATGTTACAAATTATTTGAACATCCCCTTAGGCAAGGCAACAGTAAAGCGCTTTGCTGATCAAGAGATTTTCGTAGAATTGCATGAAAATGTACGAGGACAAGATGTGTTTGTTTTGCAATCTACATCTTATCCTGCAAATGATCATTTAATGGAATTGCTCATCATGATTGATGCCCTTCGTCGTTCTTCTGCGCGTCGTATTACAGCTGTCATCCCCTATTTTGGCTACGCCCGCCAAGATAGAAAACCTGGACCACGGACTCCCATTTCTGCAAAACTTGTTGCCAACCTGATTACTGAAGCAGGCGCCCATCGCGTTTTAACATTGGATCTTCATGCAGGACAAATTCAAGGTTTTTTTGATATCCCTACGGATAATCTCTATGCTGTTCCTGTCATTTCTCGCGATGTCAAAATGCATTATTCTCTTGAAAATGTTATTGTTGTTTCACCTGATGTGGGTGGTGTGGTCCGCGCTCGCTCACTCGCCAAGCGCTTGAACAGTTTGCTTGCTATTGTTGATAAACGTCGTGAACGTCCAGGTGAATCAGAAGTTATGAACATTATTGGAGATGTATCGGGGAAAGATTGTCTTCTGCTGGATGATATTGTTGATTCTGGTGGAACTTTATGCAACGCAGCAAGTGCTCTCTTGAAACACGGTGCCAATAGTGTCACGGCTTATATCACGCATGGTGTTCTTTCTGGGAATGCAATCGAACGCATCACCCATTCAGAAATGAAAGAATTGGTTATTACAGATTCAATTATGCCAACAGGAGCCATTGAGAAAGCCCATAATATTCGCGTTTTGCCCATTGCCGATCTCATTGGAGAAGCAATCGCCAGAACAGCAGCAGAGCAATCCGTTTCCAGCCTATTTGGTTAAAGTGGTTCTTTGGGATCTCCTGGTGCTGTTTCGACACCAAGATCAGGAAATGCAACAATACGTTGACCACTAAAATGCGTATGAATAACAATGAGGCCGCGTTCTTCAAAGTAGGTTAAAAGCCGACGTGCACGACTTAGAGAGTGTGTTCCATAAAGACGGGCTAAAAATGCATCAGATGGGCATGGCTTTCCACCCAATGCGGACTGTGCCACATTCAAGAAGACTCCTTGAACATCGTCTTCCAAACTTTCTGATATCTGCAAAATATATTTCCAATGTTCACTGACAGCTGTTTGTTCATCGACAAAAGCTTGAGCAATCGCCAATTTACGCCGAAATTGTGAAAGATTAAAAGGAACCTTAGACATACCATGGATACGGCAACGAACCGAAAAATCTTGATAAAGCACCGCTGTTGAACGATAAAAAGCCTCAGGATCTTCAAGAATTTCCCGAATAACATGTTCTGCTTGACTATTACGCTCAACATCAGAAAGTTCAGAAAATAAACTTAGATTTTCTTCTAAGTCCTCTTGTTTTTTATGCACCATCTCCCCTAACATTTCGTGCATTGATTTTTCTCTCACAGGCTCTCGTATTTGTTTAAATGGCGTTAAAATTTCCTCTGGTGAAGCCGTAAAAACGAGTTCTTTTGCATCTATGTTCTCTGTTGGAAGTGGCATTAATTTAGGACTAGAAGAGCGTGCTAAAGTTTCAACCGAACCAATGATAATTGGTAAGGGACGTCGTGATAAAGCAGGACCTAAAGCGATAAAATGTCCCCGCTCCAGATCTCTAAACATTTCCGCTTGACGACGCTCCATCCCTAAAAGATCAGCCGCACGCATCATATCAATATCTAAAAAAGTCCGCCCTATTAAAAAATTTGAAGCTTCAGCAGCAACATTTTTGGCAAGCTTAGCCAAACGTTGTGTTGCAATAACACCAGCAAGACCACGTTTACGTCCTCGACACATAAGATTGGTCATAGCGCTCAGAGAAATTTTACGCGCTTCATCGGAAACTTCTCCTGCCGCAGTTGGAGCAAACAATTGTGCTTCATCGACAACGATAAGCATAGGATACCAATAATCACGTTCCACATCAAACAGTGCTCCAAGAAAAGCTCCTACAGCACGCATCTGTTGTTCGGTATCCAACCCTTCAAGATTAAATACCACCGAAACCCGATGTTGCCGAATGCGATGGGCAATACGCGTCAACTCTAATTCACTCCGTTGAGCCTCTACAATAACATGACCAAATTTATCGGCCAAAGTTATAAAATCCCCTTCTGGGTCAATCACACAGTGCTGCACCCACTTAGCACTTTGTTCTAAAAGACGGCGTAAAAGATGTGATTTCCCTGAACCGGAATTCCCTTGTACAAGAAGACGTGTCGCCAATAATTCTTCCAAATCCAGAAGCGCTGGCATCGATTTATGCAAAGCACGACTTTCTGACATCTCACCCAAGGCAATCTCAACCTTCATAACATCTCCAGTATTTGATTTTAAACATATCAGCGCCTATTGGTTGATTCTCCATCCGCACCGCAATTTGTAACATTTCCTCCTTTTTAACGGTAGAAATCATCGATTTTTCCCACAACTCTTGCATCTGTGAAGAGTTTGAATTATAGAACAAGCTTCTACGTAGACACCCTTGGAGGCAACGTAGAATGGAGCAATCGCTGTTTTCTAGCGCATATCTTCATATCCATGCAAAAACTCTTATTGTTTTTGCAGGATCTCCAATCATGTAAAAAGGACTTAAATTATGAGTAAAAGCTACACTCTTAAGGCCGAAAAACGCGAGCGGGTTGGTAAGGGGTCCTCCCGTGAACTTCGCCGCAACGGTCTTATCCCTGCTGTCATTTATGGTGAAAAACAACCTCCTTTGGCAATAACAGTTCCCTATAAAGAAATTTTCTACAAAATCCACGCCGGTGGCTTTCGGACTACCATTGCAACAATTATTCTCGACAAGCAAAAAATTATGGTCTTGCCAAAAGATTACCAATTGGATCCTGTGCGTGACTTTCCACTCCATGTTGATTTCTTACGCATTTCAGCAAAATCCGTTGTAGAGGTGAATATCCCTGTCCACTTCCTCAATGAAGATACAGCACCTGGACTTAAAAAGGGTGGTGTCCTCAATATTGTTCGGCACGAAATTGAATGTACGGCTCCGGCCAATGCCATCCCTGAAGCCATTGAAATTGACCTCTCCAGCTACTCTATTGGTGATTCTATTCACATTTCAGCGGTGCAACTACCAAAAGATGTGACACCCATCATCCAAGATCGGGACTTTACCATTGCAACCATTGCAGCGCCTGCGAGCATGGATATCAGTGATGAAACTTCCGAACAAGAAAAGGATGAAGATGAAGCGCAAACTTCATAAAACTCAACAGGCGGGAATTTTTCCCGCCTTCATTTATGAGACGTATACTCCCCTTACACTTTGACTGAAGGTACATATGTGGCTTATTGCTGGTCTTGGCAATCCTGGTTCGCAATATCAAAATAACCGCCATAATATCGGTTTTATGGTTGTCGATGCTATTTATCAGTCCTTTTCTTTTTCTCCATGGTCGAAGAAGTTTCAAGCAGAAATCTCCAGTGGTTTTATAAATAATGAGAAAATTTTTCTTATAAAACCGCAAACTTTCATGAATCTATCGGGTCAAGCTATTGGTGAAGCTTTGCGATTTTACAAATTAGATTTAAAGAATTTGATCATTATTTATGATGAGTTAGACCTATCACCGGGAAAAGTCCGTATAAAAATTGGGGGAGGAAATAATGGACATAATGGTGTTAAGTCTATTGATGCCCATTGTGGTACCGACTATTGTCGTATACGTATAGGTATTGGTCATCCTGGAAGTAAAGAATTTGTTCATCAGCATGTTCTAGGAAATTTTACCAAATCTGATCAAGAATGGTTGTTCCCTCTCTTAGATACCCTTGCAAAAAATATTGCTCTCCTCATAAAAGGTGAGACCTCTCTCTTTATGAATGAAGTTTCACAAACGATAAAAAATAAGAACTTACCCTAGTCGTTTATTTCTATTATTGGCAAAAAATCAACGCTTCTCTATAAGACCTTTTATATAATATATTGATTTATAAAAATTAATTGTTTTTTTAAGCTGAATAAAAACGCCAAATATCATAAGATTTATTACAAATCTATTGATAGTGAAACAATCCAAACCCATGAACCTCATGAATCTACACCTCACAAATCGAAGACATATTGATAAAAGCTTTTGAAAAAAGAAAGAAAAATGCTTCTTATAAACCTTCTCAAAGACAAAAACTTTTGAGAACATGAGAAGCTAGAAAATAGAATAATGATATAAGCTTGTACGTACTTTTGAAAAAGAGAGGTCTATGCTCTCATTTTGGAGCAAGAGAAGATTGAATAGAAAACCAAAATACTCAAATAGCTCTCTCTAATCTTCTCTCCCTAGAATTAAAAATCATTTGGCTGAATGGTTGACTCTAGCGGATCATAGCCTTTTGATTGTTGACTGTAAACTGTAGGCACGCTCCTATTGTTTTGCAACACCACGACGCGTGAACCAACGGGAACACGATCATAAAGATCAATAATATCTTGATTGAGCAAACGGATACACCCGCTTGAAATAGCATGCCCTATTGACCAAGATTCATGTGAGCCATGAATACGGAAAAGCGTATCTTTCCCATTTTTGAAAAGATAAAGCGCTCGCGCCCCCAATGGATTATCAGGTCCTGGTGGCATTCCTTTCCCCAAATGACCATAACGCTCTGGTTCTCGAGCCATCATTGCTGCTGTCGGAGCCCAATTTGGCCAGCGACGTTTGCGCTGTACAACCCCCTCACCTTCAAATGCTAGGCCTTCCTTACCGACACCAATCCCATAGCGTAAAGCTTTTCCATTTTCACCAATAAGGTAAAGAAAACATTCTTGTGTATCAATAACCAACGTTCCAGGTGGATAAGCTGTATAATAAATCACTTCTTGTCGCCAAAACTTTGGATCAATTGTTGCAAGATTAACAGCAGGTAACGGATAAGTTTCATTCGTTACAGGACCGTACAAAGCCTGTATTTCTGGTGGAATGTATCGAGCTTGTTGCAAAGAAGCCGATGACATATCTGAGTGACGTGTAGCACATCCAGCCAAAGCTAAAAGTGCTGTAATTAAAAAGGCACAACGAGATAACACTCTTCTATTTTCTCCGATTAAACTATTTATGCAGATTTGCGTACCATGAAAAACTTAGCACATTATTAACATTAATTCGAAATTTTCTTATCCTTGAAACTAAGAAGATCATTAAGATAAGAAGAACTTTAAAGGGTAAAAAAAGCAGATTATTTATTGCTGTAGACATTTTTCTCACTTCTCGCAATACAAAGACTATAACTCTTATGAAAATATGCTATAAAAAATTTTATCTTGAGCATAAAATCAACAGAAAAGAAAGATTCTCATGGGCTTTAAATGCGGTATTGTTGGATTACCTAATGTTGGAAAATCAACCCTCTTTAATGCATTAACAAAAACAGCCACTGCACAGGCTGCCAATTATCCTTTTTGTACCATTGAACCCAATACCGGTGAAGTTGCTGTTCCAGATTTACGAATGGAAAAAATTGCATCAATCGCTGGTTCAAAAGAAATTATTCCTACTCGCATTAATTTCGTTGATATTGCGGGGCTTGTACGAGGCGCTTCAAAAGGTGAAGGTTTAGGAAATAAATTTTTAGCTAATATTCGCGAAGTCGATGCCATTATCCACGTTTTACGCTGTTTCCAAAATGAAGATATTACCCACGTAGAAGGACGTATTGATCCTATTTCTGATGCAACAACAGTTGAAACTGAACTCATGCTGGCGGATCTAGAAAGTCTTGAGAGAAGAATCGTACAAATCCGTAAACGGGCAACTGGAAAAGACAAAGAAGCTCTCACAATTCTCCCCGTTATGGAAAAAGCATTAAATATCCTGCAAAAGGGAAACCCTGTCCGATTATTACTCAAAGATATCTCTTCTGAAGAACAACACATTTTAAAGAGTTTAAATCTTCTCACTTCTAAGCCTGTACTTTATGTTTGTAACGTAAGCGAAAATGATGCCGCTCATGGAAATAACTTTACCCAAGCAGTTGAAAAAATGGCAATAGAGCACAATGCGCAAAGCATTATCATTTCTGCATCTATCGAAGCGGAAATCACGCAACTGGATGATGCTGAAGCATCAGAATATCTCGATGCTCTAGAGCTCTTTGAACCAAGTTTAAATCGCCTTATTCGCGCTGGTTATCATTTACTTGATCTCATTACTTACTTCACCTGTGGACCTAAAGAAACACGAGCATGGACAATTACGCGTGGTACAAAAGCTCCCCAAGCTGCCGGCGTTATTCACTCCGACTTTGAGCGCGGCTTCATTCGTGCCCAAACGATTAGCTACAATGACTATATTGCTCTGGGAGGAGAAAGCGGTGCAAAAGAGGCAGGCAAAGCACGCGATGAAGGAAAAGAATACATTGTGCAAGATGGCGATATCATGTTATTTAAACATAATACTTAAATCTTTAATCTCTCTTAATATTTTATCTTGAAGACTTTATAATAAGTCTATAGAAGGGTGTTGCAAAAACTCCCAAGTTCTTCTGAACTAAAAATCCGGTTGCTACCATATTATTATGGTAGCAACTTTTTTATCAATTAAAGAATGAAAATATACAATTAGCGCATCCAATGCCCTTCATATTTAAATGTTGGAGCATCTTTTAAAGAATCCTTTGTCGCATTTGTAATAAGTTTCCACTTACCATAATCATTTGTCATCTGGATTGTTTCTGGAGAAACGACCACATAACTCTCCCCTATGCCAAGAAAACCGCCAACAGCAATCACAAACCCCGCAATATTATTTTCACGTATAATAATATCTTTTACTTCACCAATATTTTCATCTTCTATATTATAGACATCGGCGCCTATAAGACTGGAAGCGACAAAATCCGTTGCTAAAGGTGTTACATAGCGCACAGACTTATCGATCCCCACCTGTACAATACCCGTTGAAGAAATTATTTCAGGTTTAGAAGGCACTTCAAAAGACTGAGCATAAGTACTAGAAACCATCAAAATTGACATGAGAGTAGTACATACAATTTTTTTCATTTTAACATCTCCGTTTTTACTTTGCTTTTACTTTATAAAAACTCAATGCATCATAAACAGATTTGTTCCTTATGCTCTTTATACTTTTTACTCTTTCAAGCGCAATCACTTTATCCTTTTATCTTTATTTTATCTTCTGTTTCTTTCTCTAAATGACACCAAATACGATTTTTTAAAATATAAACAAGCCCTGCAAAAATAATTAAAAATAAAATAACACGAAAACCGGTTTTTTTACGAATTTCCATATGAGGATCGGCCGCCCACATCAAAAAAGCAGAAACATCACGCGCGTAATGTTCAACAGTTTGAGGGGTTCCATCTTCATAAGTAACCACACCATCACTCAAAGGAGGCGCCATGGTTAAAGAATTACTGGCAATAAAATAAGGATTATACCAATAACCATCTGCAACTTCTACCTTCTTTGGTGCTTCCTGATATCCTGTTAAAAGAGCTGTAATATAATCAGGACCAGCTGTATCATAATGAGTCAAGACATCCGTAATTAAAGCAGGAAATGGCAAAGATACACCACGTGCCCGTGCTATCAATGATAAATCTGGAGGATAAGTACCATTTAAAATAAATCTTGCTTCTTCTTCATTCGCAAAAGGAGAAGGAAAATAATCCGTTGCGACCCCAGGACGTTTAAAATTTTTTCCTTCTCGATTAGGCCCATCGTGCACTTCATATTGTGCTGCTAAAGCTTTAACTTGTTCTTGATCATATCCAAGAGCTTTTAAATGGCGAAAAGCCACATATTTTAGCCCATGGCAGCTGGAACAAACTTGTTTATAAACCTTTAACCCACGCCGCAATTGCGCCTTATCATAAAACCCAAATGGCCCTGAAAAACTCCATTCTTGTTTTGTAGGAATCCGTGAGGGAAAAGAAATAAGTTCCTCCTCTTGATCCAATCGATCAGAAGCATTACTAACCCCACTCTGAACAGAGAAGCTCATAGCAATAATAATCAATCCAATAAAAACATTTACCATAGTCTCTTTTTTTCCTGTTTCAGATCTTGCATAATCGAAGAAGGAAGAGAACGACTTTTTTCAAACGTAGGCAAAACCGGCAAAATAACCAAAAAGAATATAAAATAATAAATCGTAGCCAATTGCGTCCATAAAAGAATTCTGTCACTTATTTCTCTTGACCCCAGCCAACCAAGAAAAACGACATCAAAAACCAACGCCCAAAAGAAAATTTTATAAATAGGACGATACCTTGCCGAACATATTTTAGAGCGATCTAACCACGGAACAAAAATTAACACGAGAATCGAACTGACGAAAAGAACAAAGCCCACAAAAGTTGAAGAAAAAATACCTATATCAAAAGTTATAGCACGTAGCATCGCATAAAAAGGCAAGAAATACCATTCTGGAACCACACGAAGCGGCGCCTTTAAAGGATCAGCTACGCTATAATTTTCGGCTTGCCCCATATAATCGGGCATATAAAATAAAAACCAAGCAAAAAAGATCAGAAAAACAGTAATGGCAAAAATATCTTTGATAAGTGCATAAGGCGAAAACGGTACCGTTTCCCTATCTGATTGTATCGCAAGACCCGTTGGATTTCCTTGCCCAACACAATGGATTGCCCAAATATGAAGCCCCACAAAAAGAAGTAAAATAAAGGATAAAACATAATGGAAAACATAAAAACGGTTCAATGTTGGTTGTCCTACGCCATAACCACCAAGAAGTGTTTCATGTAACCATGCTCCCACAAAAGGTATCGTTTTAAAAAGTCCTGCAATCACTGAAGCGGCTGAAATAGACATCATCCCCCAAACAAGCACATAACCAAAAAATGCGATTGCCATCATGATGATATAAATAAAAATCCCTGTGATCCACACCATTTCTCGCATATTTTTATAAGAACCATAATAAAGTCCGCGCGCCAAATGGATATAAACGGCAATAAAAAAAAACGAAGAGCCTACACTATGCCATGGACGAAAAAGCCATCCAAACTGGCCTTCACGCCGAAATCGTTCCCCCGTTTCAAAAGCCAAATGAATATCTGGAACATAATGTAGTGACAAGACAAGACCAGTCAAAAGCTGTGATAAAAGCATAAGGGTCAAAATACCACCAAATGTATAAAAGTAATTAAGATTACGCGGAACAGGAAAAATCACAAATGCATTATAAAAAAAACGAGGAAGAGGAAAACGCTTATCAAACCAACGGGCAAGAGCACTTTTAGGACAATAAGGAGGAAACCTTGTCATGACCTTATCCTATTTTGAGCAACGTATCAGAAAGAAATTGGTAAGGAGGAATAGCCAAATTATAATTTGCTGGACCTGACCGCACTCTTCCAGCGGTATCGTAAACAGATCCGTGACACGGACACAACCACCCTCCAAATTTCCCCGATTGCCCAAGTGTTACACAGCCTAAATGCGTACAAAGATTAATGACAATAAGCCAATTTTCACGCCCTTTACCGGCTGAACGTGCAAAATCCGTCGCTTCTTTTTCACCGTCAAGATTAGGATTGCGGGCTTGACGATCTTTTAGAAGACTCAAATTTGTAGCGCGCGCATCAGCAATTTCTTTTGCCGTACGGTTTCGAATAACAACAGGCTGTCCTCGCCATTTCACCGTCACCGACATCCCCTCTTCAATACCGGAAAGATCAACCTCAACAGAAGAAGATGCCAAAACAGCCTCATCTGGGCGCAACTGACGGACAAAAGGCCACGCAACAATCCCCATTCCAACTGCTCCTGCAACAGCTGTTACCAAAAACAGAAAATCCCGCCTCGTCTGCTCACCCATTGCCTTAACTTCAAAGAGACATTTGACTAAAACATCTTTTTATCATACCCTCTCCCATTGTACAATGCTTGGATCAGTCCGTTGTCTTAACTCATAAAATACCCCTGTAAAAAACTTCTACTCTTTGTATGATGGATACAAAAATCTTGCTTAATGATAATTTATCATTCTACAAAGTGAATGAGAAACTCAAATACCGTAAGTTTCTTGTATTTCAAATCTCTGGTCCTATTTAATCAATCAAAACCCTTCCCTTGCCTGATAAAAACCGAAACCCTTAAAGAAAAAACTTTCTTGTTATGGTCAAATCTCCGTCCCAATGAAGAATCCAACCTCATTAAGCATCCTCCTTTTTACCATAATGAACCAATCCATTTCATGTATTGCTAAATCAGAAGAAATCCAAAATCATCAGATTCCCTCTTATCTCAAAAAAAATCTTTGACCGTAACTTTTTCCCTAAAATTTAAAGTGCATAAAAACTAAATGCAAAAATCATATATTTTTCGACTATATTTTTTCGAATAAATTACGGCGCTTCTTTACAAAGTTGAAAAAAATCATATTACAGAGAATATGACACTTCATATAGCACTTTTCCAACCTGATATTGCTGGTAATACCGGAACGATTTTACGTCTTAGTGCTTGTTTTGGTTTACATGTGCACATTATTGAACCCGCAGGCTTTAATCTGTCGGACCGCAATCTCAAACGTGCAGGATTGGATTATCTCGAATATGCTTCCTTAGAACGACACATTGATTGGCAACATTTTATAAGTTCCATGAAACACTTTAACCGTCGTCTGTTGCTTTTGAGTACAAAAGCAAAAACATGCTATACGCAGATATGCTATCAAAAAAATGATGTTTTACTTTTTGGTCGTGAATCAGCTGGTGTTCCCGATTATGTTCATGAAGCTGCCGATTATACATTGAAAATCCCCATGCAACCACAGGCCCGTTCTCTCAATCTTGCCATGAGTGTAGCCATAACAACAGGAGAAGCACTGCGCCAAATTGGTTATCATGAAGGAAACTGTAATCTATAAAAATACAACAATTCTATCAAAACTTTAATAGAATGATTCAATTCCCCTCATAGTAAAAGTCCATTGGATATCCCCCTCTTTATGCTCTCACACAGAGTACAAACCGCTATCACTATTCTCTTTATCCGTTTTCACTTTCGAGAACTCTTATCTTTGATATGGTTTAAAAGAAGCATTTTCCCTCTCTGTAATCGTTTTTCCTCACACGACTTCCCTCACTTGTGACGTATAAGGCAATCATTTTGATTGATGCAATATGAATAGATTTGAAATAACCTTACTATATTCGAAACTCTTGTTTCACATTATGTTGGCTTAAAAAGTAAAAACAACAGTGTGTTTATAAACAGCGATATTATAAATCAATTTTTTCTAATAATGTATGTCGATCCATTAAAAATCCACTTTCAATCCATATCATTTCTAGTTCTTTGAGCTTTTTTCCTAAAAGAATACCTTTTGAAAAACCTTTTTTTATTAAATCATTACCATTAATGGGAAATGTTGGAATCTGCCATTTTTGAACAAGCTGATAAAGTTTGAGATAATCTTCTTTTTTTGGCAAAGCATCCCCTTTTTCTGGAATATCAACATGTGATGCAGCCACAGACAAGGATAATTGATCTAAAACCGGCTGTCGCCCATGAAAATAAATCAATTTTTTTACAAAATGATCAGAACAGTTTTGGCTTATTATTTCTAACTCTGCCCATTCCTTTAACCGTGTTGTTTCCTTATGGGAAAAACGCAAACGCTGTGCCATTTTATGAAGACGTATAGGATCAGGAGGAAGAAGACTTTCCAGCCGTAAAAATGGATCAACTTTCCAACCAAGTGTCTGTTCTGTTTTCACCAATGCGTGAATTGCATCAATGCCCCATTTTTCTGTTTCAGGAAAAATGAGTGACAAAATTCTGCTTTGTCGCATCCATAAAAGAGCACGTGTTGGGTCTAAAGCCAAAAGAAGCTTTTTCATTTCTGCCCAAATACGCTCAGAAGAAAGTTTTTTTAAACCGTGCTTTAAACGAACACATGCCTTCAATCCTTGCCCATCAGGTCGTCCCGCTCCATACCACGCAAAAAAGCGAAAAAATCGTAAAATACGCAAATAATCTTCGCTAATACGATTTTCTGCAACACCAATAAAACGAACCGTTCGGCTCGCAATATCGCTCAAGCCTCCTACATCATCATAAAGGTTGCCAGCAGCATCACAATAAAGGGCATTTATCGTAAAATCACGCCGTTCAGCATCTTTTTTCCAATCACGACCAAATGCCACTTTTGCATGACGACCATCTGTTTCAATATCACTGCGAAGTGTTGTGACCTCATAAGCACATGAATGCGCAACCACTGTGATTGTACCAAACGCAATCCCTGTAGGAATAGCTTTAAATCCTGCTTCTTCTACACGCGTGATAATCTGTTGCGGTAAGCAAGTTGTCGCAATATCAATATCACTAATAGGCTGCCCTAATAGTTGATTGCGCACCGCTCCCCCCACGATACGCGCCTCTTCCCCCTCTAAAGATAAAACACGAAGAAGTGTTTGGATATCCCTTTGTTGTAACCACGCAACCTGTTTGAAGTTCTGCCTTATATTCACCCTTTAACCTTTCAAAAAAGTTGTCTTCATTGCTTTCAGAAACTCTCTTCATAAAACAAAATTTTTAAGACATCCCTTATAAAACATGCCTCTTTCTTTCAAAGAAATTTTTCTCTTCTATATACGATTATGAAAAAAACGCCTTATGATGCTTCTTTTCTTCTCATTTTCTGTTACAAACAATAAAATGTCCATTATCATGCAGAGAAAATTACTATTTTTGCGACAAACGCCTTAAGGAAAAAATATGAGTCACCGTGATGCAGCATCTAATTCTGTGAAAAAGGTTAATACCAAGCATGAAGCCCAAGTCATTATTGAGGATATTGATGCAGCACACAAAGAATTAGATATTATACAACAAGAAATTGACAAAGTTATTTTTGGGCAAAGTCATGTCATTGAATATGCTTTAACGGCTATTTTTGCTGGTGGTCATGCTCTTCTTGTCGGCGCTCCAGGGCTTGCAAAAACACGTCTTGTGGAAACATTGGGAACCGTTTTAGGACTTGATGAAAAACGTATCCAATTTACCCCAGACTTAATGCCATCGGACATTATCGGTTCTGAAATTATGGATTCAGATAAAGAGGGAAAACGTTCTTTTCGCTACGTTCAAGGTCCCATTTTTACGCAACTTCTCATGGCCGATGAAATCAATCGTGCCTCTCCACGCACGCAGTCAGCTCTTTTACAGGCTATGCAGGAATATCACGTAACCGTTGCAGGTACTCGTTATGATTTGCCTCAACCTTTTCACGTTCTTGCAACGCAAAATCCTCTCGAACAAGAAGGGACCTATCCACTTCCCGAGGCTCAACTAGATCGCTTTTTGACGCAAATTGATATTGACTATCCTGATCTTACAACAGAGCGACGGATCATTTTAGAAACAACAAAAGAAAAAAAATTAAATGCAAAAGCAATTTTATCCGCCCAAAAATTGCAAAAAATTCAAAATATCGTTCGCAAAATGCCTCTTTCAGAAAACGTGATCGAAGCTATTTTAAAAATTGTCCGCTCAGCCCGCCCTGATAAAGACAACAGCCTTGCCAATACTTATGTTTCTTGGGGACCTGGACCGCGCGCATCACAGGCCCTTTCACTTTGTGTTCGCGCTCGTGCTCTTTATTATGGGCGTTTAGCCCCCTCACTTGATGATGTTGAAGCATTAGCCTATCCCGTATTACAACACCGCATGGCCCTTAATTTTTCTGCTCGTGCTGAAGATATAACCGTAAAAGATATTATCAATAACCTTGTGAAAGATGCTCTTTGAATGGCACTTGGCAAAAAAGTTTTACAAAAGCCTCCATTGTCGCTGGCAAAAGAGCTGTATAAGGATACTGGCACAATGCCATATTTCCTTTTAAAAGCACGTCATATTGCCAATACACTGATAACCGGCTGGCATGAGCAACGCAAACGCGGTAATGGAGAAAATTTTTGGCAATTTCGTCCCTATATGGAAGGCGAATCCATTACCCGCATTGATTGGCGCCGCTCAGCGCGTGATGAAAATACGTATCTACGCGAGCACGAATGGCAAATGACACAAACTGTTTGGCTTTGGCCTGATCAGAGCGCATCGATGCATTACTGTTCACGCTTTTCTAAAATCTCTAAAGGCAATCATGCCATCATTCTGACCCTTACCTTGGCATCACTTCTTGCACGCAGCGGTGAACATATTGCTATTCCCAACTTAATGCCTCCCACAATGACATCCAATGTTGTAGAACGAATAGCCTTTGCTTTAGAAGATTATTCAGATAAAAATTCATTTCCGGATTTCTCAACGATTACACGCTTTTCACATGCCATTATAATGAGTGATTTTCTCGACCATCCTGAAAAAATCATCCAACATTTAAACGTTTTATTGACAAAACAAGTGACAGCTCATTTAATTGAAATCGCTGATCCTGCAGAAGAAAGTTTTCCCTACACAGGTCATACAGAATTTTTTGATCCTGAAACGAAAGAAAAACACATTTTTGGAAAAGCAGAAAATCTTCGTAAGAGCTATTGTAAGCTATATCAAGCACGGCGACAAGAATTGGTAAATTTTTGCGCACGCCAAGGGTGGTCTTATCACGTGAGTACAACGGATCAACCTTTAACAGAAACCATTTTGCATCTTTCAAATACAATGAGTGACTCTTCATTGCAAAAAAGGAGGGCACTTTGAGTTTTGCTGCTCCCTTTCTGTTACTAGGGCTCTTGTTTCTACCGATCATTTGGTGGCTGTTGCGGATAACCCCTCCATCTCCGCGTCAAGAGCTCTTTCCGCCTTTCCATTTTTTACCCAAACCAACTCATCAGCAGAAAGAAGCAAAACATACCCCTTGGTGGTTGCTCTTGTTGCGTTTAACCATAGCTGCACTTGTTATCATAGCTCTAGCCCGCCCCACTTGGAATCAAAAACCAATAAGCTTTTCCGGATCTCACCCCCTTGCACTCATTATTGATAATGGTTGGGCATCTGTAAAAGAATGGAAAAAACGCATCTCTATTGCTGAAACGCTCCTTGCACAGGCAGAAAAACAGCAAAAAAATATTTATCTTGTTGCAACGGCTGAAAATGATATCTCCAATGTAGAATCCCAACCAGCAAAGATTATAAAGAAGCATTTAATGCATTTGCAACCGCGTCCGTGGCCTGTCAACCGTGTGCATTCCTTAAAAAAACTTAGTAAAATAAACAAGGGAAAACTTCTTGATATTGCTTATTTAAGTGATGGATTACAAACACATGAGGATGAGCAAACTTTTGCTCTGCTTGAAGAATTAAAACCTAAAAACTTCTTATGGTATTTGGCTGATATTTCCGATTTAACCGGCATAACATCCATAGAAAATAACGATGGAAATATGGTCGCGCGTATTATTCGCTCAACAACACACGGCACAACACCCGCTACGCTGAGTCTTTACGATTCAAACAATCAACTTCTCGGTCAATTTACAAAAAATTTCTCTGAAGGCGAAACAACAGCTCTTGTTCCTTTTGATGTCCCCCTTGAACTACGCAACGATATCGCTTGGATAAAAATCAATAACCAAAACCATGCTGCTGCAACTTTCTTAGTAGACAGCCATAACAGAGTGAACCGTGTTGCTCTTCTCTCCCCCGATACCAATGAAATGGCACAGCCTTTACTTTCTCCATTTTATTATATTATCAAAGCACTACGAGGTCATACACAGCTTATAACTTCCACTGGAAGAGAACTTTCAACAGATATTGATCATTTGCTTAAACAAAATCCATCTGTTTTCATTATGGGCGACATGGTTAATATCCCTGAAAAAGCAGAAAAAAAGCTTTCTGATTTTGTGAATAAAGGGGGAACACTCATCCGCTTTGCAGGAGAAAAGCTCAGTAGTGCAGAACATTACGACAGTCTCCTTCCTGTACCGCTACGTCAGGGGCAACGTTCCCTTGGAAGTATTATGTCTTGGACGAAACCACAAAAGCTTGCCCCTTTTGCAAAAAATAGTTTTTTCTTTGATCTTCCTTTTCCAGAAGATGTCACTGTCTCGCGCCAAATCCTCGCAGAACCAAACCCAGATCTTTTTGAAAAAACGTGGCTTAGCCTTTCGGATGGAACTCCTCTTATTACCGCAGCAAAACGTGGTAAAGGAACCCTCATTCTCATTCATATTGCCCCTGACCCTACATGGTCTAATCTTCCTCTTTCTGGCTTTTTTGCACAAATGTTGCAAAAATTAATCACATTCGGGGCTTACGAAAACGTAAATCTAACACACAAAGAAAAAAGAACAATGGTCCAAAATCCTTGGCGAACTATAGCCGCTGACGGACGATTACAAGTACCACCCTCTGATGTTGTTCCACTGGTCTTTGATGCTCAAAATCCACCCCATCCTTCCTATCATACGCCTCCAGGACTTTATGGGGTCAAAAACGATTTTTATGCACTCAATCTCTTAACTGATACATCACGCTTGATAAAACAATCATCATTGCCAACTTCTCTTCATAAGAGCCCTTTATCTTATAATACAAAAGAACAAAATCTTATCGGTCCTCTTTTAGGATTAGCCCTCTTATTATTTGCCTTTGATAATTTTCTCATTTTATGGATGGGAGGTATTTTTTCTTTTAATAAACGGCGTAATATGTTTCTCCTCCCTCTCATCATTCTAATTGCCCTGTTTTCATATGATCCAAGGCTTCATGCACAAACGACAGAAAACCATCATGATAGTGTAGAGGCCGCTGGTGCAACACATCTTGCCTACGTTATAACTAACAATCATGAAATTGATACAACAAGTAAAAGTGGTCTAGAAGCCTTAAGCCAATTTATCGCAGAGCGCACAATGCTTACTCCCGGCTCTGTTACAGCACTTGATCTCGATAAAGATGAACTCTCCTTTTATCCTCTTATTTACTGGCCCATTGATGTTAAGAGCCCTATACTACCCCCCAAAACCCTTGAAAAAATAAATAACTTTATGAAGCATGGGGGAACCATTTTATTTGACACGCGCGATCAGATAAAGAGCAATCTTAATCTTGAAGGAGATGCTACTCCAGAAACGCAAAGATTACGAACCATCTTAAAAGGATTAAACATTCCCTCTATTGAGCCCGCATCAACAGATCATGTTGTTGCGCGTTCTTTTTATATTATGCCAGATTTTCCTGGTCTCTACCGTGGTTCACCTTTATGGGTTGAATCCTCATCAACGAACAAAAAAAATAAAAATTCCCTTGCTAGCGGCGATAATGTAAGTTCCCTGCTTATCACCGCAAATAACTTTGCTGGTGCTTGGGCACTCGATGAAAAAGGGTCATGGAAATATCCCCTTGTTCCCAATGATCCGATGCAACGTCTATGGGCATTTCGTGCAGGACTCAATATTGTCCTTTATGTGCTTACTGGAAACTATAAAGCGGACCAAGTTCATGTTCCAGCGCTCTTAGAACGCTTTAAAAGAGAAAGAAGGCAATGATACCACTGTTCACTTTTCAGCCTTTTTTACCGCTCTTTTGGATTCTACTGTTAAGCGGAATATCCATTCTTTTTGTCGTTGTTGGTCTCGTTACACGGCGTCAAGGGTCTTTATTTCGTCTGATGACATTGAGCGCTCTCATTCTTGCTTTGCTCAATCCAATGATTATCAAAGAACAGCGCGAACCCCTGAAAAGCACAGTAGGTATTGTTATTGATCGCAGCAAAAGCCAAACTTTTGGAGCACGGATAAACGAAAGTGATGAAGCGCGCGCGCAATTAATCAAAACATTGGCGCATTATCCACAATTTGAACCACGTTTTATTGAAGCTGGAAAACTTGCTGATAATCAATATGCTCCCTCAACGAAGTTGTTTGATGCTTTAACACAAGCACTTTCTGATGTACCGCCCTCTCGTTATGCAGGAACCATTTTTATCACTGATGGACAAGTGCATGACATTCCAAACCTATCAGATCTTCATCATGAAGCACCTCTTAATGCTTTGATCACAGGGCGTTCGGATGAATTTGATCGTCAAATCAAGTTTATTTCTCCTCCACGCTTTGCTCTTGTCAATAAACCACAAAAGCTCTCCATTTTGGTAGAAGATCAAGGAGCCCCCCAAGAAACAATACCCCAGAAAGCCAATATTACACTTAGCGTTAATGGGCAAGAAGTTGGCCATTATTCTGTGACTCCTGGTATTATTTTTGAAACTGAAATTACCCTTCCCCATGCTGAAAAAAATATTATCCAAGCAACAACTGAACCTTACAAAGGTGAACTAAGCTTTGAAAACAACCGCGCCATAGCAACCATTGAAGGAATCAGAGAAAATTTGCGCGTTCTTCTTATTTCAGGGGCCCCTTATAATGGAGAACGGACATGGAGAGATCTTTTAAAAGGTGATTCCAATATTGATCTTGTTCACTTTACGATTTTGCGTCCCCCCACCAAAGCAGATAATACGCCTTTAAGCCAATTATCCTTGGTGGTCTTTCCCACAAGAAAACTCTTTGTTGAAGAGATTAATAACTTTGATCTCATCATCCTTGATGGTTACCAACACTCTTCTGTTCTGCCTTTAATCTATTATGATTATATCGCCCAATACGTACAAAAGGGTGGTGCATTGCTGATGGTAACAGGACCTGAATTCACCCAAAAAAACTCACTTGCGAAAACACCTTTAATAAGCGTTCTACCGGCATTGCCTAATGGAGCTATTCTTGAAAAACCTTTTCGTCCCGCATTAACCAGAGAGGGTGAGCGCCATCCTGTAACAAGGGATCTTGCAACGCTTAACCTTCCAGCCTCTCAATGGGGGCGATGGCTGCGACAAATTGCTATTCAAAATAGTAACAACGGAATTGCTCTCATGAAAGGAGCCGATGAACAACCACTTTTACTTCTTTCCCATGTTGATAAAGGGCGTGTAGGCATGTTGCTTTCCGATGAAAGTTGGCTTTGGGCACGAGGTTTTGAAGGTGGTGGTCCTTATGCGGCTCTTTATCGCCGAATTGCCCATTGGCTAATGAAAGAACCGGAACTTGAGGAAGAAAAATTAAGCTCAACCAACAGCCATCATCATTTAACAATTCGCCGCCAAACTCTGAAAGACTATCCAGAACCCGCTGAAATAACTTTTCCTTCTGGGAAAAAACAAAAGATCATCCTTACTAAAGAGCAAGAAGGTCTCTTCACCGCAACTGTAGCCACTGATGAGACAGGGATTTTTACCATCAAAAATGGCGGTTTGACAATACTGTCTTCTGTAGGGATGCTCGATAATCTTGAATTGTTTGACTTAATTTCAACAAAAGAAAAATTAGCCCCCATTATTAAGCACTCTGGTGGCTACATTGGACGGTTACACTCTGAAGGAAAAGCAAACATTCATCTTCCTCCTTTCCAGCTGATTCAATCAAAAATAAACTTGTCATCTTCCCCAGCACATTCAATTATTTTGAAAGAAGCGACAGAAACTCGTTTAATCAATACCTTTTATTTTTCGGTATTTTCTGGTTTTTTGGCACTGCTTATTTGCCTTTTATTGTTAAGCAGCATGTGGTATCGTGAAGGTCGTTAAAGAGTCCTGAAATTTCGTAGAGTAGTTTTAAAATTAAGCTTATATTTTTGTATATTGACTTGTTTTTTACAATTAGACAAAACATTAACTTATAATGAGTAATTTATCATTTTTTCATATTGCGTTATTATTCTCAGGAGGATTTTCCTTATTTGTAATCCTTTCCATATTAAATCAATTAAAATCATTCTCTTGCATATCATTAGAAGGGGCGCCATATAGATAAAAACCATTGAAAAAGAGAGTGAGATGTCTCTTATGAATCCTCTTAAGGCAAGGATTTTTATAAAATTGGGATCGAATCGTATAATGGTTTTAGTTAGCTCCTTGTATAAAGGTAAAAATGATATTTCGTTTGAGATATTCTTTTGGGAATATTCCTCGTGAGGTGTTTTTGTTTTGCGTAAAAACATCTCCCATAAAAGTGATATATGGCAGTGCAAAACCATAAAAATTCCTGATAAATACAATACATTCTTTTGCATGTTACACTGAGTGATAAGATTTTTTATGATAATGTGTGGTCGTATAAAAGCCGTTTAAAAATCTTGAAACTTTATGACCATCATTTTAAAGTTTATCCCATCATACAAAAGACATATCGGTTGCTAGGAATGATCTGTTGTATTACGCTGTCCTTTTTCATAAAAAAGATAATACAACACCAATTCTCCTCAAAATTTTCTCATATTTTCAACTTTTCATTTTACAATCCTTCTTGCCTTTAAGCACTAACTTACCTTATGTTTATTCTTTAAATCGCCTTTAATACTCTACGAGCTTTTATGTTTTATCTTGCCCATATATCGGATGTACATCTTTCCCCTCTCCCAAAACCTTCCCTTTTTGAACTTTCTGGAAAGCGTCTTACCGGTTATCTGAATTGGCAAAAAAAACGTAAGAGTCAAATGGCAACAAATGTTCTTGAAACTTTAATAGATGCCTTGAACAAAAAAAAGCCTGATCATCTTGTGATCTCTGGTGATCTTGTGAACCTTGCTCTCGATAAGGAATTTGAACAAGCCCGTCGTTGGCTCCTTAACTTGGGACAACCTCAAGATATTTCTTTGACATTTGGCAATCATGATGCCTATGTCCGTGGAGCCTTGCAAAAAGCATGTACTCTCTTTAAACCTTGGATCACAGGTGATGTGCCTCAAAAAAGCGCCTTTCCTTTTCCTTATATGCGCATTCGCGAAGATGTCGCCATCATAGCTGCTTCTTCAGCCATTGCGACACCTCCTTTTCAAGCTTCTGGTTATTTTGGTAAAATGCAAGCGCAAACGTTACCGCACCTTTTAAATGAAGCAGCACAGCGCAACCTTTTTCGTGTCGTCATGATCCATCATCCTCCTTTTCCCAAGGCAACGTCTTGGCATAAAAAATTACGGGATATAAAACGTTTTCTAGACGTTATAAAACGTCACGGTTGCGAACTTATTCTTCACGGACATACTCATTTACCCACTTTAAAATACATTGAAGGACCAATTAAAAAAATCCCTATTGTTGGTGTTCCTTCCGCATCACAAGCTTTTGGTGATAAAAAACCACCCGCAGGCTTTAATTTATTTTCCATTGAACGCTTACAAAAACAATGGCACTGTCAGTTGCAACGTTATAGCATTATCAACCCCCAAAACGAGATCGCCTGTACTGAAACAATTAATCTTTAAATGCTTAAACACTTCCAACGTTACCCAAACAATCTAAAGCGAAAATATTTTTACTTCATATCCCTTTGTAAATCATAATTTTATTGCCCTTCTCTTCTTAACAAGACAAAGTTTACCCTTCTTTTGTCGATAAATCAATTTCTCTCAGAAAAGCTCCATTGGCTTGCCCACTGATGTGACTAACTTTACAAATTCATTGGTTTACGTCCTTCCCATTCTCAAGGACGAAAATTTCTATCCTATCTGATCTATCAATAATCCGGATTCTTTTCGTACGGGTTTCCTCTGCCGATTGTGTATGCGATTTACTTCACAAATTTCTACAAACCTTGCTTTACCCCTCCCACCAAAGCATCTCATACGCAAAATCCTCATACCACTTAATGATATTTTATAGGATAATAGAGAAGCTTATTTAGCTTCTATACCTCAATATCAATGACGATAAAAAGCCCAATAATAACTAAAACATATAATTTCAATAATCCATCCCCTTGTAATTCATAAACAAATGATGTTGATTGATTTATGATAAATAAATTTGAAATGATCCCCTACTTTTATACTCGACAGTTATTATCGTAAATTTGAAGAATTTATGAAAAATAATAGACTCTATTTCAATAATAGACATAGATAATAATGTTTTTTATGTCACGATAAATTATTAATTTTCTATCTATTTTTCCTATAAATTATTTTATAATTATTGTATTACTCTGTATTATTATTTATAATAAAGCATAAAATATCCAATAATAATAAAAAATTATAATATGAATTTTCATTATTATTGAGTTATGATGCTGATGTAATTTTAACGTGCTTTAAAAGAAATTTTTTGTTATTAAATAAAATATTTTATGATAGCGTAAAATAGAAAAGTCGATTGTATGAGAGGCTTTTCAAATACGATAGAATGCCATTGGGTTGCCAATTTACACGTTTGTTTTAAATAAGCATCTTTGCTACTTAAGCTCATTTCACGACGGCAACCCATGAATGGATTAATGGTAAAATCCATTGAACACTATGTTTTTACGTTTATGAGGGAGAAAATCGCTACCATTACACTCTTTTCCCCCAATATTGCAATGGCTCTCGGTACTTAAGACGGTTCATTAGAGGCATTTTTTCTTTCTTTAATGTTTTTTATCCTCACGGCTCTCCCGACTTTTGACGTGCAAAAGACATGGTTTTGATTGTTTCAACATAGAATAGATTTGAAATGAGAAAATCTTATGATATTCGTAATTCTCATTCCACATAAATAGTGAATTATCTTTATAAATCAAACTATTGTTCAAATAAAACAGCATTCCTTCTGAGTGCAGGAATATTTTCCTGTACCTATTAAAAAATAAAAGCCTCATTTGAAAATGAGACTTTTAAACCGTTTAATTCTGCAAAAAATTAAAATTTATAAGCTACACCCACGCGGAAATCATTTGTCTTGTAGCCTATTTCATATTTATCCTGTACGAACTTCTTCTTGCCAAAATCTGAATAACGATATTCTGCACGCACAATGACATTATCAGTCATTGCAAAATCAACCCCCCCTCCAAGGGTATAACCAATCATGGTCTTTTTCTCATCATGCAATAAATCAGAAAGATCAATTGCTCTACTTTTGCTATCAGCTATTGACGCAAAAATATTCTGAAGCTGCGTATAAGCAACCCCTCCAGAAACATAGGGCATCATACGCTCAATCGCAAAACCAACTTTCACCCGCGTAGCACCAGACCATTTTTGTTTTAAAGTATGACGTATAGCCTCAATAAGCAACGCTGGAGATTCCTCCTCATGAGAATCTCTTGTTAGACTTGTTCTTTCTGAAGATTTTGATGTTTCTCCAGTTTGTTTTTTTTGGGGTATAGGAATATCCTTCGCATTCTTTTTATCAGACCACATAATATCCGTATCAATACCTATAATAAGACCATTATCGATATCAATATTGGAACCTGCATAAATCCCCCCTATAAAACCAGAAAGTTTAGGTAAATTTTCTTTTGGAACTCGCTCCCATTTTCCAGCAGCCTTTAAATAACTTGCAGTTGTTTTACCTGAAAAATTGCCAATCTGTCCTCCAAGATAAAACCCTGTCCAAGAAAAAGCAGGTGCTGTAATAACAGAAACAGGCTGCTCACGAACAACGACATCTCCTGCCTGTAATACAGAAATTGAAATTAAAGAAAAGATAGATGTTGAGACTAAATACTTTGTAATCATAATTGCTCCCCTAAAAGCTAATGTGATACATAAATAATAGTAAATCGTTTCACACTTTTTGCAAAAAATCTATAACAAAAATGACACAGTTATAAAAAATTAAAGTTTACATTAAAAAATAAAAATAGTTTATTAATAAATATATTATAAAACTTTTAAATATTATTAATTTTACATTAATTATTACTCTATATTATCTTTTATATTTTCATATTTTTTATTATTAGCGAGCATTGTATAAATAATTATAATATCAATTTTTTGAAAAAATGATAGAGATAATCAACAAAAGTTTTTGTCTTATCTAATTAAAATATCTTCGTAATATTAGTGTTATAAGAAATCATATATAGCCACTCCCTCTATAAGTTTTTATCTAAAGCTGCGTGATAAAAAACACTCTTTCCCATATTCTTGTGTTGAAGATCTCTCAATTCATCAGTGTATCTGATAGAATGCTGCTTAATAAATGAGCCATATGCTTTTATCATACCCATGAGCTAAGACCATAGAGTATCATTCACTAAAAGGTCGTCACTAGATTGCTTTTTTATAAAGAATGATGCGGAGAAACAAGCTCATTTAATAAATGAAATTCTTTCATCTCACTTGAGAAATCAATAGAGAAAAATTTTCACTCTCTAAAACTGTCAAGTATATAATAAAATATTAAAACTAAGATATAAAAATGGAATGAACAGTTTTTATTATTCTATAATATCTGTTTATGTTTTATCTAACAATCACATTCAATGCTTTCATAAAATTATTATAAAATATATTAATATTTCATAATTTTTGTAAAAACTGAACAGACCAATTGCCCAGTTTCTGCAATTAATTGTTCAACACGAAGCAAATCAGGTTCCCCAACACTATTTAGCAAAAGGTCACTTAATCCAGGAGGCATATCATTGGGATCAAGGAGATCATTTAAACAAAGCCGTATAATTTGACTCAAATTTGTATAGAGACCATAGGCACAATGTAAATCAGCAATACATGACTGATTAAGAAAACTGTTCGGTAAGTGGTCTAAAATATCCGCGGTCGTCGCTCCAATTTGAAACTCAATGACATGCGTAATAAGAGCAAATTGAGCGATAAACTCCAAATCCATAATGCCACCAGACATCGTTTTCAAATCCCATTGATTTTTTGGCGGCTTTTCTTTTGCAATCAAAGAGCGCATTTCACATACTTCTTTTGCAACTTCGTTCTTATTACGAGAAATAGCAATAATTGCACACACTTCATTTTCTAGCTTTTGTAAAAAATCTGGATCTCCTGTAATGCCTCGAGCCCTTGTTAAAGCAAGATATTCCCATATCCATGCTTCTTGACGATAATATTTTTTAAAAAATGGAAAAGAAACAGCAACAGGTCCTTTATTGCCTAAAGGCCGTAACCTTAAATCAACGGCATAAAGAACACCTTGGCTTGTAAGTGTGGATAAAGCAGAAACGAGGCGCTGTGCTAAACGCGTATAATATTGAGAGATGTAAAGAGGCTTTTCTCCATCAGATATTTCTGCATCATCATCGTGTTCATAAAGTAAAATGATATCAACATCCGAACCCGCTGTTAATTCACGACTTCCAAGCTTTCCCATTCCCAATATGCCAACGCGTCCCCCTTTAATACGGCCATGAAGACGAGAAAATTCCTCTTGAACGGCAGAAAATGTTTTTGTAATCATCAGATCAGCAAGCGCAGTAAAAGCAAAACCTGCTCTTTCCCCTGTAATTGTACCATTCAAAATTCGAATACCAATCAAAAAACGTTGTTCATCTGCAAAAATCCTTAAATGGTCGAGAATTTCCTCATAAGAAAGAACATCTTCAAGAAAATATTCAAGCTGTTTTTCTAAATAGGTTCTTGTCGGTAATTCTGAAAGAATATTTGGGTCTAACATTCCATCAAAAATATGAGATCTGCGTGTAATAATTTCCGCAAGACGTGGCGCAGCCCCCATAATAAGGACAAGCATATCTAAAAGAGAGGGATTAGACTGCAAAAGACTAAAAAGCTGAATTCCTGAGGGCAAGCCCTGTAAAAAACTATCAAAACGCAACATCGCCTCATCAGCTCGTTTTGTTGCGCCAAAAGCTTTCAAAAGAGCTGGTGTTAATTCTGTTAATCTCTCTCGCGCTTCAGCGGATTGCGTTGCTTTATAACGACCAAAATGGAGGGTGCGCATAATCCGACAAATATCACTCGCTCTTTCAAAACCTAAACGGCTTAATGTTATTAATGTCTCCGGATCATCTTCTTCTCCTGTAAAAACTAAATTACCAATTTCTAAACCAAGTTCTTGTTCATTCTCAAACAGTGCTGCATAGTGTTTTTCAACAACCTGAAGTGTTTTTAATAAATCGCGGATAAAACTGCTCCTGTCGTGATAGCCCATTAAATAAGCAACGCTCGTGAATTGAGAAATATCATTGGGAAGAAGATGCGTTTGTTCATCTGCAAGCATCTGAATACGATGTTCCACATTTCTTAGAAAAGCATAACTTTTTATAAGACTATCTCTCGTTTTCTCACTGATCCAACCAAGCGTGTGAAGTTCTGCTAACATTGCAACTGTCTGACGTCCACGTAATTGAGGAAAACGTCCACCAGCAATAAGCTGTTGTGTCTGAACAAAAAACTCAATTTCACGAATACCACCACGACCTAACTTTATATTATGTCCATAAGCTGCAATTTGACCGTAACTTTTATGCGCATGAATTTGACGTTTGATCGAATGAATATCAGCAATCGCAGCATAATCTAAATATTTTCGCCACACATAGGGAAAAAGTTCTTTCAGAAAGTTAAAACCTGCTCTCTTATCGCCAGCAACTGGACGTGCTTTAATCATAGCGGCTCGTTCCCAATTTTGTCCACGCCCTTCGTAATAACGCAAGGCAGTCCTGACCGGTAAGGCCAGAGGCGTTGATCCTGGATCTGGACGAAGACGAAAATCAAGACGAAAAACATATCCTTCCGCAGTGCGCTCTTGAATGATACGGATTAATCGACGTACCATTTTAGAAAATACGTCGACACTTTCAGAAAGATTACCAATATGAGGGGACGTTTCATCAATGAAAACAATAAGATCAATATCAGAAGAATAATTAAGTTCTCCTGCTCCTAATTTTCCCATCCCTAAAATGATTAAACCACAGTCTTTTTCTGGATTCTCGCGGCTCAGCAAATTGATCTTACCATGATCATGTGCTTCTCTTAATAGAAAACGCAATGCTACACCTAGTGCAGCTTCACCCAAACGTGTCAACCAAGCACATGAAACTTCGTAAGTAAAAACACCACTCAAATCAGCTAAAGCAATGAGGACATGCACTTCTCGTTTTTTGCGCCTTAAAGCAGCCATCAATGAAGTTTCATTTATAGATTTATCCTTATCAATAACCGTAATATCATCGATAATTTCGCTCAGCCTTGTTTCTATATCAACATGCAATAAAGGACTAAGATATGATGGGTTGGAAATTAAAACCTCACGCAAAAAAGGAGATAAAGTCATAACCGCACGGATAAAATCAATTTGCGTTCCATTTTCTGAAATGATGGAAACAAGCGGTTCTAAACCTTCTTTCCTTGCTTGTTCTTCCATGTCTTTTAACCATTGGGAACCACTTTCATTAAGAGGGCATAAAGAGAGAAGCTGTGTTTTTAAAAAAGCTTGTTTCATCTCATCTCCCTTGAAAAGCATTTTGCCTTCCTTATCCATTGCATTATACTTGTAAAATAATCGTTCCGTATGAAAAGAAAAAACTGAAGAAAATATCTTTAAGGAAATAACAAAACAACCCTAAGCCCTGGATTTGCATTTTCAAGTAACAATTCACCCCCGTGCAGCTTCATAACTGCTTTTGCTATACTTAAACCAATCCCAAAACCAGGTTGTGTACGGCTTTCTTCAAGACGAACAAATCGTTCTGTTACTTTTTCACGTTTATCCTCTGCTATTCCTGGACCATTATCGCTTACAACAACTAATAAATGTTCATCACGATATTCCATTGATAAGCAAACCTTCGCTTTTTTCCCATCTTTAGATGCATATTTAATCGCATTATCGATAAGATTAAAAATTGTTTGCGCAACAAGCTCACGATTCAATTTAAGCTCTTTATCAAATATATCTCCTAACTGAAGTAAAACACCTGACTCTTCAGCAAAAGGCTCGTAAAGCTCAACAGCATCTTCAAGGATCAGTTTCATATTCATCATCTCAAGATGCTCAATTGCACTGCTCGCTTCGATGCGTGAAATCATTAAAATCGCATTAAACGTACGAATAAGTTGATCTGATTCAGTAATAACACTCTCAAGGACCTGACGATATTCAAGCTTTGTCTTGTTTGCCGAAAGCGCCTCTTCAGCACGATTTCTAAGACGCGTTAACGGTGTTTTCAGATCATGAGCAATATTATCTGATACTTGACGTAAACCAATATTTAACTCTTCAATGCGGTCTAACATAACATTAAGATTCGTTGACAATCGATCAAACTCATCCCCTACCCCTGAAACAGGTAAACGCCCACTGAAATCACCTTCCATCAAGCGCCGTGATGCTGCCGTGACCTGATCAATCCTTTGTAAAGCTCTCCTGCCAACAAAAAACCATATGAGTAAAGCGCCTCCCACCATTGCAGCAAGTGCAATGATCACAGCTTTACGAATAACCGCCGCAAAACGTTCGGGCTCATCCAAATCGCGTCCTATAAGAATCTTCATAGCATTAGGCAAATCAAAAACGACCGCCAAAGCGCGATGTTCACTTGTTCTGCCATGTTCTCCAAAACGTGAATACAAAAAGGAGGTAGAAATAAAACCACTCTGTTTCAAAAGACCTAATTCAATACGTGCTACATTGCCTGCTAAAATACGCCCCATAGGATCTGTGACAAGATAAAGAAATGCCCCTGGTTGTCTTGAACGATAATCTATCGTGCGTATTAATAAAGGGAGCCCTCCATAATTATAAGCATTTTCAATATACTTTAATTCTTCATGTAAAGCCTGTTCAGTTTGCTCTGTTAACAACGAAGCAGAAAATGCCGTCATATAAATAGAAAGACCTGTTGCCACCAATCCAAACAATAAAATGTAAAGCGCTGAAAGCCTTAGCGCTGTCGTGCGCATTATATTAATCAAACGATTCATGCTTTGTTATCTGGTGCTTTCAGCATATATCCAGCGCCTCGCACAGTATGAAGAAGCGGAACATCAAAATCTTTTTCAATTTTGGCTCTCAAACGAGAAATATGGACATCAATGACATTTGTTTGTGGATCAAAATGATAATCCCAAACATTTTCCAAAAGCATAGTGCGTGTAACCACCTGCCCCGCATAGCGCATTAAATATTCAAGTAAACGAAACTCTCGTGGTTGCAATAGAATGTTTCTATCCCCCCGTTTTACCGTATGTGCTAACCGATCAAGCTCAAGATTGCTTACGCAATAAACAGTTTCTGCTTCTTTAGGATTCTTCCGCCGTTGTAATACTTCAACACGCGCAAGAAGTTCAGAAAAAGCATAAGGCTTTGTCAAATAATCATCCGCCCCTGCACGCAAACCCGTCACTCGATCATTGACTTGCCCTAAAGCTGAAAGGATGAGAACGGGTGTTTCATTGCCTTTAGCACGCAATTGTGAAATAATGGAAAGCCCATCACGATGCAAAAGCATCCGATCAACAACCATAACATCATAATTTTCTGTTTCAGCTAAAGCGTATCCAGTATCACCATCATAGGCAACATCAACGGAATGTCCTACTTCCAAAAAAGCTTTTTCGAGATAACGTCCTGTTTCACGATCATCTTCGATAACGAGTATTTTCATAAAACGCATCTCCGTTATTGTTATAAAATCGCATTGTAGGACAGAAATCTACAAAATCTCTGTCCCACTCATGAATAAAGTGCTATTTTTTGAAAATTGGAAGAGCGACAAAACGATTTTGATCATTTGTTCGCACTTGTAGGAGAATAGCTTTTCGCCCTAGCTTTTGGGCATTCTTGATTGCATTGGTAATATCAGAGGTCTTTTTAACAGATTTATTATTCACTGTCACAATAACATCACCTGGGCGGATTCCCTTATCTGCAGCATCTGAATCCGAATCCACATCCGTTACAACCAATCCTAAATCATCCTCAGAAGCAGCAACAATTAACCCATAATCTTCCAATGTTTCATCTGAGTTACCCGGTTCATTTAAATATTTTGAATTTTCTTTCTTACCTTCATCTTCAGGCATTGCAGCAAGTTTAACTTTGATCTTTTCCTCCTTACCGGATCTAAAAATCCCTAAAGTCACGGTTTCTTCCGGACTCATATTTGCAATACGCTTTGCCAAGTCACGAGAATCATTAACTTTTTCATCATTCACTGAAATAATAACATCACCTGCCTTGATACCAGCCTTTGCTGCTGGTCCTTTTAATGGATCAGTAACCAAAGCACCTTTCGCTTCTTGCAAACCTATCGAATCAGAAATTTCCTTCGTTACTGGCTGAATCATAACCCCAAGCCAACCACGTTGAACTGAACCTTTTTCGATAAGTTGTTGCACAACCTGTTTCACTGTCCCTGCCGGAATAGCAAAAGCAATCCCAACATTGCCTCCTGAAGGAGAAAAAATCGCCGTATTAACGCCAACAACCTTACCATTCAAATCAAAAGTTGGACCTCCAGAATTTCCTCTATTAACAGCAGCATCAATCTGAATAAAATCATCATAAACACCCGTGCCAATATCACGTCCACGTGCCGAAACAATACCTGCTGTCACAGTTCCACCAAGACCGAATGGATTACCAATAGCAACAACCCAATCTCCAACGCGAAGCTTTGAATCATCACCAAAATCAACATAGGAAAATTTTCTTTTATCATTTACTTTTAGGACAGCAAGGTCAGTTTTGGGATCTTTCCCAATAAGCTTTGCGTTCAATTCTGTACCATCATCAAGAACAACTGTATAACTTGTCCCATCAGAAATTACATGATCATTGGTCACAATGTAACCATCAGACGAAATAAAAAAACCCGATCCAAAAGCTATAGGACGGAGTCTCTGTGAATGATTGGGAAATTTATTTTTAGGCTTATCAAAATCATAAAACTCTTTAAAAAGCCTTTTCAAAGGATGTTGATCTGGTAATTGATCAATCCCTGGACCACTAAAAAAGTTACTAAAGAACCAATCTTCTTTCTTTTTATTGCTCTTTACTTGTACTGCAACAACCGCTGGTTTTACTTGAGCAACGATATCTGCAAATCCTTGTTGTTGCATTAACGAAGTAAATACAGAACTTGCATGAGCCTTTGTCGTCCATAAGCTTGATGTACATCCACTAAAAAACAGTGCACTCTCCAATACTGCGGAAAAACTTACTGCGACAAATGTTTTAAAGAAAGTTTTTTTTAACATTTACTCTATGCTCCTATTCAATCATACTTTCTATCCCAATCTGATCACCTATAAAATACCAGACCTTACCGTTTTCTGTCTAAATTGTTAAAGTTTTGTAAGATTTTAGTATCCACCAATATCATTTATAATTAAGGTTGATTATTCATTGCAGATGCGTTAAATTTTCCCCTTTATGTAATATCTTTTTGACTGTTTTTCTCCGTTGCATTTACAATCATTATCTTCTCGCGGTTATACCGTTTTAACTGGAAAAATATGACACTTGCACCAATGATGATAATCATCAAAGGCGAAAACCATAAAAACCAAGTTGTTTTATTCAATGGTGGTTTTAAGAGAATGAATTCACCATATCGCTCAACAAGAAAGTCAATCACTTGCTGATTGCTATAGCCCATTTTTAATTTCTCCCGAATTAAAAGCCTTAAATCACGTGCTAGAGAAGTATCTGAATCATCAATCGATTGATTTTGACAAACAGGACAACGTAAATGCGATGAAATATCGCGCGCTCGCCTTTCAAGAACTGTATCTTTTAAAATCTCATCCGGCTCTACTGCTATCGCTAATCGAAAAGGAAACATTGCAATTAAAAAACATAAAATCCAAAGATTTTTTTTCATCTCAATGTTCTCTCCTAAAATTTAAAGTAAGCAACACCCTCTTGTAGTCTCCAGTGCGAAACCAATACCCCAGAAGAGAAAGACATCCGCCCATAGCCATCATGAATGCCCCTAACCAAATACATATTATATAAGGCTTCCACCATATGTGCACAACAAGACCCCGATTATCGAGATGTCCTGGCACAATATAGAGCTGCGATAAGCCATAATTTTGAAGGCCAACTTCCGTTGTTGATGTATTTTGGCTAGAATAAAATCGCTTTGAAGCTGTGATATGACCCACGATTTTTTTATTTTCATATATTTTAAAATAAAACTCCATTGCCGAATAATTCGAACCAAAACGATTATCCACGGCATCAAAATGAAGCGTTTTACCTGCTATTGTCACCCACTCTCCTATCTTCATGGTTAAAATACGTTCTTGACTAAAACTTGCCACACAGACAATACCAAATAATGTAACGCCTAGTCCCATATGTGCCATTGCTGCACCAAAAACAGACCACGGCAATCCAAAAAATCTCTTAACGCGTACTGAAAAAGCTCTCTTGCCATATCCACTTTTTCCCCACAGGTCCGCTAAACTGCCTAAAAAAACAAACGCTGAAAGCCCAATGCCTAAAACTGCAAGAATATCACGCACAGATGTCGCATAAAATAGTATAAAACAGATGGTAGCAACCAAGACAAAAACAAACCACAACCGTTCAAAAACTGCGAGAAAATCACCGCGTTTCCACGCCATCATTGATCCAAACGGAACAAACAACAACAGCAAAAGCATGAGTGGTCCGCAGGTAAGGTTAAAAAAAGCAGCCCCTACAGAAATTTTTTGCCCTGTTAACATCTCAATAAAATAAGGATAGAGTGTACCAATCAATACTGTGGCTGTTATTGTTGTCAGTAACAAATTATTTAAAACAATAAACCCTTCGCGCGAAATTGGTTGAAAAAATCTTTCTGTTTTTACAAGAGGGATGCGCAAAGCAAAAAGAAGAAAAGCCGCTCCCGTAAAGAAAAATAAAAGTGCAAGAATTGCTTGTCCCCGTGCTGGATCAACAGCAAAACTATGAACAGAAACTAAAAGTCCCGAACGAACAAGAAACGTTCCCATAAGAGAAAGGGAAAAAGTAAGCAATGCTAAAAACAAAGTCCAACTTTTCAATATTCCTCGTTTTTCGAGAACAAGAGCAGAATGTAAAAGAGCCGTTCCTGAAAGCCAAGGCATAAACGAAACATTTTCAACAGGATCCCAAAACCAATACCCTCCCCACCCTAGCTCATAATAAGCCCAATAGGAGCCAACCATAATCCCCAATGTCAAAAAACACCAAGAAAGTAGAAGCCAAGGACGGACCCAATGCGCCCAAATCTTATCAATATGCCCCATAATCAATGCTGCAACAGCAAAAGAAAAGCAAAGTGAAAAACCAACATAACCTAAATAAAGAAGGGGGGGATGAATCGCTAATGCGATATCTTGTAAAAGAGGATTGAGATCATTTCCCTGTAATGCTGGTGGATTCACACGTAAAAATGGGTTGGATACAAAAAGAATAAATAAAAGAAAAGCGTTTGTAATCCAACTTTGGCAAATTAAAACAAGTGTCTTGAAATCTTCCGGCACATATTGGCTAAAGAAAGCCATCAATGCACTAAAAAAAGTGAGACTTAAAACCCATAACAACATAGAGCCTTCGTGGTTGCCCCAAACACCGGTGATTTTATAAAGCATCGGTTTTTCTGAATGAGAATTCTCAACAACATTTAAAACAGAAAAATCAGATACAACATGAGTGTAAATCATCACTAAAAAAGATAAGAGCAATAATGTGAAAGTGATATATGTTAGGGGAATAGCTGTTTGCATTAACAAACGCTCTTGCCTCCAAAAACCTAAAGCAGGCAAAAAAGCTTCTAATAAGCTTACGGCAAATGCTGCGGCTAAAAAAATATGACCCAGTTCAACAAGCACAATCGAATTATTTCTCCATACTGTAATGTTTTTTCAAGCGATCAGCGGTTTCTTTAGGCATATAAGTTTCATCATGTTTTGCTAAAACACGCGTCCCTATAAAAAAACCCTGTTTGTCGAAATGCCCTTCTACAATCACCCCCTGACCTTCACGAAAAAGATCCGGTAAGGCACCATTGAAAACCACTTTTTCATGTTTTGTGTTATCCGTTACAAAAAAAATAACGCCTCTCTCTCCCGTATATTGAACGGTCCCCTTTTCAACAAAGCCGCCCAAACGCAAAGAGCGTCCAGTTAAAATATCTTCTCTTGTAATATCAGAGGGCATTCTAAAAAAACTGACCGCATGACGCATTGCATACACAATGAGACTTGCTGCAATTGCCATAACCAAACAACACAATAAGATGATCAGTAAGCGCTTTTTTTTTCGCTGCTTTAAAATAAGCTTCAACGAAGCAGAATTCTTTAAAGATTGATTGTTCATAGACACTCTACGAAAAAATTTTCAACACGTTCTATAAGTATCCATATTTTATTTTTTTAAGAGCTTTGCACATCTTCTATAGAGGTGCAACTTTTTATCAAATACCTCACCTTTGCAAACAAGCTTATCAATACTTTTCTTCCTTTTTTGATTTTTACACCAATTTTTATTTAATCTATAACGGCTTGTGCCGTGTTCTTGACATTTTTCATTTCTGTTATTTACCCCCTCCACATGTACCTTCCACTTCTAGATGTTTACTGCTCTTGTCGTTCTAAATAGCTTTTCTCTTTTTATTTCTCTATCTCAATTGGCGACGATCACTTTTCTTTGTCTGTTCACTTGCTGTGCCAAGTAACTGAAACATCATTTTTTCAACCCGTGAGCGTCCTACAAAACTTTCAGGCATTGTATCAAGAAAGCTTTGTAAAAACTGCACTGCCTGCGCCGTTTTTCCGGCTTGATAAAATGCATCGGCCAACAATAGACGCGGATAAAAATCTGTTGGCGCTAAATCTGCTGCTTTTTGAAAAGCATTTTGTGCCTCTTGCGTTATCACTCCCCCTTCAGAACCAACCAATGCTAAACCATATCCTACAAGCCTTGGAGCTGTTTCTCCATTCAAACGAAGTGCATCTAAATAAGTATTCACAGCTTCTTGAAAATGGCTTTCTTCGAGATACCCTACCGCTAACGCATCTGCTAACTTGCCATCATGAGGGGAGCGGAAAAAAAGCACTTGTAGACGAACAAGCTTTTCTTGCTGACTTAGAATTTTAGGATTCTTATCCATTAATTCGCTAAAAAAATAACTTTTCACTTCTGGATTGCCTGTCAGCCCATAGATACTCCAAGTCATAAGCAGAACAAACAAAACACTTAAAGCTTTAAGAATATTTCTTTTTTTATAATGCCTATAAAACTTATGAGAATCAACCGTATGCATATGACTTCTATAACCATTCATGGTTTGAACTTGCCAATTTTTCTTGACCCCATCATCAAAACGTAGTGAAAAAAAAAGAATACTTGCCAGAACAGTGAGAAAAAATGCTGCAAAAATATGTAAGAGCATATCATTTTTTTCCAATACAAACCAAAGACAAAGCACTTATCTTTTACCCTCTTCATGAGAAGAGTGATGTGAAATGATAAAAATTTATCTTTTTATGATGAACATCATAAAATCTATTGTTCATTTCTCTCAATAGATCACTTATATCAAGAAAATAAAAACAAGGCTTTATTTTCATATTTTGATTATAAATACGGATCTTCTGAAATGCCTCCTTCCTTTTTTGTGTTGTCTCAATATTTCTTTACAAACTTTATAGACATTTCCTAGCTAAGAAGAAAATATGTTATTCTCCCATTTTAGGTAATAAAACTTTTGCATATAACCCACCCAAGACAGAACGCGATAAAAAGAGAGTACCACCATATTCATTGACCATATCTGCAACAATAGATAACCCTAAACCTGTCCCCGGTTTACTTTCATCAAACCGCCACCCTCTTTTTAACGCTTCATCAATTTTATCTTCTGTTAAACCAGGACCATCATCTTCAACAAAGATACTAAAATATTTTTCTTCTTCAAGGTTTTCTTCTAAACAACAAGAGATCAACACCTTTGCGCGAGACCACTGAGTAGCATTTTCAATCAAATTCCCTATAATTTCTTCTAAATCTTCCTTTTCTCCAGAAAAAACAATATCATCAACATCCATAATAAATTCAATTTGTTTGTCAGGATTAAGCTTTTTCATAACCCGCACTAAACGATCAACCACACTGCGAACAGATGTATGATAGACAATACTATCGCATTGCGCGGCAATCCGCGCCCGCTGAAGATAACGATTGATTTGAGCTTGCATGATTTGCGTTTGCTCTCTTAACAAACAAGCCTTTTCTCCACGCATCTTATCTGTCTCATTCATAATCACGGACAGAGGTGTCTTCAATGAATGTGCGAGATTACCAACCTGTGTGCGAAATTGCTCAATAATACGCTGATTATTCTTAATGAGAGCATTCATCTCTTGGGCAAGCGGCATCACTTCGCTAACTAAATCGGTATTCACATAGTGAACTCTTCCTTCTCGTATATCATTCAATGTGCGTCGAATAAGCTTCAACGGCTGAAAACTAAAGAAAATAATAGCCATATTAATAAGAACACTCCCGATACCAAAACTCCAAAGAAAAACTTGTAAAGTTCGCTTAAATTCCTTTACTTGAGCATGCGCGTCATCAATATTTCCAACAAGCCGAAAACGTGCAATATGATTTTTATTATCAAGAACAACATCACTCTCAATCACTTGGAGCTTTTGACCATTCTTTCCCTTTATCCGATAAGAGCGAAAGAATTTATTGTCAAAAGGTATATCGACATCGCTGGGTGTAAAGATCTCTCCTGTTCCCAATGAGGGAGAGGTCAATCTTCCTTTCAAATTATGGGATATCGCAATAACTTCCCAATACCATCCCGTCGTTGGATCAGCATAACGAATGTCATCGATTCCAGCTCCTCCTTTCAAAGTGTTTTCCGGTGACACCGTTACTGTTGCAATCAAACTGTAAAGTTGAGCAGAAAGAATACGCTCTAGACTCTCTTCAGTTGAACGCTTATAAAATAAAATACTCACTGCAGAAATCGATAAAAGAGAAATAACAACCCATAGAGTTGATAGGATCATAACACGTAAACTGAGCGATCGCGTAATGACAAAAAAGAATTTCTGAAACCAATTACCCTCTCTTAAAACATTCATTCATCACCTAGCGTTCTCACGCGGTATCCCATACCTCGAATAGTCTCAATCAAATCTACGCCAAGCTTTTTGCGTAACCGCCCTACAAAAACTTCCACTGTATTTGAATCCTTATCAAAATCCTGATCATAAAGATGTTCGGTCAACTCTGTTCTTGAAATGACTCTATCACAATGATGCATCAGATACGAAAGAAGTCTAAATTCATAAGATGTTAGTTTAATCAATTGACCATCCACAAAAACACGAGATGTCTTTGTATCCAACAAAACATTCCCGCAACATAAGGTACTTGTGGCATGGCCTGTCGCACGACGAATGAGTGCCCGCAAGCGCGCCATCACTTCCTCCAAATGAAATGGCTTCACAACATAATCGTCAGCCCCTGCATCAATACCGCGCACCTTATCAGACCAACGATCTCGTGCCGTTAACATTAAAACAGGCATGGTACACCCTTCTTGACGCCACTTTTCAACAACACGAATACCATCAATCTGTGGTAAACCTATATCAAGTATCACCGCATCATAAGACTCTGTGCTGCCTAAAAAATAAGCCTCTTCACCATCGAAAGCACTATCGGAAACATATCCTGCACGTTTTACAGCTTCTGCCAATTGATGATTGAGATTTCGATCATCTTCGGCAATTAAAATACGCATGACAACATCTACCAAAAGCTAATCCGCGGGAACCACAACCTCAACGCGTCGCAACTTTTCACCATTATGGGCTGGGATAACAACCACAATTGCACACATATCCCTTCCATCCTCAACAACCAGTTTTGAACGAACGAGAACCCCCTTCTCCTGAGTTGCAATCTTCTTACCCACATCAGCACACCCAGCAGCCATAACAGAATCGGCTCCTAAAAAAGATGCTATTATCACGAACGAGAAAATTTTTTTCATCATAGATATTTCAATAACCTATCTTCTTAATCTTCTGATAAGATAAAAGAAATAATGTTTTTTTTCGGGTCAATTAAAAAACCAAAAATGAAAAATAATTTATCCTCTGTCTTACAGAATAACGTATTAATATTACTCCAAATTTTTAAAAATTCAAAATAAAATATTTTTAATAATGACAATAGATTTTATTGGATAAAACAATAAAATCTTAATACACAGTCTTACAAGAAATAAATAATTCTCCAATAAACTCTTTCTCTGTATCACTATAGAAAAAAAATACTTCTACTCCATATAAATTTTATAGATTTGTTTGGTTTTATTGCTTTGCCACAGGCTCTTTTTAAATGTTTAAATTTTTAAAAAAAAAGAAAGGACAACAGTATAAACCATTTCACAGTCCTACTCTTATCGAATTAGATGCACGATTAGATACAGCGCTTTATCGTGTTCGCCTCGCTAACAGTTTTTTCTGGAAAAAGGCAAAAATCATCTCACAAAATTTTCATCTTCAAGGATGGAAACGCCTTATTGTTGAGGTTTTTGATGAAATACTCACATTAGGGTTGATAGGCTTTACTCTTTTTACCATTTTGGGAATTTCTGTTTTTGAACTAACCAAAATAGATTGGTCTTCTCCACAAAATTTTTCCATTCTTTTTCTCGATCGCTATGGAAATTCCATTGGTCATCGTGGTGCACTGCCGGCGATCTCTGTTCCCGTTGAAGAAATGCCTGACACTGTTATTAAAGCTGTTCTCGCTACAGAAGACCGTCGTTTTTTCGATCATTGGGGCATTGATTTTCAGGGACTTACACGAGCGATTTCACAAAACATGCAAGCGAAAGGTGTGGTACAAGGTGGTTCAACTCTTACACAACAATTGGCGAAAAATTTATTCTTAACAAACGAGAGAACCATAACACGTAAAATCAAAGAAGCTTATCTTGCTCTTTGGCTCGAAGCTAACTTTAGCAAAAAACAGATTTTGCAACTTTATCTTGACCGTGCTTATATGGGAGGAAATAATTTTGGTATTGCAGCAGCAGCAAAATTTTATTTTGGAAAAAACATACGTCATATTTCTTTAAGTGAATCGGCGATGTTAGCAGGACTCTTTAAAGCCCCAACAAAATATGCTCCTCATAGTCATCTCTTTGCGGCTCAAACACGTGCCAATGTTGTCCTTTCTAATCTTGTTAACAGTGGCTTCATGACGGAGAGCCAGATTATCAATGCACATCGCCACCCTGCTAGGGCACTTCCCCAAATAGACAATAATCAACCGGATTATTTTCTTGATTGGGCATTCGAAGAAGTCAAAAAAATGCGTGATCAACTTCCAAGCCATAGTTTAGTCATTCAAACAACCCTTGATCCAGCACTTCAAAAAGTAGTAGAAGAATCAATCGCCTATCATTTACATCAATATGGTCAACAATATCGCGTAACACAAGCCGCCACTGTTATACTTGATAATAACGGTGCTGTATGTGCAATTGTTGGAGGACTAGACTATAAAAAGAGTCAATTTAATAGAGCAACACAAGGTGGACGGCAAACTGGTTCTTCATTCAAACCTTATGTTTACGCAACCGCACTGGAACACGGTCTTTCACCTTCAACAATTGTTTTAGATGCCCCTATCAATTGGGGCGGTTGGACACCCAAAAATAATTCTGGCCGTTATATGGGAAAAATCGACTTAGCAACGGCTTTAGCCTTTTCCATTAACACAGTTCCTGTTTACCTCACCTATCAATATCTTCACCGCGATACAAAACCCATCATAGATCTCATCAAGAATATGGGGATCAACGCACATATTTTATCACACAAAACGATGGTTCTTGGTACTTCCAACATGACCCCCATGGATCAAGCAACTGGCTTTAATGTCTTTGCGAATGGTGGGATAGCTGGTAATCGTCATGGATTCACGCAAATCAGAACACTCGATGGTCATTTAGTGTGGGATTTCGAACATAACGGAAAAAAACTACACCGAGTTCTCAGCAGTCAATCAGCGGCTTATATGAACCAAATGATGGTGGGTGTCACAACACGAGGATCCGGTAAGCGTGCTGCTCTACCCATGACTCTTGTTGCTGGAAAAACTGGAACATCACAATCCTATCGTGATGCTTGGTTTGTTGGCTTTACGGGCAATTATACTGGAGCGGTATGGATAGGAAACGATAACTTTTCACCAATGAATCGTGCTTTTGGGGGGGGCGTTCCTGCCATGATATGGCATCGCATCATGCTCGCAGCACACCAAAATATCATGCTCAAGCAGCTCTACGGTGTTAAAGATTCCCTCCTTCCTTATCAGCCCCCAGCACTTCCCTCCCATGCTAATTCTGAATTTTCCCCCCCAATACCCTCTACGCTTTCTCCTGAAACATTGCATATCGTGCGATTGATTAACAAAGATCTGAAAAAACAATCTGCAATTTTTTTTAAAATGAAAACAACGGGAGATTCAACATTTTGAATTCAAGATATTCACGGTTGCTTTTTAATATTACCATTTTCTTTTTTATCTTCGCGTTTTCGGTTTTATGGGGAATACTGAGCGTCGATTATGTGCTCAATTCCTTTCCTCATTTTGGACGCTTTACAATTGGAAAATGGAGTGCTTACCCACAAGTAGGAACCGCCAATATGGATCCTTACACCCGTGCCCGCACCGCCAAACAAGGCATTGTATCACTCGGACGCACTGAAGGTATTAGGTTCCAGATTTGGCAAGATAACCAAGGGCGCCCACTCCACCCTCGCTGTCATTATTTGCTCCAAGGCACCATCCCTGAAACCCGTCTTTTTACCCTTTATACCGCAGATAAATCCCTTAAACCCTATACTTCATCGGAAGATATACCTTTTGAACTCCACACGAACGCTATTACTTATGAACATGATGGCTCCTTGCGCATCAATATTTCATCCACACCGCAAGCGGGAAATTGGCTTGCAGCAGTGAGCCAAAAAGAATTCGGGCTTATTCTCACCTTATACGATACCTCAATCATCTCAGCAACGGCATTACAAAAGCTTACAATGCCATCAATAGAACAAATTCCATCAGGACAAATAAATTGTGACTAGATTCATTTATATCGCACTTCTTGCAATCATTGGCGCTATTATCGTTCATATTTGTGTTCTCTTTATGATCCCCACTTGGGCACAAAATAATATATGGACAAGCCTTAAAAAATCTGGAGCCCCTTATCAATTTGTTGATTTACCTCCCGATAATCCTATTCAACAATCTGCTGATCCACTCTTTCTTCTTAAAGTCTGCAGATTTAATCTTGAAAATGGACCTGTTCATTTAAAAGCTTTAAAAACACGACAATTTTGGTCACTGGCAGCCTATACACACAACGGAATTATTTTCTATAGCCTTAATGACCGAACAGCCCCTGATGCTACACTCGATCTTATCATTGGAAAACCAATACAAATCATAGAACTCAAAAAGTCAAAGCCTCAAAAAAATGCCAATTCAGTTTTGGTTGCTAAAAATTTGAATGAAGGTTTTGTCATTTTACGCATTTTTTTCCCTTCTTCCCTTGCAAAAAAAGAAAGTGAAGCTTTTCTTTCATCTGCTACCTGCCGCATATTTTATGAATAAAAATATTCTCACTTCTCATTTGTACAACGACCTATTTCTTAATAAAAACGAAACAAAATCTATCAAAACGGTTATCTTTTTCCTCTATTCAGCGAATACTCGAATTCCGGTTTGTCTGATTTTAGATGCTTAAATTTTTTATTGAGATAGAAAAATATTTTTAATCCTCTCACATAATCCTCTATTAAAATACAAACCACATGTATAAAGAAAAAAGTAGCCTATTAATTAGTAATATAAGATAAAATCTCTGTTTTACATATTCATATTATACTTGCAAAATACTTTTATTTATAATGATAATTTATTTCTTTAACTGTTGAATGAGTGCTCCGAATATCGCAGAATCCTCTCATTCCAAACTTATTCCATATTGAATCAATCAAAACCATGTCTTTTGCACGTCAAAAGCGAGATTGGCGTGTAAATAAAAACTGTACGAGAAAGAACTAAAGATGTCTCTTATGAACCGTCTGCTCAAAAGCTATCGCAACATTGGAGCGAACAAATAGAATGATAATGCTGGTTTTCTTCTTCATAAACGTAAAAGTGGGGATGTTGAATCGCTTTATCGTTATTACCCTTCATAGACACTGTCGCGCAATGAGTGTGACAAGCGTTAAGAGATATATCTTAAAAACAAGTGCGTAAATTGGCAACCTAATGGTGTTGCGTTATTCGATAGGCTTATCTGACAGAAAAAATTTTCCGCAATGAGAGGAAAAAGAGGAAAGTTCTATATGCTGATAACAACTGGAAAACTTGTTCGTTGATCTTATTTTTACGTATTTACGAACATTCTTATAAAGTTCGATCAATGACATAATAAAGTGCTGAAGAAATACTTATTACCTTCAATGAAGCGCTAAAATAATCGCTAGAAATTGATGAGACATCTCGCATCCTTGACCTCAAAAATAAGTGCTTTACTTTTGTCTTATAAGCAAAAGCTTTTTGTAAGATAGGTAATCTGAAAAAACTTTGCTTATAATTTACAATTGAGGGGAAAAACTTCATGAAGAAGAAATATGTTCGATTAATTTCAAGAGCAGCGGTATGGTCCCCTCGCTTTGGTGGATTAGCGTTTTTTATTTTATTATTTTCGATCATCTTACAACGTTTTTCCGTGCTTAACGTAAGCGACTTTATAATTTTGATAGGAATCTCTACTTGTTGTGTGATTATTTCTCTTTTTCTCGCGATTAAAGCACTTCATAGTTTATGGGTCTATGGAGCCCTAGGAGGAATGAAAGCTTTAAAGGGGATCGTTTATTCATTAATAACTGCGACACCATTGATGCTCTTTTTTGGACTTTGGTTTACCTTACCTGCTCTTTATGATGTTTCTACCGATACACAAAGGCCACCGGCTTTTTTTCGCACAATACGCCCCAATGATGCTTTGCCAGTTAAAAGTACCTTAACTGAACAAGCAACATTACAGAGCTCACAATGGCCAGAAATGTCGGGGCGCCGTTATGATGGCTCACCTAACCGTATTCGCGAATCCGTTCTCAATGTTTTAGAAGCCTATGATTGGCCTATTGTCGCACAACGAGAATTCAAAGGCGAAGACAATGAGATTTATATTGAAACAAGAGCTAAAACTTTTTACCTTGGTTTTATTTCAGACATTATCATTCGTTTAACTGATGAAGGGGATACTACTTTTGTTGATATGCGCTCTGCTTCTCGCTATTTACCAAGAGATTTGGGAATGAATGCTGCTTTTATTATCAATTTTATGGATGCACTTGATACAGAAATCGCTTCTCTCCCTCTTTCTCAAGATGATGGATAAAAATCAAGAGAGATAAGACACTTTATTTCATAAAAATTGCTTATTTTTCAATAAATCATGATACATAAGCAAACAATCACTTTTCAAAAACTATAAACTGACAATGCTTATACAAAAGACAATAATCTCAAAATAACCCATGCTTGAAATAATTAAAAAGATTCAAAAATAGGAAATAAAAAACAGAACTCTTGATGATAATGCTTGATATTTATTAAAGACACTGTCTCACTGTAATCAGCAAACATTTTTTTAAGATTATATGCTATTAAATAAATTAAATTTATAGTATATATTCATAAAAATTATTATAAAAACAATTACAAAAATTAAACCTATCACTAACAATAATATATTTTTTTTGTATTCTTTTTTATTATAATTTTTATATTTATTTAGTAATAATAAATAATATATAATTGTAACTACACTTATTATTGAAAATAACATATTTACAACAAAATTACTAAAATCTGTCCACATTAACCATACCAACTACAATAATCGACAATAAAAATATAAAATACATAGATATTTTATATGATATTAGTTTATAAAATAATAAAGTCCAAAATATATTGTAAAGTATATGATAATTATAATAAATCCTAATTTAATAGACTTTTTCCAAGTAGGGAATTTTAATTTAGAGGAAAATATGCTTAAAAATAGAAATATATTTGTTGCAAGTAATGCATTTTTAATATTAAATAAAATATCACCCATAATAAATTCCACTTAAAATTATATAAAATAAATATATATATTTAATTAAATTGTATTAATATAAAACTTGAACTAGGGAAAATAGTATAAAGAATAATATAAAAAATGAAATTATTCTTATTAATGATTTTATTTTAATGTTTTTTTCATTACATCCCTTAGATTTATAATACAATTCAAATAAATATATAAATATAATTAAAAAGCAAACTAATAAAAATAATTCATTAATAATATTTAAAATATACATAATGTACAAATTTCCAACTTAATATAATTATAATTTAAATTATTACTAATAATATATTTTAGTTACAAATGTTTGTAGATATATTCACTAAAATATATCTACAACATCATTAACAATTTAAAAACTTATTAAAATATTATAATTAATAATAGCACGCGTTATACTGAGCATTTAAACCTATACCTGCTCCTACCCCATAGCCAAGACCTGCACCGATTCCTGCACCTAAAACGATACCCGATCCGCCTGATGCAATACCTCCGGCTATACCGCCTACAAATACTCCACCAGTTCTTCCTATATCTCTCCCCACCCCTCCGTATGAATTTGCTGTAGTGAGGTAATCCCCAACAGTACACCCAGGTCGTGATCCACTGCTTGAAAAATTCATTGATGAAATATTTGACCACGTATTAGAAACATAAGACCAACCATTAGAAAAACTAGAACCAAATGAACGAAACATATAAAACCTCCTTGTTTATTAAAAAAACGTATCAGAGCGATACAATTAAAATGGCTAGCATGCGGTTTAAACAACTGTCAAACATAATTTTTAAAAATAACAATAAAAATACTTTATAAATAATAAATACATTATGTTTATATTATATTCATATAAAATGTATATTTAAATTAAGCAATAATACTATTTACAATACTGTTTAAGTATGCGACATCAATCGCTCTTTCTCTTAAACAAAATCATAAATTCAAATGAGTCATTCACAAGAAAAACCAGTATCCTTCTCTTGGTTTACAAGAACAACAAAGAAATATATCTATTATGTCATCGAACTCAGTTGCGTTGCTGTTGTTTTGCGTTTGCTGGGCTTGGTGAATCCTTTTATTTTTCAAGCGATTATCGACCGTATTCTCCCTTTTCAGCGTATTGAAAGTCTCTATGCTATCGTTGTCTTGATGGTTGCTATCATGCTGTTTAGCACAGCTCTTAGCACTCTTTCAGGCTACTTAGGAGCTTATTTAGCCAATCGGCTTACGCTAGAATTTGGACGGCGCATTTACACCCATCTTTTAAGTCTCTCCTTGCCCACTTTACGCCATTGGCAAGTGGGGAAACTGTTGTCACGTATTGGAGAAGTTGATACAATTTGTGTTTTTTAAGAAAAAACTCTGTAAAAAATAAATTTAGCAAATTTCATTATAAACTTATAGCTACATAAATTTATAGATACGCAAATAATCTATAACAAAAAATAGAATTCTCGTATAAAATGTTGTTTTTTCTATCTCTTTTTAACTAAGGCAACTCATTTTTTGAAATGTAAAATTCTACATAGATATAGATATAAAAAAATTACTAAAAATAAATCTTATTTAACCTGATAAAAAACATATCATATATCATAATATTTTAATTTAAAATAATTTATCTACTTTACGAATGATTTTATATATATAGAAATATAGACAGAAATTGAGAATGCTATAAATAATAAACTTAACTCAATTAAATCTGATTTTATATATTTTTTCCAACTTCTGAATCTAAGTATATAAGAAAAAATTTTAAAAAAACCAATAATACTTATTAAAACTAACACAGTTTTAATAATTTCTAAATTATCCATAATAAGAAAGCACCAAAATATAATATATTTATCTATAATATAGATATATTATAATAATAATTAATGTAATAAAAGAAGTTATGGACATAAATATTAAAAATAACTTAACTAATGATAATAGTTTTTTCTTAGTTTCTTTTTTACTGTATCCTTTAGATTCAAAATACAAAATAATTGAGAATATAACAGTAAAAACGATAAGAATTGAACGCAATATTTCTAAAATAAAGTTAATAAAATCTATCCACATCAATAATATCCACCATAACAATTAGAAACTAAAATATACAAATATTTCAATAAAATCTATTGAAAACACCGTATTGACTCTTATAAAGCTTTCATTATACGATTTTTACAGTTGAAAAAGTAGGAATACTGTTAATAATTATGAAATAATTGATACTAATTAAACAAATAATAAAGTCCAAAATATATTATACAGTATGTAATAATGATAACTGATCCTAATTTTATAGACTGCCACCAAGTAGGAAAATTTAATTTATAAAAATATATACTTAAAAGTACAAAAATATTTGTTGCAAACAATGCGTTTTTAACAATAAAAGTAATATAAGTTATAATATTTCCACTAAAATATATTTTAAAAAATAATATATATATAAAAAATATTTTATAATCTTTATTAAGTAACCCCATTAAATAAAAATTAACTAAATAAAACAACATAAAGAATAATATAAAAAATGAAATTACTCTTATTAATGATTTTTGTATAATGTTATTTTTAATATACGAATTAGATCCATAATATAATTTAAATAAAGATATAAATATAACTATAGAGCTTAATGATAAAAATAAATTATTAATTATATTTAACTTATCCATAACACATAAAATTTCTTAATTAAAATATATATTATTTTATCAGTGAATGTAGACATGTTTACTGATAACATGCCTACAATATTACCATAAATTTAGATATATAGTGCTAAATATTTCATAATTTACCGGAAACAAAGATAAGTATGATGTATAGCTCCCACGCTTGCTCCTAATAAAGAGCCACTGAGAGCACCACCTGCTGCACCTATTACAGAACCTGCTGCAGACGACGAAAGGAGCGTCACTGCACCTATACCGCCTGTTGCAGCTGTCGCAGCTACTCCTGCGACTGCTCCAAGCACACCTCCTCCAGCTGCCCCAACAACTGTGCCTACCTCTCTTCCTACTGTTCCTGTTGTTTTCATTTCGTCCCAATAACCCGAAGGGCTACATGAAAGATTCGAGCCATGTGACGAGCTTGAACTACCCATTTTTAGTCTCCTTATATTATTAAAAAACTGCATCACAACGATACAGTGGTAACTCTGTTATTATTCATTTTAGCAAATGTCAAATATAATTTGTAAAAATAACAATAAAAATACTTTATAAATAATAAATACATTATGTTTATATTATATTCATATAAAATGTATATTTAAATTAAGCAATAATACTATTTACAATACTGTTTAAGTATGCGACATCAATCGCTCTTTCTCTTAAACAAAATCATAAATTCAAATGAGTCATTCACAAGAAAAACCAGTATCCTTCTCTTGGTTTACAAGAACAACAAAGAAATATATCTATTATGTCATCGAACTCAGTTGCGTTGCTGTTGTTTTGCGTTTGCTGGGCTTGGTGAATCCTTTTATTTTTCAAGCGATTATCGACCGTATTCTCCCTTTTCAGCGTATTGAAAGTCTCTATGCTATCGTTGTCTTGATGGTTGCTATCATGCTGTTTAGCACAGCTCTTAGCACTCTTTCAGGCTACTTAGGAGCTTATTTAGCCAATCGGCTTACGCTAGAATTTGGACGGCGCATTTACACCCATCTTTTAAGTCTCTC
>NZ_JAQITC010000004.1 GCF_028618525.1 Bartonella sp. AU55XJBT | reverse complement strand
ATACGGATCAGCAGATGAAGATAGTCCTTGAAGATGCAAAGAAGTATACGGATGAGCACATCAATGATATAGCCAACAATAGTGTTAGTGAGTCCAAAGCTTATACAGATATGAAGTTTGAGACGTTGAATTATGCCATTGAGGATGTCCGGAAAGAAGCAAGACAGGCTGCAGCGATTGGATTGGCAGTATCTAATTTACGTTACTATGATATACCAGGATCTTTAAGTATCTCATTTGGTAGTGGTTTATGGCGTAGCCAATCTGCCTTTGCTGTTGGGGCTGGTTATACATCTGAAGATGGAAATATTCGCTCGAACGTATCTATTACAAGTGCTGGAGGACATTTTGGCATAGGAGCTGGAATTACTCTGAGGTTGAGATGATAATAGAAAAAATGGCTGCTATTGTAAAAAAGAGAAGTATGTTAATAAAAGTTCTGTTTGCTCTTGTCTTAATAGGCAAGAGCGAAAGCTTTGCTAACGAGAACAATAATATTTATACAGTGCATCCACCGCACTTATCGATACCTAGAGGAGAACCAGGTGAAACACGTCGAATTATTATGCAGTTTTATGACTGGACTTTGATTTGTGATGAAAAACAAAAGCTTAAGCAAGGTATATGTAATGTGACACAGACTGTTCATGATCAGGAAGGAAATACCGTTTTTAGTTGGTCTCTTGTTTCTACGACAAATGGTCAAGCAGTGATTCTTTTTCGAACATTACCAAATTCTGATATAAATGTTCCGATTCAAATGTTTGTGAAAGGTGTAAAAAAACCTGTTCTTATTCATTATACGCAGTGTAATGAAACGGTTTGTTTGGCACAATCACCAGTAGGGCCGGTTCTTACTAAACAAATAGAGCAGGACAATACAGTACGTATTTCCTATAAACTTAAAGAGGGAAAGGTATTTTCTTTTACTGTGCCATTTAAAGGATTAAACGCAGCGCTTAATTCTTTGCGCCCTTAGAAATTCATTGAGTATTTTTAACAAGAGACATTTTTTCATAAATCGTTGTGTTATATTTTTGAATGTAAATTATAAGGTGCAATAAGTGAGAAGTTTTATGTAATATGATAGAGAGGTGATTTATTCGAAAGAGTGGGAGTTTTATGAAGTTAAAGCCACAATGAGTGCTTTATATAATAGAAAATTAGGTTAGAGCGTTCCACAAATCTTAAGAGTGATGGCGTTAGTTGTTAGCAATAAAAAGTGATTAGAAATACTCAATTTTAAATAAATAGAAATATGGCTTCCTTACTAATAAGAAGCAGGCTAGGATTTTTTCGAAGTTTCATATGGCTTTTTAAAGCAGTCTGATTAAAGATTAATATTTTTCAATTGAAATATTATAATAACAAGTAAATTTATAATCCTAGAGAATTTTTTGAATGATAATTTTTCTTTGTATTCACGAGATAACGACTATCGTAATTATATTTTGTAGGACCATGAAGCTTTTATTCTAGCATAATCAAAGCCATTTTGTTGCATATAACAAACGAGGTTCGTTTGTGGATAACGCGATTGAAAAAAAATTTTTTTTCTTATAAACTTTATCAATATATAGGTTGTTGCAACCTTAAGCGTTAGCAAAGAGTATGAAGGTACTGGTTTGTTACAATAGAGCTATACTTCGTGTGAATGATATAAAAATAGCATAATTTACAAAATTGATGTGAACGTAAACGATTAATTTATAGTTTTAAGTTCATAAAGAAAAGTATGACTTCACGGAAACATCAAAAGATTATACAAAATTTGAATGATACTAGCGTAGAAAATTTCGATGATAAGAAAAAAGGGAATGGTTTCTTGTATTTTATCATTTGATGCTGCATTGTTGCTTTATTTAGGAATGAGCAGAAGAGTTTTCGCGTTTATTTATTGGGGGAAACACTCAAGGGATAAGAGAAATGACCCCGTTAAATTATGGTTCAAAAGAGTCAAAGCAAGGAGAATTATACGATAGCAAAGCAAATCAATTGCATGATCAGTGTGAGAATGATAGAAATAATCGTTCTGCATTGTCACGAACAGAGGCATGCTCTATCCTTGTTGATATAAAGAGGCAACAGAGAAAAAGACATTGTAAACAGAAACAGGTTTTGATCCAATCGGAGACAGCTTTTGAGTTTTATAGTCAGACAATGATAGATGCTCAAAAAACAAAAAAACTCAAAGCGCCTTTTCTTAGACGGTTCTCTCAAGTAAAATCTCCACCTCTTTATGCGGCTCTTGATTTGGGAACGAATAATTGTCGTCTTCTTATCGCATCTCCTAGTAAACCTGGATATTTTCGTGTTGTTGATGCTTTTTCTCGTATTGTGCGATTGGGAGAAGGTTTAATAAATAATGGTTTTCTTAATACACAAGCTATGGATCGCGCGATTGAAGCGTTAAAGATTTGTCGTTTAAAGCTAAAACAAAGGCATATTAAGCGTTATCGTTTGATTGCAACGGAAGCTTGCCGTTCAGCAGAAAATGGTAGACATTTTATTCAGCGTGTTTTGGATGAGACAGGTCTTGAATTAGAAATTGTTGATCGGCAAACAGAAGCACGTTTTGCTGTTACAGGATGTAGTACACTTGTTGAACCAAATACTGAAGCAATTGTGCTTTTTGATATTGGAGGAGGATCATCAGAAATTGTGCTCCTTGATGTTTCTCAAAAGCGTTCTTTTCGTTTAGCTGGACAAATTACTGCTTGGACTTCTCTTCCTGTTGGTGTTGTTACGCTTGCTGAACGTTTTGGAGGGAATAATATTAGTTTAGATGATTTTGAAAAAATGAAAAGTTATGTGCGAGGGTTGTTAAATAATTTTTCAGATCGTCATAAATTAGGAGAGTTAGCGCAAGGATCGAAGTTTCATCTTTTGGGAACCTCCGGTACGGTTACGACTTTAGCAGGGATGTATCTTAATTTAGAGCGTTATGATAGGAGGAAAGTAGATGGCATTTGGATGGATGATGCAGATATTACTCTTATGACAAAACGCTTATTGTCATGGGATATAGAAAAACGTGTCATAAATCCTTTTATTGGGCGAGAGAGGGCAGATTTAGTTTTAGCTGGTTGTGCAATTTTAGATGTTATTCGAGAAGTTTGGCCAAGTCAGCGTTTAAGAGTTGCTGATCGTGGATTAAGGGAAGGAATTTTGATAGAGCTGATGTTACGCGATGGTGTGTGGTGTCGTCGTAGAAAGAGCAGAGATTTCAAGCGTTAAAGAATTAAATGTGGAGACAATGAATACAGATGAAAAAAACAACCAAAACCCCAACGGGTGGCTATGGAGGTTCAGGGTCACATGAATTATATCAGCGCGTAAAAAAGAAAGCTGGAACCATTAAAGCTTCATCACGGCGATGGTTAGAGAGGCATTTGAATGATCCTTATGTTCATCAATCAAAAGTAGATGGTTATCGTTCGCGCGCGGCTTATAAACTCATTGAAATTAATGAGCGTTATAAGTTTCTGAAAAAAGGTCAAAAAGTTATTGATCTAGGGGCAGCACCGGGGGGATGGTGTCAGGTAGCTGAGCGCATAGTAGGATCAAGTGATGAAAAACCTAGTGTTGTTGGTATTGATTATTTGCATGTTGATCCATTGCCTAGAGTTGCGATGCTAGAAATGGATTTTTTACATGCAGATGCACCGCAGAAATTAATTGAAACTCTAGGAACAAAACCCGATGTGGTTCTTTCTGATATGGCGGCGCCAACAACAGGTCATCGTCAGACGGATCATTTAAGAACGATTTATTTATGTGAAGTTGCAGCTGATTTTGCTCTTTCGGTTTTGAAGCCTGGGGGACATTTTTTAGCAAAGGCCTTTCAAGGAGGAGCAGAAAATACTCTTCTCGCAATGTTAAAACAGCATTTTAAAAAAGTCTATCATGTTAAACCACCCGCAAGCCGATCAGAATCCGTGGAGCTTTATCTTCTAGCACTTGAATTTAAGGGAAAAACAAAAATACAAGAATAGCGCCTTCTTTTAAGAAGGCTTCACTTTACTTAACCTATTTAAATGGGATGACTTTTTTCTCAAAGAGTTATCAGCAATAGTGACAGTTTTTCTGTTATCAATGATGAAAAACTGGTAAAATTAATGTATTGCCTATAGAGGTAGAGAAAGTGATTCCTCAGTGAGTGCTTCCAATGAAATTTCTTGATCAAGCTAAAGTTTATATTCGTTCTGGTAATGGAGGTTCTGGAGCAGTATCATTTCGCCGTGAAAAATTCATAGAATTTGGGGGACCAGATGGAGGGAATGGAGGACGGGGTGGTGATGTCTGGGCTCTTGTTGTTGATGGGCTTAACACGCTGATTGATTATCGCTACCAACAGCATTTTAAAGCAAAAACAGGGGGGCATGGCAAGGGGCGTAATATGACGGGTGAGAAGGGTGATGATGTCATCCTTAAAGTTCCGGTTGGGACGCAAATTTTTGAAGAAGATAATACAACGTTAATCTGTGATTTAACACAAGTGGGACAGCGCTATCGCCTTGCGAAAGGAGGGAATGGCGGTTTTGGTAATCTTCATTTTACAACATCGACAAATCGGGCACCGCGTCGCGCAAATCCAGGTTTAGCTGGAGAAGAGCGTGCTATATGGCTTCGTTTGAAGTTAATTGCTGATGCGGGGCTTATTGGTTTACCCAATGCCGGAAAATCAACTTTTTTAGCTTCTGTAACGGCAGCAAAGCCAAAAGTTGCAGATTATCCTTTTACCACTCTCCATCCTCATCTTGGTGTTGTACGAATTGATGGTCGTGAATTTGTTTTGGCTGATATTCCGGGGTTGATCGAAGGAGCCCATGAAGGGGTGGGAATTGGAGACCGTTTTTTAGGACATGTGGAACGTTGTCGGGTCCTCCTTCATTTGATTTCTGCTCAAGAAGAAGATGTTGCAAAAGCATATCAAATTGTGCGTCATGAACTTGAGGCCTATGGAAATAATCTAAGTGATAAAACTGAAATTGTCGCGTTAAGCCAGATAGATACGCTCACGATTGAAGAGCGTAAAATGAAGCAGGAAGCTTTGCAAAGAGAAACGGATCAACCTGTTATGATGTTTTCGGCTGTTAGTCGCGAAGGTTTAGAAAATGTACTGCGTGCTGGTGCACATATTATTGAGATGTCACGCAAAGAGGAGATGGGTGGGGATAGCAGGATTGATTGAGATGGCTGTTGGATTGCAAAAACTCACACACTATAAACGTATCGTGGTCAAGATTGGATCTGCACTTTTGGTTGATCCTCAGACAGGTTTACGCGTTGAATGGCTTAAAAGCTTGATTAATGATGTTGTTGAATTGCACAAAGGAGGCGTAGAAATATTATTGGTGTCTTCAGGCGCTATTGCTTTAGGAAGGACATTGCTACAGCTTCCTAAGGGAGCTTTGAAATTGGAAGAAAGTCAGGCATGTGCTGCTTTGGGACAAATTGAATTAGCGAAAACCTATGGTGATGCGCTTGCACAACATGGGCTCAAAACAGGTCAAATTTTGCTCACTTTATTTGATACGGAAGAGCGAAGGCGTTATCTCAATGCACGTGCGACGATCAATGTGCTTTTACGTTTTGGAGCAGTGCCTGTTATTAATGAGAATGATACTGTTGCGACGAATGAAATTCGTTATGGTGATAATGATCGTTTAGCTGCACGTGTGGCAACAATGATGGGCGCAGATCTTTTAATACTCTTATCTGATATCGATGGTCTTTATACAAAGTCTCCCCATTGTGATCCGACGGCTGAATTTATTCCTTTTGTGGCGTCCATTACGCATGATATCGAAAAAATGGCAGATGTTGCTGCTTCAGAGTTTTCGCGGGGAGGAATGAAGACCAAGCTTGATGCTGGAAAGATAGCGAATGCTGCTGGAACGGCGATGATTATTACTTCAGGCAAACGTATGAATCCCCTTGCGGCGATTGACAAAGGTGAACGCAAGAGTTTTTTTGCGGCCGGTGAGAAATCTGTTAGTGCTTGGAAAACATGGATTTCTGGTCATTTAGATCCGTCTGGTATTTTGACGATTGATCAAGGAGCCATTAAGGCTCTTGAATCAGGAAAATCATTATTAGCAGCAGGGGTTATTGCTGTTGAGGGAAATTTCCATCGTGGGGATACGGTTGCCATTGTTGATATAAATGGGGTTGAGATTGCGCGTGGACTTGTAAGTTATGGCAAAGATGAAGCTGTACGCATTATAGGGCGTAAAAGCGAAGAAATAGAATCTATTCTTGGGTATGAGGCACGCTCTGCTATGGTGCATCGTAATGATATGATTTTACGCTGCTTGACCAATTCTGTTTAAAAAAGTTACTTTGGTTTTATTGTTTTGGTAGAGTGAATGATACGATGACTTTAGAAGAACAAATGAAAGATATGGGAAAAAAAGCACGTTTTGGCGCTGCAGCTTTGGCTGTTGCTTCTTCTGAGCAAAAGAACAATGCGTTGGAAATGATCGCTTTAAGTCTAGAGGCTCACTCAGATGAAATTTTACGGGCGAATTGTTTGGATTTAGAGAAGGCTGCTCAGAATAATTTGAAAGCCGCAATGGTTGATCGGCTCAAATTAGATGAATTGCGTTTGGGTGCAATGATAGATAGTGTTCGCCAAGTTGCTCGTTTATCTGATCCGGTTGGGCAGGTCATGAGTGCGTGGACACGCCCCAATGGGCTTCATATAAGTCGTGTACGGACACCTCTTGGTGTGATTGGTATTATTTATGAGAGTCGCCCAAATGTTACAGTTGATGCGAGTGCTTTGTGTTTAAAAGCGGGTAATGCCGCGATTTTGCGCGGTGGTTCGGATAGTTTTCATTCTTCACATGCTCTTCATCGTGCATTAGTACAAGGTTTGGAGCGCGCTGGTTTACCGAAAGATGCAATTCAAATGGTTGCAACGATAGATCGTGCTGCCGTTGGGGAAATGCTCAAAGGATTGGATGGAGCGATTGATGTGATCGTGCCACGTGGTGGAAAGAGTCTTGTTGCGCGCGTTCAGTCTGATGCACGTGTTCCAATTTTTGCCCATTTAGAGGGACTTTGTCATATTTATATTGATAAATCAGCAGATTTGGATATGGCGCGCAATATTGTTTTGAATGCGAAGTTGCGTCGGACAGGGATATGTGGTGCTGTTGAGACAGTTCTCATTGACAACGAGGCATTAAAAAAGTTTCTTCCTGTTTTGACTGCTTTACAGGAGAAGGGGTGTGAAATCCGTGCCACAGAAGATATTGTATTTCTTCTGCCGGATGTGAAATTAGCCTCTGAAGAAGACTGGTCACATGAATATCTTGATGCTATTCTTTCTGTTAAAACGGTTGAAGGGGTTGAGGGAGCCGTTTCTCATATTAAGCGTTATTCATCAGGACATACGGAATCGATTATTGCTGAGGATATGGAAGTGGTGAAGAATTTTTTTAATCATTTGGATTCAGCTATTTTATTGCACAATGCGTCCACACAATTTGCTGATGGAGGTGAGTTTGGTTTTGGAATGGAAATTGGTATCGCAACAGGAAAAATGCATGCACGTGGTCCCATAGGTGTTGAACAGCTGACATCATTTCAATATCATGTTAAAGGAAATGGTCAGGTTAGAGCTTGAAAAATCCATTTTTTCCATGGAAAAATCGTATGCCACCTGTTGAAAGATCCAATGTTGTGGGTCTTTTTGGTGGTTCCTTTAATCCGCCGCATGTGGGGCATCTTCTTGTTGCAAAAATTGCTATTCGTCGTTTGCATCTTGATCAGTTATGGTGGATGGTTAGTCCAGGGAATCCTTTAAAGGATTGTACACAGTTACTTCCTTTAGAGGAGAGGATGCAATTAAGTTTTAAGCTTATTGATCATCCGAAAATTCGCTTAACAGGTTTTGAGCAGGCTATAGGGAGCAAAGTATCAGTCGAGACGATTTTTCATATTCTGAATCATTACAGTGGCGTAAATTTTGTATGGATTATAGGTGCAGATAGTTTTACAACGATTCATCATTGGTATCGATGGCGTGATATTGTCTCTATGCTTCCTATTGCAATTATTGACCGTCCTTTAGGCAATAAGTCAGCTCTCTCTTCTCCTATGGCACACATTTATCACCAGTTTCGTTTGGATGAGAGAGAAAGTGAGCGATTACCTTTTATAAAACCACCAGCTTGGACTTATTTGCATGGACCTTTATCTTTTCAATCTTCAACAAACCTTCGTTTGAAGAAGAATGATTTTTCTTGAACAATTTATAAGATTCTGCTTCTCTTTAGAGAAAGCTTTTTTACATTCTACAACAATAAGAAAGGAATATTGATCTGAAAAACGTTGTACAAAACCACTCTTACGATATGATGCCATTAACAGAAAAAGAAGTTTTTTCTGTTAATGAGAGTTTGGAAATTATTCTCAAGAGTTTAGAAGATACAAAAGCAGAAGATATTGTTGCTATTGATATTCAAGGGAAGTCATCTTTGGCTGATTATATGGTCATAGCTTCAGCAAATTCGCAGCGTCATGTATCTTCTATTGCCGATCATTTGTTACGCACTTGGAAAGACAGCGGGCAGGGCCTTGCACGTGTAGAAGGGCTTTCTGGAGGTGATTGGGTGTTAATTGATACAGGTGATATTATCATTCACCTTTTTCGTCCGGAAATTCGTCTTTTTTATAATTTAGAAAAAATATGGATGGCTCCAGATTTAAACAATACAAGATCGGTTCTCTTCGGAGATCATTAAAATGCAAATTTCTATTTTTGCGGTTGGTCGTATGAAAAGTGGAGCAGAGCAAAAATTGGTTCTGCATTATTTGGATCGTTTTTCTAAAAGTTCTGGAGCTGTAGGATTTCATTTAAAAAAGTTACAAGAGATACCAGAAAGTCGTGCTCAAACAGCGTGTCAACGTATGGAGGAAGAGGGAAGAAAACTTATTGAATTTTTACCTGAAAAATGTCGATTAATTGTGTTGGATGAGCGTGGAGAGTCGATTTCTTCAGCTGCTTTTGCTGAAAAATTAGGGTGTTATCGTGACGAAGGCATTCGAGATGTCATCATTGCTTTGGGGGGACCTGATGGGCATAATGAACAAATAAGGAATCGTGCTGATTTTCTTTTATCTTTTGGTTTTATGACGTGGCCACATCAAATTGCACGCATTCTTCTCACAGAACAACTTTACCGTGCTGTAACCATTGCAAATCATCATCCATATCATCGTTTTTAAATATTTTTGTTCAATTTTTATCACTTATTTATATATTTATTAATATAGTTTTAGCCGACACCGTTTAAAGCATCTCTCGTGTATACGATGAGGTGTTATGGTTTTTGCAAATGAAAAAGCTTCTTCATAGAAAGATGCGATATTTATATGGGGAATGCGTGATATTTGTCATCCTGCTCTTGAGTATGTTTTTTTGCTTTTCTGCATCGCATGCGGAAGATACAATGAGGAGTACAGAAGTACATAAAGAATTGGGAGAAATTCGTCAAAATATTTCACTTTCGCGTGAGCGTGTTGTTTTTCTTACGCGTCAAGTTGAGAATTTAAAAAAAGATCAACGTGTTTTGAGTGATGCACTCATAAAAGCTGCTCAAGAAGAACGTAAAGTCGCAGATGATATTGCAGAAAGGGAAGAAAAGCTTGAAAAAATGATAGAAAAGCGGGTACAAGTCTATCAAAGTTTAAAAAGTCGTCGCACTGAATTTGCAGAAGTTCTTGCAATTTTAGAACGTATGGGATTAAATCCACCTCCAGCTCTTATGATACAGCCAGAGGATGTGTTGGCTTCTATGCGCAGTTCTGTTTTATTAGGGACTGTCATTCCTCAAATGCAAGAGAAAACACGAGATTTAACGGAGAAACTCAAGGAGTTGACCAATTTAAGCAATTCCATTACTATGGAATATACGGTATTAAAGACCAAACTGCAAAGTCAAGCAGAACAGCGAAAACGTCTAGAGCTTTTATTAGACAAAAAAAACAAACTACAAAAAAAATCAGAAAAAGAACTTACAGAACAGCAACAAAAAAATATTGCTCTTGCTAAAAAAGCGCAGTCTTTGGAAGAATTGATTTTAGAGCTTGAGCGTCAGTCAAAACTTAACTCTGATTCATCAATACAGATACGGAAAAGTTTACAATTGTTAGAGCAATCCAATTTTGAAAGCCGAAAAGGTTCTTTACTTTTTCCTGTTTCAGGAAAAAGAATTCGATATTCTCATAACAATTCGCAGATTAGGCGTTTTGGTGAGACGATAGAAACAGAGTCAGGGGCTATTGTTATAGCGCCTGCGGATGCTTTTGTTGCTTTTGCTGGGCCATTTCGTTCTTATGGACAGTTAATCATTCTCAATGTTGGAAATGGTTATCATATCATTCTTACTGGAATGTCGAAAATTAATGTAAAACAGGGGCAGTTTGTTCTTTCAGGTGAGCCTCTGGGTATGATGGGGATGCAATTTATTGCAAATAGTGTTGCATTGGATATAGGAAAAGCTGCTCCAATGCTTTACATTGAGTTTAGAAAGCAGGGAAAGCCTGTAAATCCAACTCCTTGGTGGCAGACTGAAAAAATGAGAAGGAGCCAAAATGATTCGTAAAGTTATTCTTTTGGTCGCTGGGGTATTGCTCGGCGCCTGTTCAATGATTATGGTGCAGTCTGTTGCTGCGAATAATGAAGATAGCGCCTATAAAAAATTGGCCATATTTGGCGATGTTTTTGAACGCGTGCGTAAGCAATACGTCACAGTTCCAGATGATAAAAAGCTTATTGAAAATGCTATCAATGGCATGCTTACATCACTGGACCCCCATTCATCTTATTTGAATGCTGAAGAAGCTAAAGATATGCGGGATTCTACGAAAGGAGAATTCGGAGGTCTTGGTATTGAGGTCACTATGGAAAAAAACTTAATTAAAGTTGTTTCACCGATGGATGATACCCCCGCTTCAAAAGCAGGTATTCTAGCAGGAGATCTTATTTCAAAAATTGATGATGTACAAACGAATGGTCAAACATTGAATGAAGCTGTTAATAAGATGCGAGGGGCTCCTGGAACATCAATTACCTTAACAATTATTCGTTCTGGCGTTGATCAGCCATTTGAAGTTAAGATTATTCGTGATATTATCAAGGTAAAAGCGGTGAAATATCGGGTTGAGGGCGACATTGGATATTTAAGAGTTATCCAATTTTCTGAGCAAACATTAGGGAATCTTCTGGCAGCAATTAAAGATATCCAATCTAAAATTCCTGAAGATAAACTAAAAGGTTATGTCCTTGATTTGCGGCTTAATCCTGGTGGACTTTTAGATCAAGCTGTTAATGTTTCGAGTGCTTTTCTCAATAAAGGTGAGATTGTATCAACGCGTGGCCGTAAAAAGAGTGATGTGACGAGATTTGATGCGAAGCCAGGGGATGTCATCAATGGAAAACCACTCATTGTTCTTATTAATGGTGGTTCGGCAAGTGCTTCTGAAATTGTTGCAGGTGCCCTACAAGATCATCGTCGTGCAACAATTTTAGGGACGCAATCTTTTGGTAAAGGATCTGTTCAAACGATTATTCCTTTGGGTGAAAATGGTGCTTTACGCTTAACAACAGCACTTTATTACACACCCTCTGGCACTTCTATTCAAGGAACAGGGATCACGCCTGATATTATTGTAGAGCAACCACTTCCTGAAAAATATAAAGGTTATGATGTAAAAGTTGGTGAGTCTGCATTAAAAGGGCATATCAAAGGGAAACAAGAAAGCAATAAAGGATCTGGTTCAGCTGCTTTTGTTCCGAAAGATCCTAAGGATGACATTCAATTGAATGAGGCTTATAAATTGTTACGGGGTGAGATGGCAAATGCAGCATTTCCACCAGATCCCAATAAGGATATATTGAAGTGAGAAATGATATCGATAGCTTGCGCTTTTGAGGAATATAAATGGATGCAGATGTTAACTTGAAGACTCTTCCTTATCGCAAATGTGTTGGAATTGTTGTTTTTAATCATGAGGGTAAAGTTTGGGTTGGGCGTCGTTTAATGGCGCCAGCTCATGCAGATATTAACAGATCTCATCGTTGGCAGCTTCCTCAAGGAGGAATTGATGAAGATGAAAAGCCATTAGATGCAGCATATCGAGAACTTTATGAAGAAACGGGTATTCGATCTGTAAGGTTGATTAAAGAAGCACAAAATTGGTTCCATTATGATTTTCCACAAGAACTTGTTGCGTGCACATTAAGCAATAAATACCGCGGGCAAACGCAAAAATGGTTTGCTTTCCAGTTTACGGGAGAGCTTTCTGAAATTGCGATCAATCCACCACCAGATGGCAATAAAGCGGAATTCGATCAATGGAAATGGATAGATCTAGAAGCCCTTCCTTCGATTGCTGTTCCTTTTAAAAAGCATGTTTATATGAGTGTTGTCAGCGAATTTCGAGGTAGCCTTAGGTTATTATAAAAGCTATATGACTACGAGAAAGCTTTTTTTATAAAGATGCTTTATATGATGTATATTATTTATAGATGATAAACATGTTTCTCTTTTATGTAAAGAACAGGAATATAAAAATGAAAAAGTTATTTAATTTACTGATAGTTTGTACTCTCTTGAGTATTTCATCTGTTGCATTTGCAACAAATTCAAAGCCTTCTACAGCAAAAGAGGCAGCAGCGACATTGCCAAATGGCGCTTCTTCTTTGACTGAAACCTATGGCTTGTGGACCATTAACTGTGGGTTACAAGAAGGGAAAAAAGTTTGCTTTATGCACCGTCAAGAAGTAAATGAACAGGGGCGTGTTGTTGTGGCTATGACTCTTATTCTCAATGCTGAGGGTGTCGTATCGGGTAATTTAACAGTTCCTTTTGGAATTTTGGTTTCTAAGCCTGTTCGTTTACAAGTTGATGAAGGAAAAGCTGTTATTGAAACCGGTATTCGGACTTGTGTACCAGCAGGTTGTATGGTTCCAGTTGTTTTTGATAAAAATCACGTGGCAGCTTTGCGTTCTGGAAAACAATTAAAGTTAGCGATGACAGTTGCTGCTGCAGGTGAACCACCTTTGAATGATTTGTTTATTCAGCTCAATGGTTTTAGTAATGCTCTTAATCGTTTGATTGCTTTGCAGAAATAATTTTAAAAATAAAAACGGCCTTTTAAGGCCGTTTTTAGTTTGTGCGTATAAGATTGATTATTAAAGCGATGAGATTTAAGATTGTCCCTATAATTTAGTGCTTTTAAAGTTTTCAGATTATTTTTTGTTTCTTCTATTTTCATTGCACTATTTTTAATTTTGATATTTGTTTTCTATCTTCATTATCATTAAATAGAGAGATGAAGAATTTAGACTATTTAGTTTTTTATTCATGAGATTTTGAGATATAAAACTATTATTCAATATACAGATTCATTTTAATAAAGGCTTTCTATATGCTTTTCTGTTTCCTTGACTGAAAGGGATAACGCATGGTTTATGCATTGCTTCAAACACTTGATTGGATTTTTGATCTTTATATTTATATTTTAATCGCCAGTGTCATTTTTTCTTGGCTTTATGTCTTTAATATCGTAAATTCGCGCAATCGCTTTGTTGTTTTGATAGGAAACTTTCTATATCGCCTTACAAATCCCGTTCTAAGCCCTATCCGGCAGATTTTACCAAATTTGGGAACAATTGATATTTCGCCTATTGTGGTGTTCGTTATTATTTATTTTATTCGTAATTTCATGTGGCGGGCTTATGTAAATATGTATTTATAGAAATATAATTTGAGGTAAATACATGTTTTATCAAGTTGATAAAAATAACTTGATTTTGTTTGTATATCTCATTCCCAAATCATCCGTTGACAAAATAATAGGGATTGAGCGTAGAGATGGTGAGAAACAATATCTGATTATACGCCTTCGTGCTGTTCCTGAAGATGGAAAAGCAAATAAAGCTCTCATTAAATTTCTTTCTAAGCAGTGGAAAATTCCATCTTCTTCTATTTTTCTGAAAAGTGGTGCAACATCTCGCTACAAACAGCTTTATTTTTCAACACATTTAGAAGAGCTAAAGCAAATATGGCAATCCTTTAGAGATTGTGTTTCGTAGAAAAATAAATAATAATAAAGCCTATTAAAAAATAGGCTTTATTATATTAAAATTGTTATATTTCTTTATTGCGTTCAACAGCTTGCTGAATGAGTTTATGCGCAAAGTTTTTATCACGCCACCCTTCAATTTTTGCCCATTTCCCAGGTTCCAAATCTTTATAATGCTTGAAGAAATGTTCAATTTGTTTGAGTGTAATCTCAGGCAGGTCTGTATAGTCATGAACATTGATGTAGCGTTTTGTTAATTTTGGTGTTGGAATGGCAATAATTTTTTCATCTTTTCCACCATCATCTTCCATCATTAGAGCCCCGATAGGGCGAACATTGATCACACAACCAGGCATAAGTGGACGGGTATTACAGATAAGCACATCAATAGGATCACCATCATCTGAAAGCGTATGAGGGACAAAACCATAATTTCCAGGATAAACCATTGAGGTATGAAGAAAACGATCAACGAATAATGCGCCCGACTTTTTATCCATCTCATATTTTATTGGTTGACCACCAAGAGAGACTTCTACAATAACATTAACATCTTCTGGTGGGTTTTTGCCTACAGGTATTTCCTTAATATTCATAGAGACATCCTTTCTGGGATAGAGTGGGGCGTAAAATCAATATTTTACCAAAGAGATTATGCAATTAGCTTGAAATTGATGCACGTGTTTTTTCAAAACGTTTACGTTCATTGGGATCAAGATAGAGTTTTCGAAGACGAATACTTTTAGGAGTCACTTCCACAAGTTCATCATCTTGGATCCAAGATAAGGCTCGTTCTAATGTCATTTTAATGGGAGGTGTTAGTTTTACGGCTTCATCTTTTCCGGAAGCGCGCATATTAGTGAGTTTTTTTCCTTTTAAAACATTGACTTCTAAGTCGTTATCACGTGAGTGGATGCCAATAATCATCCCTTGATAGACCTTCACACCGGCATCAATAATCATAGGTCCACGATCTTCAAGATTAAAAAGAGCATAAGCGACAGATTCACCGTTGTCATTTGAAATCATAACACCATTAACACGACCAGCGATGTCTCCTTTATAAGGCTCATAAGCATGGAAAAGGCGATTCATAATGGCTGTACCGCGTGTGTCTGTTAAAAGTTCAGATTGATAACCAATAAGTCCTCGGGTTGGTGCATAAAAAACAAGGCGGACACGATTACCTCCAGAAGGACGTAATTCCACCATTTCTCCTTTACGTTCAGACATTTTTTGTACAACAGTACCGGAATACTCTTCATCAACATCGATAACAACTTCTTCAATTGGCTCAAGAGTTATTCCATTTTCATCCTTTTGCATCACAACACGTGGACGTGAAACACTAAGCTCAAATCCTTCACGGCGCATATTTTCAATGAGAACTGCAAGCTGTAATTCTCCTCGCCCTGAAACGTAGAAAGAATCTTTATCGGCTGATTCTTCAATTTTAAGAGCGACATTGCCTTCTGCTTCTTTTAACAAACGGTCTCGGATGACACGGCTTGTTACTTTATCTCCTTCCGTTCCAGCAAGGGGACTATCGTTGACGAGAAAACTCATCGTAACAGTAGGAGGATCAATTGGCTGGGCAGTAAGGGGGACATTAACAGTAGGATCACAGAAAGTATCAGCAACGGTACCTTTTTGTAGACCTGCAATCGCAACAATATCACCAGCACTTCCTTCTTCAATAGATTGCCGTTCTAACCCACGAAATGCTAAAATTTTTGAAATACGCCCAGTTTCTAAAAGTTTGCCATCTTGTCCGAGAACCTTAACATTTTGATTGGGTTTTAAAGAGCCGGAATGAATACGTCCTGTAATAATTCGTCCCAAAAACGGATCCGCTTCAAGAATAGTTCCAATCATGCGGAATGGTCCTTCTGCTACATGAGGAGAAGGCACATGCCGCGTCACAAGATTAAATAAAGGACTGAGTCCTTGATCTTTAGGTCCCTCTGGGGCTTCAGCCATCCATCCATCGCGCCCAGACCCATAAAGAATGGGAAAGTCAAGCTGTTCATCGGTTGCATCAAGAGCGGCAAAAAGGTCAAAAACCTCATTAATGACTTCATCAACGCGTGCATCAGGTCTGTCAATTTTATTAATAGCAACAATAGGGCGCAATCCCACTTTCAATGCTTTGCCAACGACAAATTTTGTTTGTGGCATGGGGCCTTCAGCAGCATCAACAAGTACGATAGCTCCATCAACCATGTTTAGAATGCGTTCAACTTCTCCACCAAAATCCGCATGTCCTGGTGTATCAACAATATTAATTCGGGTATCTTTCCAAACAACAGATGTCACTTTCGCTAGAATTGTAATTCCCCGTTCTTTTTCAATATCGTTTGAATCCATCATACGTTCGCTTGTACGCTGATTATCACGGAAGTTTCCTGATTGCTTGAGAAGTCCATCTACAAGCGTTGTTTTCCCATGGTCAACGTGGGCAATGATGGCAATGTTACGCAATTGCATAAATTCTCTTCTTTTCGTTTAATGAAATTTCATTTGAGGCAAAGTTTTTACGTTCTTTGCCTGACTATTAAAAAGACCTTTTACATGTTTTTTTATAATTTGGGAAGATAGAGACCATATTTTTATGGCAAAATGATTCCTTCAAGTCTTTAAGCCTCTATGAAGCTTAAATTGCTGGAGTTTTTTAATTAACATCCAGATTTAATGCAACCGCATATTGGGGATAAATATTGAGAAGATTAAGAATTTTATAAAAAGTTCTAATTTTTATATGCTAGTTTAGAGAAAGAGTGATGATCCGTTTGATTGGTTGTTGAGACGGGAATACAGCCTGATTTAGAAAAAATATGAAGACATTAAAGGAAAGTTCTTCTCTTTACCGTTATTTTAATTCACACGTATGACTTCAAAAGCATCTCAAAAAATTTATTTTAAACCATCGAAATTGGTGTATTGCCTATACTTATATTTTTTTTAAAGAGAGATACCTTAATATCACACACCCATTTCATGAGAAGATCAATGAATACTATATAATATACGTGAATGGTGTATTATAAACGCCTTTGTGAAGCGTATAAAGTCATTGATCATCCCTATTATTGTTCTTTCTTAGCTGTCAATATTGCGACAGCTTTTATATTTTGAGAGGACATAAGCACTATTTTACTCTTTTCTTGAATCATTTTTCATCCACATACTCAGCACGCTTGTGATAGGCAAGAAGATGACTTTAATTGATACAATATGAGAATAAGAAGACTTAATGATGAGGTAATTTTACGGTATTCGGAGCTATATTCGATATCAAAACGATGAATTATTATTCTAAACAATGTATTATCTATGAAATGGTGCTCTAGACAACAAATAATAGGGCTTGTTTTCTTATGGAAAAATCGAGTGACATGACAAGATCTTTCCATAAGAATGTGTTTTTACTTTACATGTTTAAAGAAGAGTTCCTGACAAAATGAGGGACGCTACAGAAAAATAGATGATAATGCCCATGACGTCGACTAGAGTTGCCACAAAAGGGGCAGAAGCGCTTGCTGGATCAAATTTTAAACCTTTAAGGATAAAAGGCAACATAGAGCCAGAAAGAGAACCGAATGTAACGATGCCGACCAAAGCTGCACCTACTGTTGTCGAAACAGCAATCCAATGTTGTCCATAGTCATAGATACCGAGTTGTTGCCAAAGAGCGATGCGCGTAACACCAATAATTCCGAGTAAGAGACCAAGGGATAGTCCTGTTGGAATTTCACGAATGATAACTTTCCACCAGTCTTTCAGTGTGAGTTCACGTAAAGCCAACGCGCGGATAATAAGGGATGTCGCTTGTGAACCGGAATTTCCTCCTGAACTCATAATGAGGGGAATAAACAGTGTAAGAATAATTGCTTTTTCAAGTTCTGTTTCGAAATGTTGCATAGCGCTTGCGGTCAGCATTTCACCGATAAAGAGTAAAGCGAGCCAGCCGCCGCGTTTTTTCATCATTTCAGGAAACTTGATTTGCATATAGGGCTTATGAAGCGCTTCCATACCCCCAAATTTATAGGCATCTTCATTCATCTCATCGACCATAGTATCAAGCACATCGTCAACGGTTACAATGCCAATGACATGATTATTTTCATCAACGACGGGCACAGAGAGAAGGTCATGGCGCTGGAAAAGGCGCGCAATATCTTCATGATGTGTGAAAGGCGATATTGTAACGGGCGAGTCATGGGTAGGGACATTAAGAATTTGTTCATCAGGTGAGGCAAGAATAAGATTACGCAGTGAAACAGCTTTAAGAAGAGTCCCTTTTTTGGGGTCAATCACATAGCTGGTATAAACTGTTTCACGTGTTCGCTCGACCTCACGAATGTGATCCAAAGTTTTTTGTATGGTCCAGTTTGAAGGAACCGCTATAAACTCTGTTGTCATCAGTGCCCCTGCTGTATGATCAGGATAACTGGTGAGTTTTTTAAGTTCAGCGCGCGTTAAGGGTTTAAGTAGGGCATAAAGCCGCGTGCGGGTTTCTTTATCCATTTCTTGAAAGACATCTGCAGCAGCATCTGCAGACATACCATCAAGAATTTCAACTGCACGATTTATGGGGAGAAGTTCTAAAATAGCAACAGGCTGTTCAAGCTCTGGTTTGTCAAAAAGTTCGATAACATACTCAAGAGGTAGTAAACTAAGAATAGTGACACGTTCCATGATATCGAGATCATTGATAATATCAATAGAGTCAGCAAAATGCTGACTTTTTAATTTTTCAGCGAGAGCTTCAGGAGAAAAATTTTTGAAGTCGAAGGTCGTTTTGATTTCAGTCATGATAAAATACCTCCTGAAAAATTGGAGAGTTATAAATCTAGATAAGATGATGAGATAAAAAATAATAAAAATTCATGGAAGATTCAAAAAAACCTCCCCAACGGTATTTCCAATTGTTAATATTTTAAGTGAAGTCAAGGACAAAGTGTAAGTTATAAACAATTTCTTAAATCACTGAAAGAAAGAATACAGTCTAATTTCATGATAATATGAAGGCGTAAATGTAAAAATCAGTTCTCATTTTTCCGTCATTTCTTTAGTACAGCTTTGCGATTTTTGAAAGAATCTACAGCAATGTTTTGTAAACAGTAGAGATGAAGCCTTTCTTCAAGCGTTTTTATCAAGAGACAATTTCATTGTGTTGTGCGAGTAAATAATCTTTATTGCTTTGATATAATATGGTTTAAAATGAAGGGATCCTACGATATTCAAGTTTCTCATTCAATATAAAAAACAATAAATTATCATTATAAATCAAAGATTTTGTTTAATAAGTGTAGAAATTCTTATTTTTATTGATTTCATGAAGCTAAAGATATTCTTTATTCAATAGAGCTTTGAAAGGTAATTTTGAAAGGCATGAAATAGTCTTAGTATATTATCAATTTGTGTCGTAAAGATAATTTTTTCAGCTAAAATTTATAACGGAGACATAGAATATTATGACAAAAGCAGCAGTGCTAGACTGGAAAGGATTTTCAGGTCTTCCTGATTTTTCTTCTATAAGAGATGAAGATTTCAAACCCGCTTTTGAACAGGCACTTCAAGAAGCCGAAGAAGAATTAGAGGCGATTGCGATGGTGCAAGAACCACCAACGCTTGAGGATTTTTTGCAACCTTTTGAGCTTTGTGGCAAAGCGCTTGATCGTGTCTGTTCAATATTTTTCTTGCGCGCCAGTGCTCATACGAATGCTTTGATTCAGCAGCTCGAACAAGAGTTCGTTGTAAAACTTTCCCGTTATTCTTCAAAAATGATGATGGATGCGCGGATATTTGCAAAAATAGATGCACTTTATCAACAGTCGCAGCAAGGCATATTTGAGAGTGAAACAACACGTGTTCTTGAATTATGGTGGAAAAAGTTCGTTTGTCATGGGGCAAAGCTAGACAATAAAGCTCAGAAACGGCTTATGGAAATTAATGAAAGACTTGCTTTTTTAAATGCTACTTTTGGGCAGAATGTTTTAAACGATGAAGCTGAATGGATTCTATTTTTAAAACAAACAGATTTATCTGGTTTACCGGAAGATCTTATTGCTTCAATGAAGGAAATTGCGTGTGAAAGAGGCAATAAAGAAGCCTATGCATTAACATTAGCACGCTCGATTGTTGAACCTTTTTTAAAATTCTCAAATCGTCGTGATTTGCGTGAGGTTGCATTCCAAGCTTGGGCTAAACGTGGTGAAAATAATAACAAGAATGATAATCACTCCCTTATTTTAGAGATTGTTGCGCTTCGAGATGAGCAGGCTAAATTATTGGGATATAAATCTTTCGCAGATTTGAAACTCGATAATACCATGGCTAAAAGTGTTGCTTCCGTTATGGATTTGCTTATGCCTGTATGGGAGCGCGCAAGAGCGAAGGCTTCTGCTGAGCAAATTGAGTTACAAAATTTTGCCAACCGTCAGGGAAGCAATGAATCTTTAGCCGCTTGGGATTGGCGTTATTATGCTGAAAAGCTCCGCACTGAAAAATTTTCTTTCGATAGCGCTGAGATTAAATATTATTTTCAACTTGATCGTATGATTAAAGCGGCTTTTGGGGTAGCAGAAAAACTCTTTGGCATTACTTTTGAAGAGAGAAATGCTGTTGCACTTTGGCATCCTGATGCACGTTTGTGGGAAGTAAAGAAATCTGATGGGAGTTTACTTGGGCATTTCATTGGTGATTATTTTGCACGTTCTTCAAAACGTTCTGGTGCATGGATGAGTAGACTGCAATCCCAACATAAATTGGATGGCAGTCAAAAACCTATTATCTATAATGTTTGTAATTTTGCTAAGCCGCCCAAAGGTGAGATTGCACTTTTATCACTTGATGATGCCCGTACGCTTTTCCATGAATTTGGGCATGCATTGCATGGTTTGCTTTCTGATGTCACATGGCCGTCGGTAGCGGGAACATCTGTTTCACGTGATTTTGTTGAACTTCCCTCTCAACTTTATGAACATTGGTTAACCGTACCAGAGATATTAAAATCTTATGCTATACATACAAAAACAGGGCATCCGATACCACAAGAGTTAATCAATAAAGTTTTAGCGGCGCAGACATTTAATGCTGGATTTTCTGCGGTGGAGTTTATCTCATCAGCTTTAGTGGATATGGCTTTTCATCAAGGAGAAGCGGTCACTGATCCAAAAGTTTTTGAACATAAAGAATTAGAAAAGTTGCAAATGCCTGATACAATTATTATGCGCCATCGTCCTCCACATTTTATGCATGTATTTGCAGGGGATGGTTATGCTGCTGGTTACTATTCTTATATGTGGTCGGAAGTACTTGATGCTGATGCTTTTCAAGCGTTTGAAGAAACAGGTGATGCCTTTAATTCAGAGCTTGCTGATCTTTTAAAGCGTTTTATTTATTCTGCTGGTGGAAGTCGCGATCCAGAGGAACTGTATAAAGCTTTTCGGGGACGAATGCCTTTGCCAGAGGCAATGATGAACAAACGTGGACTATAAGCTATAACGGTATGGTTAACACCATGCCGTTTTCATATTATTCTAAAGATGTAATTGCAATTTATGCAAGCTCCCTCTTTATTTATGGTTCTGTAAACAGAGTTTTTTATTTTATTCGCTTTTTGTTTATGAAGGGCATCAGATTTTGTCTTTTAAAGAGACATTATGGGACAGAAAAATTATCAGCGCGATCTTTTTGATGTCCATTTGGTGGAAACCATGATTTTTTTATAAAACTTGACGTTCGTTTGCCTAAAAGGTGGGTATTTTGTTGTGCCATATTATCGAGACTCATTGGAGGCTGACGTGTAATATTGTTTTGCTTTTGATTTTCTGACTCTTGTATAATTTTTTGAATAGCTTGATTGGTTGAGTATGGCTCTTCATGAGAAAAGGCATGAAAATTTAAAATATTTTTCAATGGTTTTTCTAAATAAGAGGCAAGTTTTTCCTTTCCCTCAAGGGTGAAATGAATGCCATTATTGGTGCGTAATTTGGCTATTTTTCCATGAATATCATAGCCTGAAAAAGAAAAGTTCTCTTTTTCGTCACTAAAACCTTTCCAGATATCGAGAAAATATCCCCCCGCGGTTTCTGTTTCTTGTTTGTAGAGCGCATTAAAAATTTTCATTTTTTGTGTTAAAAGATCATTTCCAAAAGAAGGTTGACCTATCCATATCCATGATTTTCCAGAGGAATGAAGATTTTCAGCAATTTCGATAATTCTTTGTTTGTAGATGCGCATCCATTCTGACTGATCTGTATTAATGATGCCATAAGAGTCTTTGATGGGTTTATTATCATTTGCACCGATCATTATGATAATGACATCGGGGTTATTTTGATCAATAAGTTTAGAAATATTGCTTTGCCAAGAATAATAATCTGTTCGCACGAGACCGGAAGCCGGCATTGTGTTGTTTATGATAACGATATCACTATTATCCGTAAAAAACTTTTTAAGGGCATCGGCAACAGCAGAAGCTGCAAAATCCCCTATGACAAGAATGCGCTTTGCATTCTCGTTTTTTAATTTTTGTATGTTTTTTTGTGTTACGATTTTTTTTTGCGGCTTGTCTATTTTTTGTTCTATAATTTGCGGTTGTTGTTGTGTCGGTTTATTTTGTTGTGACAACCATTTGAAAAAGTTGGTTGCGTAACTTGGGGAGGGCTGTATGATCCCCACAATAGAAAGTGCAAACAGCAAGAACATCAAGTATATCAGACGAAAAAGAGGCAAAATCTTAGCTCTCCATTATTATTTACGAAGGAGAAAAAGCACTTGAGAGGATGGATATCCGTTTGCTTTTAAACCGTGACGCAGCTGAAAAGCTTTAATTGCTTTGCGGGAGGCTGTTCCGATTTTTCCATCAACATTTCCTTTATAATAGCCTAGTGTACTTAAGCGAGATTGCAATTCTTTGCATTCCTGGAAGGTAAGGGGTTGAAAAGGTCTTTGCCAATCATGCACTAATCTAGGATGTCCAGCAATACGATCAGCAAGAAGGGCAACAGCAAAAGCATAACGATCTGCATTATTATAACGTTTTAGAACAAAGAAATTTTTTGTGACTAAGAATATAGGTCCTTTGGCTCCATCTGGATATTTTAATATTGCTTGTTCAGTTAATGGGGGAAGAGGATGCCCATTGGCGCGTTTTACACCTAATTTTTTCCATTGTTCAAAGGAATACCACCCTTCAGGAAGATTTTTCCCTTGGGGGATTTTCACCTCTACCCCCCAAATAAGGTGTGGTTGCCAGCCATTTTTGTGGAGAAGATTAGCAGCAGTAGCCAGAGCATCTGGAACAGAGGTCCAGATATCACGTCGTCCGTCTTTGTCCATATCAACGGCATAGGTGAGATAACTGCTTGGAATAAATTGGGTATGCCCCAAAGCACCGGCCCAAGATCCAGTAAGTTGAGAGCGTTTAATTTCACCATTTTGTAGAATTTTCATAGCAGCAATCAGTTGTGTATGTGCATATTTTGCTCGTTTTTTATCAGCATAGGCTAGGGTTGCAAGCGAGCGAATGGTATCACGCATGACACTTTTATTGGCTAAAATTTTTCCGTAATTGCTTTCCATTGACCAAATAGCAAGCAGAATATTGCGGTCAACACCAAAACGTTCTTCAATTTGAAGAAGCCATTGATTCCATTTTTTTTCTTGGCGCCGTCCTTCCACAATTGCAATATCATGGACACGATTATCAAAATAATTCCATGAGGGGGCAACAAATTCCGGTTGATATGCGGCACTTTTTAAAACTTCTGGATCAATGGCATTAACACCTTTAAAAGCCATATGAAACGTAGAGGGGGTAATATTGTGAGCAATAGCTGTCTTTTTAAATTCTTTAATCCAGTGTTTAAATCCGCTATCAGCATATGCAAAGGATACAAAAAACATTAAAAAAGCAGACAAAAAAACGACAAAGCCCCTAATAAGCGTTCTCGGACTTATTGACGTCTCTAAAAAAGAGAAAGCCTTCAATTCTGTTTTTTGCATTTTAAAATCCCCATTAATATTCAATTCATTATATGTGCAATAACTTTATTTTGTATTTAGTTTAATCGATAATATGATCAAGAAGAGAAAAAAACTGCAACAAATAATTTGTTTAATACTTTCAATAAATTCTCATATTCTCTTTTACATTTGTGATTGCCCATTATAAGGATAATTAAAATAATAAGATATCTTTTTTACTATTTCATAAAAACATATGATAAATAAAAAGGTTATATGAGTTCATTGAGGAGGGTGAGTTTGCCTAAAATCCGGAAAGCAGTATTTCCCGTAGCAGGTCTTGGTACGCGTTTTCTTCCTGCGACAAAAACGATACCTAAAGAAATGCTAACAGTTGTTGATAAGCCTGTTATTCAATATGTTGTGGATGAGGCGCGGGAAGCTGGCATTGAGCATTTTATTTTTGTGACTGGACGCAACAAAGCAGTCATTGAGGACTATTTTGATACGCAAGTTGAATTATATACAACACTTGCTGAATGTGGAAAAAAAGAAGATCTGGCACATTTATACCGTTTACAGCCGTTGCCAGGGACAACTTCTTTCACACGACAACAGCAACCTTTGGGGTTAGGACATGCGCTTTGGTGCGCGCGTGAATTGGTTGCAGGCGAACCTTTTGCATTGTTATTACCTGATATGTTGATAAAAGCAAAAAAGGGGTGTCTTTCTGAGATGATGAGCCTTTATGAAAGAATAGGGGGCGGAAATATTATAGCAGTTCAAGAATGTGATCCTAGAGAAACCCATAAATATGGTATTGTGGGGAAAGGTAAACAAATTGCCAATGGTTTTGAAATCACAAAAATGGTAGAAAAACCAGCGTTTGGAACGGCACCATCAAATTTGTACATCAATGGGCGTTATATTTTGCAGCCAGAAATTTTTAATATTCTTTCCACTCAAGAACGAGGAGCAGGAAATGAAGTTCAACTAACTGATGCGATGATAAGGCTTTCAAACGAACAGGATTTTTGGGGTTTGCAATTAGAAGGGCGCACTTTTGATTGCGGTTCTAAAGCTGGTTTTATTGAAGCTAACGTTGCTTTTGCTTTGGCACGTGCTGATATGCACAGCCGTGTTTCTGCTTCATTGAAAAATTTACTAGAAACCATTAAAGTTGAACAATGATGTAGATCTCCCATTTAATTTTATTGATTGAATTTGATTATGACAATACCATTTCCTCATAGGGCTTTGCAGGGGGCTGTTGCATCGGCGCTTAAAACACTTGCCAGTGAAAAGCAAGGGCTTGAAGCCCTTGAAGCAGCTTTTCTTGGAAGTCTTTCATCTTCTTTTGAAGCGTCTGTTCAAACCATTAGAAATGCCCTCGGACATGTGGTCATTACGGGACTTGGGAAAAGTGGTCATATCGGGACCAAAATTGCAGCAACCTTAGCTTCAACTGGAACACCTGCTTTTTTTGTTCACGCTGCAGAAGCCAATCACGGTGATCTTGGTATGATTGGGGCTGATGATGTTATTCTTGCTTTATCATGGTCTGGTGAAACGCAAGAATTAAGTGGCATTATGAGTTATGCGGCACGTTTTCGTATCCCCCTTATTGCAATGACATCAAGTGAGCACTCTGTATTAGGGCGACAAGCTGATATTGTTCTCTTATTACCCAAGATAGAAGAGGCTTGCCCCCATGGTTTAGCGCCTACAACTTCAACAATTATGCAATTGGCAATGGGAGATGCATTAGCCGTTTCTCTTTTAGAAATGCGAGGTTTTACCGCAACGGATTTCAAAATATACCATCCTGGTGGTTCTCTTGGTGCAAGCCTTAAATACGTGTGTGATATTATGCATGAGGGAGATCGTATGCCTTTGGTTATGCAGGGAACGGCTATGGCTGAAGCGATGAATGTGTTGGTAGAAAAACATTTTGGTTGTGTTGGTGTTATCAATAAAAAAGGTGAACTCATTGGAATTGTTACCGATGGTGATTTGGCACGGAACATTCATTTTAATTTATCAGAATTTAATGTTGATGAGGTGATGACCAAGAATCCTAAAGTTGTAAAGCCAGATACACTTGTTGGTGCAGCAATGGCTTTTATTAATGATCATCATATTGGTGCATTTTTCGTGATTGAAGATAAAAAACCGATAGGAATTGTTCATTTTCATGATCTTTTGCGCATCGGTGCTGCTTAGATTAAAATTCTCTATCAGATAAATGTTATTTTAGGCTAAAATAGATGGAACGATACAAAGTCACAGTTTTATTGTGAAGGGGCTTTTCGCTGATCTTTTGTGGGAAAAAATAACTACTTTACGCATTTTGTCATGTTTAGAAAATCCCACGGACAGAGATTATATCGGTCTCTCTGCGTATTTTAGAGAGGATTTTCTATCAGGAGGAGAAAGGATTACCCCCTGTTTGATATATGTGCTCCTTCTGTTCTTAACTAAGAGAAGCTTACCTTTTCTTTGTTGAAGATTTCCGTTTAAGGAAAAACTGTGCTCCTGTATGTGAGGTGCAGAGAAGTTGTGTAGCGTCATATGACATTGTACAATTGACTCTAGAAATTGTTCCACGGAGAATAGAGCGTATTTCAATTTCTATATTTTGGGCATTAAGGTAACTATATACCCCTTCTGATAGTTTTTCTTCTGTATCTGCAGCACGTGTTTCAAAAACACCATTGTGGAAAGAAGAAACAATGCCATTCTCATCAACCCATTTTCCGTCAATTCCAGTTGACACATTGGGGCTATAATATTGCGAAAAGCCACAAGCATTTAATAGCAAAGCGGTGATTGTAAGACATAAAATATGATAGGTATGTTTCATTTATTTCACTCTAATTTAGATTATTCTGCTCTCTATTCCCTATAAAATTATTAAATTATGCCATGAGTCAATATGAAAAATTTAATAAAAATCAATGAAAAAGCAAAAAAAATAGAAAAAAATGCCTTAATGTTGTATTTAATTAACAGCTTGATGAAATGCGCAAGTGAGACACAAGAGGTGAAATATTTCTTATGGTTTACAATAATTTTTACATTAAGCTGCTGAATAGTCTCATGAGTAATCTCAAAGGAGATTATTAACATTATGGTTGGTCCCATTCTGGTTGCGAGTGAAGATTATGGAAGACGTATAGAGCTTTCTGCTATGCTCCGAGGTTTTGGTTACCGTGTCATTGAAGCAGAAAATGGCCTCCGTACGATTGATCTTTTACACAGACGTAAAAACATTGTGCTTGCACTCCTTGATGTCGTTATGAGTGATCTGAGTGTAAGCGATTTGATTAAAATGATTAGAGTTGCTGGTGTTTCTGTTCCTCTTGTTGTGATAGCACAACAAGAGAATCAAGATTTACTCCAGAAAGCTTTAACAGCTGGAGCCATTGATTATTGGATTCATCCAGTAACATTATTACGCGTAAGAGTTACTTTGGATATTCTTGCTCTTATTTCTGCCTTGGAGCATGAGGTTCAAGATATTCGGAGAAAGAAAGAGAATCATTTACGGTTTTCGGATCTTTGCATAAAAAGTAGAGCGATGCAGATTGTTTTAGAGAAATCGAGAACAGCAGCAACGACTTCACAGAATCTTTTAATAGAAGGTGAAGTTGGAACGGGTCGTGAGACCTTAGCTCGGATTATTCATCATGAAGGTCTATTTTCAAAGGGTACTTTTATTCGCTTTCAATGTTCAGCGATTGTTGATCCAGAAGAAGAAAATGAGCATTGGTTTAAAGAATTCCTCCCATTGGTTTCTTCGCTTGAAAACGGGACGCTTTGCCTTTGTGATATTGATCGACTTGAGCCCATACAGCAAAAACGGTTTGCTCATTATCTTAAAGAAAGGGAAAGAGATACAAAAGGAAAACTTTTTCCTTTTCGGATCGTTGCTATTTCAACATCACGTTTAAAGGACTTGGTTAAAGAGAACTTTTTTTTGCATAGTTTGTTTGAACAATTTTCTCATCTATCGATTAGCGTTCCTGCTTTACGAGAATTAAGGGATGACTTTCCAGAGATTACACAACGTTTGATCGATCGCATCATAGTAGAAACAGGGCGATCACATGTGCATGGTTTAGCAGGATCAGCTCTTTCTTTGCTTATGCAGTATGATTGGCCTGGCAATAGGAATGAACTTGAAAATTTTTTATTTCGTGCGATTTTACTCAGTGAGGGACCGTTATTAACTGTTCGAGATTTTCCCCAATTAATGGGAAATTCATTAATGAGTGTTCCAAATATCATTGAGGGTAATATGCAAGAAGATAATGAACAAGATTCGATACAATTTTTGAATACTGATGGGCATGTGCGTACTTTTGCAGAGATGGAGCATGATATTATTGAGAAAGCGGTTAAACATTATAAGGGGCATATGAGTGAGATTGCGCGCCGCCTTCATATTGGTCGCTCTACACTTTATAGAAAAATGGAAGAATTGAGAGCCATAAGAAATCAAGATCAAAAGTAGAATTCATAATAAATTTCTTTTGATGACAAGTATGATTTTCAAAAAATTAGAAGGGCTTTTGATAAAGTTAGTGGGGCTACTTAAAGAAGACAATCATTTATTATGAATTTTATTGATTGGGGATGATTTTGTAGAATTAAATCAAATATAAATTTTATTGGACTATTTTAGCGTTTGTTTCATTTTATATATATTATTAAAATAGAGAGATATTTTTTAAAGCTTTTAAATTATTACAGCTAAATTTTTACGTCATGGATATTAAATTTATACTCTCTTAAGCAAGAAGTGGCATTTTATCCGCTACACGGTTAAAATGAAATGATTAATTTTAGTATTATGGTTCGTATCACGGGTGATGCGATAGCTTAAAAATAGAAAGTTTATCTTCTTTGACTCTTTTACAGATTGTTGTTGGTTTTATTCTCTTTTTTTTTATTGCATCTATGTTGGCAATTTACACCTATGGGCGTTTTGTGAAAAATGCTAGGGGACAATCTTCTTATGCGTTGCCTATTCAGAAGGATGAAACCAAGCTTGATCGTATCGTTAGTCAATTAGCTGAAGAAGAAAATGGTTTAGGGGTTAATAAAGATGCCCTTTCCCTCATCATCAGCAATTTAGATGCGTTTTGTGTTCGTGCAATAGGCGCAGCAGAGGCTGGGCGTAGCCTTGATTTGATGTATTATATTTGGGACGATGATTTAACGGGGCGTCTATTATTAAGTGAAATAGTTGAGGCAGCTGATCGGGGCGTTCGGGTGCGACTGCTTTTGGATGATATTAATGCTCAGGCACGTGATCCAGCTTATATTGCGCTTGATAAACATCCGCATATTGAGGTGAGAATGTTTAATCCAGGGCGATCGCGAAAAGGTGGTTTACGCCGTGGTTTAGAGATTATATTACGGGCAATTACTGTAACACGGAGAATGCATAATAAAGCTTTTATTGTTGATGGCAGGGTCGCTTTTGTAGGAGGACGTAATCTTGCAGATTCTTATTTTGATGCAGCTGAAGAATCTCATTTTCGAGATTTAGATTTGATGTTAATCGGTCCCTCTGTTAAAAAGGTGGAGAGTATCTTTGATGATTTTTGGAATAGTACTGTTGTTTTGCCAATTCATACTTTGGTTCTTCCTAAAAGCGCAAGCGATCTTAGCTATTGGAAAGATAAATTACGAAAGTTTCGGGATTCCAAAGTTGCAAAAGTTTATTTAGATTATGTCAAAGAGCACATTAACTTCGAGTGTTTTATCCAGACAGGAAGGCGGTTATTTTTAGCCGATAAAGTTGTCGTTCTTTCTGATCCTCCAGAAAAAGCATTGCGTAAAAAAGCGAGCAATTGGCTTATGAAGGTACTCTCAAAGGTTATTGGAAATGCCCAAAAAACGGTTCAAATTACATCCCCTTATTTTGTTCCTGGTAAGGTTGGGACGCAGAATTTTAGTCATTTGGTTTCAAAAGGTGTTGATGTCAAAATTCTCACAAATTCTTTGGCCGCGACCGATGTAGCATTAGTGCATGGTGGTTATGTCCCGTATCGTAAGGCACTGTTGAAAAGTGGTGTTAAGCTTTATGAATTAAAAGCGGAAGGCAATCCCCATGGGCTACGATTATTTCGATCGAGTAAGGCAAGTTTACATGCCAAAGCTTTTTTAGTTGATCGTAAAACAGCTTTTATTGGATCTTTAAACTTTGATCCCAGGTCAGCAGCGCTCAATACAGAAATGGGCATTCTTTTTGAATGTGCTCCGATTACAGCAAGGCTAGATTTGTTGTTTTGTGAAGAAACGACGGGCGAAATGAGTTATCATCTTCGTCTTGGTAAGAACAATCGTATTTATTGGGATTTTATTGAAAATGAAAAAAAATATAGCATTGATTATGAGCCAGAAAGCAATTTTTGGCGTCGCGCATTTGCAAAAATAATAAGTTGGTTACCAATCGAATCGCAATTGTAAATTTTTATAAACCACACTTTAAAAAAATATTTATTTTTCTTTTCATTTTGTTTGTAGCATGGCATAATTTTTTGCCAATCTACCCTATGAGAACCGCATGTATTTTAAAGCTTCTTGCGGCGTTTTGTTATAATGTTTTATTATAAAAGGAATTTTGCTATGGCAAAGATTGTTGAAACGGGGACAGGGGCATTGGCACTGACTTTTGATGATGTACTTTTACAGCCCGGTCATTCTCTTGTTATGCCTAGTCAAGTGGATCTTAGAACGCGTATTGCAGCGGATATTAAGCTCAATTTGCCATTACTTTCCGCTGCAATGGATACGGTAACAGAATCGCGTTTAGCAATTGCTATGGCTCAAGCTGGTGGTCTTGGGGTTATTCATCGTAATATGTCTTCTGCAGAGCAGGCAGAAGAAGTCCGCCAAGTAAAAAAGTTTGAATCTGGTATGGTTGTTAATCCAGTCACAATTGGACCTGATGCAACCCTTGAAGAAGCGAAAGCTTTGATGCGCTTTCATGGCATTTCAGGTATTCCAGTTGTTGAAAATAGTGTTAAAGGTGCTACTGCTGGACGGCTTGTTGGCATTTTGACCAATAGAGATGTCCGCTTTGCATCAGATCCAAAACAAAAAATTTATGAATTAATGACGCATGAGAATTTGATCACAGTGCGTGAAAATGTTCAACTCAGTGAGGCAAAATATCTTTTACATCATCACCGTATTGAAAAATTATTGGTTGTGGATGAACAAAATCGTTGTGTTGGTCTGATAACAGTTAAGGATATTGAAAAAGCAAAATTAAATCCAAATGCGGCTAAAGATTCTCAAGGACGTCTGCGTGTTGCAGCGGCGAGTAGTGTTGGGAATGATGGGATTGAACGTGCTGAACGCCTTATTGATGCAGGTGTTGATGTATTGGTCATTGATACAGCGCATGGACATTCTCAGCGTGTGCTAGAAACTGTTGAACGGATTAAAAAGATGGCTTGCTCTCCAGCCGTTATTGCTGGGAATGTCGCAACTGCTCAAGCAACGCAAGCATTGATTGACAGTGGTGCAGATGCGGTAAAAGTTGGTATTGGTCCTGGCTCTATTTGTACAACGCGTATTGTTGCTGGTGTTGGTGTTCCTCAACTTGCAGCTATTATGAATGCTGCAGAAGTTGCGGAAAAAGCGGGTATTCCTATCATTGCAGATGGTGGGATCAAAGCATCGGGTGATTTTGCTAAAGCTTTAGCGGGTGGAGCTTGTGCAGCGATGATCGGTTCTCTTTTAGCGGGAACAGAAGAAAGTCCTGGTGAAGTTTATCTTTATCAAGGTCGATCTTTTAAAGCCTATCGCGGTATGGGATCTGTTGGTGCTATGGCACGAGGATCAGCAGATCGCTATTTTCAAGATGATGTCCGTGATGAATTGAAGTTGGTTCCTGAAGGTGTGGAGGGGCAAGTGGCCTATAAAGGTCCTATAGCATCAGTTCTCCATCAGCTTGCTGGTGGACTGCGTGCTTCTATGGGCTATGTTGGGGCAAAGGATCTCGTAGAGTTTCGTAAAAAAGCAACGTTTGTTCGTATTACCAATGCGGGACTCCATGAAAGTCATACGCATGATGTTTCGATCACACGGGAAAGTCCAAATTACCGGGGTCCAGTTTGAAGGAATAAGAGCTTAGCGTCACTATTGCATAGATGTGACATCTTCCGAGAATAAGGAAGAGAGACGGCCCTTTTTTCTGTTTATAATTTGGTACCATAATTCAGAAAAGGAAAGAATTAGAGGCTAAAACTCTAATTCTTTCTGTTAAGACTTGTGTGAAGTAAATTATATAAAGTTAGAATTAACTTTTTGTTGTCTTGCGTCCTGTCTTTGACGCACGTTGGCGAGTGTTTGCCTGATCACTTTGGACGGATTTCTTTCCATTGTTTGAGGGCATTGTATTATGACGGCTTTTAGATGAAGTTGTTTTTCCATTATTATAAGTCATTATTTTCTCCTTTTAAATTATCTGGCAGTTGCCAGTATAGTAAAAACGGTCATGCCAAATAGTGGTTCCAAGCATTTTCTAAAAAGTTAATTTTTGGTTGAGAATAAGATGAGCTTGTCTGATCTTGTTAGAAGCTTTTCAGAGGGATAATATTTTCAAGATGGAAGATATTTGATTTTCCCTGTTGTTTATATAAGTCGAGAAAATTTCATTTTACGCAATAATAAAGAGTTTGTTTTTTTCGTAATGCATGATGGAAAGAAGTTTTTTATGTATGGCAGCGTATCTTTTAGCGTAAGAGGATTTTATGTATTTTAGAAGGGTAAAAAGCCAATGGGCAAAAAATGAAAAGAAAAATCTAGATACACTCAATTGGATCTTATAGAAAATATGCTCAGATCATTTTAAAAGTGAATGTAAATTTTTGAGAGCTTTGACCAGATTTCATTGGCAATAAGAAGATAATATAAACGATTTAGAATTTTATTATTTTAATGGGAGAAATGAATGCGATTAGGTGGGCGTTTGCAAGCAGCAATAGATGTTCTCAAAGAGATAGAAATGAGGCATCGCCCCGTAGGAGAAGCTTTAAAGGATTGGGGGCTTTCTCATCGCTTTGCTGGAGCAGGTGATCGTGCAGCCATTGGTACAATCGTTTATGATGTTTTAAGACGACGATATTCTTTACAATGGCGTATGGAGAGTGATGATATTCGGGACATTGTTTTTGCTACCTTGTTAGATACGGGAAAAATGACGCTGGAGCAAATTGATCGTGCGCTAGAAGGAGATCGGTTTGCACCGCAGTTATTAGAGGATAAACAGCGCAAATCGTGGCAAAAGCGGCAATTAGTGGATGCACCAGACTATATTCGTGGTGATATTCCTCAATGGTGTCAAGCACATCTTTGTCCTTTATTTGGTGACAACTGGATCGTGGAAGCTGCTGCGTTAGCAACGCGTCCTTCTTTAGATCTACGAGTCAATAGCCTAAAGGCAACACCAGAAAAGGTGCTGAAAGAGTTAGCAAAAACCAAACTACAATCTTTTTCATGGTTTCGGCAAGCTTTAAGAGTTGCACCGATTGAAAAATTTGATCGCCATCCCAATGTTCAAGTGGAACCAGCTTTTCAAAAAGGGCACTTTGAAATACAGGATTTAGGGTCTCAAATTGTTGCTCATCTTGTGGAAGCGCAAGAAAGCATGCAGGTATTAGATTATTGTGCAGGTGCTGGTGGCAAAACATTAGCTTTAGCTTCCGATATGAACAATCGTGGGCAAATTTATGCTTATGATTTTGATAAAGCACGCCTAGCGCCTATTTTTGATCGACTTCGACGCGCTGGTGTTCGTAATGTACAAACACGAGTACAAAAAGAAGAACTGAAGTCCCTAATAGGCCAGATGGATAGAGTTTTGTTAGATGCACCCTGTAGTGGGACAGGAACATGGCGTCGTCGTCCAGATGCGAAATGGCGTTTAACATTAGAGCAGGTAAAACAACGCCAAACAGAACAGAGGGCTATTTTGAATGAGGCGATAGAATATCTTAAGCCAAATGGGCGCTTAGTCTATATTACTTGTTCTCTTTTTGCAGATGAAAATGAGGAACAAATTTCCCATTTCCTTCAACAACATTCTCATTTTTCTCCAATAGAGATGCAAGTGCTTTGGCAGAAACATTTTAGTTTTTCTCCTGTGCAACCAGTTTTTTCAAATTATGGGTTGACTTTATCGCCTGCAACAACACAAACAGATGGCTTCTTTTTATCTGTGTTGCAAAAAAAACATTGATCTATATTTTTGCATTTTTTATCATAAATTTTACAAGAATAATTCTTTTCTTAAGAAAACAGGCTTGTGAAAAGAGAAAGATTGAATCATAACTCTCATGAGTTCTCTTTTACAATTGTTGATTGGTTTTCTATGAGCATATCACATCCAGACACTGTTCTTATTATTGACTTTGGTTCACAAGTTACACAACTTATTGCACGACGTGTAAGAGCAATGGGGGTATATTGTGAAATTGTTCCTTTTCAATTGGCTTTAGAAGCTGTGCACCGCATAAATCCTAGAGCTGTTATTTTATCAGGAAGTCCTTATTCCGTCATTGATGAAGGGTCGCCACGTGCTCCAATGGAAATTTTTGAGGCAGGTATTCCGATTCTTGGTATTTGTTATGGGGAGCAGGTCATGTGTGTTCAGCTTGGAGGAAAGGTTGAAGCTGGACATGAGCGTGAATTTGGTCGTGCTTTTTTGGAAATCCAAGAGGAGAGTACCCTTTTTGATGGCGTGTGGGAAAAAGGTTCTCATTATCAAGTATGGATGAGCCATGGTGATCGTGTGGCAGCTTTACCAGAAGGTTTTCGTGTCATAGGAACCTCAAAAGGAGCTCCTTATGCGGCTATTTCTGATGAGAAAAGACGTTTTTATGCGGTACAGTTTCATCCTGAAGTTATCCATACACCAGATGGTACAAAACTTTTACAAAATTTTATTCATAAAATTTCTGCTATTAAAGGTAGTTGGTCAATGGCTTCTTATCGTGAGCAGGCAATTGCTACGATACGACAAAAAGTTGGGAAAAGTCGCGTGATTTGTGGTCTTTCAGGAGGGGTGGATTCTTCTGTTGTAGCGGTACTCCTTCATGAAGCCATAGGAGATCAACTGACATGTATTTTGGTTGATCATGGATTAATGCGTAAGAATGAGGCACAGGAAGTTCTTACATTATTTCGCGATCACTATAACATAGAGCTTATTCACGTTGATGCTGCCGATATATTTCTTAATGCTTTAGAAGGCGAGACAGATCCAGAAAAAAAGCGCAAAACGATTGGTCGCCTTTTTATTGAAGTTTTTGAAGAAGAAACGAAAAAAATAGGAGGTGCAGAGTTTTTAGCACAAGGAACACTTTATCCAGATGTTATTGAGAGTGTCTCTGCTATTGGTGAATCGGTAACCATTAAAAGCCATCATAATGTGGGGGGGTTACCAGAACAGATGAATATGAAACTTGTAGAACCGTTGCGTGAGCTCTTTAAGGATGAGGTTCGCTTGCTAGGGCGAGAGTTAGGGTTACCCGAGCAGTTTATTGGTCGCCATCCTTTTCCAGGACCTGGTCTTGCAATTCGCTGTCCAGGGGCTGTGACCCGTGAAAAATTAGAAATTTTACGTGAAGCAGATGCTATTTATCTTGAGGAAATCCGTAAAGCCGGTCTTTATGACGAAATTTGGCAAGCTTTTGCTGTTCTTCTTCCTGTTCAAACTGTTGGTGTGATGGGCGATGGTCGCACTTATGAATTTGTTTGTGCTCTTCGTGCCGTCACATCTGTTGATGGAATGACTGCTGATTTTTATCCCTATGATATGGCGTTTTTAAGTAAGACGGCAGCACGCATTATTAACGAAGTTAGAGGGATTAATCGTGTTGTTTATGATGTAACCTCAAAGCCTCCTGGGACCATTGAATGGGAATAATTGAAATGAAGGATAAGATTTTTAAGGATAAAATATGATTAAGGGTTTTATATTTAGAAAGATGTAGAAAAAATCTTAAAAAATAATTGTGCTCATTTATAGGGTATAAACTTTTATCTGAAAATCTATACGCTAATATTATTGAGAGCCAACGTCATTTAAACCATTGTCATTTAAAATTGGGAAGTATGAAATTTTGCATGTCTGAGAAAAAAATTGTTGCACACCGTGGTGGAGCGCATCTTTATCCTGAAAATACCTTTTCAGCATTTATTAACGCTATAGCGTTAGGTGTTGATGAAGTTGAATGTGATGTTCATTTGCTTAAAAGTGGTGAGGTGGTTGTTTTTCACGATTTCCGTCTAGATCAATTGGTTGGCAAAAAAGGATATATTCACAATATTGATAATGAAACACGCAAACAACTCTGTGTGAAAGGAAGCCAAGAAGCACCTCCTTTATTAGAAGAAGTACTTGATCTTTTAGCACCAACCAATGTTGGTTTGCATCTTGAAATCAAAACATGTGGTGAAGTGGAGCGTGAAACAATCTTATCCCAAAAAGCGCTTGCACTCATAAAAAGTCGAAATTTATCAGAACGGGTTTCTGCCATTAGTTTTGATCCTTTGATCCTTCGTCCTTTTATTGAAGCAGGCATACCATCTGGTCCATGTGTTGATAATTTTGAAGGTGATATGTATCGCCATTTTTCTGAATGGAAACAATTGGGGTATTCTGATTTAAGTTTAGATGGTTCCATTGCCTCACAGGATTTTATTGAAGCAGCGCTTGAAGCTGGTTTTACTGTAGGAGTATGGACAATCAACGGAAAAGTTCGGTTATCACATTGGCTTAATATGCCTGTACATTACATTACGACAGATCAACCGGATCTTGCATTGCAATTGCGTGCACAAAGGTAAAAAAATATACTTCTACAAAATCACTGTCCCTTCATAAAGCTAGCCTCATGGAAAAAAGTAGGAAGTGTTTTCTTTTGCGCAATAATAACACGTTGATTTTTAATGATAACTCAATACTTTTTATATTGAGTTGAGAGCTCTTAATATCAAAAGATTTTCTCACTTCAAATTTTTTACAATGAATCAAGCAAAATCATTCATTTGCATATTACGAGCGGAATTGATGTGTGGATAAAAAGCTATTGAAAAAAAATAAAATATTCATTTAAACTCTCTTAAAAGCAAGGCTTATTGAAGGATGAGGGGCATCGTATGATGGTATCGTTTTGCACTTTTATAAAGTATAAAAATGATGACGTACAAAAAGTCTTATATACTTTAGCGGAGAGGTTTTATGGCTTGTTTTATAGGGGCTATCATGAAATGTAGATGTATTAAAAGATTTTTTAACGGCATGGAAATTGGTCATACAATATATCATTTTGTTTTGCATAAAAGGTGTGATCCCATTGCGGGGAAGGAGACTATTAAGCGCTTCAAAATGATTTTCTTAATTTTAAGAAAAATTCTATGTGTCTCTTCATTAAATTCAGCAGCAACATCGTGTTAAGGTTATAAGCCGAAAATTGTAAGACAAATAACAAAAGAATAAACAATTCTTTTTTGAAAAAAGTAAATCCAGATATTATATATATTACAAAGTCATTATCATTAAATGACATTTACGATCTATATCTTTTTACTTATTCCCGTGCTTGTTTAGGTCATCTCACTTTTTTCAGCTCGTTACAAACGCGTATCTCTTTAAACCATAAGAAAGCTTATAAAAGAAAACGAATAAATCTACACAAATTCATTTGACCTTTTGGTGGTTCCTGTTTAAATGAGAGGGTGTATTTCTGAAATAAAATTGTCATAGCATGTTCATGTGTAATACTATAAATTCAGGGGTAGTTTGTATTTCATCACTTCAGAAAGGGTGAACCATGAGTCGTTTTTATCTTTTCATAGCGGCTACGGTTGCTATCATAATGTCCACAGCTGGAATAACAGCAAGTTCTGCGCAGACGAAAATCAGCTTTTGGCATTCTATGAGTGGTGAATTAGGAAAGCAAACTGAAAGTCTCATTAACGATTTTAATGCAAGCCAATCTGAGTATAAAGTTGTGCCTTCATTTCGCGGCGAGTATGAGGAGGGTTTGGTCGCACTTATTGCAGCGTTTCGTGGAAAGAAACAGCCCGTTCTTGCCCAAATTTATGACGTTGGTACTGGAACTATGATGGCAGCAAAAGGCGCGATCTATCCATTTTATCAACTTATGGCTGATACAAAACAAGAATTCGATCCTACAGATTATTTTCCTGCTATTAGCGGTTATTACTCGGATGAACAGGGGCATATAATCTCTATGCCATTCAATATTTCAACACCAATCCTTTATTACAACAAAGATATCTTTAAAAAAGCAGGACTTGATCCAGAACAGCCCCCTAAAACATGGCAAGATATAGAAGATTTTTCTAAAAAAATTCTTGAGACTAAAGCGGCAACATGCGGTTTTACCATGGCTTATGCAGCTCAATGGATTGGTATAGAAAATTTTTCAGCCTTGCATAATGTTCCTTTTGGAACGAAGCAAAATGGCTTTAAAGGATTTGATTCAGAGCTTACATTTAACGGGCCTTTACAAGTACGAATGTGGACAGACCTGAAAAGGTGGTCTGATCAAGGTATTTTCCGCTATGGTGGTCCTGCAGGCGCATTAGATTCAACACCAATGTTTATGGCACAAAACTGTGCAATTTTTATGCAATCTTCAGGATCACATGCTGGAATTGTTTCTGAAGCTCAGTTTAATGTGGGTGTTGGTATGTTACCGTATTATAAGGATGCAGAAGGTGCACCACAAAATTCAGTTATTGGGGGAGCTTCTATTTGGGCGTTTAAGGGGCATACTCCAAAGGAATATGCTGGAGCAGCAGCTTTTCTTAAATTTCTTTCAAAAACAGAAAATCAAGCAAAATGGCATCAAGGAACAGGTTATCTTCCAACGACAAAAGCGACTTATGAATTGAGCAAAAAACAACATTTCTATGAAAAAACGCCAGGGGCTGATATCGCTATAAAACAGATCAATCTTAATCCACCAACAGTTAACTCGAAAGGAATAAGATTTGGTAATTTACCACAAATCCGTACCATTCTTGATCAAGAGTTGGAAGCTGTTCTTAGTGGTTCAAAAACACCGAAAGATGGCTTAGATGAGACCGTTGAACGTGGAAATAAACTCTTGCGTGAATTTGAAAAATCCAATCATTAATTTCGTTTTTTTGTTAAACATTAAAGACTCAACAAAAGTAGTTGAGTCCTTTTTGTTTATCTTTTTAAAGTCTCTACATTTAAAGAGCCCTGCGAATGCAAGAAAAACATGCATATTTTAAAAATAGTCTCCTTTCTTACGGATTGCTTTTTCCTCAACTCCTTGTGACTTTTTTGTTTTTCTTTTGGCCTGCTGCTCAAGCCATAAAATCCTCCTTTGAGCGTGAAGACCCTTTTGGCTTTACAACAACCTTTATTGGTTTTGAAAATTATCTAACTGTTCTTTCTGATCCTACTTATCTGCAATCACTTTTTACAACAGCGGTATTTTCTATTTCAGTTACTGTCGCTTCAATGACCATATCACTTCTTTTGGCTGTCTGTGTTGATCGTGTGATCTGTGCAAAAAAAGCTTATACAATGCTTTTGCTCTGGCCCTATGCTGTTGCTCCAGTATTGGCAGGTATATTATGGTTGTTTATCTTTCATCCTACCATTGGGATTATTCCTTTTCTTCTTGAGAAAATAGGGGTGCTATGGAATTATCGTATTAATGGCACTCAAGCGATGATTCTGATTGTCATTGCTGCTAGCTGGAAACAAATTTCTTACAATTTTCTTTTTTTTCTTACAGCTCTTCAGTCCGTTCCGCGTTCTCAAATAGAAGCAGCCGCCATTGATGGTGCTGGTCCCTTTAAACGATTTTGGACTGTGGTCTTTCCGCAAATTTCACCAACGACATTTTTTCTTCTTATCGTCAATATCAATTATGTTATGTTTGATACTTTTGGTATTATTGACAACACAACTTCTGGAGGCCCAGCGCGCGCAACGAGCATTCTCGTCTATAAAGTATACGACGATGGCTTTAGAAATCAAATAATCGGTACATCAGCAGCACAATCAACAATATTGATGTTGATGGTTATTGTCTTAACGTTTATCCAGTTTCGCTGGATTGAGCGTCGTGTACAATATTAGGAAACAAATTATGGTTGAAAATCGCCCTCTTTTGAAATTTTTAACGCATATTACTCTCATTGTTGGTATTATCATTATTTGTTTTCCAGTTTATGTTGCTATTATTGCATCAACCCACAGTTCAGCAGCATTTAATTCGGGAACACTGCCTCTTTTACCTGGGGAATATGCTCTGGAAAACTATAAAACAATTTTTGGTGATGGCCTTGCGCAGCTTGGTCTCCCTAACCTCTGGCCACTCTTACTGAATTCACTCATTATGGCTCTAGGGATTAGCATTGGAAAAATTATTATTTCACTATTGTCTGCTTATGCAATTGTTTACATGCGTTTTCCCTTCCGAAAAACTGCTTTTATTCTTATTTTTGTTACGTTGATGCTGCCTGTTGAAGTTCGTATTCTTCCAACCTATGCGGTTGTTGCAAAATTGGGGATGATTGACACTTATAGTGGAATGATTATCCCCCTGATTGCATCCGCAACCGCTACATTTTTATTTCGCCAGTTTTTTTTGACTGTTCCTGATGAACTCTTAGAGGCAGCACGTGTTGATGGCGCAGGACCATTTAAATTTTTTAAGGATATTCTCCTTCCTCTCAGCAAAAGTAATATCGCTGCTTTATTTATCATTATGTTCATTTATGGATGGATACAATATCTCTGGCCTCTTATCATCACAACGGATCAAAATCATCAAACAATTCTTATTATTTTAAAACAGCTTATTGTCGAATCACTACAACATGATCCTCAATGGAATATCCTCATGGCAGTATCGGTTGTTGCCATGGTACCGCCTGTTCTTGTTGTTATCTTCATGCAGCGGCTTTTTATCAAAGGCCTTATTGAAACGGAGAAGTAATTGTGGCCATAATCCAGTTATCAAATATAAAAAAACGATATGACAACGGCATTCTGGTCATTGATGACTTAAATTTAACTGTTGCTGATAAAGAGCTTCTTGTCCTTGTTGGTCCTTCAGGATGCGGAAAATCAACTTTGTTGCGTATTATTGCAGGACTTGAGCAAGTTACCTCAGGTGAACTGTGTATTGATAACGAACGGATCAATGATCGTGAACCAGCTGATCGTGATATTGCGATGGTTTTTCAAAATTATGCTCTTTATCCTCATATGACAGTTCGCGGAAACCTAGAATATGGTCTTAAAAATCGTAAAACTCCGAAAGAAGAAATAAAAAAACGCATTGCACATGCTGCAAAGCTTTTGGAGATAGAACAATTTCTTGATCGTAAACCACGACAATTATCAGGGGGACAACGTCAGCGTGTTGCAATGGGGCGTGTGATTGTACGTCAACCCCGTGTTTTTCTCTTTGATGAACCTCTTTCAAACCTAGATGCAAAATTACGGGCACAAATGTGTATTGAGATAAAAACGCTACAGCGTTCATTAGGAACAACCAGCCTCTATGTTACCCATGATCAACTAGAAGCCATGACATTAGCTGATAGAATAGTCGTTTTAAATAAAGGAGCTATCGAACAAATTGGAACACCAATGGAAATTTATGACACTCCAGCAACCACATTTGTTGCTGATTTTATTGGTTCTCCTCCTATGAATTTTCTTGATCGTCATGTCCTAGAACAACATTTAGGGCATTCATTTTCTTACAGCGAAGAAACGAATCTTTTAGCTTTTAGACCTGAAGTAATCTTATTAGGCGAGCACCCCGATAAAGGACCTGTCTTTCACACAAAAATTGAGCTTATCAAGCCGATCGGAACAGGTTGCCATGTTTTAACACGTTGGAATGATATCATTTTTACGATTGAAATAAAAGAACGCTTGACGCACGACTATGGTCAAAAACTAAGTTTTACTGTCACTCACCAAGATTTTCATACCTTTAACAAAAATACTGGAAAGCGCACAAGGAATAAGTAAACATTAATTGATGTGATAGGACTTTCTTTCATACGGCGTCATGATAATGTTGTGTTTTGGCTTTCTCGATTATATTCACAAAATCAGAATGTAACCGTTGAAATTAAAAAAATTAAAAGTTTTATAATGACCCACTGTCACATGATACCGAGAATGTCGAAACACTCATATGAATAAATTTTTATCTTTTTAGGCTCTATAAGAAGAACATTATTGTAAACATAATAAAGTTCTTTTCATTGAAATGAATAGCCATAACAATTTATGAACCGTATTTTTGCTGATTTAGAAAAGTGTTTTGTTCATAAAAAACAGTGTCTTATCATCATCTTTTCTGATGAGATAATTGATACGTTTTATAAAGGATAAATAAGAAAAATAAAGAGAGAAAATTATTCTCAAATGTTGGCATTAAGTCCCCATATCTTAGCTTTGATCGCTGATATAAAAAGTCCATTTTATCTATAAAAACAGGACGGTATTCTGAGTATTTTGTACAAAAATAGCTACGTTCTACTTAACAGCAATAGATTGATTTATAATGATAATTTACTGTTTTGTGATGGCATCAATGATGGTATTCACATTATGCTCCATCATATCGAGATAAGTTGCGGCAGGGCCATTTTCGTTTGACAACGCATCAGAATAAAGGGTTCCACCAATTTTTAAACCTGTTTCTTTTGAAATTTGTTTTATGAGACGGGGATTAGAGATATTTTCAACGAATAATGCTGCGGCCTTATTCGCTTTAATTTGTTTGATAAGTTCAGCAACATCAGCTGCGGTTGCTTCAGCTTCTGTTGAAGCGCTTTGGGGTGCAAGGATAGTGAAACCATATTCTTTGGCAAAATAGCCAAAAGCATCATGAGATGTGATAATGATACGTTTATCTTTAGGGATGGTAGCAATTTTTGTTTTTAGGGTATCTTGTGCCATTTTAAGCTTTTTGATGTAGATTTCGGCATTTTTATTGTAGCGCGTACAAGATTGTGGATCAATTTTACAAAAAGCAGCAGCGATATTATTCACATAGATTTCGACATTGGGAATTGTTTGCCAAGCGTGTGGATCAATAATGCTGTGATGGTGGTGATGGGCACCATGTTCTTGATTTTTCATTTTGAGGGGGGGAATGTTAGCGCTAACCTCGACAAGAAGTGCTTTTGTACCGCTTGCTGTAATGAGGCGGTCAATGAACCCCTCTAAATGAAGTCCATTGATAAAAATAATCTGAGCGTTTCTAAGAGCTTGAGCATCATGAGGAGTAGGTTCATAAGTGTGGGTATTTGCATTGGGTCCTACAAAAGTGGTCATAGAGATATTGTCGCCTCCTACATTTTTTACGAGATCTGCAAGAATAGAAAAGCTTGCAACAACTTTTATTTTATTGTGTGCAGAAGCAGAAAAGGGAGAAAGGGCAAACAATAAAACACCAAGCAGAACAAATTTTTGAGTAAACTTAGGCATAGTTTTTCCTTAAAGTGAGGAAGTATAAAAGAGGTGGGGAAACCATGTTACAATAAAACCTCGTGGACTTATGAGGCAGGAAATAAGGTAAATAAATCCTGCGGCAATGATGATAGCAGGGCCAGAGGGAAGTGAGAGATGAAAAGAAAGTAGAAGACCACATACGCTAGAAATGATTCCAAAAAGAGTGGAAAGCACGCAAATAGGGCCTAAGCGTGAAAACCAAAAACGGGCTGTAATCGCTGGAATCATCATAATGCCAACGGAAAGTAATGTTCCTAGTGATTGAAAGCCCCCAACCAGATTCAACACCACAAGTCCTAGCAATGAAATATGGATATATTTACTCAATGGAGAGAGTGATTTAAAAAAGAGGGGGTCAAAGCTTTCTAAGACGAGCGCACGCCAGAAAATAAAAAGGCTGCAGAGTGTGATCAGCATTATGATGGTGATCAACCAAAGAGCTTGTGTGTCAATTGCAAGAACCGATCCGAATAAGAGATGAAGCAGTTCAATAGTTGAATCTTTCAGTGAGATAATAATGACACCTGCTGCGAGTGCAATAAGATAAAAGACGGTCATAGATGCATCTTCTTTCTGAAAGCTATTTCGTGAAATTAAAACGGTTGCTAAAGCAACGATAATGCCAGCGAAAATACCACCAAGTGTCATAGATATGAGGGAAAAGCCGCAAATAAGAAAAGCAGTTGCAACACCGGGAAGAATGGCATGAGAGATAGCATCTCCTGTCAAACTCATTCCACGGAGCATCAAAAAGACACCAACAGGACAAGCGCTCATAGAGAGAAGAATAGAGCCAATAAGGGCATTTTGCATAAAGTGGAAATCAACAAAGGGGGCAAGGAAAAATGCATACACGTCTTATAACCTAAGAAAGAGAGAATCATTAATAGGAAGGAGGAGCTTTCGTGCACTAATACACAAAGGGTTAGCGGTGAGAGGGGGCATAATGTGATGAATGGTGTTGTCGAGAAACTGTGTTGTTTCTCCATAAAAGGCGTTTTGTTGATTAATTTGAATCATTTGAGGAAAAAATTCTTGCACGACGAGAGGGTCATGGAGTGCTGTGAGAACTGTGCGCCCTTGCTGTTTCCAGTACGTGATCAGTGCAAGAAGGTCTTTTTGGGTATTGCGATCGATACCATTGAAAGGTTCGTCAAGCAAGATAATATCGGCATCTTGTACAATGATACGTGCAAAAAGGGCGCGTTGTAATTGCCCACCTGATAATGTTTCAAGCGAACGGGTGGCAAGTTCTGTGAGCCCAACCATTTCAAGCGCATTCTGAATCTTAGAATCATAAGGGCGCTGGTTTTTCCATAATCCACAAAAAGACCATAGTCCTGTTTTTACAAGTGTTTTCACATCAATTGGAAATGTTTGGTCTATATCACATTGCTGAGCAAGATAAGCAATGCGGCTTTTTTTGGGTTTTATAATTTTTCCTTTAAGAGGTTTAATCAATCCGGCAATGGCTTTGAGCAATGTTGATTTTCCAGCACCGTTATCACCTGTTATTGCGACCAAGGAACCCGCTTTTAACTTTGCTGAAAAACCCTTGATCGCTATTCTATTCCCATAGCCTAATGTTGTCTTTTTAAAGTTCAGATCCATAACTTATACCATCTTTGCTTATTATTTTGGAAACTATGTAATAATATAACGTTTGTCAATAAAATGTTATATTATTACATAATTTTGAGTGTTGAATATTTTAGTGGGAAGATCGTGGACAATTCAAAATAATGGTTGAATTCTCCTTGACGAAAGAGAGAGAGTATATACTATATATAGTATCAAAATGATTGGTGATTCTAAATAGGCACAAGAGAGGGTGTTAGTGTGTTTCGTTTGGTATCTAAGTTATTTCCAATGTTATCGTATAAAGTTTGTTGAGCAAGGGTATAGCGATATTCTTGCTGAAGTGTCTTTTTTGGAAGGATTTCCTTTCGTTTTTGTAATTGATTTTTGCCGTGAAAGAGTAAAAACAGAACTCTTGAAAACGGTGGTTTAGAACGTTAGTTTTTTAGACAGCAGGAGGGAATTGTTTGCCAAGCAAAAGATTGTTTTACAACTGGGGGACCCCATTTAAGTTGTAGAATAATCGCTTATTCTCATCATAGTCTTTGAAGTCATTTGATGAGAGGTTCTGTTATGTTCAGAAAGCTGTGTGCTCTTTGAAAATAATCACACGTTTTGCATACAATTTCTGTTGTTTGTTATTCTTGAGTACCTATAAAATTATTAGATTGACTCTTTTAGGGTTGATTGTTTTGAATTGTGAAAGTTGAAGAAAATGTCGATCACTATTTATAGCAAACCATCTTGTGTTCAATGTGATGCTACACGCCGCGCTTTTGATGCAAAAGGCATTCATTATCGTGTTGTTGATATTTCCTCTGATGAACAAGCATACAGTTTTGTTCAATCTCTGGGGTATCGTCAGGTTCCTGTCGTTGTTTGTGGTGAGAATCATTGGTCTGGTTTTAGACCAGATATGATTAGTGGTCTTTGTGCTTAATGGGGCTTATTGTTTATTATTCGAGTGCAACGGGTAATACAGAACATTTTGTCTCGCAACTTGGTCAACGACTCTTCAAAATTGATAAAAGAAAGCCCTCTGCATTCGTTGGTGAACCTTATGTACTGGTTGTCCCTACGTATGCAGATGGAGAAGGAAGAGGGGCGGTGCCGAAAGCCGTTATTCGTTTTCTTAATGAAGCTGAGAACCGCAAGTTAATTCGTGGTGTCATTGGCGGTGGGAATCGTAATTTTGGTCGCTATTATAATTTAGCCAGTAAGATCATAGCTGAAAAATGTTGTGTACCTTGCCTTTATCGTTTTGAGCTGCGTGGAACTGATGAAGACGTTATTTGTGTAAAAAAGGGATTGGAAAGATTTTGGAAACAATTGGGATAGAACAGTCGCAGAAATCCGATCAGATTACGGATTATCATGCGCTGAATGCAATGCTTAATCTTTATGATGAAAATGGCCATATCCAATTTGATATGGATCGGCTTGCAGCACGGCAATATTTTCTTCAGCATGTTAATCAAAATACAGTTTTTTTTCATAACCTGAAGGAAAAAATAGATTACTTAATAGAGGAAGGTTATTATGAAAAAGCCTTATTTGAGCTTTATGATTTCTCTTTTATTAAAAAGCTTTTTAAACGCGCTTATGCATTTAAATTTCGTTTTCCTACCTTTCTAGGTGCATTTAAGTACTATACCAGTTATACGCTAAAGACTTTTGATGGGAAGCGTTATCTTGAACGGTATGAAGACCGCATCTGTCTTGTGGCTTTATATTTGGCACAAGGGAATAAAGCTCTTGCTGAAAGTTTTGTGGATGAGATTATTACAGGGCGTTTTCAACCAGCAACGCCAACATTTTTAAATGCTGGAAAAAAACAACGAGGTGAATTGGTTTCGTGTTTTTTGCTCCGTGTTGAAGATAATATGGAATCGATAGGCCGTGCGGTTAATTCTGCTTTACAGCTTTCAAAACGCGGTGGAGGTGTGGCACTTTGTTTAACAAATTTGCGGGAAGCTGGAGCGCCAATTAAGCAAATAGAAAATCAATCGTCCGGTGTTTTACCAGTGATGAAACTTTTGGAAGATTCTTTTTCTTATGCCAATCAGCTTGGGGCCCGGCAGGGAGCTGGAGCTGTTTATTTGCATGCACATCATTTAGATATTATGAAATTTTTGGATACAAAGCGTGAAAATGCCGATGAAAAAGTTAGAATCAAAACGCTTTCTCTTGGTGTAGTTATTCCTGATATTACTTTTGAGCTTGCTCGGAATAATGAGGATATGTATCTCTTCTCATCTTATGATATTGAGCGTGTGACAGGTAAACCCTTTAGCGATATTTCTTTAACGGAGCATTATCGCTCTTTTGTTGATAATGCAAAGATTCGGAAGAAGAAAATAAGTGCACGCGTTTTTTTTCAGACATTAGCGGAAATTCAATTTGAATCTGGTTATCCTTATATTTTATTTGAGGACACTGCTAATCGATCCAATCCGATTTCTGGACGCATAAGTATGAGCAATTTATGTTCAGAAATTTTGCAGGTGAGTGAGGCAAGTGAACTGGAGACAGATTTAACCTATCGCACGATTGGAAGTGATATATCTTGTAATCTTGGGTCAATGAATATTGCTAAAGCCATGGAAAGTCCTGATTTCGGACAGACGGTGGAATCTGCTGTCCGCGCTCTTACTGCGGTTTCGGATATGAGTAATATTGCTTGCGTGCCTTCCATTGCGAAAGGCAATGCTGAAAGTCATGCGATTGGTTTGGGACAGATGAATTTGCATGGGTTTCTAGCGCGTGAGCAGATCTATTATGGGTCTCCAGAAGCGATTGATTTTACCAATATCTATTTTTATATTGTGACATATCATGCCATACGGGTTTCCAATTTAATTGCCCGCGAACGTCAAGAAATGTTTGCAGGGTTTGAAAAATCAGCTTATGCTGATGGACGTTTTTTCGAAAAATATATTGAAAAAGAATGGAAACCGCAATTTGCGCTTGTACAAGAGCTTTTTGCACGGAATAATATTGCCATCCCAGATCACAAGGATTGGCAGGAACTCAAGAAACGCGTTATTGAGTATGGGCTTTATAACCGCAATTTGCAGGCAGTTCCCCCTACGGGATCTATTTCCTACATTAATCATGCCACTTCTTCTATTCATCCAATTGCTTCAAAAATTGAAATTCGCAAAGAGGGAAAAATTGGGCGCGTTTATTATCCCGCTCCTTATATGGATAATACAAATTTGGATTTTTACCAAGATGCTTATGAGATTGGTCCTGAAAAAATTATAGATACCTATGCTGCTGCGACACAGCATGTTGATCAAGGTCTTTCATTAACACTATTTTTTCCGGATACCGCTACCACACGTGATATTAACCGCGCACAAATTTATGCCTGGAAAAAGGGTATAAAGAGTATTTACTACGTGCGGCTGCGACAAGTCGCATTGAGTGGAACAGAAGTTGATGGTTGTGTTTCGTGCAGCTTATAGGAGGTCATCATATGACAAAGATTACAACCAAAAATCCTATTGTGTCTGCTGTTAATTGGAACAGATTACACGATGAGAAAGATCTTGAAGTATGGAACCGCTTAACTGGAAATTTTTGGTTGCCTGAGAAGGTTCCACTTTCCAATGATATTCCCTCATGGTCAAGCTTAACGGATGAAGAACGTCAATTGACGATTCGTGTTTTTACAGGATTAACACTTCTAGATACCATTCAAAATACGGTAGGGGCTATTTCATTGCTTGCTGATGCGATAACAGAGCATGAAGAGGCGGTTTTGACGAATATTGCGTTCATGGAAGCCGTTCATGCACGTTCTTATTCCTCTATTTTTTCAACCCTTTGTTCGACGGTAGAAGTTGATGATGCATTTAGATGGTCAGAAGAAAATAGTCATTTGCAGAAAAAGGCTAGGTTAGTTCTTGAGCGTTATGAAGCAAATGATCCACTCAAGAAAAAAATTGCTTCGACTTTGCTGGAAAGCTTTTTATTTTATTCTGGTTTTTATTTGCCCATGTATTGGGCTAGTCGTGCTAAATTGACCAATACAGCAGATCTCATTCGGCTGATCATTCGTGATGAAGCGGTCCATGGTTATTATATAGGCTATAAATTCCAATTGGGCTATGCAAAGCTTGATGAAGCTAAAAGACAAGAAATTAAAGATTTTGCTTTTAACTTGCTCTTTGATCTTTATAACATTGAGTGCAAATATACTGAAGATCTTTATGATACCCTTGGATTGACGGAAGATGTAAAAATTTTTCTCCATTATAATGCCAACAAGGCTTTAATGAATTTAGGTTTTGAAGCTCTTTTCCCTCCTGAGGTTTGTCGTGTTAATCCTGCTATTTTAGCGGCTTTATCACCAAACTCTGATGAGAATCATGACTTTTTTTCAGGGGCTGGTTCCTCCTATGTCATTGGCAAGGCGGTTGCGACCACGGATGATGATTGGGAATTCTAAGGCTTGCACGCAAATAGAAGTGCGCGGGGTATCCCACTGAGGTCTTTGCGCATTTCTAAACATTGAAAACCATTTTTTTTAAATAAATCGCAGACGTCTTTTTCTTGAGAATAACCAATTTCAACAGCAATAGTGCCGTTTTCTTTTAAGTAGTTGGTTGATTCATGGGCAAGCTTTCGATAAAAATCAAGCCCATCTTTTCCACCAATAAGAGCACGCAATGGATCATATAAGCGCACTTCTTTTGCAAGTGTTTTGATATCTTTTGCGGGAATATAGGGTGGATTGGAAACAATGAAATCAAAGCGATCTGTGACAGAATCAAACCAATCGCTAAGAAGAGGTGTGAAGCGATGTATGACGTCAGCATTTTTTGCATTTTTTGTAGCCGTTTTAAGGGCATCTTCAGAAATATCGACGGCTACTGTATAGGCTTGGGGAATTTGTTTAAGAATAGCAATGGCAATAGCACCACTTCCTGTTCCCATATCCAGGAATGTTATTTTTCTCGAATTTTCGACCTGTTTTTTGAGGAAAGGGAGAACAAGATCGATGAGCGTTTCTGTATCCGGACGAGGCTCTAACGTCTCTTGAGACAACGCGAAAGATATACCATAAAATTCTCTCATCCCTATAATACGATAGACAGGTTCTCCCGCAATACGGCGTTTTACAGCTTGTTCTATTTGTATAATGTGCTCAGAAGACAGTTGTATATCTGGTTTAGAAATTCTTGTCGCAGCATTTATTCCTGTTATCCATTCGACGAGTATTTTCGCATCGAGATCGGCTTCCAAAATTCCTTTTGTGCGCAATCTTTCTTGCGTTTGTTGGATGACATTCTTGAAAGAATATTTGCTCAATTATTATCCATTTCCATCAGGAGTGTTGTTTGATGATCTGAAATGATTGCATGAACAAGCTCATCAAGATCTCCTTCCAAAATTCGATCAAGTTTATAAAGGGTTAGATTAATACGGTGATCCGTGACGCGTCCTTGTGGAAAATTATAGGTACGAATACGCTCAGAGCGATCACCGGAACCAACTTGGTTTTTACGAGAAGCTGAACGTTCATTTTCCACTTTTTGTCGTTCGATATCGAACAAACGTGCCCGTAAAATTTGAAGGGCTCTTGCTCGGTTTTGATGTTGTGATTTTTCTGCTTGTACGACCATAATTCCTGTTGGAATATGCGTGATACGAACAGCTGAATCCGTTGTATTGACATGCTGTCCTCCTGCACCAGAGGCTCGCATGGTATCAATACGAATATCTTCAGGACGAATATTAATATCAATTTCTTCAGCTTCTGGAAGCACTGCAACAGTAGCAGCAGAGGTATGGATACGTCCTCCGGTCTCTGTTTCAGGGATGCGTTGCACACGATGGACACCTGATTCATATTTCAATTTAGAAAAGACACCTTTCCCTGAAATGCTCGCAATAATCTCTTTATATCCACCAACTTCCCCCTCACTGAGTGAAATAACCTCTACTTTCCAATGGTGAGCATGAGCATAACGTTCATACATACGGAAAAGATCACCGGAAAAAAGTGCTGCCTCTGATCCACCTGTTCCTGCTCGAATTTCAATAATAGCGCTTTTTTCATCAGCAACATCTTTAGGTAAAAGCAGAATCTGGAGTTCTTGCTCAAGTTGTTGCATTTTCTGAGATAATAATGGGAGTTCTTCTTGGGCAAGATGACGCATTTCTATATCTGTTTGTTTATCGTTGATAATCGTTTCTAATTCTGTAATCTCCCCAGAAAGAGCATTTAATGCGCGTATAGAGGCAATAACGGGTTGTAGTTCTGCATATTCAGAAGCTAATTTGACGTATGTCTCAGCATTTGGATTGGTTGTCATTTGGCTTTCAATTATTTCAAAGCGCTTTTCAAGTTGTTTTATGCGATCTTGTGGCAAAGAAACCATGATAATATTGGCCTAATTTTTCATAATACAATTTTTTATAATATTTTATTGCAATGCTTTTTTTGTTAGAACACTGGCAACGACTTACCGTAATATAGCATCATACAAAAAGGGGTAATAAAGTAGAAAAACTTTTTTGCCAATGAAAACTATTCTATTTTCAAGGCAAATTTTTATAAAACCCGATTTATCTGAGATATCTTCATCTCATGATATAGCATCATTTCTTTAAGAGTTTTTTTCCGTAAAGTTCAAGACGATGATGAATAATATCATAGCCAAGGGATTTTGCAATTTCCTCTTGCAATTTTTCAATAATATCAGAATGAAATTCAATAACTTGTCCTGTTTCTATATCAATGAGATGATCATGATGTTGGCCATCGGCTTGCTCAAAACGAGATGGACCACCACTAAAGGTATGACGGTGAATTGTTCCATTTCCTTCTAATGTTTTCATGGTTCGATAAACCGTTGAGAGCGAAATACTCGAATCTATTTTGTTTGCACGTTGAAAAATTTCAAATGCATTGGGATGATCATTTGTATCAGCTAAAATATCAAGAATAACACGCCGTTGGCGCGTTACTCTTAAACCAGCTGCGCGCAATTCTTGCTCATAGTTTCGCTTTTTATTCATTTTCATTGTTTGCTTTTCAAACAAAGGATCCATGACAATGTTTGTATTTTTTCTCTGAACCGCAAGGACAGCGTTCATTGCGTCCAACTTTCCCCCATGTGGTTACATCGTTGGGGTCACGGTCTTGTGGATTAACAAACCTATTTTCTTGTGATCGTGCCCATAAGGTGGGACCATTTTCTTGGTTCTGATCATTAAAGACAGAAGAATCAGAACTAGTTTGCTCAGGCATAGTCGGTTCGGTAGGTTGTTGAATAATTTCAAAGCGCATAAGTTTAGAAGTGACAATTCGGCGCAAATTTTTCAACATACTTTGAAAGAGTTCAAAAGATTCTGTTTTATACTCATTGAGTGGATCTCGCTGCGCATAACCACGAAAACCAACAACAGAACGCAAATGGTCTAAACTCACAAGATGTTCACGCCATAACGTGTCAATAGTTTCGAGCAACACTGCTTTGTGAAAATAAGCCATAACCTCTGGAGAGTAGCGTTCAGTGCGCTCATTTTCAAGTTTTGTAACAGCATCCAAGATACGCTCTAAAATTTGTTCTTCGGCAATTCCATCTTCTTTTGCCCATTCTTCCACAGGCAGCTCAAGATTAAAGAGTTGTTGAAGCTCTTCTTCGAGAGCTTTTACATCCCATTTTTCAGAATATGTCCCAGAAGGAATATAAGTCTCTACAAGATCTTCCACGACTTCATTGCGCATTTCATGAATCATTTCTGATAAATCATCTGCGTTCATGACCTCCATACGCTGTTCAAAAATAACCTTGCGTTGATCATTCATAACATCATCATATTTTAACAGATTTTTACGAATTTCAAAGTTCCGTGCTTCGACCTTTTTTTGTGCTTTTTCAAGGGCTTTATTAATCCACGGATGGATAATAGCTTCATTTTCTTTCAATCCAAGTTTTTGCAGCATGCTATCCATACGGTCGGAGCCGAAGATACGCATAAGATCATCTTGAAGAGAAAGAAAGAATTTTGAGCGACCAGGATCACCTTGACGACCAGAACGCCCACGAAGCTGATTATCAATACGACGGCTTTCATGGCGTTCAGTTGCAATAACGTAAAGTCCCCCAGCGGCTAAAGCTTCTTCTTTAAGTTGTTTGACATCTTTTTTGATTTCTTCAATTTTAGCTGTCCGCTCTGGTCCTTCGGGGGTATCCTGTAATTCTTGTCGGATGCGCATTTCAACATTCCCACCAAGCTGTATATCCGTACCACGTCCTGCCATGTTGGTTGCGATGGTAAGAGCGCCAGGAACGCCTGCTTGCGCAATGATGTATGCTTCTTGCTCGTGATAGCGAGCATTTAAGACTCTAAAATCGGTAATACCCTCTTTTCGCAAACGTTCTGCCAATTGTTCTGACTTTTCAATAGAAGTTGTTCCAACAAGAATAGGTTGTTTTTTTTCGTGCGCTTGACGAATATTATGCACAATCGCCCGATATTTTTCTTCTGCTGTTCGATAAATTTCATCATCTTCGTCAAGACGTTGTACCGGTAAATTGGTCGGGACTTCGACAACGTCAAGACCATAAATATTTCTGAACTCTTCGGCTTCTGTTGTTGCAGTTCCAGTCATTCCAGATAATTTTCTATACATGCGGAAATAATTTTGGAAAGTGATGGAAGCAAGTGTCTGATTTTCTGGTTGAATAGCAACATGCTCTTTAGCTTCCAACGCTTGATGAAGCCCCTCAGAATAACGTCGTCCAGGCATCATTCTGCCTGTAAATTCATCAATGATCACAATTTCATCATTGCGAACAATGTAATCTTTATCGCGAACAAAGAGTTTATGGGCTTTTAGAGCATTATTAACATGATGAACGATAGCGACATTTTCTATGTCATAAAGACCTTCACCCTTAAGATACCCAGCTTGTTCGAGCATTTTTTCAATTTTTTCAGTACCAACTTCGGTAAAGGTCGTTGTTTTTTGTTTTTCGTCTATTTCATAGTCTTCCGGCGTTAAGGCAGGAATAAATGTATCAATAAGGTTATAAAAGTCCGTACGATCTTCTAGAGGACCAGAAATAATAAGGGGTGTACGCGCTTCATCAATAAGGATAGAATCCACTTCATCAACAATTGCATAGTGATGCCCACGTTGAACCATTTGACTATGATCAAAAGCCATATTATCACGCAAATAATCAAAGCCTAGTTCATTATTTGTCGCATAGGTGATGTCACATGCATAGGCTGCTCTACGAGCATCGCTATCAAGATCATGAAGAATCACACCCGTTGTAAGCCCTAGAAAACTAAAAATTTTTCCCATTGTTTCAGCATCACGACTGGCGAGATAATCGTTTACCGTCACAACATGAACGCCTTTACCTTCCAATGCATTGAGATAAATTGGTAGAGTAGCCATTAATGTTTTACCTTCACCGGTACGCATTTCAGCTATGCCACAATTGTGAAGGACCATTCCACCAATAAGTTGTACGTCAAAAGGACGCATATCATAAACACGTTTTGCGGCTTCACGAACCGTTGCAAACGCTTCTGGTAAGAGTAAATCAACACTTTCACCTTCACTAAGACGTTTACGAAAGACTTCTGTCTTTTGACAAAGCTGCTCATCGCTTAATTTTACAAATTGTTCTTCCAAAGCATTAATTTGTGCAACTTTTTGGCGGAGTGCTTTGAGACGTTTCTCATGAGCTGAACCAAAAAATTTACGTGCAAAAACACCTAAACTGACCATCTCTGGCCCTTTCTTTTAATTGTTGTCACTCTTATTGGGAAATTCATATGATCTCCCCATGTTCCACATTTTCTTTAAGTTTTCTGATATCATGAAATGCAGATGGTACCATTATACTTGCCGGTGTGCAATTTTTCACTTTAATTGTAGAGTAGAGATAAGAGGCTAAGGGCGCTATGTCAACTTTAGGTATGTTATTTAACGGATACAATACAAAGTAATTTAAGATACAATATGCCATTTTTTCTATTATCATGTTTTTCATTTACGTTAGATAGGGTTGAAGAAACTGAGATAAAAGGGCAATTTTATACTTTTTAAAATAAATTGCTCATTTATTTCTCTCTGTTTAAAGGTTAAAGTGTTATGGTAAAGAAAATTGGAATCTTGAACCTGCCGTGCATTTTTAAGGAGTATATTTATGAAATTTAACTTTATCACGCTGTTTTTAGCATCAACTTTATTGGCAAGTACAAGTTTAGGGGTGAGGGCCCAAGAAGGTGCGAATTCATCGTCAAATGATTTAAAGGCTTTGGAGAAAGCTTCTGAAAAAGCCGTTTCTCCTTCTCATGTTATGGCTGTTATTGATGGAAAGAATATTACAGCAGGACAATTGGATGAGTTAGCACTTGAAATAAATCCTAATTTAGCCCGTTTTCCTGATGAACAACGCCGTGTTATGGTCTTAAAAGCTTATTTGGATATGCAGGCACTTGCAAAAGCAGCCAAAAGCAAAGGTCTTGATAAGACAGAAGCTTACGATAAACGTATGGCAGTTATGCGTGACAATGTGCTTCAACAGCTTTATTTTAAACAGGCGATTGTTGACAAAATATCGGAGACCGATTTGGAAGCTCTTTATAAGCAAGAAATTGCTGCTTTACCTAAAGAGGATGAAGTTAAAGCGCGTCATATTTTGGTCAAAACCAGAAAAGAAGCAGAAGCTATCATTAAGCATTTAGATAAAGGCGAAAATTTTGAAGAGATTGCAAAGAAAAGTTCAACAGATGGTTCCGCTGCTGTTGGGGGTGATCTTGGTTATTTTAGCCATGGTCAAATGGTTAAGCCTTTTGAAGATGCAGCATTTGGTTTGAAGGTTGGCGAATATACGAAACAACCCGTTGAAAGTCCTTTTGGTTGGCATATTATTAAATTAGAAGATCGTCGTGTAAAACAACCTCCAGCATTTGATGATGTTAAAGAGATGTTGCGTACACAGTTGATAAAAAAGCGCTATCAAGAACTCATTGTTGATTTGCGTAGCAAGGTGGATGTGAAATATCCTGATCCTAATGTTACAAAAATCATGGAATCGCTTAATCAAAATGGAACATTGCTTCCTGATGAGACATCCGACGAAGAAGATACGGAATAACGAGAAAAAAATAAGTAGATAGCCTCTTTAATAGATAGTTTGCTAGGTTTGTTTTTTCAAAAAAAAACGAGCAGTTTTCTATTAAGAGGTTATTAAGCTGCGATCGTTTTATTTGTTTTTATAGAAAGCATAAGTGTGGTTTTTAAAATATCTCCTTTGAAACCCCAAAATATCCAAGAGCTTTCCCCATTATCTGGTGTACGGATAGCAACAGCTAAAGCTGGGATTAAATATAAAGATCGTACAGATCTCCTTTTTATAGTATTCGATAAACCAGTGAGTGTGGCAGGTGTTTTCACACGTTCAAAATGCCCATCTGCTCCTGTAGAGCATTGTCGTGCATCGCTTCCCCATGGGGTTGCTAGGGGTGTTGTTGTGAATTCCGGAAATGCAAATGCTTTTACGGGAAGTAAAGGAAAGAACACAACCAATGAAATCATCTGTGCAGCAGCGGACACTTTAAAGGTGAGAGAAAATGAAATTTTTATAGCTTCTACGGGTGTTATTGGTGAGCCAATGGATGCTTCAGGTATTGTAAATCTTTTACCAAGTATGGCAGAGACAGCAGAAGAGGGAAATTGGTTGGAAGCTGCAAAAGCCATCATGACAACCGATACATTTCCAAAACTTGCGACGCGTATCTTTGATTGTGGGGGGGCTAATGTTACCATTCATGGAATTGCAAAAGGTGCTGGGATGATTGCACCCGATATGGCGACAATGCTCTCGTTTGTGGTCAGTGATGCAACTATTTCTTCGGATATGCTTCAATCCATGTTATCAGAGGCCGTTGAGGGTTCTTTCAATTCGATTACTGTCGATAGTGATACTTCGACATCAGACACACTCATGATATTTGCGACAGGAAAAGAACATTTTCCATGTCTTACAAGTCAATCTGATCCACGTTATGGCGTTTTTGTGAAACAATTGAGTGAACTTCTGCATGAACTTGCACTCCAAGTTGTGTGTGACGGAGAAGGTGCGCGTCATTTAATTGAAGTGAATGTGAGTGGTGCTACAACAAACAATGCAGCGAAAACGATTGCTTTATCCATTGCAAATTCACCGCTTGTAAAAACGGCTATTGCCGGTGAAGATGCCAACTGGGGGCGAGTCGTGATGGCAGTTGGAAAGGCCGGTGTTGAAGTGGATCGTGATCTGTTGACGATTTGGTTTGGGGAATATCGTTTAGCTGTCAATGGTGAACGAGACCCTGAATATTGCGAAGAAACAATAGCTGCTTATATGCGAGGTAAACACATCACAATTCGTGTTGATATTGGTTTGGGCGCTGGTAAGGCGATAGTTTGGTCTTGCGATTTGACGAAGGAATACGTTATGATCAATGGCGATTACAGAAGTTAACGGATACATCATAAATTTGACAGTAGATATCTGTATATTTGGGGGAGAATAGGGAGTATTTTAGCACTTTCATTTTGAAGTAGAGGGTGATAGGAAAAAAGTGGTTATCTTTATCCTGTTTGGAGAGTGGTATGGGGACAAAAAGTTTACTTCTTCTTGTTGTTGCGTGTGCATTGTTAGATCAAGATAATCGTGTTCTGCTTACCAAGCGTCCTCAAGGAAAATCACTAGCTGGTTTATGGGAGTTTCCTGGTGGAAAGATTGAACAAGGCGAAATTCCAGAAACATCATTAATTCGTGAATTAGAAGAGGAGCTGGGTATTCATGTTCAGGTGGATAATTTACAGCCCTTAACATTTGCAAGCCATAGCTACGAAACATTTCATCTCCTAATGCCCTTATATCTTTGTCGCCATTATGAAGGTGTTGCTCAAGGACGAGAAGGGCAAAATTTAAAATGGGTTTTTATTGGTGATCTTGAGAGATATCCTATGCCTGATGCTGATAAACCATTGGTACAGGTATTAAAAAATCATCTTCTTTAATGTGTATAAGAAGAAAATATTGTTTGAATATAAGGATTTATTTATAATTTTTTATATTAGCTGGAAAAGCTCAATCCTGTAAAATCTTCACATTTAAAATCTGTGGATGCTCGGTCAATCAAAACCATTCTTGCACGCTCCAAGCGGAGAGCCTCACGGGGATAAAACAATTAAAAAAGACATGAAATTTGTGCTGAAAGAACACTCACCAATAGCTAAGAGATTATCGCGACATTGAGAATTGGAAAAATTTATAATGGGAGCTTTGCATGATTCAGAAGCATAAAATGGTGCTAGATAATGGATTTATACTGTTTATGCGTATTGTTGTGAGTTGAGCTTGGGAGTGCTAAGAGATATCAGGGGCATTTATTTCATAAGATATCGATAATAGGAAAAATTCAAAAGACTTTTTAGAAGAGAATGCTTTGAGCTTGTTATGAAAATCATTTTACATGTTCAATACTTTAAGCAGTATCGTAATACATTTAATATAATAACCTAGTGTTTTATAATCATAAACTATCCTTTTTCTGTTGATATTTTACGATTTTTCATTCAAAAAATTTCGATAACGTACAAAAAGCGGTGTGTAAGAAAAACAATCTAAAACACATAAAACACGCGATTAATGAATGATTAAATATAAAAACATTCAATGATTTGTTTTTTATAGGAGGGGGATTAAGTTTCTTGAATTGGGCGACGTTTTGCGATGGGATATCGTTGATATGTTTGAGCAATACGTGTAATGACTTCCTCTAGAGGTTCGATCATAACATCCATAGAGAAACCATTCGCATGAATGATATTTTCATGATCAACCATAATGGCAGCATGACCTTGCCAAAAAATTAAATCACCTCGTTGAAGTTTATCACCGTCTGAGAGTGAATTGCCTATAGTTTTCTGTTGCATGTCAGTATCGCGTAAAACCATCTGACCGGTCATTATCATAGAAAGTTGGATGATTCCTGAGCAATCAAGTCCAAAACCACTGGTTCCACCCCAAAGGTAAGGCGTGCGGATAAACATTTCAGCAACGGTAACATAATCTTTATACATGTGATCAATGGGATTAAGATGATTACTAATGATTGCTTTCCCATTTTCAAGTACAGAATACATGGTTGCACGGACTTCAACTTCATCAACAACACTGACCTTACTTCCCATGGATAAAGGATACTCCATTGGTCCACACAAATCAGCTTGGAAATATTGAAAAGTACGTGGAACTGAAACGATATGCGTTTGCTTTACGGTTGATGTACAAAGCGTTTTTGTATCAATATAGCCAACATAATTATCTTTGAGGGATTGTCCCCACGACATTGTTTCTCCATGTTCAAAGATAAGAAGTTCTTCCCCGAATAAGCACTCTGTCTGCATTTCACTTTTTTTATTGTTTTCTTTAAACAGTCCAGCAACAGGGACATTAACACGTCTTTTTTCACCTTGCACAAAGCGCTGCGCTGTAATTTCTGTTTCAAGACGTTTATCTGCTAGATCTTCTCTGAATGCATGTAATCTTGGATCTTTAGAGATCATTTGTTTCCCTTTCATTTTATTTTAAATAGATTCATGACAACGACACAAGCAGAACACCTCATCTTTAAATAAATCCCAGAGCATACTTTAAGACGATAAGAGAATTCTTTTGAAGTAGCAAAATTATCCATCTTTATGGATATTTTGTGTCAAACGTCATTTTTTTAAAATATTATAAAGGGCACGAATCGTTTGTGCTGATCCCCCCACGGGGTATCCTGGTTTTTCTTTTGGAACCCATCCATAAAGATCGAAATGTGCAAAATGTTCAGCTTTTTCAACAAAAGAATTAAGAAATAAAGCAGCCGTTATAGAGCCAGCAAAGCTATTTCCAGTGACATTGTTAAGGTCAGCAATGGGAGATGATAGCATCTCTTGGTAAGGTTTCCAAAGAGGCATTGGCCAAAGGGGATCAAAAACAGCGTGAGCAGATTCAGAAATTTTTTGTGCCCATATTGAATCATTACAATAAAATGCAGGAAGATCTGGTCCTAATGCGATACGTGCTGCTCCCGTTAAAGTAGCCATGCAAAGCATGAATTTTGGACTTTCTTCATCAGCATAGGCGAGTGCATCAGCAAGGACAAGTCGTCCTTCAGCGTCTGTATTGCCCACTTCAACACTTAAACCTTTACGACTTTTGAGAATATCACCTGGTCGGTAAGCATTGGCAGAAATGGCATTTTCTACAGCTGGAATCAAAACACGTAGACGGAAAGGCAATTTTGCATCCATGATAAGTTTAGCTAATCCCAAAACATGTGCTCCACCCCCCATGTCTTTTTTCATAAGCAACATGTTATTGGCTGATTTAATATCCAGTCCCCCCGTATCAAAAGTTACGCCTTTGCCTACCAACGTTATTTTAGGATGATGTTCTTGCCCCCAGTGTAACTCGATCAGTCGTGGTGCAGTGCTACCTGCTCGTCCTACAGCGTGGATCATCGGAAAGTTATGGGTTAAGAGATCATTTCCACAAATACTTTGGACATGAGCACCATAAATTTTTCCTAGTTGTCGTGCTTCTTCTTCAAGAGTATCTGGAGTCATATCATTAGCTGGAAGATTGATGAGATCACGGACGAAGAAGACAGCTTCATAAATACGTTGGAGCTCATCAAAATCAACGGCCTCATTGACATAGACCGACGATGTTTTAGAGGAAAAGTTTTGGCGATAACGCTTAAATTGATAGCTTCCCAGCGCCAATCCAAGATAGGCATTTATTTCATCAGAGGTTTCACCTTCTAAATGCCAGTGACCAGCAGGAAGTTTTTGAGCAAGCAGTCCTGTGATAAAGGGATCTCCCCCATCGCCAATTCCAAATAAAACTTTTTTTAAATGTCCCGTTTCGTGAGGAACAAAGAGTATTTGTCCTGCTTTGCCAGTAAAATCATTAACTTTTATCCATGCTTTTGTTGAGGCCTCAAGTGATAAGTTGGCAAGATTTCTTTGATTTACCAAGATGATAGGGCAACTAGTATCAATACGTGTTGAGGTAAAATGAATGGAGTGCTGGTGCATAGTTTATGAGATCCTTATAGTCGTCTGAGTGCGACATACTCGACCAAATGATTTTTTCCCTTTCGCAGAATGAGATTGGACCGTGGTCGTGTTGGCAATATGTTTTCCTGTAAATTTTTTAAATTAATCGTTTGCCAAAGATCCTCAGCGATTTTTGAGGCTTCTTTTTCATTAAGTAGGGCATAACGATGAAAATAGGATTCAGGATTTTGAAAAGCTGTTTTACGTAAACGTTTAAAACGCTCTAAATACCAGTGACGAATGACTTCTGTTTCGGCATCGACATAGATTGAAAAATCAAAAAAGTCCGACACGAAAGGAATTGCTTTCCCATCTTTAGGAAGATCACTAACCTGTAATACATTAATCCCTTCAACAATTAAAATATCAGGACGGTCAATGGTAATTGTCTGATTTTCTAGAACATCATAAGTCATATGAGAATAAAGAGGAGCAGAGACATTTCCGATACCTGCTTTTATAGCTGAGAGAAAGCACAGCAATTTTTTAATGTCGTAGGAATCAGGAAATCCTTTACGATTCATACGATTTTTTTGCTCTAAGATCGCATTAGGATAGAGAAAACCATCTGTTGTGATCAGATCAACTTTAAGGCTAGATGTCCAACGTTTCAACAGTTCTTGAAGGATACGAGCGGTGGTTGATTTTCCTACGGCTACAGAACCAGCAATCCCAATAATAAAGGGCGTTTTTTGACTCTCTTCTTGATGGAGAAACTGCTGACGTTTGTGAAAAAGTTCCTGCACTGCTTCAACATGGCATGAGAGCAGACGCGATAAAGAAAGATAAATGCGTTGGACTTCTTCAAGATCGATAGGATCATCAATAGAGCGTAAACGTTTAATTTCATCAAAAGTCAAAGTGAGAGGTGTGTCCGCACGAAACTCTGACCATTCTTGTGCCGTAAAGACGCGATAGGGTGAATATCGGTCAGAAATGGATTTGACCAAATTATCTTTCTGATTAATTTTTTGTACAGTTGTATCAATCATTTGTATTTGTCGAGATTTTTTTTGCCACAGTAATCGATTAAGAGCGGACAGATGAGCTGCTTTATATTCAAATAAATTTTGTTTTGCATGCTCTCTTCCTTAAGATAATAGATCATTTTTATTAACTTATCGTCCAATCATTCCAATGAGCACGGATCTGTGCCAATGAGTGTCCTTGTGCCAAAAAAGCCCATAAAAGCAAACGCGCTTTTACGGCTGATAAATAACCGGACATGAGAACACCCGAAGCAATCATATCGATTTCTGAGCCTTTATAGCCATAAGTTATACGAGTTGTTGAGCCATTACAACAACGACTAGCAATAATAATGGGTATTTTTTGTGCATATTGTTGTACAAGGTCTGCTTCTTGAAAACTACAGTGTCCTGCACCAAAACCAGCGATAACAAGCCCGGCATAATATCCACTTTCAAGGCAGAGTTTCATTAATTGCGCATCAGACGATAGAGAGGAATAGAGGAGTGCAATTTGATGATCGTGGTTTTGAGGAAGATCAAACGTTGTCGAGGAAAATTTTCTATCATTGAAATAAATGAGTTTTCCTTCTAAAATAGTTCCTAAAATACCTACGAGTCCTGATTGAAATGTTTCAACTTTGACGGTATGACTTTTATAGAGCCAATAAGGTGAATGAATCGTATCGTTAATGACAACGAGAACGCCTCTGTTGCGACTTTGTGGGGACGTCGCGACACGGGTTGCTGCTAAAATATTAGCGGGTCCATCAGCGCCTGCTTCATAAGGAGTACGCATAGCACCGGTTATGATGAGTGGTTCAGCTTCCTTCCAATAAAGAGAAAGAAAAAAAGCTGTTTCTTCTAGAGTATCAGTCCCTTGCGTTAAAACAATCCCTTCTGCGCCAGCGTGTATTTGTTGTTTTGCCCACTCGAGTATTTCAAAAAGAATTTTAAAAGATAAAGATCCACTTGGTATTTGCATTAATGTTTGTGCGTGAATATCAGCCACCTTATTTAAATCAGGAACACTTTTTATGAGGTTATCTGAGGTTAAAGTCGGTTGCATGTGGCCAAAACGATCAGCAGTCATTGCAATTGTTCCACCTAAGGTTCCTATAGCTATTTTTTTCATAATTTTCCTCTATAAAGGCACAAACTGTTTACATAAAGCTATTTAGCAGTAATTTACATTGACAACAATAATATCATTTTTTCAATTTCAACAAATTGAATGATGCTGAATCATTGTGTTTTGCTATATATGTTCTTAAATAGGACAATAGTAATTGAGTTTTACATTGTATGAAAAGATAATATTAAAAGGAAAGTAATATAGGAGTCTCCTTATGACAGAACATAAGCCAGACATAATGTATGGTACAACGATTATTACAGTACGAAAAGGTGGCAAAGTCGTGATGGCTGGCGACGGTCAGGTATCTCTTGGACAGACGATTATGAAAGGCAATGCACGTAAAGTTCGTCGTCTTGGGAAGAGCGGAGTGGTTATTGCTGGTTTTGCAGGTGCTACGGCAGATGCGTTCACATTACTGGAAAGATTAGAAACAAAGCTTGAGCAATATCCTGATCAACTTATGCGCGCATGTGTAGAACTTGCAAAGGATTGGCGAACAGATCGCTATTTGCGTCGTCTAGAAGCAATGATGCTCGTGGCTGATAAGAAAGTAACTTTAGCTCTAACAGGGCTTGGTGATGTCTTAGAACCAGAAGATGGGGTTATGGCCATTGGTTCTGGAGGAAATTTTGCTCTTTCAGCAGCGCAGGCACTGATGGACTTGGATTTGGATGCCGAAACGATTGCTCGTAAAGCTATGGCTATTGCCGCTAAAATTTGTGTTTACACCAATGATCATTTTACGATTGAAACATTGGATGCAGAATTATCTTCTTTAGAGAAAGCTATTTAAATGTGTGTTGTATTTTCCCCTCGTGAGACTGTTTCTGAACTTGATCGTTTTATTATTGGCCAAAATGATGCCAAACGTTCTGTAGCTATTGCACTGCGTAATCGGTGGCGTAGACAACAGCTTGATGAGCCGATGCGTGAAGAAGTGATGCCAAAAAATATTTTAATGATAGGACCAACAGGTGTTGGTAAGACAGGGATCGCACGTCGATTAGCAAAACTTTCTGGAGCGCCCTTCGTGAAAGTAGAAGCGACTAAATTTACTGAAGTTGGTTATGTGGGTCGTGATGTTGAGCAAATTATTCGAGACCTTGTTGAGATTGCCATTTCTCTTGTGCGTGAAAAGAAACGCGATGAAATAAAAGAAAAGGCTCACGTGAATGCTGAAGAGCGCGTTTTAGATGCCCTTGTTGGTAAAACAGCAAGTCCGGCTACCCGTGATAGTTTTCGCAAAAAATTGCGTGAAGGTGAATTAGATGAGAAAGAGATTGAAATTGAAGTCGCTGATAATAATAGCAATAGTGCTTCAACCTTTGATATTCCTGGTATGCCTGGGGCGCAAATGGGGATTATGAATTTATCCGATATTTTGGGCAAAATGGGCAGTCGTACAAAAGTCCGTAAAACGACAGTAAGGGATGCTTTTAAACCACTCATTGATGATGAATCTGAAAAACTCCTTGATCAGGAACAAATTATTCAAGAAGCACTTCGTGTTGCTGAAAATGACGGTATTGTTTTTATCGACGAGATTGATAAAATCGCGACGAGGGATGGCGGAGCCAGTGCTGCGGTTTCGCGTGAGGGTGTCCAACGTGATCTTTTGCCTTTGGTGGAAGGAACAACAATTGCTACAAAATATGGGCAAATCAAGACAGATCATATTCTCTTTATTGCCTCTGGTGCATTTCATGTTTCCAAGCCATCTGATTTATTACCGGAACTTCAAGGGCGTTTGCCTATCCGTGTGGAGCTTAACCCTTTAACAAGGGAAGATTTACGACGTATTCTAACAGAACCAGAAGCGAGTTTGATTAAACAATATATTGCTCTTATGGCAACGGAAGAGGTTCATTTGGAAATAACCGATGACGCGATTGATGCTTTAGCTGATATTGCTGTAGATTTAAATGCAAGGATTGAAAATATAGGGGCACGTCGTTTGCAAACCGTTATGGAGCGCGTTTTGGATGAGATTTCTTTTACAGCGCCGGATAAAGCTGGAACATCGTTTAAAATTGATGCTGCTTATGTGAGACAATCTATTGGCGAGCTTGCTGCTGATATCGATCTTTCCCGTTTTATTCTTTAGAGGTATTGCTTGTTTTGTTTATTTTCGTGCTTCGATAATTTTGAAACCATGAGCTTGTTCATGGATCAACACTGTGCGGAAAATATCTTTTAACAATGTTTCATAAGGAAGGTGGCGGTTTGCAACAAGAAGCAGACTGCCACTTGGCCTTAGGCATTTTGCAGCATTTATAATAAAATGTTTTCCTAAGGAGACATCTGTCGTTTGTTGTGTGTGAAACGGTGGATTTGAAATGATTGTGTCATACAGATTTGTGACAGGCTCATGCACAAGGTCGTGCCAATAAAAATGAATTGGAAAAGGGGCTGTTGTGAGGTTAAGGTGTTGTTGTGCTGCTTTCAAAGCGTTGTAGTCTGCTTCATAAAGATCAAGAGTTGTAAGTTTTACATTGCTTTCAAGTGCAACGTGAGAAAGATAGCCCCAGCCAGCTCCAAAATCAGCCGTTTTTCCAGAAATAACTTTGGGCAGATAAGAAGCAAGGGCAGCAGATCCTAGATCAATACGACCATGTGAGAACATACCAGAGGTGGTTTGAAATTTATCAAAAAAAAGCGGTGGTGAGCGCAATTGTGCAATATTTTGTCTCTCTATTTGTTGAGGAACTTGAAGCCAAAATACAAGACCATGATTTTTAGATAGTTTATTGGTGATAGGAACAATTTTTTTGACCCATTTCATCATTGAAGCAGCACCAGCCGTTTTATTCCCACTGATTACAATCCATCCACTGGGTTTAACGCATTCTAATAAATCAAGAAAATAATTTTGGTTAAAACCACGATATTTGCTCAGGTGCAAAAGTGCACCATCATAGATGAGAGTTTTGTCTATTTGAGGAGAGCAGTGAAATTGAGCATCGACAAATTTTAAAAAATCTGGTCGCCAAGGCGTGATAACTTTTAAATTTTGTACCCATTCTGCAGAGGGGGTTCCGGTTAAACCGAAACTTAGCCAGCATTGGTTTGGATTTGGATAAGGGATTGCATGATTTTCAAAAGGTAAAAATGATAACACATGTGGTTCTTTCAAAGAAAAATGCCACTCCAATGTTGGGATGGCATTTCATGATTACGATAAGAAGAAAAGATTACTCTTCTTTTTTCTTCCGGCGGCGTTTATTTTCAGGTTGTTTTTCTTCTTTCACCGATTGATCATCGGTAATTTCCTTTCCGGTTTCTTGATCAACGACCTTCATGGATAACCGAACTTTTCCACGCTCATCAAAGCCCATGAGTTTAACCCAAACTTTATCACCTTCCTTAACAATATCCGTTGTTTTGGTGACGCGTTCTGATGCAAGTTGAGAGATATGAACAAGTCCATCACGAGAACCAAAGAAGTTTATAAACGCACCAAAGTCTGCAGTTTTTACAACTGTTCCCTGGTAGATAGCACCAACTTCAGGCTCATCGACAATAGAATGGATCCAGCGTTTTGCTGCTTCAATGGTTTTAGCATCAGCAGAAGCAATTTTAATGGTACCATCATCTTCAATATTAATTTTTGCTCCAGTTTGTTCCACAATTTCTCGAATAACTTTACCACCAGAGCCGATCACATCGCGAATTTTATCAACAGCAATATTCATAACTTCAATACGTGGCGAAAATTCGCTGAGTTCAGCGCGTGCACTGGTTAAAGCTTTGCTCATTTCATGAAGGATATGGATTCGGCCATCTTTAGCTTGTTCAAGTGCGATTTTCATAATCTCTTCGGTAATACCGTCAATTTTGATATCCATTTGCAAAGCAGTAATACCATTTTCTGTTCCTGCAACTTTAAAATCCATATCTCCAAGATGATCTTCATCCCCTAAGATATCAGACAGAACAGCAAAGCGTTCTCCTTCTTTAATCAATCCCATAGCAATACCTGCAACGGGGCGCGCGAGCGGAACACCAGCATCCATAAGAGCAAGCGATGTTCCACAAACCGTTGCCATAGAAGAAGAACCGTTAGATTCAGTAATTTCTGAGACAGCACGAATGGTATAAGGAAAAGATTCTTTCGTTGGCAACATGGGGTGAATTGCTCGCCATGCTAATTTTCCATGTCCAATTTCACGACGACCAGGAGAACCAAGGCGTCCTGTTTCTCCTACTGAAAATGGTGGAAAATTGTAATGAAGAAGGAACGTTTCCTTGTACATCCCCGTTAAGGCATCAACATATTGTTCATCTTCACCAGTCCCCAATGTTGCAACGACAATCGCTTGTGTTTCTCCACGGGTAAAGAGTGCTGATCCATGTGTGCGGGGCAAAATACTCACTTCTGATTGGATAGGGCGCACAGTAGAAAGATTGCGTCCATCAATACGCCTTTCTGTATCAAGAATGTTTCCGCGAACAATTTTTGCTTGCAACTGTTTAAAGACGGTTGCAATTTGATCTGTACTAAATTGACAGTCATCTTCTGTTTCTGGCATAAATTTATGGATGATTTCTGTTTTTAGGGCATCAATTGCGGCATAACGTTCTTGCTTGTCAGTAATTGTGTAGGCCTTTCGTATACCCTGTTCGGCCATTTCTTGCATTGCTTTTTCAAGGTCAGAAAGATCTTCAGGAACAAAATCACGAGGATCTTTTGCAGCAACTTCAGCAAGCTTGATAATGGCATCAATGACAGGTTGAAGGCCTTTGTGACCGAACATCACAGCACCTAACATAATATCTTCTGGTAATTCTTGTGCTTCTGATTCGACCATCAAGACAGCACTTTCTGTTCCAGCAACCACAAGATCAAGTTTTGATTCAGGCATTTCATCAATATGAGGATTGAGAACATATTGTCCATTACAATAGCCAACGCGGGCACCTGCTATAGGTCCCATGAAAGGAACCCCTGACAGGGTCAAAGCGGCAGAGGAGGCAATCATCGCAAGAATATCGGGATTATTTTCAAGATCATGCTGTATAACGGAAACAATGACTTGTGTATCATTTTTATAACCCTCAACGAAGAGAGGACGAATTGGACGATCAATTAAGCGTGAAACCAAAGTTTCATTTTCACTTGGCCGATTTTCACGTTTTAAATAGCCCCCAGGTATTCGACCAACAGCATAGGATTTTTCTTGATAATTAACGGTGAGTGGAAAAAAGTCCTGGTCTGGTTTTGGGCTTTTTGCCGATACAACGGTTGCTAAGACAATCGTTTCACCATAGGTAGCAATCACGGCACCATCAGCTTGACGTGCTATTTTCCCTGTTTCAAGGGTGAGCGGACGCCCGGCCCATTCAATTTCTATCTTGTGCGTTTTGAACATTTTTTATCCTTAATGACCAGTGTTTAAATCTTTGATTGCTCACATTCTGGTTTTGCGTAGCATATTTTTAAGCTCTGGGGTAGACCAACAAGCTACTTCCATCTTTGTTGCGAGAAGAGAGAGATAAATCGCCTTAAATGCGAAATGATAAGCAGTGCTATCCCATAATAACTTGTCAGTTTTTAAATTTTTAACGAAAAGCAACATGTTGAAAAAATGGGTGGCTTTTTACACCACCCCACTTTTCTTTTAGCGACGCAAACCTAACTTCTTGATAAGTGTCTGATAACGATTTTGGTCAACTCCTTTAAGATAATCAAGAAGGCGCCGGCGTTGAGACACCATCTTTAAGAGACCACGACGAGAATGGTTATCTTTTTTGTGAGATTTAAAGTGGTTTGTTAAATTAGAAATACGTTCAGAAAGTACAGCAATCTGTACTTCTGGTGATCCTGTATCACCAACTTTATTTGCGTATTCTGCAACAAGAGCTTGTTTACGTTCAGCTGTAATCGACATCGTATCATCCTTTCAAAAAACGAAGAAACATAAAGTCACCCATAGCCGAGATGTCGTTCAGCCAGGGTCTGCGAGGAAATAAGAAGAGTCAAAGACTCTCACCTATTCTCGCTCTTATATAGGAAAGAAGGTTAAAATACTAGTCCTTTACAGCATTTTGAAGTCTTTCTTTAAATAAAGGCTTTTGTTTTGAAATATTGATTTAAATAGGGTTTTATGAGAAGTTTTTTAAAGATTTATGCATCCTTTTGATACAAAGATTATGAGCGTGTGTGTGGTAACAAAAGTGATAAATACCGATTTGGAGGGAAAAGATGCAGAGCATTTCAACATTAAAACTTTTTCGTAATTCGGTATTTCGAAATTTATGGTCATCTACGCTTATTTCTAATTTAGGGGGGCTGATACAGGCTGTTGGAGCAGGGTGGTTAATGGCGTTAATTAGTTCTTCGCATTCCATGGTTGGGTTGGTTCAGAGTGCGACAACATTACCACTTGTTATGTTTTCTTTGATGGCAGGGGCGTTAGCGGACAATTTTAATCGGCGTCAAATTATGCTGTGCGCACAGATTATGATGATGGTTATATCCATGAGTTTATCTATTTTAGCCTATATGGGATTTTTAACACCTTGGCTTTTATTATGTTTCACGTTTTTGATTGGATGTGGCACAGCCTTTTATAATCCTTCTTGGCAAGCAACGATAGGAGATATTGTGAGCAGGGAAAATATTCCTGCTGCTGTTAGTTTGAATAGTGTCGGTTTTAATTTGATGCGGAGTGTTGGTCCTGCTATTGGAGGAGCCATCATTGCAACTTTGGGGGCTGCTGCTGCTTTTTTGTTTAATGCTATAAGCTATATCCCTCTTATTGGTGCATTATTTTTCTGGAAGTCGAATGATGAAAACAACCCATTGCCAAGAGAAAGACTGTTAGGGGCTGTTTCAGATGGTTTGCGTTACGTTGCGATGTCGCCTAATCTCCTGAGTATTATGGTCCGAGCGTTCCTTTTTGGTATAGGGGCGATTTCAATTTTAGCTCTTTTGCCAATTGTTGCGCATAAAGTTCTTGGAGGAAGTGCCCTTCTTTATGGGACATTGCTTGGTTGTTTTGGATTAGGGGCCATGACAGCAGGGATTATTAATGCATTTGTACGGCATCATTTTCGTTCAGAAACAATTATTGCAAGTGCATTTATTGGTTTTGCTTTTTCTTGCTTTTTATTGGGAATAAGCCGTTCAATGATTATAAGCCATATTGCTTTATTTCCTGCAGGACTAAGTTGGGTTTTGGCATTATCATTGTTTAATACATCTGTACAACTCTCTACACCACGCTGGGTTGTTGCACGTTCTTTAGCACTTTATCAAACCGCATCTTATGGGGGGATGGCTATTGGTAGTGCAATCTGGGGAATTTTAGCTGATGGTTATTCTCCAACAATTGCTTTGAGTATTTGTTCTCTATTCTTGATTGTTGGAGCTCTTGCGGGGGTGAAATTTAGAATTCAAGAAATTCCTCAAATAGATTTGAATCCTCTTGATCATTTTAGAGAGCCAGAACTCTTACTCGACCTAAAAGCAAGAAGTGGTCCGATCATGATAATGATCGATTATCAAATTCATGAAAATGATCTGGAAGAGTTTCTCAAAGTGATGACGCGTCGACGCCATATTCGTTTACGTGATGGTGCGCGCCAATGGGTTCTTTTACGAGATCTTGAAAGACCTGAATATTGGACAGAGGCTTATCATATGCCAACATGGGTAGATTATTTACGCCATAATCATCGTCGTACAAAAGCGGATGCTGAAGTTAATAAGCTTTTGCGTCATTTAAATTGCGCTCCTAACGGTATAAGAGTGCACCGCATGATTGAACGACAGACAATACCCCAAGTCAATGAGATGCTTTTAAAAGTTCCTTCTGATCATCTTCCTTAAGATTAGAACAGTTTTTTAATATGGTTGTTATATTCTTTAGATCAATTGGTTAGCATAAGCACAAAAAATGAGTATTTTAATGATTGGTGTATTTATTTATAATGGTATTTTATCATTTTTTTAGTGATGGTTCCAAAAATCTTTAAACTTCTCTCATTTTAAATCTATTGATCTTATGTATATTGAATCAATAAAATCATTTTCTTGTATGTACAAACGGTGGCTAATGTGTGGGTAAAAACGATTGAAAAGGAATAAAAAGCCTCTTAGAAGTTTCTATAATATGAGGGTTTTAAAATTAGGGGATGGCAGAGTGTATGATGGTGTTGGCTTGTAGAACTATCTTTACATTTTGATATGAATGAGGTGAGTGTAGAGAAATGAAAAGCAACATATTTTTCTTAATCTTATAGGGAATAATATCTTTCAACAAGAGACGGTTATAAGAAAGAAACACTTAAATTGTGAAAATCCGCTTTGGTTTAAATAGACCTTTTCCGAGAATACCAATAGCAAGAAGTTGTTTCCTATAGAGGAGACAAACCTCCTCTTCATCAAGAAGTGTTTTATCAGCACATAAAGAAATAGAATGCCCCCTCATAACTCTCTGCGCTTGGGTTTCCGTAAGCGAATAATGAGGGAGACAATCTAATGCAGCTCCCGTTTCAATTAACAGCTCATCGAGTGCAGAGAAGCCTTTTTCAAAAGAACTCTCATTTACATCTGTGGTGTTTTTATTGAGCGATATTGCTGCTTTTAGTTCATCCCATGTAATGAGATCTTCTTCATCAAAAGGTGCGACGGCAATACGCCTTAAATCAGCGATATGCCCATAGCAACCCAGATCACGTCCCATATCGCGTGCTAGTGAGCGCACATAAGTTCCTTTTCCGCAGGTTATTTCAAAGACAGAGGACTCTTTTGACGGCATTTCTATGAACTCGAAAGTTTCTATTTCCACTTCACGGGGCGCAATTTCAACGACTTCTCCTTCTCGCGCTAGGTCATAGGCGCGATTCCCAGCAATTTTGATTGCTGAAAATTGTGGAGGTATTTGCAAAATAACACCTGTATATTGAGGAAGAAGAGCAAGTATTTCTTCTTGTGTTGGACGTTTGAGAGATGTTTTTGTTATTTTTCCCTCTAGATCATCTGTTGATCGCTCTTGCCCCCAAGCAATATGAAAACGGTAAGTTTTTTTGCCTTGCATCACGTAAGGAACAGTTTTGGTTGCTTCGCCCAAGGCAATGGGGAGAAGACCAGAAGCAAGAGGATCAAGTGTACCCGCATGTCCTGCTTTTTGCGCATGAAAGAGCCATTTGATTTGTGAGACAGCTTCTGTTGATTTCATTCCTTTTGGTTTATCAAGTATAACCCAGCCAGAAACAGGACGCCCTTTTTTTTTGCGTTGCCGTGTCATCTCTTTAATCCTCATCTTTATCACGATGAAGATCGCGCGCAACCTCAGGCGAGCGAAGGAGAGCATCAATTTTTGAAAAATTATCAAAACTATTATCAAGTCGGAAACGCAGTTCTGGCATATATTTCATTTGTCTCAATGCATGACTGATTTCTCTACGGAGAAAACGGCTATGTTTATTGAGGGTATCAACGACATCTGTATGGGAAGCATTTTTAAGCTTACTGAGAGGTGATACAAAGCAAGTAGCAATTTTTAAATCTGGAGACATACGCACTTCAGAGATAGAAATAACAACACCCTTCAAAACATCATCAAGCAAAATATCACGTTGTAGTATATGCGCTACCGCATGACGGACTTGCTCTGCTACTCTAAGTTGCCGTTGTGATGGCCCTGCATTTTTCATCAAAGTTTTATCCTTGCTCCAAGACCTCTTTTTTTGACCATCCAGATAAGGAAAAAAGAGACATTGTGTATAGAATTCCAATAACTTTTCTCATTTTAAAACAGAGTAAAGTTATTGGATCATTTTATAATGTGCGATTAATATGTTCGATACGGAAGGTCTCAATGATGTCTCCTGCGCGCATATCTTCATAATTTTCAAAGGCTATTCCACATTCTTGACCACTTTGCACTTCATTGACTTCATCCTTAAAGCGTTTGAGTGTTTTCAGTTTTCCTTCGTGAATAACGATATTATCGCGGATAAGGCGAACACCGGCTCCTCGTTCTATTTTACCTTCTGTAACACGACATCCAGCGACTTTTCCGATTTTTGTAATGTTAAAGACTTCTAAAATTTCAGCATTACCAAGGAATGTTTCACGCTGTTCTGGTGAGAGGAGACCAGACATGGCCGCTTTGATATCATCAACAAGATCATAAATGATGTTATAATAACGAATTTCAATCCCTTGTGTTTTAGCAAAATCACGCGCCTGTTTATTGGCTCGAACATTAAAACCAATCACAGCTGAGTTAGAAGCTTCCGCAAGAGAAATATCACTTTCGGTAATTCCTCCAGCACCAGAATGTACAACACGCGCACGAACCTCATCATTTCCTAGTTTTTCCAATGCTGAAGCGATTGCTTCAATGGATCCTTGCACATCTCCTTTAATAATAAGGGAAAACTCCTTAACACCAGCCGTTTGCAATTTCGTCATCATCTGTTCAAGAGAACCACGTGAACCAGTTTGTCGAGCAACAGCTTTGTCACGTGCTAGTCGTTGACGATATTCAGAAATTTCCCGTGCTTTTGCTTCATGCGTGACAACAGCAAAACGGTCTCCGGCTTGTGGTGTTCCTTGCATGCCTAAAATTTCAATTGGTGTGGAGGGAACGGCTTCTTTAACATGGCGACCATGGTCGTCAATCAAAGCACGCACCCGCCCCCATTCATTTCCGGCAACAATAATATCAGAAGGATGTAATGTCCCTTTTTGAACAAGAACGGTTGCAACAGATCCGCGTCCACGATCGAGTTTAGCTTCAATAACAACGCCCTCTGCAGTTCGTTGAGGATCTGCTTTTAGATCAAGCATTTCAGCCTGAAGGAGGATGGCTTCGAGAAGTTTATCAAGATTTTGACCAGTTTTAGCGGAAACTTCAACGTCCAAAGTTTCACCGCCCATCGTTTCAACAAACACTTCATGTTGTAAAAGTTCTGTACGCACTTTTTGTGCATTTGCAGCTGGTTTATCAATTTTGTTGATAGCAACAATAATAGGGACACCAGCAGCTTTAGCATGATTAATTGATTCAATCGTCTGCGGCATGACACTATCATCAGCGGCGACAACAAGAACGGCAATATCGGTAACACGAGCTCCACGGGCACGCATAGCAGTAAATGCAGCATGCCCTGGTGTATCAATAAAGGTAATTTTTTGACCGTTTTGTTCTACTTGATAGGCCCCAATATGTTGCGTAATGCCACCTGCTTCACCAGAAACAACATTGGCTTTGCGAATTGCATCCAGAAGGGAAGTTTTTCCGTGGTCAACATGGCCCATAATGGTTACAACAGGGGGACGCGGCTGCATATTTTGAGGATTATCCGTTATATTAAAGATACCTTCCTCTACGTCAGATTCTAAAACACGTTTAACAGTATGACCAAATTCAACAGCGATGAGTTCAGCAACATCTGCATCAATAACATCGCCAGGTTTCATCATTTGTCCTTGTTTCATTAAAAATTTAATGACATCAACAGAACGCTCAGTCATACGTTGTGCGAGCTCTTGAATGGTAATCGTTTCAGGAAGAACCACTTCGCGAGAAATTTTTTCTCTTGGTTCTTGGTTTTGTGCACGCTTAAACTTTTCCTGTCTGCGTCGCATTGCAGCCATTGATCGCCCCCGTGCACTCCCTTCTTCGTCCAATGCGCTATTAAGAGTCAGTTTTCCACGGCGCCGTTCATCAGCTCCTTTGACAATTTTTGGTGCACGTATTTCTGATTTAGCAGGATTAGCACGTCGGCTATGCCGTTCTTCCTCTTTATTTTCATCTATTTTGCGTTTTTCAATCAAAGTTGTGTTTTTAGGCGTAAGAGGAATATCTGTCTTTTCGATAAGGGGAGGTTCAGAAAAAACAGGTGGAATCTGTACCGACGACGATTCTTCTTCTTGTTTTTGAAGTATTTCTTTTTCTTTGATTTCTTGTTTTAAAATTTCTTCACGCTCTTTAGCACGCCTTGCTTCTTTTTCAGCTTGTTCTCTCGTTATTCTTTCTTGGATATGTGCTTCTTCTAATGCGCGAAGTCTTGCTTCCATTTCAGTCGATGAAAGATTGCTTTTGGACACAGATTCCTGAGGTTTTTTTCCCTCAAAACGCGGTTTAGAGCGCTGGGGTGCAACATGCGGTTTTGTAATAGGCTGCAAGGTCTCAGCTTTTTCATCAGGTCGCGTAATTTTACGTCGTTTGGTTTCGACAACGACAGCTTTTGTGCGACCATGGCTAAAATTTTGTTTGACCGTACTCGTTTCCAAGACAGACCGCTTGAGAGTTAGTGTCTTCTTGCCTGTTGTTTTGTCGTTGTTATTTTCACTCATTGTACTTCCTTCACGGCTTGTGCCGTCATCTCACCGTGCTTATTATGCTTGTCATCACGATAGCTGATCAATTTATATGTTGTTTTAAGAAATCCTTCAGCAGCTTTTGTGTCCAATAAGGCTGCGTGCATGACAGGATTAGAGCCAAAAGCCACACGCATTTCATCACTTGTAAATAAAGATATGGTTTTTATCGTCCGATTTGTTTGTTGTTGTATTGTATGGATGGCCTGTGCAATTTTTCGTTTTCCATCTTCTGTTGATTCTTTAGCATGAAGTACGAGAATAACTTGACCAGCACGGATAGCAGCGCCAACCTTGGTTGCTCCCATGACAACAGCGCCCGCTTTTCTTGCCATGGAAAGGCTTGACAGAGCAGCTTTGAGTAAAAGCGTATCAACAATATGCACAAGATTTGGTGCAACCTCAACATCTGTTTTAAAATTTTTATGAAAAGCTTTCTGTTTGATTGCTTTATCAATAACAGTGTGATGGGCAGAAATCCAAACGCCACGCCCTGGTAAATTTGCTTTAAGATCAGGAACAATTTGGTTATTGGGACCCATAACAAAGCGGATCAGCGTTTGTGCTGAAGCATTTTGTCGGGTCACAATGCAAGTCCGTTCATTCATTTAAAGTGTATCCACATCCAAATCATCTGTTTTTTTATTTTCTGCAGAATTTTCATCTTCTACAGGATTTTCTGTAATAAGATCAGCTTGGTCTATCCAGCCTGCTTGTACACGTGCGGCTAAAACCATAGCTTCTGCATCCGCGCGTGTAATGTCAAAAGGGGTTAAAATACCAGAAAAATTCTTTGTTTGACCTTCTTTGCGTTCTCTCCAACCAGCTAAATCATCAACGGCATAGCCAGCAAAATCTTCTATTGTTTTTACACCATCCTCACCCACAGCAACCAGCATAGCACTTGTCATTCCAGGAAGTGTTCTCAATTCGTCAGAAACCCCAAGTTTTTTGCGTTTTTCATCAAGTTCTTTTTCCTGATGTTCGAGATATTCGCGGGCCCGACTTTGGATTTCTGCAGCGGTATCATGGTCAAAACCATCAATAGAAGCAATTTCCTCAAGATCAATATAGGCAATTTCTTCAATAGAAGAAAAACCCTCTGATGCCATAACCTGTCCGATCATTTCGTCAACCTCTAAGGCTTCCATAAACAATTTACTGCGTTCAGTAAATTCTTTTTGACGATTTTCAGATTCTTCCTTTTCCGTTAAAATATCAATGTTCCATCCTGTTAGCTGTGAAGCTAAGCGAACATTTTGTCCACGTCGTCCAATAGCAAGGCTGAGTTGGTCATCTGGCACAATGACTTCAATGCGTTCAGCATCTTCATCAAGGATAATTTTAGAAACTTCAGCAGGTTGCAGTGCATTAACGACAAATGTTGCAGCATCAGGCGACCAAGGAATAATATCAATTTTTTCACCTTGTAACTCTGCAACAACAGCTTGTACACGGCTTCCTCGCATTCCCACACAGGCTCCAACAGGGTCAATAGAACCATCACGTGAAACAACGGCGATTTTGGCTCGTGAACCTGGATCACGGGCAACTGATTTGATTTCTATAATACCATCATAAATTTCTGGAACCTCCATAGTAAACAGTTTTACCATAAATTGAGGATGTGTGCGTGAAAGGAAAATTTGAGGTCCGCGTGTTTCACGGTGTACATCATTGACAAAAGCACGAATACGGTCCCCATAGCGGAAGGATTCACGAGGAATTAATTCATCACGACGCACAATAGCTTCACCGCGTCCTAAATCAACGATAACGTTGCCATATTCCACACGCTTGACTGTACCAGAAATAATTTCACCAACTTTGTTTTTGAATTCTTCATATTGCTGATCACGTTCTGCATCGCGTACTTTTTGTACAATCACCTGTTTAGCAGATTGTGCTGCGATGCGTCCGAAATCCATAGGAGGTAAAAGATCAGCAAAAAAATCACCAATTTTTGCATCTGCTTGGCGTTTGAGTGCATCGGACAAAGTAATTTCCGTTGTATAGTCTTCAACAACATCAACAATTTTAAGCAGGCGTTGTAATTTAATTTCACCTGTTTTGGAATTGATTTCAGCACGAATATTGGTTTCTTGACCATAACGAGAACGTGCTGCTTTCTGAATAGCGTCAGCCATCGCAGAAATAACAATTTCACGATCGATTGACTTTTCACGTGCAACAGCATCTGCAATTTGCAGAATTTCAAGCCTGTTAGCGCTTGTAGCCATCAATTTTCTCCTTCTTTGTGCCACACGATGGGTATTTCCCAGTGATATTATTTCTTGAAATTGAGCGTCTGTGTTGAGTTGGTAGGATTATCTTCAGGAATGAATTGTTGACTTAAATTTTTATTCTTTTTCAACGCATCGCGAATAAGCTCATCAGTAAGCACTAAATGCGCGCTTGTGATATCACAAAAAGAAATAGAGGTATACATAGCTTCTCCGTAAGCAGCTTTATCCGTGTTTAAAATAAATCCATCTTGCGTGATATTGGTAAGTATGCCACGAAATTTTTGGCGCCCATCAATGGTTATTTTGGTTTCAATTTTTGCAAGATGCCCTTGCCAATGAAAAAAATCAGATTTTCTGACCAATGGACGGTCAATTCCAGGCGATGAGATTTCTAAATGATATTTGCGTTCGATAACATTTTCCACATCAAGGAGAGGGGAAACAGTCCGACTAACAGTTTCACAATCTTCCACGGTTAGAGAACCATCGGCTCGTTCAACCATAATTTGAAGTGTTAGACCATTTTGTCCAAGAAGCTTTACACGAACCAAACGGAAACCTAAAGGCTTAAGCAGTGGTATGACAAGAGCAGCAACTCGCGCCTCGATACCATCTTCTTCAAACAGACGTGGTTCGTCAAGATTGCTTATTTTTTCAGCTTCGTTCATACATTTTATCCAAGTTATTTTCACCAGTCTTACGATATTAAAAAAGAGCAGGTCCCACGACCCACTCTTCATCATAAGACCAAGAATTGAGCTATTGATACTCTTAAATTCAAAATTTTTCAAGATGTTTATGAGAAAAGCACTTGGTCATTTATTTCTTGATAAAGGTAAGATAGGTAGGCGTTCGTCCTTCGCGTAAAGCTTTTGCTTCATAGCGGGTTCCTCTCCATAGTGGATAAGGGGTCTTCCAATCTTTGGGGCTTTCTGCTTGCCACTCAAAGTGATCATGGTGTGCACAATGATAGAGGGTCCAGTTTACATAACTGTCTATATCGCTAGCAAAGCGAAAAAATTTCCCCGTTTTAAGAACGCGAGCAAAACGGTTAAGATTTTTGACGTTGATGAAACGTCGTTTCCAGTGTTTCTTTTTAGGCCAAGGATCAGGATAGAAAAGATCTATTCCATCAAGTGAGTTACCAGGGAGCCAATCAAGCAGGCGTGTAGCATCATCATTATAGAGGCGAAGATGATTTTGATAGTGTGTCTGCTGTTCAAGGGAAAACAATATTTTTGCCATGCCATTGATAAAAGGCTCGATGCCGATAAAACCAGTTTGCGGAAAATGTTCCATTTCATGGAGTAAATGTTCACCGCTACCAAAGCCGATTTCAAGTCGAATTTCTTTTACTTTGTTTGAAAATAAGGATGTAAGATTTGAGGGAGGAGAGACATTCAAATCAATATTAAAATGAGGGAGAAGCATTTTTATACGCGCAAGCTGATTGTTTCGCAGCTGCTTTCCTTGTCGTCGTCCAAAAAAGGCTTCACTCTTGCGTATATTATGTTTAATCATGGGATTTTGATCATTGTTTGAAGTGTTTTCACGAGATCCGTTTTTTCCCATGAAAACGAACCATCATGCTTTGGTTTTCTCCCAAAATGACCGTAAGCCGCTGTTTTTGTGTAGATCGGTTTATTAAGGTCAAGATGTTTGCGAATTCCAGTAGGGGAAAGGTCCATTATTTTGCGAATGGCTGCTTCAATAACCTTTTCATCGACTTTTCCTGTTCCATGAAGATTAAGATAAATCGATAAAGGTTGTGCGATACCAATTGCATAGGAGAGCTGAATGGTGCACCGCTCTGCTAAATGAGCAGCAACAATATTCTTTGCCAGATAGCGTGCTGCATAGGCTGCAGAACGATCAACTTTTGTTGTATCTTTTCCCGAAAAGGCTCCGCCTCCATGGGGGGCTGCACCTCCATAAGTATCAACAATAATTTTGCGCCCCGTCAGACCAGCATCGCTTTGAGGACCGCCAATGACAAATTTTCCTGTTGGGTTAATATACCAACGACACTGAGCTGCAATGGGAATATCATGTAAAGCTTGACGAATATAAGGCTCAACAACTGTACGTACTTTGTTGGAATCCCAGCTCTCGTCAAGATGCTGCGTTGAAAGAACGATGGATGTGACCTCTACCGGCTTTCCATTTTTATACCGTATCGTTATTTGGCTTTTGGCATCTGGTCCTAATTTTCCAGTTTCTCCCTCTCCTTTATGACGGGCTGCAGCAAGAAGTTTAAGAATTTTATGCGCATAATAAATTGGTGCAGGCATAAGGTCAGGTGTTTCACGACAAGCATATCCAAACATGATACCTTGATCACCTGCTCCTTCTTCACCATGCCGATCCGTTGCATTATCAACGCCTCTTGCAATGTCAGCGGATTGGGGGCGCAAAAGAACATCAATTTTAACAGTTTTCCAATGGAAACCTGCTTGTTCATAGCCAATGGCACGAATAGCATGGCGCGCTGCTGTACGAAAACGTGTAGGGTTAATGAGTGGAAAGCCAGTTTCATCGTAGATAAATTCTTTATTTTTATTTTTTTTTAAGAGCGTATCGGGAACACGAACTTCACCAGCGATAACAACACGGTTGACACTGACGAGAGTTTCACAAGCAACACGGATTAACCAGGGATCAGTACCAGTTTTTTGTGCTTCTTTATAGATCATATCAACGATTTCATCGGAAATACGATCACAAATTTTATCAGGATGCCCTTCCGATACCGATTCGCTCGTAAAAAGATAATCTTGATGCGGCATAGGAACTCCTTCAAAAAAGAAAACCAATAATTCAATTAATTGCCTACTAAAGCTTCTACGATTTGCGAATATCATAGCAAATCGTCAATGCAAATTGATATAAACAAGAGAGAAAAAATGTAAGTTTAATTTTATAGCTTATCTGTCAAATCTTCCTCAGACAGTGCTTTTGCCAGGTCAATGATTTTTCGACGCACTTTAGCATCAGATATATTCGTAAAAGCCCGCATGAGCTGGATACCTTCGCTGCTAGAACAAAAATCCATAAAATTGTGATCACTTTCAGCAAAACCTTCTACTTGTTGAGAGGTAAGACCTTTATCAAAAAAGTAAGAAACAGGAACATCCATAATTTCTGCTATCGCTTGAAGGCGACTGGCCCCAATACGGTTTGTTCCTTTTTCATATTTTTGGATCTGCTGAAAAGTAATTCCTAATTTTTCACCTAGCTTTTCTTGAGTAAGTCCTAAAATATTACGACGTAAACGGATACGAGTTCCAACATAGATATCTATAGGGTCAGGTTTTTTTCTAGTTTCGGTCATAATGTAACTCTTTAATTTCCAGCACTTTTCTTTTAAACCAACATCAGATTTATGCGAAGCTGGTTTATCATACAATTAAAATAATATGTAATATTTTTTCCCAATATTACTGGTAAACGCAACATAATACCGTACAATGAGCACTTGAATCATTTAGGCTGTTTTGTAAAACCAAAACCAATACGACACAATAGCATAAGGATGAATAAGATAAAAGTAGCGAAAGTTCTGTATTCATTGCTTCCTATAGGGGTAATAGATGATGGAATTTTTGAATCAATAATGCCCACAGCATTTTGTTGAAGAGCTACAACGATTCGTCCATAAGAATCAATAACAGCTGATACTCCATTATTGGCTGCTCGTATGAGGGGGATTCCCAGTTCGATGGCACGAAGCTGTGCTTGTTGAAGATGTTGATAGGGGCCTGGTGTTACACCAAACCATGCATCATTTGTAATATTAATGATTGCTTGAGGCGGGGAACCTTTAAAAGTCATTTCATGGGGAAATATTGCTTCATAACAAATCAACGGTAGATAAGAAAATCCGTTTGGCATTGTGACAGTTTTGCGCACATGTGCAGCACTATATCCACCAATATTATCAGCGAGAATACGCAATCCAATTTTTTTCAATAAATTCTGATAGGGAAGATATTCACCAAAAGGAACCAAATGAAGTTTATCGGAAGTGTGTAAAATATTTCCTTGAGCGTTAATGACTGCAATTGTATTAAAATATTGTGTTTGGGAATGAGGGAGATCATCACTGGCGCGTATCGCACCGATAATAGCCCATTGTTTAGGTTTTAAAAGAGAGGCAATGTGCATTGTGATAGATGAGTTATCATAGAGAAGGTAAGGAACGGATGCTTCGGGCCATACGATAAAATCGGGTTCTGGATTTTTACCAGTTATTGGTGTTGCGCTCAGATGCATATGCGCTTCCAATATAGCTTCTCGTGTATTATCGCGCAATTTTATATTTTGTTGGATAGAAGGTTGAATAATGCGCACCCAATAATTTCTCTTTTGATCTTCAGCTGTATTCTCTATTTTATGGAGACGATAAAATCCAAAACCACTGTGAATGAATATAAGTGCTAAGCAAAGGGAAAGTGCTGCTTTCTTTTTTTCATCCGTGAGTAAAACTGTTGGCAAACTGTAGGTTAAGACAGCAAGAATATTCATTCCGTAAAGTCCCACGATTGCATCAGATTGCATGAAAATTGGGGTTGGCATGGCTGTATAGCCAAGAGCATTCCATGGAAATCCTGTGAATAAGAACGCACGCAACCACTCGGCCCATCCTAAGGCAAAGGCTAAAACAAAAAAGCGTGCTATTCCTTTTGTCCATAATAAACCGATAATAAAACCAGAAAAAAACCAATACAGAGAAAGGTAGAGAGGAGGAAATAAAATGGCTAGTGGGACTGCCCAACCAAAAGAAGCTGGATCTGTCAATAAAGCGTTACAGAGCCACCAAAGTCCGCAAATAAAATAACTAAAACCAAAAGTTCCACAGCTTAAAGCGTAGGTAAAAAAATGTTTTTTATTGTTTGGAGAGGATTGTATTGAGTCAAGTAAAACGATAAAAATGGGAAAAGTTAGAAAGCAAAGAGGTGTTAAATAAAAGGGTGGCAGTGCAAGGGAAGTAAGAGCACCACATAGAAATATCCATGCTTGTCGCTTCCAGCCGGTAATAGAGAACAAAAAAACGATAAAATTATTTAAAAACGCTCGACTATTCTTTAGAGATGGCATTGTTTTCAAAATTTTCATTTTCTGGAATGCGAAAAATGTGCAATCGCTTAATTCGGCGTTTATCAGCTTCTAAAATACGGAATTTATAGCCAGGAACAGCTTCGACAACTTCACCTTTTTCAGGAATACGATCAAGAATGGAAACTATTAAACCACCAATAGTATCAACCTCATCACCATATTCCCCTACGATAAAATCAGGTCCAAGAGCTTTTTCCACATCTTCTAGTTCGGTTCTTGCATCAACAAGCCACTTATTGTTGTGTTCGCGTACGATCGCATTGTCGACATGATCATGTTCATCTTCGATATCACCAACGACCAATTCAACAATATCCTCCATTGAAACGAGACCATCTGTTCCCCCATGTTCATCAATAACTAGAGCCATTTGTGTTCGTGTGGTTTGCATCCGTGTTAATAATTTGCTTGCAAGCATAGAACTTGGAACAAAGAGAACGGTTCGGATCAAATCTAATTCACCGATTGGGGTATGTAAATCTGTATGGTTTAATGGAAGCAAATCGGATTTTTGTTCGTGTTTTGTAGGGTTGATAATAAAGCGAGTCATATAGTTAAGAATATCGCGGATATGGATCATGCCGCGTGGATCATCTAAAGTTTCAGCATAAACAGGGATGCGAGAATGACCAATTTTTGCGAAACATTTAAGGGTTTCTCCAAGTGAAGTGTTTATTTCCAATGCTTCAATTTCAGAACGCGGTATCATAACATCATCCACGCGTGCTTCACGTAAGCGTAAAATATTATGCAGCATAGTACGTTCTTCAGGTGAGAAGAGGGCGGTATCTTTTTCATTGTTAGTTGCAAGTGCAACGGTAAGATCATCGCGCAGTGACGTAGGCGCACAATTACGGCCCCGTAAGAATGAAAACAAATGATTCATCAGGGAATATTTTTCTGTATGATTCGTCTGTTGAGAGGGATCTTTTTCATTATTAGAAGATGTTTGACTATTATTTTGTTCATTTATTTTGTTGGTCATGGTTTTAAAATCTTCTAAACTTTCTTTTTATGATAGGTGAATGAGATGCTTTAATTGGTATGCTCGTCATATTGATGTTAAAAGTTAAATTCTATCCATTTATAGACAATTCAGCATAAGGATCTTTTATGGAAAGCTTTTGAAGAATTTCTCTTTCGAGCTTTTCCATTTGATATGCTTCATCATCAGTTTCATGGTCATAGCCAAGCAGATGCAAGATACCATGAACAATCATATGCGCTAAATGGTCTTGAAATGTTTTTCCTTGTTTTTCTGCTTCGAGCACAACAGTTTCTCGCGCAATAATAATATCACCCAGCATGGGACCAGGAGGGTTTCCAGCTTTAATTGGGAACGCTGGAAAAGATAATACATTGGTGGATTTATTTTTACCCCGCCATTGTGCATTGATTTGTGCCATATGTTCATCATCCGTAAAAAGCAGACTAATCTCGCTTACAACATTTTCCAACGAAACATGATGCATCGTTACCGTTAATGCTTTTTCGGTGATATTATAAAGCATTTCCTCATCATTCCACCCTGCACTTTTAACCATTATATCAATAATAATCATGATGAATCAAATTCATTTTTTAATGTATCGCATGCGCGTGATTTTTTTTTATTTTGTATTTCAGAATCACGATCATAGGCATGAACGATAGCAGCAACAAGCGGGTGGCGTACAACATCTTTTTCATCAAAGCGCACAATGGCAATATTTTCTACATTTGAAAGAATGCGGATTGCTTCAATGAGACCTGATTTTTGCCCTATAGGCAAATCAATTTGGCTTACATCACCGGTAACAATCATACGTGTTCCTTCTCCAAGACGTGTGAGGAACATTTTCATTTGCATGAGCGTAGTATTTTGTGCCTCATCGAGAATAACAGCAGCATGAGCAAGCGTTCGTCCGCGCATAAAAGCAAGAGGAGCAATTTCTATGACACCAGAAGCTAAAATGCGTTCTATTTTTTCAGCGGGCATCATATCATAAAGAGCATCATAAAGTGGTCGTAAATAGGGGTCGACTTTTTCTTTAAGATCACCGGGAAGAAATCCCAGATGTTCTCCAGCTTCAACAGCAGGACGTGAGAGAATAATTCGCTCAATGATACCACGTTCTAGAAGCATTGCAGCATGAGCAACAGCAAGATACGTTTTTCCTGTTCCTGCTGGTCCTATACCAAACACAAGTTCAGTATGCTCCATAGCGCGTATGTAAGCATCTTGTGTTGGGGTCCTTGCATGAATTATTTTTTTATGGGTACTCAACCGTGCTGGTATACGTTTCGTTGCAGATTTATGTGTTATTGTGTCTTCTTTCTGCTTCTGTGGGATATTCGCCATAGCAATCACTCCTTTTATATCTGATAAAGTGAGCTCTCGATCTGTTTTGGCACGTTCATAAAGCTGCTGCAATACATATTGCGCACGCCTTATAACAGAAACATTTCCATGGATTAAGATTTCATTACCACGTGGATGAATACTAAGTTTGAGTTTTTTTTCGATATAAGCAAGATTTTCGTCAAATTTACCAAAAACCACTTTTGCGTATTGATTATTTTCGAAAATCAAAACAACTTGACTCGTATCTGAAGCGCTTTCTCGTTCCAAGGGATCAATTTTTTCAATGTCAGCATTTATTTTTTCAGTTGAAGCTTTCAGCCTATTCTCCATATCGACATAAATATTAAACATTTTTTTGAGTAAACTCTATAAAAGACAAATTCTCTTTCATAAAAATTCATGCTTTAGATGTAATCATTTTCTTTGAAAATAAAAGAGTTTTTCAAAATATTTATTGTGAACAAGGTGTTAGAGGCCTATTTATCTATTTGTCACTTCACCGACAAAACTATTTGAGCTTACATTTTTAATATGCGTTGTTACCACACAGCCTGTAGAAGCATCTGTATCCACAACAACAGGTAAAAGCCAAGGGGAACGTCCCACCATTTGTCCTGAGTGACGTCCAGGTTTTTCGATAAGAACATCCGTCTTTTGACCAATTTTAGAACGCAAAAAAGTATTTTGCTGTTCAAGGAGGAGAACTTGTAAATATTGAAGTCGGGCATCTTTGACAGCTTCATCAACATGATTTTTCATTGTGGCTCCTACTGTTCCAGGACGGGGGGAATATTTAAAAGAATAAGCTGAACTGTATTGTACTTGTTGAATGAGCTTAATGGTTTCTTCAAAGTCTTCATCTGTTTCCCCTGGAAACCCTACAATAAAATCACCTGAAAAGGCAATATCTGGCCGTGCAGCCCGAATTTTTTCGATAATATGAAGATAATAAGAGCTTTTATGTTGCCGGTTCATCGCTTTTAAGATGCGATCTGAGCCTGATTGAACAGGAAGATGCAGGTAAGGCATTAACATATCAAGATCTCGATGCGCGGCAATAAGGCTATCATCCATATCACGTGGGTGGCTGGTTGTGTAACGCAAACGCTTTAAACCATCCAGTTTTGCAAGATGATAAAGAAGATCACCAAGACGCCAGGTTTTGCCATCTGCACTTTGTCCATGCCAACCATTAACATTTTGTCCAAGCAGCGTAATTTCTTTAACACCCGCTTCAATGAGTTGACGCGCTTCTTCAGTAATTTGCTCAACAGAGCGCGATATTTCAGCACCGCGTGTGTAAGGAACAACACAAAAAGTGCAAAATTTATCGCATCCTTCTTGTACTGTTAAAAATGCGCTAACACCGCGTTTTCTTACTGCACGTTTATTATGAGGTGGCAAATGAGCAAATTTATCTTCAACAGCATAATCTGTTTCAATAATTTTTTTACCTTGTTTGGCTTTTTCTAACAATTCTGGCAAGCGATGATACATTTGCGGACCAATAACGAGATCCACTGTTGGAGCGCGACGCAAGATTTCACTTCCCTCAGCTTGTGCAACACAACCTGTTACACCAACTGTCAAGGGTTTATCAGGTGTTCGTTCTTGACGCATAACGCGCAAACGACCAAGATCAGAATAGAGTTTTTCTGCTGCTTTTTCACGAATATGACAGGTATTAACAAGAATAAGATCGGCATCATCAGGTGTTTGTGTTGTCACATAGCCTTGCGTACTGAGACTATCAGTCATCCGCTGGCTATCATAAACATTCATTTGACACCCATAGGTTTTGATAAAAACCTTTTTAGGAGCAGCAGGAGATGTATTTTCAGGATTTACTTTATTCATAGTGCCTGTTTAAATGTTTTTTACATAAATCTCAATCTCTTTGCTTAAAAGTTTTTTGCATGATAATTGCATCACCGCGACCATTTTTTGACGGGTAGTAGGCCAGACGTTCAGAAATTTTTTGAAATTCAAAGCGTTGATAAAGGGTTAAAGCAGAAAGGTTTGTAGATTCTACTTCCAAAAATAATTTTATAACGCGCTTATCGTGAAGATAGCGAATTGTATGATCAATAAGTAGGGTAGCAATTCCTTGTTGACGATAATGAGGATGGACAGCAATTGTGATGATTTCTGCTTCATCAAGAATGAGACGGCATAAGCAAAAGCCTAAAATTTGATCAGATTGATTAATAAGAAAGACTTTGTATCCGAAGATAGAGTGATCTGTTAAAAAGGTATCAAAAGTTGTTTTTCCCCAAGCAGGGGTAAAACAATGTTGATGAATTTGGTGAAGAGCAGTACTGTCCTTAACGTGTAGTGGAGCAATTCCAAAATGCTTTTTTGTCAATGAAAATTTAAACATTATTTTTTCGTGGTAAAGCAAAATTGGTTTGTTGTTTTGCGTCAGCGCTGCGTAGATAGAGGGGGCGAGGTGAATTTTGTGGTTGTTTGTTTGCAGCAAGATAAGCATAGTTTACAATATCCGCTGCTTCGCAAGGGATTTTTTCCAAGACAATTTTTTCATTTATTTTATGGTTTTTAATATGCTGCATAACGATATCAGCTGCTGGGCCAGTCAGGCGGGTTTTTTGGGGCAAATCATCGAGGATATTTTCAATTGTTTTTAAGTTTGGTGCTCCCAAAGGAGTGAGATCATTATGGAAATCTTGATGGTAGAACATCTCTCTCCCTGCTTCAATGACAACAGTAATTGCTGATGTAGTATTTTTACGGGGTGTGACTTGTGCTGCTAACGCTTCAAGTGCACTCACTCCAACAGCTGGTATCTCAAGTGCTAATGCCAAAGCGCGTGCCGTGGCAACACCGACACGCACACCAGTAAATGATCCAGGTCCAATGCTGACAGCAATACGCTCAACTTGATCAAGCGTTATATTGGCTTGTGTCATTATTTGTGTAATCTGCCCGATAAGTCTTTCAGCATGTCCTTTATTCATGCGCTCATCGATACGCGCAATAACAGACTTATGATGAATGAGCGCAACAGCACAATAAATTGAAGCAGTATCGATAGCAAGAATAAGCATAAAAATATTTTAATTGAATAAAACGATAGACAAAAAATCTACAGTATTTTTAATCTTTCTTATTGTTGTATAGTCCATTTGTATGAAAGTTGCTAGTACCAATAAGCAACAATATCTTTTTATGGAATAAGACGAAATGTTGATTTGATCCTTATTTGTTTTAGTTATCAATAAATTAATTTATAATGATAATTTATTTTTTCTATGTTCAATTTAAACCCATAAATCAAAATCATTTTCTTACATATCATAAGCAGAGTTAGCTTATAGATAAAGTCATTTAAGAAAGGATTATTTAAATGAAAGAGCTGTTTTAATAATATTGGCAATTGTCTGAGTTTATCGCATGTTCCGTTGAAAAAAGAAACAAGAATATTTCAAAATGTTATATGATTTAAATCATTCAATTGTATCATGATAAGGCTACAAATACCGAGAATAATTATAGAGCAAGTTGAAGCTAAAATCACGCGCCATCCTGCTTTTTTTAATGAACGAATATCAACACCTAGTCCTAATGCAGCCATTGAAATGACTGTGAACAATTGAGTAATAAATTTGATCGGATTGAGAGCTGTTTCGGGGATAAGATTGCTCGAGCGGACCAACATCATCATCATAAAACCAATAATAAACCATGGAATGAGAGTATGCCAACGAAAGTGTATTTGTTCTGATCGACGATAGATGAGTGACAGGGCAAAAATAAGAGGGCCTAACATGAGAACGCGTACCAATTTAACAACGGTTGCAATTTGAACACTCGCAAAAGAGACAGATGCGGTAGCTGCTAAAACTTGTGGTACAGCATAAACAACCATCCCAGCAAGCACACCGTATTGGTTAAAGGATAAATTTAGAAGTGGATGTGCAAAAGGGAGACATAAAATAATAAGGATCCCCAAAAGAGCTGTAAAAGCAATTGATGCAGCAATCTCTTCGTGTTTTGCTTTAATGACGGGGGCAACGGCAACAATGGCTGAGTTTCCACAGATAGCATTTCCGCACGCAACGAGCATTGCCAAATGTTTAGAAAGTCCGAAAATGCGCCCGATGATAAAGCTGAGAAGAATGGTTACAAATATAACGAATACAATGCTTGCAAGTAAATTCCAACCGGTGGAAAGAACGGCATGAATACGAATGCTTGCACCTAGAAGGACAATAGAAACTTCAAGAAGTGTTTTGGCACAAAAATTGATACCTTTTTGAAAATAGGTTGGCATCGTAAAACAACTACGAGTAACAGATCCTAAGAGAATTGCTAAAACAAGACTTTCAAGCCATGCTTGCCCAAAAAGCTGTTTTTCTAGAACTTCTAAACCATACGCTAAAGCTGATATGAGTAAACATACTAAAATACCAGGACCAAAATTGTTTAAAAGTGAGAGGTTTTTCTTTAGCATTTGGATATTCCCCTATCATTAAAGAGCTAAAGGCTAAGATGAAAAATTTTAAAGATTTGTTCTTGCTTGTACAGCTGCTGCTAAAGTTCCATCATCAAGATAATCAAGCTCACCTCCTACAGGAACACCATGAGCAAGTCGTGTAATTTTTACTGAAAAATTAGAAAGCTGATCGGTGATGTAATGAGCGGTTGTTTGTCCTTCGACAGTTGCATTGACAGCAAGAATAATCTCCATAATTGGGTTTTCTACAACACGTTGTATTAAGGTGGCAATGTTGAGTTCGTCCGGACCTATTCCATCTAAGGGTGAGAGTCGTCCACCCAATACATGATAACGTGCGGCGAGAGTTTTTGCGCGTTCAAGAGCCCACAGATCAGCAATATCCTCAACAACAATGATCGTTGTATCATCACGTCGCGGATCGGTACAAATTGAACAAGGATCAATGGTATCGACATTGCCACAAACAGAACAAATGCCGACTTTTTCTATCGCTGTTTGCATTGCTGCTCCTAAAGGCTCCAGCAAAGTTTCCTTTTTTTTAATAAGATGAAGCGCAGCACGACGCGCTGAACGTGGTCCAAGACCTGGCAACCGTGCTAAAAGCTGAATGAGACGCTCAATCTCAGGTCCTGCAATGTATTTAGACATATATTTTGTCCCGTGGGGAAAAATGTTTCATTAAAATGGAAGCTTGAAGCCTGACGGGAGCGGTAGCCCTGCCGTCATACTTTTGGTTTTTTCTTCTAGTGCATTATCAATTTTTGTCCTTGCTTCATTATAAGCCGCCATAATGAGATCTTCAAGAATTTCAGCTTCCTCAGGTTTGAGTAATGAAGGGTCAATTTGAATTGCTGTTATAATATTTTTGCCATTTAAAGTGATACTGACGAGGTCGCCCCCTGCAGTGCCGGTAGCTTGCAGGTTAGCCATTTCCTCCTGAATTTTCTGCATTTTTTCTTGCATTTCTTTGGCTTTTTTCATCATGCTCATCATTTCACGCATAGGAATAGGTATCCTTATTCATCATTGCTATCGTTTTCATTTTCAAAGAGATCAGTATTTTTAAAGGTATCGAGGGGTAAATCAAGATCATTTTCTTCTCGATTAAGTCGAATATCGACAATTTTTGCTTCTGGAAAATGGTTGAGGATTTTTGCGATATCCGGATCTGTCTCTGCATTGGAAAAAAGAGCCTTTTGAATCGCTACACTTTCTTCCTGTAAGGTTGGACCGCCGCCTTCATTAACAAAAGTTATCACATAGCGTTTTTCAGCCCATTGAGAGATTTTTTTTTCGATATCATGAGCAAGAAACTGTGGGGTATTTTCAGAAAGTCTTAAAGTAATATGCCCAGTTTTAAAAGAAACAGGATGAACAAATTCTTTAATAAGGAGTTTGAAAGGTACATCATTATGCTGTTCGGCTAATTTAACAATATCGTGTAAAGAATTAATCACGAGAGTTTTAGGTTCAGTAATCTCTCCTGTTGTTTGGGTGACAGACTGCGATACATTTGCACTCTTTTCAGAAAGTTTAGTCGATTGAGAATTTTCTAGAGTTTCTGTTACTTCTTGGGCGTTGGTTTTATCAGGTGTTTGACTTTTAACAAAATTTTCTGGTTTTAAGGAGTGGTCTAATGGGGCGTCTTGCAAGGATGTTTTTAAATCGGATTGATTTGGTAATGTATTTGAAGCGCTCGAGGAAGCATGGCTATCCATTGTTGTTTCTTTTGTTATATTATCTACATTTATCGATTCTTTATGAGAAGAGTTTGCAATGAGCGTGAGAGGTGTTTTTTCTTGCGTAAGTTTTTTTAAAGCTTCATCAAGAGTGGGGAGATCAGCTGTATGTGCAAGACGAATTAAAAGCATTTCTGTTGCTTGCAGTGGACGTGCAGTTTGGTTAACTTCTTGTAAGCCTTTAAGTAACATTTGCCAGTTTCGAGATAAAACAGGAACGGAAAGTCTTTTTGAAAAGTCTAAACTTCTTAAACGTTGTTCTTCAGTTAGTGAGAAATCTTCCACTATTTCTGGTGTGAAACGTAAACGTGTGACCAGATGATTAAAATCGGCTAATTCTGTTAATATTGTAAGAGGATCAGCACCTGCATCATATTGACTGCGTAATTCATGTAATGCATTGACCACATTGCCCTTCATGATAAATTCAAAGAGATCAATAATACGTGCTTGATCCGCTAATCCTAGCATTGTACGCACGGCAGCGGCATTAACATCGCCATTGCTATGGGCAATTGCTTGATCAAAAATAGATAATGCATCACGTGCAGAGCCTTCTGCAGCACGAACAATCATAGAGAGTGCTTGATCTTCTACTTCGACCTTTTCATATTTCGCAATTTTGCGCAAATGTGCACTCAAAGCCTTTGATTCAATTCGTCGCAAATCAAAACGTTGGCAACGCGAAAGAATTGTAATGGGAACTTTTCGAATTTCTGTTGTGGCAAAAATAAATTTCACATGGGATGGTGGTTCTTCAAGCGTTTTCAACAAACCATTAAAGGCTTGCGTTGAGAGCATATGGACTTCATCGATAATATAAACCTTATAGCGCGCAGAAACAGGACGATAGCGTATTTGTTCAATAATTTCACGAATATCGTCAATGCCCGTATGAGAAGCAGCATCCATTTCTATAACATCAATATGACGCCCTTCGATAATTTGTGTGCAGTGTTCACCAAGAGAGTCCAAGATGGTTGTTGGTTGGTCAATATCTTTTGTTTTATAATTGAGCGCACGTGCCAAAATACGTGCTGTTGTGGTCTTACCTACACCACGAATCCCTGTTAACACCCACGCTTGCGCAATACGACCTTTTTCAAAGGCATTGGTGAGAGTACGCACCATAGCTTCCTGACCAATGAGGTCAGAAAAGTTTTGAGGTCGATATTTACGAGCAAGAACACGATAGGCTGTTTCTGCCGGTACATTTTCCATGAATGTTTCCAACTTTGAAGTTCTTTATGCGTACATTTTGATCATACACAAGGCATAGGTCAATACTGCACTCTCATATAAAAGGATTTTTTCTCAATCAATGTATTTCTTATGGGATATTTGTTTAAAAACAACCAAATCCCTTTACATGCTGCATACAAATGATGCTCTAAAGATTACATACCTTGCTAAAACGTAGAAAAAAATAATCTCTTCATCAAAATAGGAGGCCGGCACGATGACCCGTACCAGAACTCGTTAGGGCTGCTTCTTTCCAGACCTGACCCAGTTGGCGAGTAGTTCGTCCACCACCAACCTCCCAAGTCCATATTGTCGATTTGGAATGAAAAATCAAGCTCAGAAATAAAAAATATAACACAAATCCGAGAATTTTTCCTTTGAGCTTCATTCTTGTATTATAGATAACAGAAAGTAATGGAGATTTAAATTTTCAGAAATAACTCCTCCATTGATTTGCTATGAACAAAGCTTTTTTATTTTTCTGTTTATATACGATATAGCATGTAGCAATTTTGAGAGTCTTCAATGGTGCAGGCAGATACGATAGTCTCATACAAACAAGTTATTCTGATAATGAAAATATAATAAACAATTTCACAATTTACAAAAGTTGTTCAATATTCAGTCTTTTTGAAATTTGTTTTTCTTAACGGTTTAACTTTATGACACAGTTTTTATTCCATAAGCACAAAGTTGAATTTTTCAAAAACCGAGCGTTAATGATGTATACTGCCCAATTTCGAAAAAAGCTTACTTTAAGTCTTTTTATACATCTACGCAACGCTAAGATATTGTTGAAAATATTATTAAAAATCCCCTGCTTCACAATCTAGACCAATAACTCTTTCCTTAGTAATATTTTTAAAAGTATAATATCCTGATCTAGGGAAACCTATATCGAGAGATTTTACATCTTTGAGCGTAAAGCTCTTATGTTCTTTGTCATGTGTTATTTTCTTTTCATCATCTGCAGCAATGTGTAGGTTGTTGACGTCAGAAGGAGATGAGTATGATAAAGTAAAGGATACTTTTTCGGGTTTAAATGCTTCGCACCCATATTCAGCACCTTGCTGTATTTCATTGTGTATACCAATTGTAACAGCTTCATTGGGCTCAAAATTCCATTCTCTTTCGCCAAATCCAGCAAACGCAACACTAGAGGAGACGAGAATATTTGCAGTTAATAATCCTTGCATAAAGATTTTTTGCATTATCTTCTCCTTTTTTAACAAAATGAATCATAAATCAATTTTTATAAGTGGGAAAATTCAAACGTAATTCAAAAAAACAGAGTTAAACAACATTTCCTAGCTTTATAAAAAGCATGTTAAAAATTATCTAAATTCAAGAGATTTAAAGACCTGTTATCTTAATATACTCTAATGATAAGTTAAATTGTTTTTCTTCACAGAGGTCTTTGGTACGCGTTGAACTGCTGTTTATTATAATGTAATTTATCAAAAACCATTATCAAAGCAGTTTATATATTCCGTTATCGGATGTTATTACTCTATTTTTCTATTTTAGCGTTATAATGAAGCGCGTTTAGCATAAAAGGACGAGTTTTTTCCACAACACATTGCATTATAGGATTTTTAGGATGTCCTTCGGTATCAGTGAAAAATGACGGTGGTTTCGTTGCTTTTATATATGCTTTTATATATGCGATGTTCGATCGTTTTGTGCTGGATAAGTACCAATAATACGCAATTCGGCAGAAAAGAAAGATAATTCTTCTAAGGCAAGTTTCATCATGGGATCTTCAGGATGTCCTTCAATATCAACAAAGAATTGTGTTGCATTGAAATTTCCACCAATTTGATAGCTTTCTAATTTTGTCATATTAATACCATTGGTTGCAAATCCTCCCATAGCCTTATAGAGAGCAGCGGGAACATTGCGCACTCGAAAAAGAAGACTGGTGATGATTTTTTCGCCATTTGTAGGTTTGGGCACATGTCGTTTGGATCGTGAAAGGATAACAAAACGCGTAATATTATGAGGATTATCTTCGACATCTCTTTCAAGGATATCAAGCCCGTAGAGTTCTGCTGCGATCAGAGGGGCTAAGGCTGCTTGTGAACGTTGAGCACTTTTTTTAATAAATTTCGCAGCTCCAGCGGTGTCAGCAGAAACAACAGGTTTCCAACCGTTGTTTCGTATGATTTTTCGACATTGTGCAAGGGCATGTGTATGACTGTGGACGGTTTTAATTTCGTCATGGGCAACGCCGGGCAAAACCATGAGTTGAAAATGGATAGGCAAAAAATATTCATCAATGATATAAAGTGATGATTGGGGTAAAAGATGGTGAATGTCCGCAACCCGTCCAGCAAGAGTATTTTCAATAGGAATCATAGCAAGATCAGCTTTCCCATTTTCTACCAAATTAAGCGCGTCTTCAAAAGTAGCAGAGGGCACAGCATCCATATTGGGGAACATATTAGAGCAAGCAATATGGGAATTAGCGCCGTATTCTCCTTGGAAAGAAATTTTATTGGTTTTTTTGAGTGTTTTCATGCTAAAATCTTGCGTACTCTATCGAGATCACGTTGTGTGTCTACACTTAAAGGAATCGTATCAACTATTTCCACATCGATACGCATATTATGCTCTAATGCTCGTAATTGTTCAAGTTTTTCACGCATCTCAAGTGTAGAGGGGGTGAATGATACAAATTTTTCAAGTGCTTCGCGCCGATAAGCGTATATCCCAATATGATGATAAAGAGGACCCTCTCCATAAGGAGCTGTAGTACGAGTGAAATAAAGAGCACGAAGGCGATTTTGAGAAAGCGGTGTTCCAATGATTTTGACAACATTGGGATCTCTTTTTTCATCTTCCTCAGTGATTTGAGCCCCCAAGGTTGCGATATCAGTAAAGCTATTTTCCAAAGGGTGTAGTGCACTGATGATTTCATGGGGCATGATCGTTGGGAGGTCCCCTTGTATATTTAAAATAGCATTGTAGCGTTGTTCAGGATCAATATGTACCAAAGCTTCATAAATACGATCAGATCCAGACTTATGGTCACTGCGTGTTATGAGATATTCATGCCCATACTCTGCAACAACTTTGGCAATATCGTTGTGATCTGTTGCAATGATCGTACGCCCTATTGCTGCTTTTTTGGCTTGTTCTGCGACATGAACAATCATCGGCTTTCCACCGATTTCAGCGAGAGCTTTTTGGGGAAGGCGGGTTGAGCCTATACGGGCAGGAATAAGAATAATCGGTTCAAGAGCCATTGCAAGATTCCAAATGTCGTCTGTGCTGCATTTACGATGTTGTGTGTTACAAAGAAAAAGCTTATACTAAAAATGGTAATGAAACCGTGAACATTTGAGTTTTTATGAATCGCTCGAAAGTTATCTATTTTATTTGTGCGTGTTTATGTGTGCTGGTTATTGTTGTGGGAATTTCCACACTCAGCGATATCGTTTATGATCATTCTCCATCAGCCCAATATCACCACACAGTTACTAAGAATGATACATTTAAAGAAAAACAAAAAGAATCTCACATCACCATATCACTCAATAGTCGCCTTCAACAAGGCAATTTTGAAAATGGGCGTAAAATTTTTCGTCAATGTGCTATATGCCATACTTCTGGGCGCAATCAAGCGGGGCGTGTTGGTCCGGTTCTTTGGGAGATTGTTAATCGTCCTTTGGCGTCAGCAGCAGGTTTTGCCTATTCACGGGCATTGCGCGCAAATTCTGATCAAAAATGGGATTTCGTAACGTTAGATCGTTATCTGCATTCTCCACGTAAAGCATTCCCTGGGACGACTATGTCTTTCCGTGGAATTAAAAATGACCAAGATCGTGCTGATCTTTTGCTTTATTTACGTAGTTTATCCGATCATCCAGTTCCTTTACCAATGGATAATGATAAAGCAAATGAGCCAAATTAACTTATATTATAGCGGCTCATTTTAGAAAGAAGGATGATTAGTTTTTTTGTTTATGATTTTAGTTTCAAGGTTTTATTACAAGAGCTCTTATTGATGTTTTAATAGGGAAAATGTCTCTCACATAAAACAGAAGACAGTTAACGTTACATATTTCCCCACTTGTTTTAAAGAGATCTTTTAAGAAAATACATTCTTTACGTTGTCATCAGCAGATTGGTTTTCAAGATCCGTTTGCTTCACTTTTTCCACATATACTTGTCTGTGAAATTATTACCGAAGGATTATCCATTCATGAGTACCAGTTTTCTGCTTTTAAATGTAATCATTGTGTGGTTAAAGCTTCTCCATGAAGTTTAACTCAATTCTCCTATAGACATCAATCCCCATGTGTTTTTCTGGGCTTTTTAAGAGCAATGGTATTTTCTCTGGAATTTGATCGTTTATAGGTAATAACATGAAACTGCGCTAATAAGCCATTATAGAGAAGAATTTTTCCTACGAGTGGGTCTCCGATGTTTGTGATTATTTTAATGGCTTCCATGGCTTGTAGGGTTCCAATAACGCCAGGTAAAACACCGATGATTCCAGCTTCAGCACATGTTGGGATTGTATCGGGAGCAGGAGGGATGGGGAATAAATCGCGATAGTGAGGATTATTGTCTTTATACGGCATAAGGACGGTTAATGAGCCATTAAAACGTTCTACAGCACCACTTATTAAAGGCTTTTTGCATTGGGCAGCGTGATCAGCAAGAAGATAGCGTGTGGTAAAATTATCACTTCCATCAACAATGATATGGTAGGCATTGAGCAGTTTATCCACATTCCTTTTATCTAAGCGTAGGGTGTGTTTTTCAGCTATAACATGGGGATTTATTGCTTTTATAGTGGTTTCAGCACTGTCTGTTTTGCTTTGGTTGATTGCATTTGTGTTATGAATAACTTGGCGTTGTAAATTGGAAAGTGAAACAGTGTCATTATCGACAATTCCAAGGGTCCCAACGCCTGCGGCAGCCAAATAAGTTAAGACAGGTGCTCCAAGACCACCAGCACCCACAACAAGAACACGCGCTTGTTTGAGCTTTTGTTGTCCCGCACCACCAATCTCAGGCAAAATGATGTGACGTGCATAGCGTTCGATTTCTTCGTTATTGAATTTTGTATCTGTTTCTTGTGTCATGAATTTTCTCTTGTCATCGTTATTTTATTGTTTACTAAGTTTATGGTGCATAGACCAGTCTGCTTTTAGGATAGGGAGGATTTATTTATGAAAATTGCTATTCAGATGGATCATATTTCAACCGTTCGGATTCAAGGAGATACAACATTTGCTCTCGCTTTAGCAGCGCAAGAACGTGGGCACACTCTCTTCCATTATACTCCAGATCGTTTATCTCTGTACGATGGTTGTGTGATTGCGCGCTTAGAGTCATTGAGTGTCTATGATGAAGAGGGAAAGCACTATCAATTAGGAAAGCCGGTTCGTACAGAATTAAGAGATATGGATGTAGTTCTTTTGCGCCAAGATCCGCCTTTTGATCTCAATTATATCACCACGACACATTTATTAGAACGTATTCATCCTAAAACACTTGTTGTGAATGATCCTGCATGGGTCCGCAACAGTCCAGAAAAAATTTTTGTGACAGAGTTTTCTGATTTGATGCCTGAAACGTTAATTACCAAAAATATTGAAGAGATAACTGCTTTTAGAGAGACATTTGGCGATATTATTGTGAAACCACTTTATGGGAATGGGGGCGCTGGTGTTTTTTATTTAAAACAAGATGATCGTAATTTAGCATCGTTGTTGGAAATGTTTTCGGACATTTATCGCGAACCTTTTATTGTTCAGCGTTATTTAGAGGCAGTACGAAAAGGGGATAAACGGATTATTTTGCTTGATGGTACGCCTGTTGGAGCCATTAATCGAATTCCGACAAAAACAGATGTACGTTCTAACATGCATGTTGGAGGTCGTGCGGAAAATATTGCGTTAACAAAACGTGATTATGAAATTTGTGAACGCATTGGTCCAGCCTTAAAGGAACGTGGTCTTCTGTTTGTGGGGATTGATGTGATTGGAGATTATATAACAGAAATCAATGTAACATCTCCTACGGGAATTCGTGAAATTAAACGCTTCTGCGGTACAGATATTGCACATCTGTTTTGGGATGTTGTTGAGTCCAAACGTTCACATTAATTTATACAGGATTCAATCATGGTTTTGTTAAAAAAATGATCCATGTTGTTTTTTATTTTGTTATGTTGCAAATGTGAACTAGAATGACCGTATGATATAAATTAAGAGGCTTTATCCTCGATTTTTAGGGAGTTTATAGATGAGCAGAGTCTTATCAATTGGAGTGGGATTGGTTTTTGCGTTACTGCTGTCAGCAAATGTAGGCAATGCGCGTGATCAAATACAGGTTACTGGTTCATCTACTGTTTTACCTTATCAAAAGATTGTTGCTGAGACCTTTGGAGAAATTTATCCCCATTTTAAGGTTCCTGTTATCGAATCGGGTGGAACAGGAGCGGGAATTAAGGAATTTTGTCGTGGTATTGGGGAGAACACCGTTGATATTGTGAATGCTTCGCGGGCAATGAAATCGAGTGAATTGCAGTCTTGTTTTGAGGCTGGTGTGAAAGATATTGAGGAAATACGCATTGGGTATGATGGCATTGTTTTTGCAACAGATATTAAAGGTCCTGATTGGAAATTACAGCCGATAGATGTTTATAAAGCTCTTGCAGCTCGCGTTATTATAGATGGGAAGTTGCAACCCAATCATGTTTTGAAATGGAGTACCATCAATAGTGCTCTTCCTGATTGGACGATAGCAGCCTATATTCCTGGAGAGAAGCATGGAACACGTGAAGTTTTTGAGGAAAAGTTACTTGCTGTTGGCTGTAAAGAGAGTGGGGCAGTTGAGGTGATGAAGTCTTTAGGGATGGATGATAAGGAGATACACGCTGCTTGTATTGCGGTCCGTAAGGATGGAAAAGCGGTTGATATTGATGGTGATTATTCTGAAACATTTGCGCGTCTGACTTCGAATAAAACAGGGGTTGGTATTTTTGGTTTGTCTTTTTATCAAAATAATGCTGATAGGTTAAAGGTTGCTGATATTAATGGTTTTGCGCCAACAGTTGAGACAATTTCTAGTGGACAATATCCAGTTTCTCGTCCGCTTTTTTTCTATATTAAGAAAGCACATTTAGATATTGTTCCAGGTTTGCGAGAGTATGTTGACTTTTTTCTTTCTGATCAAATGATTGGTCCAGATAGCCCTTTGGCTGAATATGGTTTGATTGTTGCTCCTGAAAAGGAACGCCAAGCACAGCGTTCTGATTTTTCTGCTGGTCGCGTCATGATGTTGAAATAATTTATTGTCGTTCCAGAGTAAGAGTTTTCGGTGCTATTTTTTTATAAAAACTGAAAGATAAAATGCGCATTTCTTTTATTGTTTTTTTGTTATTTCTTTTTGGATTTTGTGGCTTTTGTATTTCTTATATGCGAGCACGTGCTCTTGAATACAGACAACATAAAATGCATTCTCGTGCGTATTATTATGGCTGGTGGACATTTTTGATTACTGTTATTCCGGCTTTTATTTTTTTAATTTTATGGGATGTTGGGAGTACAATTTATTTAGAATATAATGCTTCTCGAGAGCTTTGGGCGTATAGTGCACATATAGCAGAATCTGTAAATCATGATCTACTTTGGGAGACGCTTCAAAGTGTTGTCAAAATGATTCATTACTTTAAAGGGGATCTGTCCATTGCTTCCTATAAGGACGTGCAGGCACAATTACTTGCGAAAGGGTTGATGTTGCCACATGAAGCATCCGATGATGTGTTCAAAATAGCGCAGTCATGGATATTTTCTTCTAAAAAGCTTCAATTTATTGGTCATGGTTTTCTTTTTGCTATTGCCTCTTTTGGATTTATCAGTGGAATAATACAAATTGCGCCTCATCAACGTGCGCGCAATAAGGTTGAATCTTTAATTATTATTGGATTATCTTGTGCTTCTATCATTGCGGTCTTGACGACAATAGCCATTGCACTTTCTCTATTCTTTCAGACGATAAGCTTTTTTCAATCTGTATCCTTTTCAAATTTCTTTTTAGGAACAGTTTGGGATCCGCGTTTTTCCGCGAGCGGTTCAAGTAATGAAGCTGGACAATTTGGTTTAATACCGCTCCTTGCTGGTACACTTTATATTGCATTTGTTGCCATGCTTTTTGCAGTCCCTATAGGTCTATTTTCAGCTCTTTATATGGCCGAGTATGCTTCTGCGCGATTGCGAGCAATTGTAAAACCATTATTAGAAGTTCTGGCTGGCATCCCAACCATTGTTTATGGTTTTTTTGCTTTGAAAGTTGTCGGACCATTTTTACGTGATCTGTCTATTTCTCTCTCAGATGGGGGTGGTTTTATTATGGCACAAAGTGTTTTGACTGCTGGAGTTGTGATGGGAATTATGTTGATTCCTTTTGTTTCTTCTTTGTCGGATGATGTTATTACGGCTGTTCCACGCATTTTACGTGAAGGTTCTTATGGTTTAGGTGCAACGCAATCTGAAACGATTAAAAAAGTCGTTATACCCGCAGCACTTCCAGGGATTATGGGAGCTATTTTATTGACGGCATCGCGTGCAATTGGGGAAACAATGATTGTGGTTTTAGCGGCAGGTGTTGCAGCAAACTTAACACTCAATCCTTTCGAATCAATGACCACCATGACGGTTAAGATTGTTAACCAATTGACCGGTGATTTTGAGTTTAACTCTCCACAAACTCTGGTGGCTTTTGCTTTAGGGATGACGCTCTTTGTGATGACACTCTTGATGAATATTCTAGCTCTTTATATTGTGCGTAGATATCGGGAACAATATGAATGAATAAAAAAATTTTCCCTCGTCGCAATATTAGCCTCAAGCGTCGGTATTGGGCTGAGCGTCGTTTTCGTGCCTACGGTTTGATTGCCATTTTTATTGGTTTATTTTTTTTATTTGCACTTTTATGGTCGATCATGAGCCAAGGTTATACAGCTTTTTTTCAAAGTGAAATGGCATTATCGATTTATTTGGATGAAAAGATCATTGATCCAAGTGGTCAACGTCAAACAAAACCACAAGTCCTCATAACAGCGAATTACCCGCTTCTTGTACGCAATGCTTTAGCAAAAAAGCTCGGTGTCAATCAAAATGATCGCGTCTCTTTGCAGGATATTAACCGTATGTTTTCCAATAGTGTGCGTGTTCAACTGCGTGAGATGGTGACAAAAAATCCAAAACTGATTGGCACAATGCAAAAAATCAAAGTTTTGGCAGCTGCGGATATTGATTCTGCTTATAAAGGACAGATTGATCTGCATGTAGCAGAAAAAAACCGCAAAGTTTCTAATCGACAAGTAGAATGGATAAAGCGTTTAGCGCATGATGGTACGCTTTATAAAACATTTAATATTGGTTTTTTTACATTTGGCGCTTCAAGTCGTCCTGAGACTGCAGGATTAGGTGTTGCGATCATTGGATCTCTTTATATGATAGGCATCGTTTTATTGGTTTCACTCCCGATAGGCATAGCAACGGCTCTTTATTTAGAAGAATATGCACGCAAAAATAAATTTACAGATTTTATTGAAGTAAATATCAATAACCTTGCCGCTGTTCCTTCGATTGTGTTTGGTCTTTTAGGACTCGCAGTTTTTGTTAATTTTTTAGGATTACCACGTTCAGCCTCTTTTGTTGGTGGTCTGGTTTTAGCGCTCATGACTCTTCCCACGATCATTATTGCAACACGTTCTGCTTTGCGTGCTGTTCCTCTTTCTATTCGTGCGGCAGCTTTAGGGTTGGGGGCATCAAAAACACAAATGATTTTTCATCATGTTGTGCCTTTAGCAGCGCCTGGTATTTTGACTGGTACGATTATTGGAGTCGCTCAGGCTTTGGGAGAAACAGCACCTTTGCTTTTGATTGGAATGGTTGCTTTTGTTGTTAATATTCCTATGACTCCCATGGATCCGGCAACAGCTTTGCCTGTTCAAATTTTTATGTGGTCGGGTGAAGCAGAGCGCGCTTTTGTTGAAAAGACATCAGGAGCTATTATTGTCTTAATGATTTTTCTTGCGATCATGAATATTTCTGCGGTTTTTTTACGTCGACGATTTGAACGCCGCCAGTAATTTAAATAAAATAACAACTTCGATAAGGTTTTTGTAAGGTGAGTTTTTGTTATGAAGATTAAAATGCGTGGTCAGGATGTGAAGGTTTCTTACGGAGACAAAGAAGCACTTCATGGTATTACCCTTGATATTCCTGAACATCAAGTCACTGCTTTGATTGGTCCATCAGGATGCGGAAAGTCGACTTTTTTGCGTTGTTTTAACCGTATGAATGATACGATTGAAGGGGCTAAAATAACGGGTCTTATTACTTTAGATGGGGAGAATATTTATGACCAGAGAATTGATGTTGTAGAATTACGGGCGCGGGTTGGAATGGTTTTTCAAAAACCTAGTCCTTTTCCAAAATCTATATTTGAAAATGTTGCCTATGGTCCGCGTATTCATGGTTTAGTGAAAACGCGTTCTGAATTGCATGATGTGGTTGAAAAGAGTTTAAGACAGGCTGGTTTGTTTGATGAAGTAAAAGATCGTCTTCATGATCTTGGAACAAGTTTATCGGGAGGACAACAACAGCGTTTGTGTATTGCGCGCGCCATTGCAGTTAGTCCTGAAGTTATTTTGATGGATGAGCCTTGCTCAGCTCTTGATCCCATTGCGACGGCTCGGATTGAAGAACTTATCGATGCGTTACGGAAAAATTATACAATTGTTATTGTAACACATTCCATGCAACAGGCTGCACGTGTTTCTCAATATACGGCCATGTTTCATTTAGGGCATTTGGTCGAAGTTGGTGCAACTGAAATGATCTTTACTTCACCAAAAGAACAACGGACACAAGATTATATTACGGGGCGTTTTGGATAGGTGAATTGAGGAGTATAAGATATGTCTATGAACCATACTGTTCGTTCTTATGATGCAGAACTAAAATATCTAAAAGCAAGGATTACAGAAATGGGGCGCCATGCGGAAAGAATGATTGAACGATCTGTTTCATCGGTTGTCTGCAGTGATCTTCAACTTGCAACGGCAGTGATTGCTGATGATGTGTTTTTAGATGAAGCAGAACGTGATATTGATGAAAAAGCGGTTGCTATTATTTGCAAGCGTCAACCAATGGCTGTAGACTTGCGTGAAATTATTGGAGCTATTCGTATCTCTTCTGATCTTGAGCGGATTGGGGATATGGCCAAAAACATTGCTAAGAGGACAGTTGCCCTTTCAGAAATACGTCAATCTGCGTCTTTTTATCATGGGCTTGAAACAATTACAGCCTTAGCGCTCAATCAATTAAAAGAAGTCTTAGATGCTTATACGAGTCGCCAATTAGAGCGTATTGACGCTGTGCGTGAGCGTGATGAGAAGATTGATGCTTTGTATACTTCTCTTTTTCGTGAACTTTTGACATATATGATGGAAGATATGCGCAATATTACGGTTTGTACGCACTTGCTGTTTTGTTTAAAAAATATTGAACGAATTGGTGATCATGTTACCAATATTGCTGAAATGTTGCATTATATTATAACGGGTTATCATATGTCTTCTGATCGCCCTCGCGATGACCTTACGTATAAAGTTGGCGTAGGTGAGAAAAAATAGATTGAATATTTTCTTACAATACAGAAGTTTTAGAAAGAACATAAAAAGGATATAGTAACCATATGATGAAAAAACATACAGCAGCCCCAAAGAGTTTTTTTAGGCTAACATGGCAGATTGTTAATTCTTAATTTGACATTTTTATACATTGGATGATACCATTATTTGGATTATGGCTGGAGGGGGATTTTCTTTCTGATCATTTTGTTAAGATCTATATTATAAGGGGGTATCTGTATTATTTTTTCAATATTGATGCAAAGAGTTTTAATATCCCAGTCTTTTTTCGTATGTAGAATGAGTAATCATATTATTTTATTGCGATTGAAATGTGTGGGTTGTTAGAGGTTTATATTGTTCCATGAGGAACGACAATATTGATCTATAAATTAAGAGTATTTTATTTTTTATTTCGCATAGATAGTTTTTGATTACCATTTGTATTAAAATTTTACGGAGTGGTAACAATTAGCTGTATACTTTACTGAGAGATACCTTTAAAGCTCATTTCAAAATTTGAATAGCTCAAAGATTATAGGAATGTGTTGCCTAAGATGAAAAAAAATCGTTGGAATGTTTTTGTTACCTGTTGCGTAGCGCCGTTTGTTGTTGTGGGGTGTGCTACAAGTCATTTAGATGCTGAAAAACTAAATAATAAGAAAACAAAAACAGTTACGTATCCATTGACAGAGCGCCAATGCCTTATGCGTGCGATGTATTTTGAATCAAATCGCACAAGCCGTGAAGGGATGATTGCCGTTGGGACGGTTGTTATGAATCGTGTTAATTCAAGCGCTTATCCTGAGACGATTTGTGGTGTTGTTGGTCAATATAAGCAATTTGCGCCTGGTGTTTTAACGCGTCCTATGACGGAAGAAGCATCTGTTGCTCGTGTAAGAGAAGCTGCTGATGCAGTTTTACGGGGTGAACGAGATAAGAAGGTTAAACATGCTAAGTTTTTTCATACCGCTGGTTTGTCTTTTCCTTATAAAAACATGCACTATGTTCATGTTGCAGGGGGGAATGCTTTTTATGAAAAGCGATCCCGTGATGGATCACTTCAAATTCCTACGGATAATCGCCCTTATGATGTTGCTTATGCCTTTGCTCAGGAGCGCTCTGGTCATGCACCAAGCTTTATCGATGAAGGTTTAGAAAGTAAGAGAGTCAAAGCAGAGAAAAGTGCATCTTCTTCAACAGAAGTAGCACAGTCCAAGACAGTACAACCTACATCTTTTGCTATGGCACAGCTTGATAAAGTTCCCATTCCAACCTATGCGCCTAAACATCTAGCGAGGAAAGAGGAAAATAAAACAATTATGGCGTTGCCTTCATCAGATCAGTTAAATGCAATTGTTGCAATATTAGAAAAACGACACAGAAACTGGTAAGTTTTTGTGCGACCGAAGAAGAGTTTTACACCCCATTGCGGTTTATGAATTCAGTGAACTCTTTAGTAATGTGCTACGTATAAATGGATGTAGAGAAAGTAAATTGAAAGGATCTGGAAAAGCAATTTAGAATATGGTGGCGTTAAGAGACGCATTTTACTTAAAGAAGGGTATAGGTAATGTATTTTGATATTCATGAGACAATTTCGCCTGAAATGCTTAATCGTCTTGCAGAAGTTACGGTAAAAGTGGGGTTAAATTTACAAGAGGGTCAAGATCTTGTTTTGACTGCTCCAGTTTCAGCATTACCTTTTGTTCGGCGTATTGCATATCATGCTTATAAGGTTGGAGCTGGTGTCATTACACCAATTTTTAGTGATGATATGTTATCGCTTACGCGTTTTGAAAATGCTCATACAGCTAGTTTTGATTGTGCTCCTTCTTGGCTCTATGAGGGAATGGCGAAAGCTTTTGAAAATGGTGCCGCACGTTTAGCGATTGTTGGTGATAATCCTTTACTCCTTTCCAATCAAGATTTTGATAAGATTGCGCGATTAAATAAAGCCACTTCAATGGCTTATCAGCCGGCACTCAAGCAAATATCGAATTTTGCTATGAATTGGTCGATTGTTGCTTATCCAACAGCAGGATGGGCTGAAGCGATGTTTCCTTCTTTGCCACTTAATGAGGCGATTAAGAAATTAGCTGATGCAATTTTTTCTGCTTCACGTATTACAGGAGAAGATCCGGTACATGCGTGGGTTGTCCATAATGAAAATTTGAAGAAACGGTCATCTTGGCTTAATGAGCAGCGTTTTTCTGCCTTGCACTTCATAGGACCAGGGACTGATTTAACAGTTGGTTTGGCAGATGATCATGAATGGCATGGGGGGGCATCCGTTGCGAAAAATGGTGTTGTTTGCAATCCCAATATTCCGACAGAAGAAGTTTTTACGACTCCTCATGCTCATAGGGTTGAAGGTTTTGTTCGCTCAACAAAGCCTCTTTCTTATCAAGGAACACTGATTGATAATATTGAAGTACGTTTTGAAGCGGGGCGCATTGTTGAGGCCAGAGCATCAACAGGTCAGGAAGTTCTACAGCAGGTTTTACAAAGTGATGAGGGTGCAAGCCGATTGGGTGAAGTTGCCCTTGTGCCTCATTCTTCACCAATTTCTAAGAGTGACCTTCTTTTTTATAATACTTTATTTGATGAAAATGCAGCCTGTCATATTGCTTTAGGGCAGTGTTATTCCAAATGCTTTTTAGGTGGGGCATCATTGACATCAGAAGAGATTGCGGCACGTGGTGGTAATAAAAGTGTTATTCATATTGATTGGATGATTGGCTCTGGTGAAATTGATATAGATGGTCTTACGCAGGATGGTGTAAGAGTTCCTATCTTTCGTAAAGGTGAATGGACTTCTTAATCCTGTTATACCGTAAAAGTAAAACACGTCATTTGAGGTTGATAAGTCTCCTTGACAGGGCGGGTATTTCTAGAGTACGTGGATGAATATTCAGGATAGAGCTTGATCGTGTAAAACCTTTCGTTAAATGAGTTACATGAGTATGCAGCCAAATAAAGTTCACTTGATAAGAATCACGATTATTTATAGAACAGATGAGTTGAAAATTTTTATTCTTTGAGAGTAGGGAAGAGATCAATTGATCAGTGATATGCTTGGAGAGTGCATAATTATTAAAGAGGAGTGATGCCTGAGCTTCCTGAAGTAGAGACGGTTCGTCGTGGACTTAAGTCTGTTGTCATTGATGCAAAGATAGTATCTGTTAAACTTAATCGGAGAGATTTGCGTTTTCCTTTTCCTGAGGCTTTTTCTGAACGGCTTATTGGTAGAAGAATTCTAGAACTTAGTCGACGTGCGAAATATTTATTATTTCATCTTTCTCAGGATGAAACGATTTTAAGCCATTTAGGAATGTCTGGTTCATGGCGTATAGAAAACACTCTTTTAAGAAAAGCTTTTTCAACGACCAGTAAATTGGTTAAGCATGATCATTTTATCATGGGTATTCAGACAAGGAATGGTGAAGTTTATCATCTTATTTATAATGATGTGCGTCGCTTTGGGTTTATGCTGTTAGTTGATACGGACAAGCTTTATAAACACCCGCTTTTAAATAAGCTAGGGCTTGAACCTATGAGTCATGCATTTTCTGGTCGTTATTTACAAAAGGCTTTTGTTAATAAAAAAATGTCTCTCAAGGGTGTTTTACTTGATCAGTCTATCGTTGCGGGGCTTGGAAATATTTATGTTTGCGAGGCACTTTGGCGGAGTCGTTTATCTCCACAGCGTGGTGCATTTACATTGGCGTCAAAAACGGTATATGCACGTGAACTAGCAGATTCTTTAGCACAGAATATACGCAATGTAATTTCTGAAGCTATTTTATCTGGTGGCTCTTCCTTACGTGATTATATGCATATAGATGGTTCCCTTGGTTATTTTCAACATGCTTTTTCAGTTTATGGACGAGAAGGCAAGGAATGTTTGGAATGCGGAACGCCTATATTACGTATTTTACAGGCTGGGCGTTCAAGTTTTTACTGCTCACAGTGTCAAAAATGAATAAGATGTCTTGCAAAATCCTACAAGAGGCTTAAAGTCAGGTTCTTACAATTATATAAATATATGAGGCTTGAGAGGTTTTTTTATGCTGAATAAAGTACTAACACATCTTGATGGAAATATAGAAAAGAGCCTTGAACGCCTTTTTTCTCTTTTACGTTTTCAATCGATTTCTACAGACTCGGCTTATAAGGACGCATGTCGTCAAGCAGCTGACTGGTTAGTAGAGGATTTAAAAAGCATTGGTTTTGAGGCTTCACGGCGTGATACACCGGGTCATCCAATGGTTGTTGGGCATCATCCAGGACCTTCAGAGGATTGTTTACATGTGTTGTTTTACGGACATTATGATGTTCAACCTGTTGATCCGTTGAGTTTATGGGAGGATGATCCATTTACACCTTCTTTAAAAGAGAGAGATGGAGAAAAAGTTATTTGTGCTCGCGGTGCTTCTGATGATAAAGGTCAGCTGATGACATTTATTGAAGCATGTCGTGCCTATAAGAAAGAAACAGGACAGCTTCCCGTTAAAGTAACTATTTTATGTGAAGGTGAGGAAGAATGTGCTTCTCCTTCTCTTATTCCTTTTTTGAAGGCAAATAAGGAGGAGCTTAAGGCAGATTATGCACTGGTTTGTGACACGTCGATGTGGGATGCAAATACACCGTCTATTGCTCTTTCTCTTCGGGGAATTATGGCGGAAGAGATTATTATCACAGCAGCTAATCGTGATTTGCATTCTGGTTATTTTGGGGGCGTAGCCGCTAATCCTATTCGTATTTTAGCTAAAGTTTTGGCAGGACTTCACGATGAAAATAATAAGGTGACGCTTCCTGGTTTTTATGATGGAGTAGAAGAAACACCTCCACATATTTTACAATCATGGAATGCGCTTAATTGTACTGCTGAAAATTTGCTTGGTCCTATTGGTCTTTCTGTTCCAGCAGGTGAAAAAGGACGGAGCATTTTAGAGCTTGTATGGGCACGTCCTACCATGGAATTTAATGGTATTAGTGGGGGCTATGAAGGGGAAGGGATGAAAACGGTTATTGCGTCTCAAGCGAGTGCAAAAGTATCATGTCGTCTAGTCCATAAGCAAGATCCAGAGAAAATACGCCAAGCGCTGCGTGATTATGTACGTAGCTCAATTCCTGCTGACTGTACGGTTGAATTTAAGAATCATGGTTCTTCTCCAGCACTTCAGTTGTCTGATGATTCATCTTTTATCAAGGAGGCGAAGGATGCTTTATCACAAGAGTGGGAAGTTCCTGCTGTCTTGACAGCCATGGGGGGGTCTATTCCAATTGTTGCCGATTTTCGGTCAATTCTTGGTATGGAAACTCTTTTGGTTGGTTTTGGATTGGCTGATGATCGTATTCATTCGCCTAATGAAAAGTATAATCTAAAATCATTTCATAAGGGGCAGAGGTCTTGGGCACGCATTCTTACCGCTTTAGCAAAGAGGAGGGTGAATGGCTGAGATTCGCGTTCATCAAGGTGATTTGCCAAACTTAGACAATTATAAAACTGATGCCATTGCGATTGATACTGAGACTTTAGGGTTACAGCCACATCGTGATCGTTTGTGTGTTGTTCAGATTTCTTCTGGAGATGGGACTGCTGATATTATACAAATTTCTAAAGGACAAAAGAGTGCTCCCAATTTGGTCAAGCTTCTTAAAGATAACGCTGTCACCAAAATATTTCATTTTGGGCGTTTTGATCTTGCTATTTTAGCGCATACATTTGGTGTTATGCCAGAGGCTGTTTTTTGTACAAAGATCGCTTCAAAACTCACACGTACCTATACGGATCGTCATGGATTGAAAGAAATTTGTAATGAAATGCTGAATGTGAATATTTCTAAACAGCAACAATCTTCGGATTGGGCGGCAGAAACGTTATCACAGGCACAAATTGAATATGCTGCATCAGATGTGTTATATTTGCATCGTTTAAAGGTTATATTTGAAGAACGTTTAAGACGCGAAGAGCGAGAAAATGTTGCCAAGGCATGCTTTCAATTTTTGCCTATGAGAGCTAAGCTTGACCTTTTAGGGTGGGCGGAAGTTGATATTTTTGCTCATAGCTAACTTTAAAATTGGCTTTTAATGGAGTGAATTATGGATGCAAGAGGACAAAATGCCGATAATATGGGCGTTTTGTCCTTTTTTCTATCATCTTTAGATAACAATTATAACGTAAGTGCTCTTTGATTTGAAGTTGAGGCAATAAAAACAATTTTGAAGAGAGGCTAGGAATATACGGCAGGAGGTCAGAAGGCTTAAATCTCTGAAACTGGTATATGCCCTAATTTTCAGAGAATATGAAGATATCAATGTAAAACATTCTGACGATCATTCATTTTACTTTACGCCTTTCAAAAGGACCTAAAGTAATATCTGTTAAGGAATGCAGATTACGCATCGCCTTAAGCTTTTCTTTTTCACTTTCTTTAGCAGAGTTACGCCCTTTATGCAAAATACTCCCCTAAACGGAGAATGTATTAGAGTTTCTCATTCACGCGCTTTTTCAAAAAACTGGCTCCAATCCCATTTTACAGTGCGCTCATAAATTGTATAACGATAAGGCTCTCAATATGATATAAAATCTATTGAGCACCACCATCTTTACGCTTATGGAGTATCAAGCCGCTAACATTACACACTTCACCAACATCCAATTTTGTGACAGCCTTTGGTCCGATTTATAAGGGGCATTTTTATTGTACAGTTTTACTCCACTTAAGTTTGTCCTTGTGTAATGCGCAAACAAATAGTTTTGGTTGATTCAACTTGAGAAAATTTTATGGTATTCAGGCTTCTAATTCAATATGAATAATGCTATATATATCATTATAAATCAAATATTGGTAGGCTTAATATACAAAGAGTGTCTACGATTATATTGAACAATACAAAGAATGATATCTAGAAACAAGTTAGCAAGAGCATGCTTTTGATCAAGTCAAAATGTTATAATCACTTTTGCATTTAAATGGCTTCATAAGAAAAAATGCCTTTTTCCAGATTTTTATCCATATATCAACCTCATTTATGACATGTAAGTGAATAATTTTGCTTAATGCATCAAGAACAAGTTTGAAATGAGAATATCTTATGATACTGAGAGCTCTCATTCAATAGGGAGAATTATAAATTATACTTATAAATCAATATGTTGATATGACACTTATGTAGTTTATCGTCCCTAGACGATACTTCGTGTTTTTATTCATTGCTAAACAAGTGTTTTCTATGTTGGACGAGCAGAGTAATTTACAATTTATTTTAAAATTAAAATTCTCCAAGGCTTTGTTTTTTGAGAATTCTCACTTTTTATCTATAAACATGCTATTTTTTCTGGAAATTGGCAATGAAGGCACTAGGTAAAATCCATTATGGATATTTTAATGAGGTTAAATTTATGAACATAAAATATTTTATTACAGCTTTTGCTACTTTTTTTTCAATCTCTGTCGCTCAGGGGGCGGGCTTTTTATCTTCTCAAAAGTCCACAGAGGGGCTATCTTCTGTTGTTCTTCCTAGAGATCTTTTTTCTAGGAAACAGTTTAGCAAGATCTTATCTGAAGTTGTTCAAATGGAACTTTCTTGCATAAATAACAGCCAATGCATGACAGCGGCTCAGTTAGTACCTGTGTCACATTCTGGTAAAAAAAGAGGTCCTAAACCTAAAAAAGGACCAAGAAAAGGAAAACGGCCAAATCTCTTTGCACGAAGTCCAATGAGTTATTAAAAAGTAAGAAAATAACATCAAAAAGTTTATGTCTGGGAATTGAATAAAAGAGATATTTTTTATCACTTTAAAACAGGGGGGAGATGTTTATTTGCGAAGGGTATTATGATTATGCGCTGGGTCATGGGTGGTACTGTTCGGAAAAGATAAGGGTAGGGGAGTTTTTGGTGAAAGAATACACTGTGTGAAGGGCGGTTGCTCGTTACAAATTTCATGGAATTATATAACGTGTAGATTTTGGATTACTCTATTATGTATGTCGCAAATTCCCTGAAGTTTGGTTATATGAAGCATAGAGATCTCCTTTATTTAAGTGTTTTTAGGATACGAGATAGATCAAGAATAGGACTTGGTCCATACGCTCTTGAATTAAGTCAATCACATGAGAGGGCAATTAAGACAAACCCGTTTGGCAAGAATCTGGGTTGTTTACGGGCAGAATCTGAAAAGGATCTTTCCTCAAAATCGAGGAGGAGGCCTGTAGTGAAGTATAAATGTAGTGAAGTGTAAAAAAGCTTTATTTTTAATATTAAACTTTTAATTTTTGTTGGCATGTTTTGACGAGAGATAAAATATTCTTTATTTGTCTGTGATTTAAGATATCAAAGAGCTTTTCTGCCAAATTCATGATTTTTAAAGCAAGGTTTTATTTGAAAACTTTAAGAACGATTTCTCATTTTTTCAGCTTGAGGGAGAGTTTTTATATAAGTTTCAATGTTTATGAATTGTTTTTTTTCAATTTAGTTTATAAAGAGTATGAAATTGAGCGCCGACAAAGAAGGCTAAAGCTTTGAAAACAGAATCTCTATAAGGTTGAGATAAAAAATGGTCAATCTTTCAAAAACAATAAATTCTTAAAGCAAAACAAAGAGCAGGTAAATTGAATGTGATCTTATTGCAATCCATGAAGTATTCGAAACTTTGTTTATGTGCGATACACATCTTTTACAGTAAAAAACAATCAAAGAGCTATGCGCATTTGGTTTTGCAAATAATGAACTAAATACATTGTTTGTATAAATTTATTTTTATGAATTTAAATGGCACATCTGCATTTGTCTTTGTTCTCAAGATCGTAATAGTTTTTTCGCTGTCGTTGATATTGAGAGCTTTCATAAGAAGCCATTTTTAATTTTTCTGAAACGATTTTACACATACGTGCTCGTTTGTAACGTTGAGGTAGATAATTTTGGTATTATAATCAATAGGCTATCTTTTCATAGCTAATAACAGATGCTCTACACGGGGGATGCCATAGTTTTTTTAAAAAATTCATAAAGAAGAAAAAATGTGGCGAGAAGAACTCATTTATGCATGGGCATCGTTTCATTCTCATTGACTACAGATAAAGCAATTAAGGGCACTTTGATTGGATTTTTGTTTTTTTTATGAGTGTATCATTTTTGCTACAGATATCTGAAGTTTGGGCTCTATATGACATGACGTGTTCAAATAAATATTCAGCTATGGAGAGAAAATATGAATATGAAATGGTTAATAACAGCTTCTGCTTTCGCTTTTGTTTCAGTTTCAGCGGCGCAAGCAGCAGATGTTATTGTTCCCCCGAGTCCAACACCGGTTGCTCCCGTTATTGTTGCTCCAACTTTTTCTTGGACAGGTTTTTACCTTGGTGGGCAGATTGGTGGCTTTTCGGGTAAAGCAAAGATGGATATTCTTGCTAATGGGCAAAAGATTCCAGTAGATGAGGATTATTTGCCTAAACTATCTGGTTTTATGGGAGGTCTTTACGCAGGTTCCAATATTGATCTGGGCAATGGACTTATTTTAGGTGTCGATACAGATATCATGTGGTCTAATAAAGATGACACGAAGACAGGAAAAACATATGTCATTGCCCCAGAACATATCAATTATATTAACAAGATGTTAAAAGACGCTTCAATTAATATTGATAAAGATGTACTTAAACCCAGTTTTAAACGAACCCACAGTTTCACTTTTAAAGAAAAGTGGGCTGGTGCAACGCGGGTACGTATTGGTTTTGCTGCTGAACGTATTATGCCTTATGTTGCTGGTGGTATTGCCTATACACAGCTTCAAGATACTGCATCGATTTCAATAACAGACAAAGATTCAGACAAAGTCATCGCTTCTGGTACTCTGTCTGATGAGACAAAGACCCTTGTTGGTTACACCCTTGGTGCTGGTGTTGATTTAGCCATGACCAATAATATTATTGTCCGTGCGGAATATCGTTACTCCGATTTTGGTAAAAAGAAATTCTCAAATGATAAATATGAGACTTCTTACAAAACCAATGATTTCCGTGTTGGTGTTGCGTACAAATTCTAACAGATGATCAGTGAAATAACAAAGAGGCTCTATCTCTGATAGAGCCTCTATTATTATCTGTTGCTATATTATCACATATCCCATATTTTATTGTGGATATGAAAAGATATTATTCAGATTTTATAAAAAGCTTATTCATAAGCAATAAACGAAAAATTCATTTAAAATCAATAAGTTATCTATATATACAGTTTATAATTTCTCGTATAAAACCAAGCTATGAAGCGATTTTGTCTGGGATGTGTCCTCCATTTCCTGTGACTGTGTTATTTTTACTACAGCTTTTCTCCGTGTAATCTTGTAGCACTGTGCTCATAATAAATTAGGAGCAAAGTTTATGAATATAAAATCTTTAGTAACAACTTCTGTTATCGCTATAGCTGCAGCTTCTGCAGCACAGGCTGCTGATGTTATCGTCCCTCGTGAAACAGCCCCAGCAGTTATCACAGCAGCCCCTGCCTATTCTTGGACAGGTTTTTATCTTGGTGCTCAGATTGGTGGGCGTTCAATAAAATCTGACTTTTCAAACGATTCTAAGTTTTCCGGTATGATCGGTGGTCTATACACAGGTTACAATATTGATCTCGGCAGTGGTGTAGTCTTTGGCTTGGATACAGATGTCTCTTTTGTTGGTAAAAAAGACACAGTTAATTATGGTGAACATACTGTTGGAAAATCACTTGGTAAAACTGATGCAGATATTAATAAAATCCTTACAGAAGCTAAGATCCCATTAAAAGATAATCTAACAGTTGCAGCAGGAGATAAATACACCGAAAGTGTCACTTTGAAAGAAAAGTGGTCTGGTGCTACACGCGTTCGCATTGGTTTTGCTGCTGATCGTATCATGCCTTATATCGCTGGTGGTGTTGCTTATACGCAAATGCAAGGAATTTCCACAATTGAAGTAAAAAAAGCTGTTGATACTTCTGCTACTCCTTCTGCTAATTCTGGTAAATTGGTTGCTTCTGGTAACGTATATGATGAAACAAAGACCCTTGTTGGTTACACCCTTGGTGCTGGTGTTGACTTCGCAATGGCAGACAATGTTCTGTTACGTGCAGAATATCGTTATTCAGACTACGGTAAAAAGAAATACTTTAAAGACACAACTGAAATTCAATACAGAGTCAATGACTTCCGTGTTGGTGTTGCATACAAATTCTAATTTCGTAAATAACGAAATGATGAATACAAAAAATACTAAGGCCTCGTTTAACGAGGCCTTTATTTTATTAGCTATCTATTTTAATTGTATAATTCTATAATATAAAACTTTAAAAAAAGTTTTATATTATAGAGGTAGAATGGGGATTATATATCGATTTTATAATAGCTAATATAAAATCTTTTTATTCCTGCTACTATTCTACGAGCAATTGAAAAGCATTCAATTAATTTCAGAAATAGGAAAAGATCATAATCAGTGATTAACTTTATTTTGCTCTTATAGGCCAAGTTAGAGCGAGTGTCGAGTGTATTGCCTATATCTGTTAGAGGAATCTCTGGGAAATGCAGTTTCATTGGAGAAGAATATAAAGTTGTAGAGATAGAAACCAGTTTCCAACTTTACAATCTTCTTTTAATTTTTTTACAATTTTCAAAAACATTTATTAGAGCAATGTCTTTTAAATAATGAAGATGACATATTGTCTTGCATTTTTGTTTATTACGTTCTTTAATAGGATCACTGTCTTCATCCAAAACAGAACACTCTAAACGGAATGCGGTTAACGTGATACACTTATTGTCGCATATTCACAGGCTTGTTTTTGATGTTTTTATTTAGCGCTATCCGCTACTTGTGGTGTTCAAGAGGCATTGTTCTGATTAATTCAACACGGGAACAGCCTTTAAATGAGAGAATCCTACGGGAGGTCTTTCATTCAATATGCAAGATAATGAAGTTATCCTTATAAATAAAAAAATAATGTGTCAGGATGAAAATATTTCCGCAAAGAACCTCTAAAAGTCTTCTTCGATAATGTTTGATTTCAGTTTTTTGTTTTCGTAATTTAAAATACAAAATACTAAAGCATCAAAGATAGACCAAGCTCGTCAATAGATGAAACTTTGATGGTACTTGGGTAAAAAAGCCAATGATTGGTTTCACTATTTGCGTTGGCGTTAATTGTGCAATGATAAGCAATATTCTGTTGTGTGCAGTATACCGTTATTGAGATTTTGGTAAAAGAAATTTATAAAAGATATTACCATTAACAGTTGTGCGAAAATTGAATGAAAATGAATCCAACTTTAAGAGACATAATTTTAGTATGATTTAGTTGATAAATTTTCATTAAATGCAAAATTAAATAGTTAAGAAGCCTTATTTTCATAATTTCTTTATTTTTTTGTGAGTGTGTCATTTTTGCTACAGATATTTCAAAAAAGATGCTCTATATACATTTCATTTTGGATATTTGGAGAGATCTTATGAATACAAAACGTTTAATAACAGCGTCTATTTTTTCTTTAATTTCAGCGTCAACAGCGCTAGCTGCTGATGTACAAATTTCTCATCAGTCAGCACCATCGATTCCTTCTTCTGCCATTGTTGCGCCTACTTTTTCATGGACGGGTCTTTATTTAGGTGTCCAAGCTGGTGGTTTTTCGGGCAAGGGTGATATGGCTCTTGTTGGTCAAGAAAAGAGTTTTCCACTGGATAAAGAATTCTCTCCTAAACTTTCAGGTTTTACCGGTGGTTTTTATGCAGGCTCTAATATTGATCTCGGTGACAGCTTTATTTTTGGTGTCGATACGGATTTAACACTGTCTGGAAAAAAACACACAAAGACCATTACTATAGGTTCATCTGATAACGTTACAGTAGAAAATGCAGTCGGAAGATCCCGCAGATCAGTAACATTAGTTCCAGTCCAACAAACACAACCATCAACACAAGCAGTTGCTTCAGGAACTCCTGCACCAAAAGCACCTAAGACATCAGTTTCAGGAGGAGCTGCACCATCAGTTTCAGGAGGAGCTGCACCATCAGGATCTGGAGGATCAAAATCTGCAGCATCAGGATCTGCAGCATCAGGATCTGCAGAACCAACACCTGGAGCAGCACAATCTGCACCAGCACAACCTGCACCAGCACAACCTGCGCCAGTGCAACCTGCGCCAGCACAACCTGCAGCAGCAAAACCTGCGCCAGCACAACCTGCAGCAGCAAAACCTGCGCTAGCACAACCTGTACCAGCAAAACCTGCGCCAGCACAATCTGCACCAGCAAAACCTGAAGCAGCAAAACCTGCACCAGCAAAGTCAGAAGCAGGAGGAGCGGTTGGAGCAGCACCCGCAGCATCAGCAGCATCAGCACAACCATCATTAGCAGCAAGAACAATACCGAGCGCGTCACTCGTACTCGCGAGATCAGGATCATCTAATGGATCAGATGCAAAAGCTTCCAACGGAACAAGTGGAGCGCAAAACGGAGCTCATCATGGCGTCCATGGTAGTGCAAATAATGCTAATCCGCATGGTGGGTCACACGCAGGTGGGCATCATGGCTCTGGAGCTAACCCACACGGTTCACATGGTACTAATCCACATGCTTCTCGTCCTCATGGAGTACAGAGTACACAAGCGGCGGATAAGGGTGATACCAGCGTATATGGTATAGAACAAATGAAAAAGATGGCTTCTGAACTTGGTCTTGATCAAGAGGATGAAGTTGAAACTTTAAATCATACTTTCAAGCAAAATTGGGGTGGTGCTACACGGGTACGTATCGGTTTTGCTGCCGATCGCTTTATGCCTTATGTTGCTGGTGGTATTGCTTATGGGCAGTTCCAAGACACTGTATCAATATCTGTTAAGGATGATGAGGGAAGAGTTGTTTCTTCTAAGAACTTAACCGATGAAACAAAAACCATGATTGGTTACACTCTTGGTGGTGGTGTTGATTTCTCTGTGCTGGATAATGTGATTGTGCGTGCAGAATATCGTTACTCCGATTTTGGTAAAAAGAAATTTGCAAAGGAAAAACTTGAAATTAACTACAAAACCAATGATTTCCGCGTTGGTGTAGCTTATAAATTCTAATCTTTTTAAAAAGTAAATTTCTAAGAGGCTCCACTATTGGTGGAGCCTTTATTTTTTAAGTTCATTTTTTGGTTTCTTTTTTTGCAAATTTCATGATAAAGCCCATAAAGTGTGATGATATATTTTCTTGATCGCTGCTTAATACGAATGATAAGCTCGGCTTTCCCTATCGATAAAAACCAGAGTTGCAGAGTTCAGGGAAGTTATGCAAAAATGAAATCGTAAAAGTGGACAGGAATATTTCACAATGACTGTGAAAAATGAAACAATAGATTATTCAAAAACTCTTTATCTCCCACAGACAAATTTTCCTATGCGTGCAGGGCTTCCGCAAAAAGAGCTTGAGTTAATGGCGCATTGGGAAAATATAGGGCTTTACGCGCAATTGCGCCAACAAGCAAAAGATCGTCCATTTTATATTCTTCATGATGGCCCTCCTTATGCAAATGGTCATATTCATATCGGGCATGCTTTAAATAAAGTTCTAAAGGATGTGGTTATCCGTTCATTTCAAATGCGGGGATTTAATGCAAATTATGTCCCCGGTTGGGATTGCCATGGGCTTCCAATTGAATGGAAAATTGAGGAAAAATATCGTGCACAAGGAAAAAATAAGGACGAGGTTCCTCTTAACGAGTTTCGTCAAGAATGCCGTGAATTTGCACAACATTGGGTAACCGTTCAAAGTGAAGAATTTAAACGTCTTGGTGTTGTGGGAGATTTTAACACACCTTACACCACAATGGCGTTTCATGCAGAAGCACGCATCGCGAGTGAATTGATAAAATTTGCGATGTCAGATCAGATTTATCGTGGTTCCAAGCCGGTGATGTGGTCTGTTGTGGAACGTACAGCTTTGGCAGAGGCAGAGATTGAATATCATGATCATGAATCAGAGGTGATTTGGGTTAAGTTTCCTGTTTTTGAAGCAAGTTCTGATGATTTATATGGTACTTATGTCGTCATTTGGACAACAACACCATGGACAATTCCAGGCAATCGCGCAGTGAGTTATTCTTCGCAGATTTCTTATGGTCTTTACGAAGTTGAAAGTGCTGAAAATGATTTTGGTCCTCAAGTGGGAGAAAAGCTTCTGTTTGCAGATGCTCTAGCGATGAGTTGTGCAGAAAAAGCCAAACTGATTTTGAAGCGTTTGCGTGTTATTTCTGCTGACGAATTGAAAGCTCTTGTTTTGTCTCATCCACTCAAAGGTTTTGCTGGAGCGTATAATTATAAGATTGCCCTGCTTGATGGTGCTCATGTGACAGAGAGTGCGGGGACAGGTTTTGTCCATACAGCACCAAGCCATGGGCGTGAGGACTTTGAAATTTGGAATGCTTATAAGCCTTTATTGGAGGAGGCGGGGATTGATTCATCGATACCGTTTCCGGTTGATGATGCAGGGTTCTATACGAAAGATGTTCCAGGTTTGGGACCGGATCGTGAAGGGGGACCTGCACGTGTTATTGATGATAATGGAAAAATGGGTGATGCCAATAGAGAGGTCATAAATGCTTTAATTAAAGCAGATCGATTGTTTGCACGGGGGCGTTTAAAGCATTCCTATCCCCATAGTTGGCGTTCGAAAAAACCGGTTATTTTTCGCAATACACCGCAATGGTTTATTTCAATGGATAAAGATCTTGGGGATGGTTCAACTTTACGCAGTCGGGCTTTGGAAGCTGTTTCAAAAACGCGTTTTGTGCCATCTTCTGGACAAAACCGCCTTGCTTCTATGATAGAAGATCGTCCTGATTGGGTTCTTTCTCGTCAACGTTCTTGGGGTGTTCCTATTTGTATTTTTGCCAATGAAGATGGTGTTGTTTTGAAAGATGAAGACGTGAACGAGCGTATTTTACAGGCTTTTGAAGCAGAAGGAGCAGATGCATGGTTTGCTGAAGGAGCTCGTGAACGTTTTTTAGGTGATCGTGCGCATGAGCCTTGGGTGCAGGTTTATGATATTCTGGATGTTTGGTTTGATTCTGGAGCAAGTCATAGTTTTGTGTTAGAGGATCGGGCTGATTTGCAATGGCCTGCAGATGTTTATTTTGAAGGTTCAGATCAGCATCGTGGATGGTTCCAATCTTCTCTATTGGAAAGCTGTGGTACGCGTGCTTGTTCTCCCTATAAGACAGTGATCACACACGGTTTTACTTTGGATGAGAATGGTAAGAAAATGTCTAAATCTTTAGGCAATACGGTTGTTCCGCAAGAGATTATTAAAACATCTGGAGCTGATATTTTTCGTCTCTGGGTCATGACAACGGATTATTGGGAAGATCAGCGTTTAGGCAAAAAAATTCTTCAAACCAATGTGGATTCATATCGTAAACTACGCAATGCAATTCGTTGGATGCTTGGAACTTTGGCGTATGATGAAGGAGAAGAAATATCTTATGGCGCACTGCCAGATCTTGAAAAATTTATATTACATCGGCTTTTTGAACTGGATCAGTTGGTTAATCGCGCTTACGACGAATTTGATTTTAAAAAAATTATGCGTGCATTATTAGATTTTTCAATCATTGAGTTATCGGCATTTTATTTTGATATCCGCAAAGATTCTCTTTATTGCGATGCGCCTTCATCACAAAAACGGAGGGCCTCTTTACAGGTTGTTCGTGAGATTTTTGAGCGAATGGTGACATGGCTTTCTCCCATGTTGCCTTTTACGATGGAGGAAGCTTGGTTAGAGCGTTATCCAGAAAGCCAATCGGTGCATTTAGAACAATTTCGCTCTGTACCAGGAGAATGGCAAAACGAATCTTTAGCTGAGCGTTGGAAAAAAATTCGACAGGTCCGTAAAGTTGTAACAGGAGCTTTAGAGCTTGAGCGTGCTGATAAGCGTATTGGATCCTCGTTAGAAGCGGCTCCTATTGTTTTTATTTCCAATCCAGTTTTACGAGAAGCATTAGAAAATGTAGATATGGCGGAGATCTGTATCACCAGTGCTCTCACAATTACGCAGGATACTATGCCTTCCAATGCTTTTACTTTGAATGATGTTGAAGGGGTTGGTGTATATCCAGAAAAAGCGTTGGGGAAAAAATGTGCTAGGTCATGGCGTTATACACAAGATGTTGGGAGTGATCCAGCTTATCCGGATGTCTCTGCCCGCGATGCAGCTGCTTTACGGGAATTGAGGATTCTTGGCAAAGTTTAAAATTTTAAATCAAAGGAAAAGAAATGCAAGGAGATTTCCCATATTGATGAATATCGTTTTTTGTGGTACGGAGTAAATTCCGTTGTTTTATCTGCAGGGGGGAAATTTGTGTATGGACCGTTCTCTTATAAATAGCGGGAATATTAGTCAGCCATATACTTAGGAAATGGAATAAGCAGTGAGAAAACGTGAATTAAAAATATTTCCAATAGGAATTTTAGGTATATGCTTTGTTTTAACGGGATGCAATTTATCTGCTCCTACCTATGGGACAGATAAACCGGTTTCGATACAGTTTTTTGAAGATGTTGCTAATATTGCCTCATTAACACCGACAAATAACAGCAGTCAGATTGTTATGAAGCCTCATCCAAAACTTGTAATACCAAGTCCTAGTTCACGCGGATTTTTGCCGGTGCCACAACAAGATAGATCTGTTAATAAAGGAGCAGCATCGAAACAGCATCAAGGAAGTACTTCTTTTTCTCACAAAGGGTCTTCAGTTAATGGCATTGGTTCAGAAAATCCTTCGCAGTTGAATGCGAAACAACGACAAGAATATTTACGCCGTCAGAGAGCACAAGTTGGAAGCTCAAAATACCGTCGCTATCTCACTGAACCGCCTTTAAGTTACCGCCAACCGGCAAAGACTGCACCTATTGGTCGCTAGAGAAAAGAAAAAATATTAAAGTATGTGAAGTATTCTTCCTACTTATAATACCAAATTCTTCTCTAGGCAGAGCTTTACCTTTGCGGCTAGGAGATTGCTCTTTCTCTGACATAGCAATATGGCAATAGCATAGAGAGAGTGGTACTGCGTTTTCTTCACAAGAAATATCTTTTAAGGATTTCAAGCCCATTTCATACTGTTGCTCGTGTGGATGATATAACGTAAAATCCATTATGCACCACCATCTTTATGCTTATGAAAGTAGACTGGTGCAATCATTGTATTTGCCAGTCTCTAATATTACGATAGTCCTTGCATTTGAGAGTCTTCATAAGGGATATTTTTAGTCTTTTCTAAATTGTTTTTATCCAGATGAGAATCCACTTTGTGATGTGCAAGAAAGAGATTTTTATTGATTCACTATAAACAGCTTTGAAATAAGAGTATTCTACAATATTTTTGACTTTATATTTTATAGATAAAATAATGAATTATTCTCATCAATAATAAATGAATACATCATCTAATAGAAGCAATATGCAGTATTAAAAGAAAGTGAAAATGCTTCGAAATATTTTTCGCTATATATCAAAAGGATTAACAGTCTTTTTGAGAAATAGGATAGTTTCTAAAGAGTGAAAGTTATGGATAAAGAATTGTTTTTAGCCTCGCTTTTGGATAAAAAAATCTTTAAGTAATTGAGCAGCTTCTTTTTCTTTAAAACCAGAATAAATTTCAGGTTTGTGATGACAGGTTGGTTGCTGATAGAAACGTGGGCCATTTTCTATAGCTCCTCCTTTAGGATCATTTGTTGCATAATACAGACGTCGTATGCGTGCAAATGAAATGGCAGCGGCACACATGGCACAAGGTTCAAGTGTTACGTAAAGATCGCAATCAGAAAGCCTTTCATTTTGCAATGTTTCACAAGCTATACGGATTGCGCGCATTTCTGCGTGTCCTGTAGGATCATAGGCAGATTTTATAAAGTTACCGGCACGTGCGATGATAGCTTTTCCACGTGTAATGATAGCGCCTACGGGAACTTCATCTTTTTTTGCAGCCCACTGTGCTTCCAAAAGGGCTATTTCCATGGGTGTCAAAGTCATAATGTTCTTTCTACGAGGGCAAGGGAGAACTTAAAGATTTCTCGATAAAGAATGTTATAGCATGAATAATTTATTACGCTTTTATAATGAAAGGAATACCTTTATTTTTTAAGTGTTTAAAACAAACTTGCAAGTCAATGGATACGTTATTGTAGTTAAAGGATAGAAAATGATAAATGATTGTGCTACTTCCTATTTCAGGATAAGCGGTATGGTGCATGTGCATAATTTTCTAAACATACTGGCAAAGATTGGTTTGAAACGCAAATGAATGAAAATAATGAGAGTGAACGGATTGCTAAAAGATTAGCGCGTGCTGGTGTTGCTTCGCGTCGAGATGCAGAAATGATGATTGTTGCAGGTCGTGTTTCTGTGAATGGTACAGTTGTGTTAACACCTGCTTTTAATGTTAGCCGCTCTGATGTTATTAAAGTTGATGGCAAACCTTTACCTCCTATAGAACGAACGCGTTTATGGCTTTACCATAAACCAGCAGGGCTTGTCACCACGAACCGTGATCCGGAAGGTAGACCTACAGTATTTAGTCATTTACCAAAAGGAATGCCGCGCGTTCTTTCTGTTGGAAGGCTTGACATTAACACGGAAGGGCTTTTGCTCTTAACCAATGACGGTGGCTTAGCGCGCGTATTAGAGCTTCCTGTAACGGGGTGGGTCCGCAAATATCGCGTCCGTGCCCATGGAAGAGTAAAGCAGAGTGCGCTCGATAACCTTAAAAATGGTATTGCGATTAATGGTATTTTTTATGGTTCCATTGAAGCTTCAATTGAACGGGAACAAGGGTCTAACATATGGCTTTCTGTTGCTTTGCGAGAAGGAAAAAATCGTGAAATAAAGAATGTTTTAGGGGCATTGGGATTATCCGTTAATCGTTTAATCCGTGTCTCTTATGGCCCATTTCATCTCTCTGATTTAGAAGAAGGGGCTGTACAAGAATTAAAAGGTCGGATGTTACGAGATCAGTTGGGAGAGCGTTTGATTATGCAGGCCAATGCCGATTTTGATGCTCCTATTCTAAAACCTTTTTCAAATTCTGCAGTTGTTGCGGAAAAGCAAAGCCAGAAGGATGTTTCTGTTGCAAATGATGGTTGGGTTTTCTCAAGCGAAAGGGTGATACGGCGCTACCCTAAAGATGGTTCTGTTGAGCATGGTCGCGCACGATTAAGAGAAAAGTCTCATGAGAATGTGAATAAGGGGAAAAGTGAGGAAGGAAAAGCAGAGCGTTTCCTACCACGTTCTCGCCGTGCTAATGTTTGGATGGCTCCTGGTGCACGTCCGCAGAGTGCACGGAGGAAGCTGTCCTATAGTGAGGAGAAATCCCATGATCATAAAAGTGATTTGGCTGGTAGAAAATCCTTTCATCGAGGCAAAGAAAAATTAAAAGACAATCACTTGCAGAAAGAGAAGGGTGAGCATTTTGTTCAAAAACGTGGCAAAACCTCTTACGATGAGACGCGTGCCTTTGGTAAGAAAGATCACTTTTCTAAGGATAAAGAGAAAATGATAAGAGGTGGTCGTGATGAACGTGCTTTTGAGAGAAAAGACAAGGTAAAATCGTTTAGTGGTGCTCTGAAAAAATCTAAATCACATCAGGATGGTGCAAAAACGTCGAAGCGATTTGGAGGACCAGGTGCGGATTATCGGCGGTAAATTTGCTGGGCGTGTTTTGTTTTCGCCTGTTGATCAGTCGATTCGTCCAACGAGTGATCGTACGCGGGAAAGCCTTTTTAATATTCTTTCTAGCCGTGAAGAACAGTTTTGGACCAATAAACGCATCCTTGATCTGTTTGCTGGTACTGGTGCTTTAGGCATAGAAGCCCTTTCACGTGGAGCAAAGGCCGCTGTTTTTGTTGAAAACTCGGTTGAGGGACGTGGTTTGCTTCAAAGAAATATCGAAGCCTTTGAATTACAGTCTATTGGGCGAATTTTGCGTCGTGATGCAACAAAACTTGGCAAGATTGGAACAATGCTTCCATTTGATGTTATCTTTGCTGATCCTCCCTATAGCCGTTGCTTAGGTGAACGGTCTTTTGTAGAAGCTTTGCAAGGGGGGTGGGCAAAAGCGGATACACTCTTCATACTTGAAGAAAAGAAAGATACAATCATTCATTTACCTGACGTTTTTTATCTAGATGATGAGCGTTTTTATGGTGAGACAGCAATACGTCTTTATAAATTACGATTGCTTACATCTTGAGAAAGTTCTTTTTTATCCGGTAGAACGAAAAAACTTCTTTACAGTTTCCTTTATCTTATATGGTTTCTTTAAAGGTTAAGCAGAAAATCAATAAAAGATTTTAATGTTAAAGAAATTGATATGTTATAATTTCATTATATTTTTTTGTCTCAATTCCTCTATTTTTTGAAGCTTTTTTATAGTTCCAAGAGCGAAGCTTTTACAATATACGCTCTTTTAATATATAGAGAATCCATCTGATTTTCTGTCTAACCCAAATTTCTTTGAGGTGTAAATAGTATTGTACCCAAGAGTGGCAGTATGTGTTGCTGCTCATTTTTGCAAGTTATGGGCTAATTTATTAATTCAAACTACATTGATATCTTAAATGGTGCGTAAATTCCCTCTTTGTTATTGTATGGACGTAAAAAACAGATATTTTTATTTAAGGTAGACAATAGTATTCATTTATACTGAACATTCGTGTGTTTATTTTATTAATATCGCTTGTTGATTTAATCATTCTCTATTAAGGACAATTGAAAATATTAAATATCTTATTTTTGTGGAGCTTTAAGAGTAATTGATATATTACTCTTTGTCACTAAAGATATCTGATTTTGTAAAAAAGGGGAGCTTATCATGTTTAAATGGACCTATAGTGAAGAAATTAGTACACAAGCAAGTGCTGAGCAAATTTGGTCTATGTGGCAAGACGTAGCAACATGGACTTGCTGGGATCATGAACTTGAATGGGTAGAATTTTCTGGTGCTTTTAAAAAAGGCGCTGTAGGACGTATGAAACCTAAAAAAGGACCAATAGTAACTTTTACACTTGATAAAGTTATAAAAAATGTTTGTTTTTCTGATTATGCGAAACTTCCTTTTACACGCATGAGTTTTGATCATGAATATATTTGTTCAACCAAATCTGGTTCTTCAAATAACAAAATTCGTCATACTGTAACGATGTCTGGTTTACTTTCTCCTTTCTTTGGAATGATTATTGGATCAAAAATTAAGTTACATCTTCGCGATGCAATGATTGAAATGAGCAGACGTGCTCTTACTGAAAATAAAGCTATCTGATGTGTCTTCATAAAGAAGTTGACCTTTTAAAAGATACTGAAATTATAGCCTTGTTAGGATGAAACCGGTTATGAGTGTATCACAAATTAATAAGCTTTTTAATTAGCCATTAAAAGCGTGCCAAATCATCTTACGGGATTAATTTTTCCCTAAAGATCTTATAAAAGTTATAAAATTTTATTTTGTTATATAAAAACTTATAAGATGATTTTTTCATTGAAAATAAGAAAACTGTAGAAACTCTTTTCTGCTCTTGTGAAGCTGTAGCCAGTATTGTCACGATATTTTACACTATTTATAGTCACAAGATTGTCATTTCATTACGAGAGAGCTTATAGAAGTAAAGCAATATCCAAAAAGATAAATCGTTTTCTTGATTCTTGTGGAGACATTAAAGAATTCTATAGGAATGAGGGAGGTTATTTGACACTTCAGAGAACAAAAGACGTGTGTTTTATGCTTGTTGAATTTTTGAAGATTTTGGCTTAATTCCAAGAGTTATTGCTAAGTCTTCTATTGATCTGATTGTGAGTTGCAGATTGAGCTTTTAAAATGATAAGGGCCGATGAGAAATCTTGAAACTAAAGAAATTTTACGACATATTGCATCTTTTCATAAAGCAGCTAAAAGGAAAGTGATTTAATGCATTTAAAAAATGCATAAGACGTGCATAATTTTATGAATGAACACACAAGAGTTATATTCTGATTGGTATAAATTTGTCAGAGTGCTTACCAATGTAAATAATAAAATATTTTAGGGAGTCTATAATGACTGACAAGAACCAGATTGAGAAAGCGGCGTCGTTGGTTGAAGCGGCAAGGCGTTCTGGGGCGGATGCTGCTGATGCTGTTATTGTTCATGCGCATTCCACCAGTGTATCTGTTCGTTTTGGGAAAGTCGAATCGACAGAAGCAGCGGAGAGCAATGATTTTACTCTAAGGGTTTTTGTTGGAAAAAAAGTAGCAAGTGTTTCTGCTAATTTAGCGTCTTATCCGCAAGAACTTGCAGAACGTGCTGTTGCAATGGCTAAAGCTTCTCCCGATAGTTTATTTGAAGGTTTGGCAGATAAAGAGTGTTTGGTTAAGAATCCTAAAGATCTTGATCTTTTTGATGATTTTGTACCCAGCAGTCATTTTTTAACAGAGGATGCTTTAAAAACAGAAGCGGCAGCTCTTGATGTTAAAGGTGTAAGCAATTCTGGCGGCGCTGCAACAGCTTATGGCCGTAGTGGGTTTATTCTTGTGACCAGCGATGGTTTTTGTGGCGCTTATCGCTCCAGTTGCTTTTCACGTTCTTGCAGTGCTCTTGCGGGGGAAGGGACACAGATGGAGCGCGATTACGATTACACAACAGGCTTACATTTTTCTGATTTAGAGGATGCAGAAACTGTGGGAAAGAATGCAGGGCTTGGTGCAGTTCGACGTGTGGGGGCAGTTCGTGCAGCGACAGGAGGCGTTAATGTTATTTTTAGTCCGCGTACAGCGCGTGGAATTGCAGGACATATCGCCTCTATGGTCAATGGAGCTTCTGTGGCTCGTAAAACGAGTCTTTTACAGGACTTTCTAGGTAAGCCAGTGATGAGGCCTAATGTGAATGTGACCGATCAACCTTTGCGATTACGGGGAAATGCTTCTCATCCTTTTGATGGAGAAGGGATAGAGGGGCAAACACTCAATATTATTGAAAATGGTATTTTAAAAAACTGGCTTCTTTCATCATCCACAGCACGTGAATTGGGACTTCAAACAAATGGACACGGTGTACGTTCGGGGTCATTAGTGCAGCCGACAAGTACAAATTTTGCTATTGAACCGGGTTTAGTATCACCTTGCGATATGATAAAAGGTTTAGGAAATGGATTTTATGTGACAGAATTATTCGGCCATGGCATTGATTTTGTTACCGGTCAGTATAGTCGGGGTGCTTCTGGTTTTTGGATTGAAAATGGTGAAATTGCTTATCCGGTGAGTGAAGTAACGCTGGGTTCTGATTTGCTTCATATGTTAGCACATTTAACACCAGCCAATGATATTGATCGGCGTTATAGTACAGCGGCTCCAACATTGTTAATTGAAGGGATGACACTTGCAGGAAAATAATACGCATCATTTTTCTGATTTAAATCTTTTGCATGACGTTTGTCGAGAGGCAGGAGATTTAGCAATGCAGTATTTTGGATGCACGTTGGATGTTTGGATGAAAGAGGGTAATTCACCGGTCAGTGAGGCAGACTTTGCTATTGATCATTTTTTGAAAGAGAAGCTTCTTGGGGCGCGTCCAAATTATGGATGGATTTCAGAAGAAACAAAAGATAATCGAGAACAACAAAGTTATAAACGCTCCTTTGTGGTTGATCCTATTGATGGAACACGAGGTTTTCTTTCTGGCAGTCCTTATTGGTGTATTTCGGTTGCTATTATTGAAGATGGTCGTCCTATTGTGGGCGTTCTACAATGTCCGGCTCAAGGAGATGTCTATGCAGCTGTCACGGGTGGAGGGGCAACATTAAATGGGATAAAACTTCCTCGTTTAGCTCTTCAGGTTCATCGAAAATATAAAATTTCGCTTGATAAATCGCTCGCACAAAAATTACCAGATGATTTTCTCAATCGAGTCAGTCTTTACCATTATCTTCCCTCTCTTGCTTATCGTATTGTTCTCGTGGCTCAAGACGAGATCGATATTGTGTTAGTTCGTCCGAATTGTCATGAATGGGATATTGCCGCAGCTGATCTTATTTTGCACGAGTGTGGGGGGCGGTTTTTATCGCTTGATGCCCCTTTATTGTCTTACGGAATTGAACCTTATCAATATGGACTTTTAATTGCTGGTAAAAATAATTGCTGTCAGGATATGATAGATGTTGTTCATCAAGCAAAGTTAGTTTAATCGCATAAAAGCACGCTAAAATTATCTGAATGATATGGAGGCACATATGACCGAAACCAACGGAAAAAAACAATATCTACACCTTGTATTTGGTGGTGAATTAAAAAATCTTAAGAGTAATCAATTTAAGAATCCTGATGATTTAGATGTGGTTGGTATTTTTTCAAGTTATCAATCTGCTAAAGAAGCATGGCAGGCAAAAGCGCAAAGCAGTGTAGATAATGCATTACAACGTTATTACATCGTGGATTTGCATCAGTTTCTTGATAATGAAACAGGCGATGCGGAGTAAAGCTTAAATATTGAGGCATTATATCCGCTATCTTACGCTCGTTTATCGTGCTCTCTCATAAGAGAGATTTTAAGAAAAATAAAATGCCATAGAACAAAATGCTAGTATTATTGTAAACTCATATGATTTCCTAAGGGAACCTTTCTCAAGGTGTCAAATCCATTTCATAATGGTGTTCGCGCAAGGAATAAAATCCATTATTATATTACCATCTTTTACGCTTAAATATTATAAAAATTCTTCTCTTACGTCATTGTACACTTTGTGAGTTCAAACGATGAGAATAAATTTTAGCACTTGAGAGAGGGCATAAGAGGTATTACTGTACCTTTCCCGTATGTTTTTATCTATGCCCCCTCCACCTGTTGTGCATAAGCAAAAGGTTTTTATTGCTTCAACATAAGTTGGCTTTAAATAGAAGAATTTTACGATATTCAGCGGTAAGTTACGCAATGGTTAATCATTATACATCAATATATTGCCTGATTACGCGAATATCCTGTGATTGAGGTTTCTGTATTTGATGTCAAAGTGCGTAAAAGAGTTCAAAAAAGAGGCAATACATTTTAAAGTGCCTTTGGTAAAATGAGGAGCAATTACTGATGAGAGGGTGATTTGCGCAAGTTTTTATTGTGAAAGCAATGAGGTATATCTCTTTATTTATAAGATAGGTTTAGATGACAATTGCAAAGACACAAAGGCGCATATCATTCATTTGTTATCACTTTTTTTACACAAGTAGTATTGTCTTGGAGCTGTTTTGTTCTCAGATTGAGAAAGTTTTTACTCTATTTTTTCTTGGTTATGCAAAGACAAATATGGAATTTATAAAACAGGGTAAGTTCAACATGATTGTGATTGGAATAGAATAATGTACAGCATATTACGTTCATATAAAAATTTGTGAGTATTATTAATGTTTGAAATGCCTTTAAATCTGAGAAAAAATATGGCTATAAATGTACCTATTTCATATGGAAGAGTAAAGAAAGCTGGAAAAGAGACATTGTATAGTCAATGGTTTATCTATTCTATTGTATTTTGTGTATATGCTATTCTTATAGGAAGATTAAAAAAAGATGGGGATAAAATTGTATTTCTTTTCCTTTAGCTTCTTCAATTTTCTCATAGGAGAAATGTTTTGTATCCAAGATATGGATAGTCTTAAAAATATGGATGTGAACCAAAGAGTATTGATGAATTTTTTAACAAAATAAGCCTATAGGTATCTCAAAACAGCTGGATGAGGTGATGTTAAATGGTAAAATTAAAGGCACATGCAGCTCTTTTAACCTATCGGATGATTGGCTTTTGCTTATATCCTGTTATCCCTTTTTATTTGTTTTTTCGTGCTATCCGTGGAAAAGAAGAGTGGTGTCGCAAAAAAGAGCGTTTAGGTAAAAGCTCCCTTCTACGTCCTCAAGGTTCATTAGTTTGGTTGCATGCAGCAAGTGTGGGAGAAACACTTGCGCTTGTTCCACTTATTAATCATATTTTATCATTAAAAATAAATGTTTTATTGACAACGGGGACGGTGACATCTTCTTCTCTTGTGAAAAAACATTTTGGGAATCGGTTGATTCATCAATATGCGCCTTTGGACTTAGATTTTGTCGTGCGGCGTTTTATTCGTCATTGGAAGCCTGATCTCGTTTTGGTTTGTGAATCGGAAATTTGGCCTCTGCGTATTAAAGAACTTGCCAAAATGCGTATTCCGCAGATTCTGGTTAATGCCCATATGTCTGAACGTTCTTTTAAAGCGTGGCAAAAGCGGCGCGTTCTTGCCAAACATATTTTTGAGAATATTGATTTGGCGATTAGTCAGAACGAAAGAGATAGCGTTTATTACCATACACTTGGCGTAAAATCTGTTACGTTTTCTGGTAATCTCAAGGCTGATGTTTTTTTGGTTGAAGATCAAGCATTGCTTGCACGTTATCGTAATGCTATCGGCAACCGTCCAGTTTGGGCCGCTATTTCAACGCATGAAGGGGAAGAAGAGGTAGCTTTTGAGGTTCATAAGATTGTTAAAAATTATTTGCCAGATTTGTTGACAATTATTGTACCTCGTCATCCTGAACGTGTAGAAGATCTTATCAAAAAATGTGACAATCAGAGTTTACGTTTTATTCGGAGAAGCAGAAATGCTATTCCAGATATGAATACCGACATTTTATGGGGAGATACGATTGGAGAAATGGGACTTTTTCTTCGTTTGTCGAAAGTTTCTTTCATTGGTAAGTCGTTATGTGGAAAGGGTGGTCATAATCCATTGGAATTGGCTTTGCTGGATTCCGCTATTTTAACGGGACCTCATGTTTCAAATTTTCAAGAGATGTTCGAACAATTTTTAACGCGTGATGCAGCATACATGGTTCAAGATACAAAACAGCTTGCGATCCAAGTGTATAAACTTTTAACAAATGAAACATTGCGACAAGAAATGGTTGATAAGGCTCATGAGGTCGCAACGGGTATGGCAGGTGCACTTGAGCGCACATTAAAGATTTTAGATCCATTTTTACAACCCCTTGTCATACAAACAGGTTTACGTCAGCGTCAGGGTGGATATGCATATTAGTGCTCCCCATTTTTGGTGGAAAAATAAAAGTTTTTTGCGTGTTTTATTAGCTCCAGTTTCATTGGGGTATGGCTATTTTGCACATCGTTTTATGGCAAGACAGCCTCCCATGATTGATCTTCCGGTTTTATGTATTGGAAATTTTACATGTGGTGGTACGGGTAAAACGCCGGTTGTTATCGCTTTTGCCAAAGTGGCTAAAGAACTTGGTTTCGTTCCTGGTGTTGTATCACGTGGTTATGGTGGAGCCGTTAAAGGAGTGCATCTTGTAAATGGGAAATATGATACTGCACGCGATGTTGGAGATGAGGCCCTTTTATTGGCACGGCATGCTTTTGTTGCTGTATCGGCTAATCGTTATGCAGCAGCACAACGGCTGCAAAAAGAGGGATGTGATCTTATTTTAATGGATGACGGTTTTCAAAGCCGTCGCCTTTATATGGATTATGCGTTACTTGTTGTGGATGCGATGCGTGGTTTTGGGAATGGAGCTGTCTTTCCAGCAGGACCTTTACGTGTACCATTAAAAACGCAATTTTCTTTTATGGATAGCGTTTTATTGATTGGTCACCCAGATGCGCATGATAAGGTTGCTTTTCTTGTTGCGCGTACGGGAAAACCTTTACATCGTGCTCATCTTAAGGCAAGAGCCTCTGATGAGGTTGCGGGAAAATCATTTTTGGCATTTGCAGGGATTGGCAATCCAAATAAATTTTTTCGATCTATTAAAGAATTGTCTGGTCATGTGGTGCAAACTTATACCTATCCAGATCACTATTTCTTCACCGATAAAAACTTAACAGTTCTTATACAAAAAGCTCAAAAGCACAATTTATGGCTAGCGACAACAGCTAAAGATTATATTCGTATACAGACAATTCATACGCAAAAAGATTTGAAAAATCTTATTGTTTTTGATGTAGAAGTCGATTTTCTTCAAAAAGATTTCTGTCGTATGCTCCTTGAAGAGGTCATAACCCGCTTTAGAAAACGTTCCTATGAATTTTCTTGTCAGAAAGGGCAAAGGTTAAATTTGTAGCTTTTAAGGAGCTATTCTTTTTGTAACAATTGCTTGAGATATGGGTTGCATTCAAGTTCACGGTTATAGGAAATTTCACAACTAGCATACGCTTCTTGGCGATGATGATTCCAATATTTTAAATCATCTATAGGGATTTTTTGCCCGCTAACGGCACAAATAGTATAGGTTCCATATTCTACAATGTCATACCCATTGTTAGAATAACGAACCTTTGCTTCGCGTTCATCATCGGAAAACATTTTAGTTCCTTTTTACTTGACATTATCATTCAAAAAAATGCCATAAGATATATTATAAAGTCGAGAATTAATTTAAAAATATTTTTCTTGTCAAAAGAGTTAAGCGTTTATTTTCTGCCAAAAAGCCGTTCTATATCTGCTAATTTAAGTTCAATATAAGTAGGACGTCCATGATTACACGTACTTGTATTAGGTGTCGCTTCCATTTGTCGTAACAGTGTGTTCATTTCTTCGGGGCGTAAAAGGCGCCCTGACCGTATTGAGCCGTGACAAGCCATCGTTGCTGCAACATAATCAAGCATTGCTTTTAAATTGTTTGTTGTATCATACTCAGCCGCCTCATCTGCGAGATCTTTAATAAGAGCTTGCACGTTGAGCTCTCCTAACATGGAAGGCGTTTCGCGTACAAGAATTGCACCAGGTCCAAATGGTTCTATTCCTAATCCAAATTTTTGCAAAGCATCTTTGTGCGTTAAGAGGCATGTTGCATCCTCTTCAGAGAGTTCTACAATTTCAGGAATCAGTAATAATTGTGAAGGAAGTGATTTGGTATAAAGGGCATTTTTAAGTGCTTCATAGACCAATCGTTCGTGCGCAGCATGTTGATCGACAATGATCAAACTATCTTGAGTTTGGGCGATAATATAGTTTTTATGGATTTGTGCTCGAGCCGCACCTAGAGGATAAGATAACTCTTCTGATGAAGGTATAGTGCTTGGGTAGGTAGCACCACTTGGTGTATTTAAGCCCTCCATGATAGGTGTGGCATCTTCTTTTAAACCAAAAGAGCTAGTACTATCGAGCGGTTTGTGAACCATTGAAGCGGCGGAAAAATGATGAGACTGCGAGCTGTAAGAAGAGGATTGGTGAGCGTTTTTAAAATTGCCCAATGGTTGTTGTGCCAAAGGTTTTTGTGTTTGAAAAGCTGCAAGCATTGCTTCAGAACGAGTTGAAGTAGGGCGAATACCAGATTGCTGCAATGCTTCACGAATTGCTCCAACGATTAAACCACGAATTAATCCTGGATCACGGAATCGGACATCAGCTTTGGCTGGATGGACATTAACATCGACCTCAGTAGGAGGAAGATCAATAAAAAGAATAGCGACAGGATAACGATCCCGTGTCATGACATCAGCGTAAGCACCTCGAATTGCACCCCATAGAAATTTATCACGCACCGGACGTCCATTAACATAAGCAAATTGATGAAGGCTGTTATTTCGGTTGAAAGACGGCAAACAAGCAAACCCCGTTAAGCGCACGGATTCGCGTTCAGCATTCAATGCAATGCTGTTAGGGGCAAATTCTTTTCCCATAATTTGGGTAATACGTTGTAATTGTCCTTGAGTATTATTTTCTGTCGCAGACAGTTCCATAGATGTTCTGTCTAGTCCTGAAAGAGAAAAACGGATATGTGGAAATGCGATAGCAATTCGCTTAATCATATCACTAATAGCATTTGTTTCAGCTCGATCAGTTTTCATAAATTTTAACCGTGCTGGCGTGACAAAGAAAAGGTCTCGAACTTCAACAATTGTTCCCAGATTTGCAGCAGCTGGTTTGGGACCTACAATTTTTCCTGCAGTAACGGAAATTTCAGCAGCATTCTCAGCTTCTTTTGTCCGTGAAATGAGTTTAAGTTTAGCAACAGAACCAATAGAAGGGAGGGCTTCTCCTCTAAACCCGAGAAAGCAGATATTGTGTACGTCATCGGTAATCTTTGAGGTACAATGGCGAGAAACGGCTAAAGTTAACTGATCAGCAGGAATCCCACAACCATTATCACTTACCTTTATAAAATTTTTCCCCCCATTTGCTGTCATAATTTCGATGCGCGTTGCACCAGCATCAATAGCATTTTCAACAAGTTCTTTGACAACATTTGCTGGCCGTTCAATAACTTCACCAGCGGCGATTTGATTAATAATATTTTCGCTAAGATGACGTATAATCATAATAAATTCTAACAGGATTCTTAAGGGGGTTATAGAAAATTATGATAACATCATTTGTGTAACATTCAAGAATGAGAGGTATTATTTCTAAACGCTTCTTATTATTTGAGGGCGTATTATACTAAATATTTTTCATTATTCGAAATATTAATAAATGACTTGGAAAAATAGAAAAAATAATTTTGATCATCCTAAAATAGCTTGCACCAATTTATCATCTAGGTCAAAAAAGAAACAGTGTAAAAAGGGAAGGCAACATATATGGCGCGTCTAAGCGGTATTTTAGCAGATAGTGATATACAAGCTTTGATTGATAATAACTTTCTGAAGGCTCTGTATCCGTTTAATAGATCTCAAATACAACCCGCAAGTCTTGATCTTCGTTTAGGAGAGAAAGCTTATCGTATACGTGCTTCCTTTATGCCGGGTCTTGAGGCAAAAGTTTTGGATAAGCTTGAACGGTTAAAGTTGCATGAGTTTGATTTACGAGATGGAGCTGTTTTGGAAACGGGGTGTGTTTATATCGTTCCGCTTTTAGAAAATTTGGCCTTACCAGAATTTTTATCTGCTATTGCCAATCCAAAAAGCTCGACGGGACGATTAGATATTTTTACACGGGTCATTACGGATAATGCTCAAGAGTTTGATAAAATTTGTGCTGGTTATCATGGTCCGCTTTATTTGGAAGTTAGTCCACGAACATTTCCAATTTTGGTACGTACTGGCTCGCATTTATCACAGCTTCGATTTAGAAAAGGACAAAGTTATTTAAATGAAATTGAGCTGTACGCTTTGCAAAGGCAAGAAATGCTGATATCGGATGATCTTCCTAATATTAATGCTGGAGGTATTGGACTTTCCATTAATTTAAAAGGAGATGAAAACGGGCTTATAGGTTATCGTGGTAAACATCATACAAGTGTTATTGATATTGATAAACGTGCTGCTGCCCACGTTTTAGATTTTTGGGAGCCTCTTTTTGATCGTGGTCAAAGGGAGCTAGTTCTTGATCCTGATGAATTTTATATTTTAGTCTCACGAGAGTTTGTTCATGTGCCTTCGCTTTATGCCGCAGAAATGACCCCTTTCGATCCTTTAGTAGGTGAGTTTAGGGTGCATTATGCAGGCTTTTTTGATCCAGGATTTGGGCATATGGAAGCCGGTGGTAAAGGGGCACGAGCGGTTCTAGAAGTGCGGAGTCATGAAGTTCCCTTTATCTTAGAGCATGGTCAAATTATTGGCCGTTTGGTCTATGAGCATATGCTTAATCGACCATCAGCCCTTTATGGACATGATGTTGGGTCACATTATCAAGCACAGGGTTTAAAATTATCCAAGCATTTTAAATGAGCTATAAAAACTACGAGTTTTGATAAAGTATATGCAGGAAATACCTTTTAAGTAAGAAAATATTATTCTTCACAAAACCGGTATTATGCATTTTTCAGTTTTAAAAGTTATGATTACCCTTGCATTTTAGAAAATATGAGAGGCATTGTTACTTTTTTAAAGGAGTTTTTATCCATAAGAGCTTCGTTTATGGTGAACGAAAGAATAGTTCCAATTATTTCATCGTAAAAAGATCTAAAATGAAAGAGTTTTACGGTATTCAATTCTTATTTCAATAAGTCATTGCATATGCATTATAATAATAAATCAACAAGTTAATAAAGCTCAATATAACAATAACGTATTTGATTTTCAAAACAAACATGCAAGACTTAGATGCTGCTATAAACTTCATTGTTTTAGAGCTTAAATACCTAGTATATTTTGGAAGAATTATAGTTTATTTTACGTGATAAGAGACTCTCTATTCTTATAAAAAATAATGTCAATAGACTTTTAAGGGAGAGATAACTTTGAATTACAATGAACAAACTGGCGGCGCAATAGCTTTCAAAGTGGCATCTGTTTACAGTAAAGCCTAGCACTTCAATTTTAGATGAACGATGTATAAATGTATGAATAATAGGTTACTGATCCTCCTCCATACTCTGAGGTTTTAAATTTGGAAAAGAGAAAAAAGACGTTGTTTTTATCAATGAGTTTTTTTAGAAAGTTGCAATCTCTGTTACCTTTATCTATTCAATAGAGCGTTTTGGGAAGATATCAAAGAGGAGATACTGGGGGCTCTTATGTGTTTTAGGATGTCTTCTCTTTTTATTTAGGAACAATGGTGCCACCAATGATTATTTCTTCAACATTTGATTATCGCAAGGCCGCAAAGCGTTGTCTTCCTCCCTTTCTTTTTCACTATATTGATGGTGGGGCTTATACTGAAGAAACATTACGACGTAATTGTAGCGATCTTCGAGCACTTGCACTGCGTCAAAGGATTCTAAGGCAAGTTGGTGGTGTTGATCTTTCAATAAAGCTTTTTGATCAGACACTTAATTTACCAATTGTTCTTGCCCCTGTTGGGCTAACGGGCATGTATGCACGCCGTGGTGAGGTACAAGCTGCGCGTGCAGCCGTTGCAAAAGGGATTCCTTTTACTCTATCTTCTGTTTCAGTTTGTCCTATTGCAGAAGTGCAAGAAGCAGTTGGAGATGCATTTTGGTTTCAACTTTATGTTCTCAAAGATCGTGGATTCATGCGTGATGCATTAGAGCGCGCTTGGGCATCTGGTGTCCGTACGTTGGTTTTTACAGTTGATATGCCAGTACCAGGTGCACGTTACCGTGATGCGCATTCGGGGATGTCTGGTCCTTATGCTGGATTACGCCGTTTTTTACAAGCTTTTATGCATCCGCATTGGGCTTGGAACGTTGGTATTATGGGGCGCCCCCATGATCTTGGAAATGTTTCCATCTATCTCAAAAAGAAGATTGCACTGGATGATTATGTTGGTTGGCTTGGGGCAAATTTTGATCCATCAATTAGTTGGCATGATCTACAATGGATTCGCGATTTTTGGAAGGGAAAAATGATTTTAAAAGGTATTCTTGATCCAGAAGATGCGCGAGAAGCAGTACAATTTGGTGCTGATGGTATTGTTGTTTCCAATCATGGCGGACGCCAACTCGATGGTGTCTTATCAACGGCACGAGCGTTGCCTGCAATTGTGGAGGCTGTAAAGAGTGATTTAGTTATTTTAGTGGATTCTGGTGTGCGTTCTGGTCTTGATGTTGTACGCATGATTGCACAAGGCGCAGATGCCGTTATGATTGGTCGTGCTTTTGTTTATGCGCTTGCTGCAGCAGGTGAGAAAGGTGTTACTCACCTGCTTGATCTTTTTGCCAATGAAATGCGGGTAGCTATGATATTGACAGGTGCTCAGACAGTCAAAGAGATTACACACAAAAGTTTAGTGAATACAGATGTTTTTAAGCAATGAAAGTTATTTTTTATACTGCTTTTAGAAAAAGAAATTTTTTATAGAAGAGCATCATTGTATATTTTACAGATATGTTGACAGTTAACGTTGAAGAAAAAGGTCAAAAATCCCTTCTATAATATGACAATAAATACTCAATAACTATAATAATATTAAAAAAAATCTTAATAACAATCAAAGCAGAAAAAGTACAAATAACACTTCATAAATTTGTTATTCACTTTGTTAAAACGCATTCTAAGGATAAAAAGGAACAAGCGCTGCGAGCAAAGGCATAACAACTGTTGATATAGAAAAAATAGATATAAATAATGTTGTGAGCATTTTTCCTCTCCTATTTATAAAAAATATAATACATTAATCATGTTTTTAATATTAAATTAAACACATATAGTATATAATTAATTTTATTTAAAAAATCAATATGTATTGTTAGTATATATAAATTATAATAAAAAATGGAGATATATTCTATAATATATATAGTATTTATGATGATTCTAATGAATAATATATTATACAGACATGGTATTATTTTTTATAGAATATATTTTAAAAGAATAAAAATACAATATAGTATCTTAAAAAAACGCGTCCACTAGAAAGCAAGACAACGCGATTTAATGTGCTTATCAGTTCCTTTTTTTGCATCCTTAATGATTTATGATAGTTTTAAACTGGGCTAGCCATATTAAGATGTAGTTTCATGTTTTTTGTATCTTATATCATTGCTAACACCGTTTTTTATATCTTCTCGACTTATTTTATAACGTGCCAGAACATCCCATTGTCTTCTATTATAGATTGGCTCATCCGGTATTCATAACGATACAAATTTACATGCAATGCTATATTTCATAAGTAATCTCGCAATTGCTTCTTCAAGTTTCCCATGAATACTATACTTTTCACAAACAACAATAGATTTGTGAGATTTACAGAGTTCTAATATAGATGTACCGTCTAAAGGTTAGATTGTGGATACACTGACAACTGTTGGGATAATTTCATATTTTTTAAGCGCTTCAGCTGCATCAAGATAAATCTAGACGATTTTTCCAGTGGCAAATAGGAGAATATCTTTTCCTTTTTTGATAACAGAAGCTTTGCTGATATCGATGTTTGCAGTACTCTTTTGGAATATTTATAACAGGGTTCTTTCCTAGGGGGATATAAACGTGCATAGGATTGTTTAACGTTGGGAAAATTGTGGATTTTGTTTCTTTATTATCTGCAGAAGCAATAATACTGTATGTTAGGAATGGTGCGAAACAAAGAAAAATCGGAAATGGCATGATGGGTTATTTTCAGGATCATAGCTAATACCCGCACTAATATCAATTAATCGAACAGGATATTCACAATAAGCAGGTATCTACCTTTATTTGTTAAGGGCACGTGTTCTCAAAAAACAAGCCTGGAAAATAACAAAGAACTTTTTTCACATGAAGTAAGACCAGCAGCTATACCTATCAAATTTTATTCAGTACTTCCAACTTCTACAATACATGTCGGATAAAGTTTTGCGAATTGGGCAATCTTTCCAGATATTTGTGAAGCTGCCATTTGTCTTTCGAGAACAAACTATTTTAAAACAGCAAAGCAATACTTTTAAAGAAATTGTGCAGGCAGCTTTTAAAAGTAAAAAAGCTGAGTAAAAAAATGAAGGTAAAAATAGGTGTTGGTTTTCTCCACTGAAATTGCATGTTATTCCAAACATAGAGAGCTTACCTATAGAAAAATTAACAGCCAATATTATTTGCAATATTTTTGCACCACTTTAGCATAAAAAGCAGATACAATGCGAAAATATTTATTTTAGCGAAAATATTTATTTTATCTTCAAGAACATTACAGTAGAAAGCTGAAAAAACTTCATTAATATCCCTCTAAAAAGCTAATATCTCTGTATAGTTTTGTGGATTTATTTTCTTAAATATGGACAGATTTCTAAAAATAATTTTTGCTGAAGACAGCCCTTTTTTATATCATCAGGTCTTTAAAAGGCAATAAAAGGGCAATCTACAAAATCCTTTCTCCTCTTGTTTGGTTAGGATAACAGAAACAACCTTAAAATATCTCAATACATCCAATCATTTTACGAAAATATAACCAATTAAATTCTTTGATTTTAAGTCAAGCACCCCCTCGTCACTCCAATGAAATTGTCACTCCAATGAAATTAAATCGCTCCAAGTAAATCACATAGACTACCAAAGTGCTTTAGCTCTATAAGAGCTTCTATTTTTAATTTGAATGGATTCATCTCTTTCAAATTTTTTTATTGGTTATTATTTCAGAGAAATCGTATTTTTATCACTTCACTTTTCGTGTATGTTTCCACCCACATACACGCTCACCTTGTTCGTTATGTTTGAGAATCTCTCTTGCCAAATTTGGGCTAATGACATTGATGTCTTGTCGATTCAAATAAATTGGCAGCCATCCAATACAAGAAGTTCGTTCATTCGTCGCGCAACCAGTTAGAAAGCTTATTGCGCACATCAGCATCACTTTTCTTGTTAATTTCATTTTCTACCTCAAGCCGTGTTTTCGCTGTATTAAAAGCTTCCTTTGTTCGTTTTTTCTTCTCAACTCTTTTCCCAAGGAAAAAGGCTTTCATCAAAGCTATAAAAAAAGCTGCTATGATTGCTGACGTTGTCGTCAGATATTTTTTTATCCATAAGATCATAAGCGGTGTTCCTGAAAACGTTTAGCAATATATACCATTGCTGTACAAGCAGCTAAAACCATAATTCCTGCTAAAGCCCATTGGACAGGACCATTTCCTGCAAAAAGTCCTCCAAGCCCTGAAAAAGAACCTATAATTGGTGCGAGAGCTTCTATTTTGCAAATCCCTGTTACGCCTTCTGATTCTACGACATGATAATTAGGGGCAACATGAGCTCCTTTCGCCCATAACCCTGCTTCGGCTGCTCGACGATTGACAAGACCTTGGATACGTTTTCCGCCTACTCTTGTCCACTTTTGCAATTCAGTTGGTACCGCTTCATATTCACCGTTATTTAGCTTTTTTAAAAGTGTAGATTTGCAAAAAGCTGTTATTCCTACGTTATAGGAAAATGACACTAAAGCTGCAAATTGTTCATCACTTAAAGAAACGGCAACAGCTTTTTCAACAGCGATTTCACATTCCCTCAAGTCTTGACAAAGGATCTTTTCAGCTTCTTTTTCTGTAATTTTCATGCCTTTATGGACACTTGGAGCGCCAGCTGCACTCGTATGTCCATAACCAATTGTCCATATTCCACCAGAATCTTCATAGGCCTTTAAACGTAAACCCTCCCATTGCTTAATCAGTGCAAGCCCTTCTGTTGATATTTTCCGCATTATTCTTATCCTATAAAAAACCTACACAAAGCAGGACATAAATTGAAAACTTACATCTACTCAATTTTAAAGCACGCAACAGTGAAAGGGTTTAATTGAGATAAAACCACCTTAATGAACTTTATTAAAACCCATATCATTCTTATTATAGCAGAAATCATATTAACTACTATTCATTTTGTAGTAATTAACTCCCTCTTAAGCCTAAATACAACAATTTTTGATAAATCAATTTATAAATCTATAATCAGATATTTCACCTATAAATACAATTTATCTAGAATGTTTAGAGACAATTTCTTTGAAAGATCTCAATACTTTTAGCGAAGAAAAGCTCTTTTCAAGAAAAAGTAAGAAATACAATAATTAACGAAATAATAAGCATTCATTCTTAAATGTTTTTAAAATCCATAACTTACAATATATAAACCTTTATAAAACAAAAATAGACATTATAATTAAACATTTCAGTCTACAAGTTATTTTAGAATCAAAATGACGAATACATAACGTATTATACACATTTAATCAAAAAAGCTATAGTTAATTTAATTGTTCTTTATTTTTTCATCTAATTGCTTAATTTCCTTAAAAACATACCTTCATAAAGGATTTGAAATAAACTGTTACATAAATTTTTTATAAATAAAATATATTTACATGAAAACATAATGGATATTTTATCACTCTCTTATAGTCAGTTTCCATCTGAAACAATATATCAGAGGAGCGTATTTAATCTATAGATCAATGATATTTAATAATTTTTTAAAGAATATTGTACTGTAAGAAATTTGAGCGGCAGTCTTGGTTATGTTTTTTATTTATATGAATAATGCTTTGTTTTCTTCATATGAAGCGTTTTGTGAGGTGCTTTGGTAGTGGTATTATCTTGTCTGGTGTTGTACTAGCTAAGTTTTCAGAACAACAAATTAATCAGGCTTTTAAAATCTTTTAGGTGCAAAAACACAAGGGATACAAAAGATTTTTATAAAAGCTCCTTGAAGTTAGGAAGGGAACTGTTTCCTTCCAATATCTTCACCCATTTATGGAGTGTAAAAATGAGATGCTCTTTGATAATGGCGATAGAGATAATAACGATAGATATGCCTCACCCATGAATGTGCACAGCTTTTTAGTGTATCCACAACAATGATTCATACTTGGAGGCTTCAAAGCGCTACTTCCAGAGTTATATAAGTGAGTTAGAGTCGTGAAATAGAGAAAAAAGAGATACTCACTTTTACTCAAAAAAGACGGAGAAAATAACAACAAACTAAGTAAAATTATATAAGCCACAAGAGGTAGACTAAAAGATGGTCTAAAAATAGAAGATAAAGAAAAAATCTATATATTTAAATATTCTAAACACAAAAATCGGTGCCGCATGCCGGATTCGAACCAGCGACCCCATCATTACGAATGATGTGCTCTACCAACTGAGCTAATGCGGCATAGGTTTGTAAGTCAATGATACAAAACTAATTTGAGGGTAATAGCTAAAAGTATGTATAAAAGCAAGTATGCATTTTTTTCAATAATTTATAAGATGTGATAATAATTGAAGGAGAAAACTGCACAAAAGTCATGAAGGCAGTATTCTTGTGATTGTAATGCTATAAAATGCTTACCAGTTTATGATAGTGTTCAAATTAAGAAGCTGGAAACCTAGCCCTTTAAGATAGAAGATTATGTTAAGATATCTTAGTAAAGATAAAAATATTTTCTGCTTTTGAGATAAGGAAAAAATTTATTAAATAAGTGCTCAGGAAACTAAAGTTTATCATAAACCTTATATAATAAGACGAGCAAAATTAGTTGAAGCTACTTTGCAATTTTATAGGAAGAAAAAGGGGGAGAGTTAATAAAATTAATCACGTTTTTTACTTAATATGGAGCCGGAATCATGTCGGATGAAATCGGCTGATAGAGCGAGAAACGAAGGGAACTTACTAAGAAAAATTCATTGAGGACTTTCTTGTGTGGTCATTGATCAATGGAAAAGTTTGGAGGAGATATCTAAAAAGTTGATGTTTTAGCGAGACGCTTTGCAGATTCAGAAGAGAACAGCCTTACTGAAGCTGTTATTTTGCCATTTTTTCAATAAAGCAATATGCTGATTTATAATAATTTATCATTATTCAACTTGAATTAAAGTTTTGATTACCGTAAAATTTTCTTATTCTTAATCTCCCTCGTTGTGAATAAGTCAAAACCATGTTTGCACGTTGCAAGCGGGAGGAGCCCGTGTGGATAAAAACTATTAAGAAAGGGCTAAAAATACCTTTTATAAATCATTTCAAGTATCAAAGGCTATAGCAACATTTTAGGGCTGGCAAAGTATGTGAGGGTGTCGGCTTTTTACTCTACCAGCGTAAGGATGGAGGTGCTGAATGGGTTTACTGTTATATCATTCATGGTCGATGTCATGAAATGGGCTTAGGTATATTGAGAGATGTTGTTTTAAAACCAGCGCGTGAACGTGTAACCCACTGGTGTTTTATTTTACGTGAGGGCCATGCCCCTATGAAGATGCTTTTTAAAAATTTTTCTAGTAATAGCCTCTTAGTTTTTTTAGATGTGATAGAGTAAATATCATAAGGGGAGGAAAGTGTGAAAAGTTCTTTATCACGATTTTGCGTTATTCAAAGACCAGTTTTCATTTAATGTATTTTTTAGCATATAGAACAGTCTTTATAAGCTTTAGAAAACTTACTTATTAATTTCAAGAATTTTCAATCTTATTAAAGTGTGCTGATATCGGAAGACAGCTTTTATATATGATTTCTAGTGCTAAAGCTAAGAAAAATTTTTGTAGAGTATAAAAAAGCAGCTACAAAAAAAATCGAGAGACTTCAATGTATTTCAATTTTTCTGTACAGAGTTTTCTCATAGGCAGGGATTAAATTTATTCGCTAATTTCCTTGAATTGATGCAAATGAAATGATGTTATCGTTATCGATTAAAAATCATAATTGAACATATACATTTATTATAATAAAGCGTTTTAACTCGTTTTTAGATCAAATAACTTTTAGTTGTGTTAATCGGGGGAGGAACTCTAAGCTACATCAGTTGTGTATAGTACAGTGAGCTCTAGAAGTCTTTTTCAAGTTTAAATGTATTCTTCATTATATGTATATGATATTTTTTGAAAAGGCCTTTGTTTTTCGTACGTTAAGATACAAAATATTATTGCTAAAGCAGCAAAGATAATCCATGCTGGTAGATAAGTGAGAGTAATACAAATGGAGGACAGAAAATTAGGCATTATCTTGCATAGAGATTGATTCAGGCTATAGATATCTGTTTGCAGAAGATTTACGAGAATTTTATTAAGGGGGGTTATTGTCCAATGTGATGTGATGATAGAGTGTGTATTATCAATAACCAATGCTATAATTGTTAGTGTAACAAAAATGAAAGCCATTAATTTGAATAAAGAGCGAAGCATATTTCTTCCTGTAGTTTCAACGGAACATTCGCATAATGCACAAAAAGACAAGGAGTTGCATTATGACAAAAAGATAGGTTTATGTTTTCTTGTATAATTTCTGTTGAAAAAAAATATGTCGAAGATACTATCAACCTTTCGTGTAAAGATTACAATCAATACTCAGGGGGGAATGAGGAATAATGCGTAAGGATGTGAATAATGAATTGAAGCGTAATCTTCAAAATCGCCACATTCAAATGATTGCTTTGGGTGGCGTTATAGGGACGGGGCTTTTTTATGGATCAACAGAGGCAATTCAATTGGCGGGTCCTTCGACTATTCTAGCTTATCTTTTCGGGGGACTTATTATTTATTTCATTATGCGAATGCTTGGTGAAATGTCTGTAGAAGAACCAACATCTGGTGCTTTTAGTTTTTTTGCTTATAAATATTGGGGGAGTTTAGCAGGTTTTATAACAGGTTGGAATTATTGGTTTCTTTATATCCTCGTTAGTATGACTGAACTTACAGTGATTGGATTTTATCTAGATCATTGGATTTTGATTGATCATTGGAAGTCATCCTTCATTGTACTTTTGTTTGTCACGTTAGTTAATTTATCGAATGTTCGTTTTTATGGAGAATTTGAATTTGGTTGTGCTTTAATCAAAGTTGCTGCTGTTGTTGGTATGATTATTTTTGGGATTTTTCTCATTGTCTCTGGAATGGGGGAAAATCAAGCGAGTATCTATTATCTTTGGGATCACGGCGGTTTTTCCCCTTATGGGGCTATAGGGGTTATTTTGGCGACTTCTGTAGTAATGTTTTCTTTTGGAGGAACCGAGCTTATTGGTATTGCTGCTGGAGAGGCATCTAATCCACAAAAAACAATTCCAGCGGCTATTCGTCAAGTTATGTGGAGAATTATAATTTTTTATGTTGGTTCTATCAGCGTTATTATGATAATCAGTCCGTGGAATATGATTGGAAAAAATGGTAGTCCTTTTGTTACAATTTTTGAAACTGTAGGAATTCCCGCTGCGGGTCATATTTTGAATTTTGTGGTTATTATGGCGGCTATTTCTGTTTACAATAGTGGCATTTATTCTAATGGTCGTATGCTTTATAGTTTAGCTATACAAAAAAATGCTCCACATATTTTCAGTAAACTGAGTGCTGCTCGTGTTCCTTATGTTTCTATTCTTTTTTCATCGTTCTGTACGGCAATAATCCTTATTATTAATGCTTTAATTCCTGATAATAGTTTTATGCGGATCATGGCTCTTGCGACAGCGGCAGCCGTTATTACTTGGACCATTATTGTTATTGTTCATTTGAAGTTTCGAAAGGCCCATAAGAACAGAAAAGGAAATTTTATTTATGCGTTTTGTTTATATCCTTACGCTAACTATCTTTGCTTATGCTTTCTTGTTTTATTATTTTGTATAATGTTTATAAGTGGTTTTGGGAAAAATGGATTAATGGCTCGACTTTTTGAGATGATAGGAATCAGGGTATCCTTTCTTGAAATATATATCCCTGTACAGATGCCTGATATGAGTTTGGCAGTCATCATTGTTCCTCTATGGTGCTTGTTTTTACTTTTAGGCTATAAACTGAAACAATAACGAAAGAAGAGCTAATAAAAGGGATTGATTGGAATAAATCTTGGGGATTATAAAATTTGATAAGGTAACACAAGTCTTTGGTGAATTGTGTGTTTTAAAGAATATTACTGTGCAACTTACCGAAAGACGGATTGCTGTTATTGGTGCAAATGGTTCTGGAAAAAGTACATTTGTTCGTCTTATCAATGGGCTCCAATTACCATCTCATGGTTTTGTAAGTGTTGATGGGCTTGATACAAAACGCGATGCAAAGGCGGTAAAGCGTAAAGTAGGATTTGTTTTTCAAAATCCTGACAACCAAATTGTTTTACCATTAGTAGAAGAAGACTTATCCTTTGGTCTTAAAAATTTGAAGCTTAGTAAAGATGAAATTAAGGAGCGTGTAGATGAAATTTTACAGCGCTATGAACTTCAAGATTTCAGAAATCACGCTGTTCATTTATTAAGTGGTGGGCAAAAACAACTCGTCGCTATTTCCAGTGTAGTAGCAATGAAACCAGATTACATTATTTTTGATGAGCCGACGACATTACTTGATTTGCGAAATAAGCATCGCGTTACGCAAGTGATAGAAGAATTACCACAAACGGCAATAGTTGTATCGCATGATTTGGAGTTTTTGAAAAAGTTTGATAGAGTGCTAGTTTTTGATAAGGGGGAAATAGCAATTGATGATGTACCTTTTGTTGCTATTAAGGAATATATAAGAAGAATGTCATGATTGGTTTATATATTCCAAGGGATACATTTATTCATAGATTAAGTCCTGGAGTTAAGTTATTATTTCTTACGGTGTGTGGAACATTTATAATAATGGTTTCTTCCATAGTGCTTCTTGGACTCTTTTTATTGTTTGTAATTTTATTTTATAAGGTTGCCAAAGTTCCTTTAAAAACTGTGATAAAGCAGTTTAAATCGATGGGATTTCTTTTAGTTCTTCTATTCGTATTTCAAACTATTTTTAACGGTTGGCTTACGGGAGTTGAGGTCATATTACGTCTTGTTATCCTCTTTTCTTTATCATCACTTATTTCATTTACAACAAAAGTTTCAGATATGGTGGATGCTATTGAAGTAGGTCTTCAGCCCTTTCGTTTTTTTGGTATAAACCCACCAAAAGTAAGTATGGTTATCTCTATGGCGATTAGGTTTATTCCTCTTTTGAGCGAAAAGTTTAATGAAGTACATGAAGCACAGCAAGCGCGGGGACTTAATACTAACGTTGTCGCTCTTGCAATACCTTTAATTATACGAACCATAAGAATGGCTTCAGAAGTAGCTGAAGCATTGGAAGCACGTTCTTATGATGCTGATTGATTGATACAGCATCTCATAATAACCAAAGTTTTTTATCGTGAAAGAAGAATCAAATGAATACAAAAGATTTAGTTTATATTGCTTTATTTGCCGCTATTTATGCTATTTTAGGCCTTTTTCCTTCTATTTATCTTCCTTTTCTTCTAGGAGTGCCTATTACAGCTCAGTCGATGGGACCAATGCTAGCAGGCTCTATACTTGGAGCAAAAAGAGGTGCTTTAGCATCGCTCCTTTTTCTTGTTCTCGTTGCGATTGGATTGCCTCTGTTGCCTGGTGGTCGTGGTGGGATCAGTGTCTTTTCAGGGATTGCAAGTGGTTATTTGATAGGTTTTCCATTTGCCGCATTTTTTATTGGTTTAATGGTGGAATTATTTTGGAAACGGTTAAATTTTATAACATTATTTGTGATAAATGTTGTGGGTGGCATAGGAGTTGTTTATGTATTTGGTGTTCCATGGACAGCATATATGACTAAAGTCTCTTTACTGAAGGTTTTAATAGCCTCCTCAGGTTTTTTGATAGGTGATTGTTTAAAAGTATTGATTGCATCTTTTGTTGCTCTCGCGATTAAAAGATCCATACCTCTTATTCATTCAAAGAAGAAATAGGTTTTATTTTGAATGTATTATTATAATGCCACACATTTAAAATGAAGCATAATTAAGAGTAGGTTAAAATAAATGTAACATTTTTTCATGCTTTTATTATATGATATTTATATATCATCACAAGTCCATTGAATTTAACTGTAGTAATTTATGACATAATCAGACATTGTAGAATCTAATATGATTCATATAAGGAGTATTATTAAAATAAATTTTTATAATATTTTTCTTTATATCTAAGACATTGGAAGAATGTTTTTATAAAGCTGATACTTTTGATTAATTATACAAAAATAATTCAAGTTTTTTAATAATGAGGGAATAGCCTAATGAATACAAAAGATTTAGTCTATATTGCTTTATTTGCTGCTATTTACGCTGTTTTGAGTCTTTTCCCTCCTATTTATCTTCCTTTTTTGTTGGGGGTACCTATTACAGCTCATTCTATGGCTCCGATGTTAGCAGGATCTATACTTGGGGGAATAAGGGGAGCTCTAGCATCATTTCTTTTCCTTTTTCTTGTTGCGATTGGGCTACCTTTATTGCCTGGAGGTCGTGGTGGAATGAGTGTTTTTTCAGGAGTTACAAGTGGTTATCTGATTAGTTTTCCATTTGCTGCATTTTTCATTGGCTTTATGGTTGAGTTATTTTGGAAACGATTAAATTTTATAATATTATTTGTTATAAATACTGTAGGGGGCATAGGGATTGTCTATTCTTTTGGGATACCATGGGTGGCTTATATGACTCAGGTTCCTTTTCTGACAGTTTTAATAAGTTCATTAGGTTTTTTGGCTAGCGGTTTTTTGAAAGTGCTAATTGCATCGTTTATAGCGCTTACTGTTAAAAAAAACATCCCTCTCATTCATTCCAAGAAAGGATAGTTTTGATTCTTGAACTTTGTATTACATTGCATGAGAAAGATAGAGCACAAATAGTAACAAGCTAAAGTATTTTTATATCACTATTTGTATTTTAATGAAAGAGAATATATAGAAAATAATAATTTATTATATCTTATATGGTTATTATAAATTTTAATTATTTTTTATAAAATATATCTTAGAAAAATTATAAAAATAATATTTTTTGTAGTTTATTTTCCAATATCATAAAGTAATAATTATATCTAATCATATTTTAATTTATATCATAAATATGTGATTTTTAACTATAAAATTATATTATATCATATATTTTTATTTTTTATTAAATATAATATAGACACAAAAATACAAATATGTTAATTTCATTACGAATATTTGTTAATGGAGGTAAATTATAAAAATGATTATAAAGTATTTCTTTGCTATATGTGCTCTATTATTAATTTTTTTATCTGTTGTGAAAGCATCTGAATGCACATTTTTACCAAGAGAAACATATGTTACTGTTAATTCTTCTATTTCTAAATCAGATTTATTTCTTAGTAAACAGAGCGATTATTTATTAAATAAAGTTATTTTACCAACTCATCCTGGTGATCATGATGTATTTTGGAAAAATATGACATTGCTTTTTGAAACAACAAAACGTGTGTATACTAATTTAGGAATATATTTATATTCTTCAATATTTTACATATTCAAATGGTAGATTATTTAATTTTTTAAAGAAAATGATGTGGGGTAGATGCAAAGCGATCAATCGCTTGATCACCTCCTTTTAATTTGGGCTTTCCGACTTTCAAAAGCACCCATATCAATATCTTTTTAATAATGGAAATTACAGCATTGTCTTACGCTTTTATGTCTCACGTTCTTCAATAGGGTGATGTCCTTCACTTACAAAGAGAACAGCTCAAACGCGAATACTTATTATTGTTAATTTACGAGTTTGTTTTCAAAAAGCATCTCTCAAGGCACGTCATATCCATTTCGTGTCGATGCTTGTGAATGGTATAAAGCCCCCACGAATGATATATGAGAACACCCGCATTTTTACAGTTATGAAGGAAAAAGTTGATACCATCATATATTTTTTCCAGTTCCAAGATCACTATAGCTCTTGGTTCTAACAATATGGCGCATATTATCAAAAATTTTCAGGACCCAATTAACATTGCAGTATAATAATTGTAATAAAATTCGAAAGATTCTTTAGAGATTCATCTTATTAAAAACAAAAACATTTTAAGTACTCGAATCAACCAACATATCTCAAGAAGAAGTCTTGACTCACAATAATTAAGAGACATGTTGGAAAATTCCACTCTCTCACTTAAAAAACATTTGTAAAAACAATAAATTATTAGGAATAAAAAAGAGAATGGTGCCCAGACGCGGCAGACAGGGCTTTATCAACAAGATTCAAAGTATATAAATATGTGTAAGAGCGTATTGATATGTATAGTTTTTTATGTTCCAATAAAAAAATTAAGAATTAAAGAAAAAATCTCAAATCAAAAAATTAAGGTGGTCTAAAAGGTGGACCCAAAAAGGTGGACGAGCAATGTGTGAAAAGGTGGACGAGAAGGGAAATTAAGTGAGGGCGATTCATAGATTATCAGCATTACTTGTCAAGTCTGCTTCTCAAGGTAAATATTGTGATGGGGCAGGGCTGTGGTTGAATGTTCGAAAAGACAATACACGTTCTTGGTTTTTTCGCTATACATACCACAACAAACGCCGTGAAATGGGGCTCGGTCCAGTCGCACAACTTTCTCTGAAAGAAGCGCGCGAACTTGCCAAGCATTATAGTACTATTCTCAGAGAAGGCAATGACCCTATTGTCTTTCGAGAACAAACTGTCTTAAAACAGCAAAGCAACATATTCAGTGAGATTGCAACAGCGGCTTTTGAAAGTAAAAAAGCAGAGTTAAAAAATGAAGGCAAAAATGGGCGCTGGTTTTCTCCGCTGGAATTGCATGTTATTCCACACATAGGCAGCCTCTCTATAGAAAAATTAACGGCTAATATCATTCGCAATGTTCTTGCTCCTCTTTGGCATGAAAAAGCAGACACAGCACGAAAAGCACTTAATCGTATTAACATTTGTTTGAAATATGCTGCAGCTCTTGGTTTGGATGTTGATCTACAGGCTTGTATGAAAGCACGCGCCCTTTTAGGAAAACCTCGTGCTACATCAACAAATATTCCTGCTATGCCATGGCAAGAAGTACCGGCTTTTTATCAGAATTTAGATGATAAGATTCTTTCAAATTTAGCACTGAAGCTTCTGATTTTGACAGGGGTGCGATCACATCCATTGCGATATTTGCGTCTTGAACAAATAGATAAAAATATATGGACAATACCCAAAGAAAATATGAAAGGTATTGTAGGAAGGTTTCCGATTTTCGCGTGCCATTAAGTCGTGAAGCTTTGAAAGTGATTGAGAAATCTTTCCCTTTTGAAAAAAAAGGTTTTCTCTTTTCTGGTATTACCGGCAAGCCGATTTCTGATGTAAGCATGGCAAAATATATGACAGTTTGTGGTTTGGCTTATCGTCCCCATGGTTTCCGTTCAAGCTTACGGGATTGGATAGCAGAGACAACGTCAACGCCTTTTGAGATTGCAGAAACTGTTCTTGCACATTCAGTTGGGAGTTCAGTGACAAAAGCCTATATGCGAACGGATTTTTTAGAACAACGCCATGTTCTCTTGGAACAGTGGGCTGCATTTATAACGGGAGCGACTTGACAGACTTATAACAATGTGTCTATTGTTGAGATAGGTGCTTGAAAAACACCTTGATAGTAAGCGGATTGGTTCCCGAAATAACTAATCTTCCGCAAATTTAAAGGCTTTGACTCATTATATGTATGTAGCATATAAGGATCTTGTCGGGTGTGGCTATGCCATAAAATACCCTTTTGGGAAAAGCATAGCGACGGACTTACTACCGTGTTTTTCAGCACCCGGCACTCTTTTTAGAGTGTCAATGAAAAACATCTAAGTAGTAAGGAGTTCATCATGAACAATCTTATAGAAATATCAGAACAAGTCATAGATCAAGAGAGCGTTCAGACAGTAAATGCACGTGAATTACATACGTTTTTGGCAATAGGAAAACGTTTTGCTACTTGGATTACGAACCGCATTAATCAGTATGAATTTGAAGAGGGAAAAGACTATATTTTAACGCTTCCCAAAATTGGGAAACGTAAAAATGTTATCAGCAAAGAATACCACCTTACCTTAGACATGGTAAAAGAGCTCTCAATGGTTGAGCGCAATGAGAAAGGACATGAAGCGCGTCAATACTTTATCAAGTGTGAACGGCTTTTGAAAAAAGTAGCAACACCACAGATAAATCTTGCCAATGCTTTAGAAAATCCGCTTACAATTAAACAACTTCTTTTAGAGAGTATCAATCAATTAGAAGACTTAAGAAACGAAGTGAGTACACTCAAGCCAAAAGCAGAGGCTTTAGATGGTTTAAAGCGCTCTGATGGGCTGTTTGGTCTTATTGAAGCAGCTAAAATGTTAGAGGTGAGACCAAAGGATTTGACCGATTATTTGCGCAAACATGATTGGGTGTATCGACGTGCTCCAGGGGCACCTCTGTTGCCTTATCAGGATAAGATCAAAAAACAACTCATGGATTGCCCTGCGATCACTATTCAAAGACCGGATGGTACAGAAAAGGTCCTCCCTTCTACGAAAATAACCTCCAGAGGATTGGCATGTTTGAGAGAGCAAATCCACGGAGGTGTGCAATGAATACCAGTATCGACTTTTTATGTGATTTGTGGATGGCATTGTATCAGTTTTCTGATCGTGATGATATTGAAGATAAGGCTTTTAATACCCTCATTGAAACTATGGATGCGATAGAAAAAGCTTTGATTTTAAAACTTCAAGATGAAACTCCAAATGCACTAAAAATTTTGGCAATGATTACAAATTTTGGAACTTTGAGACCACCTCCGATTATAGAATCTTTATTGCGTGCTTACGAACCCCATTTAGACAACCCCATTAAAAAGGTTGCTTAAAGTAAACATCCTCTTCCCCGTTTTAAAAGCGGGGAGAGGGTTATTAGATAAATCTCTTGACATGAGTCTTAAATGTAGTACATTGTAGTACAAATAAATAGGAGATTGAGGCAAATGGGTAAAATTCAAGCACGCATTCCTGATGAAGTTCAAGAAGTTGCAAGTGCGGTTATCAAATCCACGGGCTTAACTGTATCAGATGTGGTCCGTATGTTTATGACCCGCATTGCTAGAGATAGAGCATTGCCTCTTGATCTCTTTCAACCCAATCCGGAAACATTGCAAGCTATTGAAGATGCAGAGATGGGGCGTGTCGAACGTACGTCATTGGATGATCTGCGCGCCATGATTCGTGCGGATAAAGCTGAAGTATGTAAATCTGCAAAGTGATCTTGGTTAGCTATGCGGGAAATTGTTTATACGAAGTCTTTTCGGCGTGATCTTAAACGTGAAAGTAGGGGGAGATATGCTGATACATTAGAGACAGATTTACTTCTTGTGATCAAATTGTTAGCGGAAAACGAACCACTAAAAGTGCAGTGGAGAGATCACGCACTAACAGGTCAATGGCGAAACTGTCGTGATTGCCATATCAAACCAGATTTGGTTTTGATCTATCGAAAGCCTGATGATGAAACATTAGAACTTTTAAGGCTTGGTTCACATGCTGAATTGCGTTTATGACAATTTTTCAGTTTTTTTAAAACCCCTGTTTAAAATGTGCAAAGGCATTATTGATCTCTTTCATGAGACGTGCAAAATTAAAAATCTATTGGCTAAAAAATTTAGCACGTCTCAGAGCGTATTTAGAGTCGGATATTTGGTTTTTGTGTAAAAATACTTACAAATGCATCCATAATACGTGAAAAATCAAGCGCTAATAAGAGTATAATTAGTACAATCCATTTCGTATAACGAGACATTACTTTCACGCTTTTATAGATCATGATAATTTCTTGAAGGATTTCTTTTTCCGCTTCTGTAGAGTTCTATATCGTCTCTTGTTTTTCTTCTAGCCATGTTCCCATCCACACAAACGTTCACCTATAGTGTTATGTTTTAAGATATCTCTTGCTAAGCTTGAACTGATGACGTTAACATCTCTTTTGTTTAAATAAATGGGTAACCAACCAATACAAGAAACATACTTATTTGTTGCGCAGCCAACGAGAGAGAGCAGTGCGCACATCAGCATCAGTTTTTTGATTAATTTCATTTTCCACCTCCAGACGTGTTGTTGCTGCCTTTAAAGTTTTTTCTATCTGTTTTTGCTGTTCACTCTTTTTGCCAAGCATGAAAGCTTTGGCTAAAGCCATAAAAAAAGCGGCAAAAGCCGCACCTGTTAACAGCAGATTCTTTTTTATCCATAACATCATAGTCGGTGCTCCTGAAAGCGTTTGGCAACAAAGAAAAGACCAACACCTGCAGCTAAAACCATGATGGTGGCAAGTGCCCATTGCACTGGACCATTGCCCGCTAACAAGCCGCCAAGACCTGAAAAAGAACCAATGACTGGTGCCAATGCTTCTGCTTTTAAAAGTCCTGTTGGCGCTTGCGTTTCTACGGTTTGATAGTTGGAGGAAACAAACGCCCCTTTCGCCCATAATCCCGCTTCTGCGACACGCCGGTGGACAAGACCTTGCAGGCGCTTACCACCCGCTTTGGTCCATTTCTGTAATTCGGCCGGTACTGCTTCATATTCACCTTGATTGAGCTTTTTTAGCAGTGTAGAATTGCAAAAAGCTGTTGTTCCTACATTATAACAAAAAGATACTAAGGCTGCGAATTGCCAAGAATTTAAAGAGACTGTAACGGCTTTTGCAACAGTGTTTTCAAATTGTCTTAAGTCTTTACAAAGAAGTTCTTCGGCTTGTTTTTCAGTAATTGTCATGCCTTTGTGAACGAAAGGTTTTCCGGCGGCACTGGTATGTCCATACCCGATTGTCCATACCCCAATGGCGTCTTTATAAGCATTGAGGCGCAAGCCTTCCCATTGTTTTATGAGTGCTAGCCCTTCTTGTGATATTTTTCGCATGAACTTCTCCATAAAAAAAGCCCCACACAAGGTGAGGCTGAGTAAATGTTAAAAATTGTGATTATTGCGTTTTATTAAAAATCTCGTTTCATGTAACTTTTTTTTGTGTTATACGTTACATGAAACATAATGGAGATTTTATTATGGGTACAGTACACGTTAATGAACGGGTTCAAAGACATCGTAATGCACAAAGAAAAGCAGGTCTGCGTTTAATGCAAATTTGGGTTCCAGATACACACAGACCAGACTTTGCAGAAGAGTGCCGCCGTCAATCCCGTTTAGTAGCAAAAATGGATAAATCTGATACATCTATACAATTATTTATGGATCAATCTTTAACGGATGTTGATGGCTGGGCAGAATAATGCGCGGTTCTCTTGTAACAATAGCTATGCAAGGTGATTTTGGTAAACCAAGACCTGCACTGATCATTCAAGCGAATGAATTTAGTGAACATACAAGCATGACGGTTTTACCGATTACAAGTACACTTGTTGATGCACCATTACTCCGTATTACTCTTCAACCAAACGCTAAAAATGGTTTACAAAAGCCTTCGCAAGTTATGATTGATAAGATCATGACTGTAAGATGTGACAAAATGAGTCCCTCTTTTGGCTCTCTTCAAGCAAAGGAACTGCTAGAGATTGAACGCTGTTTGGCTGTATTTTTAGGAATAGTAAAATAAAAAATTGGATTTCCTTTCGGACAGAAATATGATTTTTATCATCAGAAGATAGTTTTATTCATATATCTTCTTTATCCATATGAATGACGCCGTCTCCTTCATCGCATGCATTGGGAGGGGCGTTTGGATCAAGGGTATCGTCTTTGTCTGGTGTGGTATTGGCTACGTTTTTTGCAGCGTCTTCTTGGGCTTTATCAAAAAGTTCGCAGTCTATTTTTGTTGTATATCCACCTGTTTTATCAAGCTTGTGTTTGACGCTTTTGATGCGCCATTCTGCTGGAATATAAGGGCGGAAAGGGGGCTCTTGAATAAGCTTTGCTTCTGCTTGCACGAAGGGATCACCACCGATATCACACGAAAAGGAAGATTTCCTACGCGATGATTTGTTGCGATAAGTCGCAATGGCTGCAACCGCTTCTGATTGATTATGGTAAGTATATTTAAGCTCATGAAAAGGTTCTTTACCAACCTTGACTTCCTTTTTTTCACCAGTGCGGATATCATGATAGCTTGCAAGGACACCGCCCTTTTTCTCTTTTTCTTGCTCTTGTTTTTCAGAGGATTGTTTTTATGCTTTAGGCAAATTAGGGACATCATTTTCATCCATATGGGTCACATCTTCGCCTTCCTCAATTTCCTCTGGTTCCCTTGCATCAGCGGCGGCTTTTTGGTCATCTCCTGCATCTGTTGCTAAGCCATTGGCACTACCTGCTTCATCGCGTGCACTATATTTAAAATCCCAAGAGGTGCAATATTTTTCATGAATAACAACAATAGGGAGCGTTTCACCGGTGATGGCTTTTCCTTCACCGCGTTTGGCAAGCACCAATTTGCCATCAACAGGTTTTGCGACGGCGTCATATTCTTCTGCAAGGCGTGTGGCAAAAGCCATATCACTTTCAGCGGTTTGATCGATGTGACGCACGACAATTTTGGCAAGATTGGGATCTACCTTTGCTGTATAGCCATTGCGCTGCGCTATTTCTTGAATGATACCCCCGAGGGTTTGTTGATGATAAGATTGGCTTTTTGGTGTTCGATAAGATGTGTTCATAGAAGCAGCGCGCCCTGTAACACTTAAGGTTTGTGGTGGGCTGCTTACAGAGATTTCATCAATCAAATAGGCTCCCATATCGCGGTTTTTACCGCCTTCATAGCCAAGAGTGACAGAAATGATAGTTCCGATGAGAGGAATATCAAGAAAGCCATTATCGCTCTCACGGGCGCGGTCATCAAGCTCTATGGTGATACGGTCGCTTTTGTCTTCCGCTTCATCGGTAATTTCAATCGACGAAACATAGTCCATGAGAGTTCTTGTAATATCCTCTCCATTTGCCATCATTCTGCAAAAAGGTTTCATGATTGACTGCCCCAAATTCTGATCACTGGTGTGGCTTTAGGATAGGGAAGGGCCGGCAAGAGGATTGTGATGCCTGCTTTTAAGATGGGTCCATAGTCTGCAAGACCAAAATTAGCCGCATAAACGCGCTCAACAGCAAGGGCTTGTTGTCCTTTGGCATAATATCTCCAGCAAATAGCATCAACCATATCGCCTTCTTTGGTTACGTAAAGATTACTCATAGTTCTTCACCATATTCTCTCAAATTGACGGTAAATTCTTGTTTTTTTGGGCTACCATTTTGATAAAAGAAGCTTTGCTTTTCTTTAACAGAAAGAATGACAAACTTGCCCAAAATCTTGCCTTGACCCGTCACAAGGATATGAGGTCCCTCATGTGCCATTTGTCGTAAATATTCCAGTTGTCTATAACCGCCTTTAAAGTCTGGATAAACCACACCTGTTAGGGAAAATTCCGCATTGGCAACAGCTGGCAATTGAAGAGCAGCCTTGCGCCTCAATCGCCCTTGCTCGACCCATGGAATGTTATAGGTCATATCGAGGGCTTGATAAGCTGCTGTTTCAATGGAAAAGATAAAATGACCTAAAGCTAACATCATGATGTTTAATCCGAAAGGCTAGAAGCGATAGCCAAACGCTGTTGTTTGGCATAGTGTTCAAGGGCTTGATTTACGGCGGCGCGGATTTCGTCTTTTAAACCATTGGGAACAGAAACATTTAAATTTTAAATCATCACGCGGGCATCGATTTCTACCGGCTTGTGAACGGTAATGGGCTCTGAAACTTTGAAAGATTCAACCTTTACATTTGTCGCCTGCATTTGTCCTGTTTCGACTATGCCTTTATTAGAACTGCTCTTACCTTTCCCAGAGGGTGCATTGGGGATAATGGCTGTATCAAGAATTCTTTTGCCAGGGGCTTGTGCTTCATCGGTAAGGGTTTTAATGGTTTGGGTTGAATTTTTGTCGATTGTAGCCTTAAATCCTAACTTTTCTCTCATCCAGTTTGGCATCCAACTGGTTAATCCATCCATATGTTTGCCAAGCCAGTTATACAGATCATTCCATTTGTTTTTTATGCCTTCCCAAAGTCCGTTAATCAGATTGGTTCCTGCGGCCATTAAATCGATCCCAAACAGCCATTTAATGAGGTCATTGATTTTTTTTGCAATCCAAGAGAGGGGTGAAAACTTTTTAAAGAGACTAAAGAGTTTATTAAAAACAGTACTGCATAAGTTGGCAAAAGAATTCCACAAATTGCGTAAGAAATTCATGACTGTATCCCAGTTTTTATAGAGCAGATATCCAATTCCAATAAGGGCTGCAATACCAGCCATTATCCAGCCAATAGGTGTGGTCATGATAGCAATACCAAACGATATAAAAGCAGAACTAACGGCAGTTATTGCTGGGATAAGTGACGCGACAAGAGATACCGCAAGACCAGCAACTGCAGAAGCGGCCGGTACCACTGCCGCAATGAATGCCCCGATAAGAACGGCTCCAACTGCGGCTAAAGATGCTGCCATCCAGCCGTTGATTGTATCCCAATTTTTATAGAGTGCAACAAGTGCTACAATACCGCCAATGAGCCAACCGATAGGGGTGGTCATCATAGCATAGCCAAGGCTAACAAACGCTACTCCTACGGCTGCTAATGCGGCAATGAGTGGACCAAAAATAAATGAACCAAGGGCGACAAGTCCAACTTTAAAGAGGGTTATTTCACCAATTAAGGGCTCTAGCCATTGGAACCAGCCTTTAATTCTCTCTGTGAGATCACTGATGCCTTTTCTTAAATCAGAGGTAGGATTAAGTAAATCTTGCAAGACTTGTTTTAAGGTTTTTGCCCAGCTTGCCACGGTTGTTTGGATGAGGTTACGGTTTTCATCAATCAACTTTGAAAATGCATCAATTAAATCATTGATCACGGGCATGAAACGTGCACCAATAAAGCTTGCGATACCGCCTATTTTTTTCTTAAAAGCACCAAGCTTATCACTTAAATCTGCTGCATAGCGTGCAACATCAGCACCTATCAGCCATTTTCCTTTTCTCGCCTTTGCAAAGAGTTCTTTAATGGGTGCCATGCCTTGTGAAAGCATGGCGGCCATTTCTTTACCATCCCCACCAAACAACAGAGCAGCAATGTGCTGCCTTTGTGCTTGATTTTTCATCTTACTCATTTTTTCAGTAATTTCTTCTAGTAAGAGAGAATTTGATTTGAGTTTACCAGAAGTATTTTTGACAGAAATACCAAGCGCTTCAAATCCCATAATACCTCTTTTTTGTCCGGCATATGCTTGCGCAGAACGTCTATTTAAGGTTGCTAAGGATTGTTGAAAGAGTTCGGCCGAATATCCTGAATTATCGGCTGCATCACCCCATAATTGAAGGGCTGTAACACTCATTCCTAAATGGCGTGAGGCATGGTAGAGACTATCGCCCATATGCATGGTTTTCATAGTAACGGCGGTCAAGCTTTCCACAAGACCACCACCAGCAAGCTCTAGGACATCGGTAAAGACTGAAGCACGGCTTGCCGCTGTGCCAAGAGCACTTTGAACGCCATGAAGGCTTTTTGTCATGTTTTTTACAGCAGCAGAAAAGCGTGGAAGACTCAAACTATGGGATAATGTTTTTGATAAATTGTCGAATTCCTTTTGCACACGTTTTAAAGGTATGGTGTGTTTATCTTCAAGAGACAACTTGACCTTTGCATCGGCAACTTTTTTACTCATTTTGTCTTATACCTTTCTGCTGCTTGTTTTCGCCAGAATATGAGTTCTTGCGGTTCCATTTCCATCATCTCTGAAAGGGACCAATGGAACACAATGGCAATATCGGCGATCAGTTTAGCGGCGGTTTCCCAGTCGAGGTTTCCCGCCGTTTGATAAAAGATTCCAAAATCTCTCCAATGTTTGAGAGATCATTGATATCGAGTTCACTGATCGCGTCATGCGGCCATCCAGAAAGACGTGCAATCATAGCGATTGTTTGCTCTATGCCTTCTTTTTTGTCGATGGCTTGCAAATCTTTTGTTTTGGGGCGTTGTAAGGTGATTTCGCTATGTTCTTTTCCTTCAAATGTGATAGGAACAAGCAATTGGTGTGTAACAGTTTTTTGTACAGTCATTTTATAATCCTAAAATTTCTCTATGCTCTGCGAGTTGATTGACGCCATTGAATTTTCTCACCATGTTGAGGACGTCGATCTCAACAATTTCAACGTCTTTCTGAACATATTTGAAATATTGCAATGTGAATGTTGCTGTAGAAGTTGCTTTGCCTCCTGGTTGCCATTCTGCCATTTCAAAGCCTTTGGAAAGTCCTCTCATGGTAATGATAACCCCTTCTGCGGGTGTGCCTTGGGCTTGCATTGAACTGCGTAGTGATATGTCGACATCAGTGCGTCCCAACAGCACCATTAATTCTGGTGAACAATCAGAAATGGTCATGGTAAGCGTGAGGGTTTCAAGCCCAAGATCAACTTCAATGGCGCTATCCATGCCACCACCACGGTAACTTTCAACGACCAAATTCAAGTTTGGTAAGGTGACGCTTTCACACTCTGCTTGATAAGGAATACCATCGACATAAATGTTAAAATATTTCAAAACTCTTGGTAAAACAGGGATAGTCATTAAAAGATCTCCTCTAGGTAATCATTGATGATTTGTGAACGGAAAGTGATGTGTTCTGCGGGTGTTGTTGGTGTGAATTCCACATTGAAATAAACTCTGCCATCTCCAATAGCACTTGCTGTGTTAAGTTCTAGATCTGGTGTACAGCGTCCTCCAAGAATGGCGCCTTGCGCTTTTAAATCACGCAAATAAGCATTGACGCTTTCACTCACATCATTCAGATAGGTCTTTTTGATATTGCGATCGACTGCCCATAGATGTCCGCGCAAAATAGCATCATTAATCATATCTGCGGTGCGTACCACGGATAAAAAGGCAAATTTTGTATCGCTTGAAAGGGTGCGATTGCCCCAGAGGCGATAGCTATTTTCACGAATAATGGTTGTGATATTTTGTTCATTGAGAAGGTTAGCGCGGCTTGCACGATCACCAATGGAAAAATCAATCGGGCGTGCAGTTCCCACAATTCCATTAATCACTTTGTTTGAAGGAGAATGCCAAAAACCATTGGTAAAATCATTTTTAGCAATGACCCCAGCAACCGCTGCACTTGCTGGTTCTTCTAAGATCTTGCCATTGCGATTGACCTTTACAAATGGATCAATAAGAATGGCGCGTTTTGAATCAAAATCCTTTGCTGCGCTAAGAGCTGCTTCATCTGTTGTGTTTGGTGCATCAATCACCACAATGGCGCGCAAACGTTCTGCAATGCCAATCAACTCTGCCGCAACGGGATTAGATGTTATACTGATCTCAGTTTTGGCACTATCGCTCGTTCCATCCCCTTCAATGGTCACACTGGATGGACGTTGATGTGTAAAGCCTGGAGCAATCAGAATACGTGGTGTTTGTCCCACAACAGATTGCGCTCCAATGAAAGCATGAACACCTTCATAGGTGCCATTTTCGTTTACACCACCTAGAATGTTGGTGAGTGTTGCGTTTTCGTTGTCACCTTCTTTTACACGGATAACAACAACAATTGCTCCCACTTGCTTGAAAATCAGATCAATGGCATTGGGCAAAGTGCCACGTCGTTTTCCTGTTTTGTCCAGTTTTGCGGCTTGTGAAAGAGAGCCTGCGACCAAAACCGGTGTGTTAAGAGGAAAAGCTTGTTCATCGGCATCGGGCGCTGTGCCGATAATTCCGATAACGCCAGACTGAACTGCACGAAGGGGGCGTGTGCCGTCATCAACTTCGATGACTTCAACACCGTGTAGAAAACCTGTTGCCATTTTATGCTCCTTTAAAATAGTGGCGAATGAAATGAAGATAAAAAATGAGAGATGAAGAGCTGTGTTTTTCAATGCTCAGCATCCAAAGATGAAATTAATAAAAATATCAAAAGTATATTGACATTATTTCTGTGATGTGTATTTTCGAATCAGGTGCCTGAAAAACACCTTAAACGGACAGCGGACGGATTGCCGAAACAATCTCTTCTCCGCATATTAAAGCTTTGACTCCTTATATGCTACAAGCGTATAAGAAATTTGTCGGGTGTAGTTATGCTATACAATACTCTTATGAGGAAAGCATAACGACGGACTGTTCGCCGTGTTTTTCAGCACCCGGCACTTCTTGTTGAGTATCAATGAAAAACATCTAATCGGACAGGAGTTCACAATGACTCTCATTAAAATATCAGAACAAACAATTGACCAGGAAATTGTTCAAACTGTTAGTGCTCGTGATCTACACACATTCTTAGAGGTAAAACGGGATTTTTCCAATTGGATTAAAGACCGTATTAACAAATACAGCTTTATAGAAAATAAGGATTATATAGTTTTCGCCAATTTTGGCGAAAACCTCCAAGGTGGTCGCCCTTCTAAAGACTATCATCTCACTTTAAGTGTAGCTAAAGAACTTTCTATGGTGGAGAACAATAAGAAAGGTAGAGAAGCCCGTTTATATTTTATCGAATGTGAACGGCTTTTGAAAAAAGTAGCAACACCACAAGTTGACTATTCCAAACCCGAGGCCTTACTTGGCGTCTTGAATCACCTACAAAGCCAAATTGAGCAGAAGGATAACACCATTGCAGAATTAACTCCAAAAGCAGAGGCTTTGGAGGGCTTAAAACGCTCTGATGGGCTGTTCGGTCTTATTGAAGCAGCAAAGATGCTAGAGGTACGACCAAAAGATTTAACTGATTATTTTTATAAAAATATTATATTGCCACTTGACAATGTAGTGACAATATGAATAATCAAATCAGGTGCCTGAAAAACGCCTTAAAACAACTAGCGGATTAGTTGCCGAAATAACTAATCTTCCGCAATTAAAAAGTTTTGACTCATTGTATGCTACATGCATATAATAACTTTGTCGGGTGTGGTTATGCTATACAATACCCTTTCGGGGAAAGCATAACGACGGGCTAGTTGCCGTGTTTTTCAGCACCCGGCATTTTTGTAAAAAATGTCAATGAAAAACGTCTAACAACTAGGAGTTCACAATGACTCTCATTAAAATATCAGAACAAGCAATTGGGCAAGAGATTGTTCAAGCCGTTAATGCACGCGAATTGCACACATTCTTAGGGATAAAGCGAGATTTTTCCAATTGGATTAAAGATCGTATCAATAAATATGGCTTTAAAGAAGAAAGAGATTATATTTTAACGCTCGCCAAAATTGGCGAACGTCAAAATGTGGTATTAAAAGAATGTCATCTCACTTTAAGTGTAGCCAAAGAACTCTCTATGGTGGAGAACAATAAGAAAGGTAGAGAAGCCCGTTTATATTTTATAGAATGTGAACGGCTTTTGAAAAAAGTAGCAACACCACAAGTTGATTACTCAAAACCCGAAGCATTACTTGGTGTTTTGAATCACTTACAAAGTCAAATTGAACAAAAAGATCATGTGATTGCAGAATT
>NZ_JAQITC010000038.1 GCF_028618525.1 Bartonella sp. AU55XJBT | reverse complement strand
ATTGACATCTTTTGGCTCTACTTCTTCATCATAAAAAACCGCTACTGAACGTACATCTTCTATTTCTTGATCAAGCTGGCCTTTGTTAACCGCTTCATCATTCTTTGCTGCTTCCTTTATACCAGACAAGGTCCGTGCTGCACCATCAGTATTCGCAAGCGTAACTTTAGTACCGCTCTTTTCACCACCAATCGTTATAACATGTGTATCAGCATCTTGCTTAACAAGACTATCACCCACTACTTGGTTAATCTCATTCTTTATCTCTTTATGAACATTCGTCAAAGAACTTCCTACACTAGCAAGCGCATCCGCTACATTCTCATAGCTCTTCTCTTCAGCAGCACTCCCATCAGAATTAACAGTCGAAACCTTGAAGTTTGGTGTTGTCCATGCGCCATCTTTATAACCAGCACCACCGCCTAAATAGGTTGCAACAGCCTTATTTGTCTCAAAAAGTTGCGAACCATTGACCGCATCCGTTGAATTTGCTGCAATGGTACCATTGGCAAGATACTTAATCTTACTATTAACTTTCGTATCTCCTGATCCATGCTG
>NZ_JAQITC010000037.1 GCF_028618525.1 Bartonella sp. AU55XJBT | reverse complement strand
GCTGTAGCTTGTCGGCGGGTTTTGTATATTTTGACACTAGGTTTTGTACCAAATTATTTTTTTTCAAAGGATTTTTAAGGGGTTCTCAAAGGGTCTTCAAAGACCTTTAAAAGGGTCTTTAAAACCTCTTCCATGAATCTTTTTTTCTTCCTCTAAAAGTCGCAATTTTAGATGATGAGTTCTTGAGCCAGAGTCGGATTATTTGAGACGCGGCATTTATAAGATGCAGTGACCTCTTTTAAAATAAATTGAGTAATAATTTTTCTGTATTCTAAGCACATTATTAAAGAGAGACATGTTTAAGCAATCCGGTCAACTTGACCAAATTGCTCTTCAGTCTGCAATTGTGCAATGTTTGCACCATTGCTGGTTTGAGGAATTGGGTAAACATTACCCTATTGCTGTACTCATGCAATAGGATCAACTTGGTTCTATGGTTCTTTGAGCAATTGGTGCAAGTTGCACCTATTCCTCATCACGATCGATCAAAGGGTTAACTTGACCCTTTGATTTTTTGTTCCTAACAGCCTCTATTCTTCGCTGCTTTCTTTTCCCTTGTTTGGTGCTTCAAGTGTAATTTCTGTGGTATATCCGCTTTGCTTCTCATAGCAGTGGGTAACAGTTGCGGCTTTCCATGGACCATTGATTTGCCCACGAAACCCTTGCAATAAAAGAGGTTGATCCGCCATGATTTCTGGTCGCCCCGCAAGGGTCAAAGAACCACTGCCCACAGCACGGCACAGCCTATCCGATTCTGATGCCGCAGCAGCTTGTGCTTCTTCTTTACAAGTGTAACAACCACGCAGACAGCGCACGGGACCGCTGAACCCTGTCTGATGCTTGACTTGGCATTGTTGCCCTTTTGAGCGATCAAAATAAGAGGCTTCAATGGTGCCATATTGCGTGCGTGGCTCAAGGGTAAATTCCCAGCTG
>NZ_JAQITC010000036.1 GCF_028618525.1 Bartonella sp. AU55XJBT | reverse complement strand
TTTTGATTGCAAACCTTTTATCAGCTTGTGCATTAGCACCAAAGCTCAAACAACCCAATGATAGGAACCGTGTGCCTATTAATAAAACAATCCCTGCCGAAATTAAGCGAGGAGACAGATGAAAAAGCGCTTTATTATAACAGGAATGATGACCCTTTTGGCAATACTGAATCTAGCTCCAGCAAATGCACAAATGGAACACACAAATCCCTTCTCATTACGAATACCTTTCTTGCGGAATCAAATAGCTTCATCGCAGAACTCAGGAAATCCGCAGAACTCAGGAAATCCGCAGAACTCAGGAAATCCCATGCAACACGTAGGGGTATCGTTGGACTATAGAAAAATTATTGAGCTCTTAAAAAAACAGCTTGCGTTAAAAAAACAACAACTTTCACAAACAGAAAAAGCCTATCAAGCTATAACAAAGAGTCAGAAAACTGGATCTCAGACAATAGATTTTGCTAGTTTTTTTCTTAAAGAGCCAGAATTGCTCTATAATAAAAATAAGCTTTCAAGCCAATCATATCAAAAGGTATTGGAGGACGAAAACAAAGTTTCTGGAACGTTTGATGAAATGAGTGAAGCTATTTTTAGGCGATTACAGTCTGTATCGGTTCTAGATAAAGCTATGAGTTTAGAAAATTTTGAAAATCGTTTTCAATACCTCGAAAATCTATTCGACGAACTTCAAACAAAAGAAAACCTGAAAGATACTGCAGATCTTCAAGCACACATCGATGGTTCATTAGCTATGATCCAAAATGAATCTATAAAGATGGAAATGGTAGCACATTTACGTAACGCTGAGCACTCCCTGATCAAAAGAAAAAGACGCGAACTTGATATGAAAGTTTTTGACCATGAAAAAAAAGGAATGCCTAGCATACGATGAAAACAAGAACTCATATAGAGAGTTCAGGGCTATCTCAACAATTCAGAATGGTACAGAGATTTTATCAAAACCAAAATATCATGGTGAAAAT
>NZ_JAQITC010000035.1 GCF_028618525.1 Bartonella sp. AU55XJBT | reverse complement strand
GATTTTGATTGCAAACCTTTTATCAGCTTGTGCATTAGCACCAAAGCTCAAACAACCCAATGATAGGAACCGTGTGCCTATTAATAAAACAATCCCTGCCGAAATTAAGCGAGGAGACAGATGAAAAAGTGGTTTATTAAAACAGGGATGATTACCCTTCTGGTAGTGCTGAATCTAGCTCCAGCAAATGCAGATGTACAAGTATCCTACCAATCCAGCAGCTCGCCCGTAGTCTCAACATCTTCTCAACTGCCACGACCTACTACACCACCTGTTGCTCCATCAGCCGAATATCTAGAGATTATTCAGTTATTAAAAAAAGGGGAAATTATTGAGCTGTTAAAAAAACAACTTGACTTGAAAAAAGAACAACTTTCACAAACAGAAAAAGCCTATCAAGCTATAACAAAGAGTCAGAAAACTGGATCTCAGACAATAGATTTTGCTAGTTTTTTTCTTAAAGAGCCAGAATTGCTCTATAATAAAAATAAGCTTTCAAGCCAATCATATCAAAAGGTATTGGAGGACGAAAACAAAATTTCTGGATCTTTTGATCAAGTAGGAAAAGCCATTTTTGCGCGTTTACAATTTATATCGATTCTAGATAAAGCTGTAACTTTGAAAAGTTTTGAAAACGTAAAAAATCGTTTTCAACACCTCAAAAATCTATTCGACGAACTTCAAACAAAAGAAAACCTGAAAGATATTGCAGATCTTCAAGCACACATCGATGATTCATTAGCTATGATCCAAAATGAATCTATAAAGATGGAAATGGTAGCACATTTACGTAACGCTGAGCACTCCCTGATCAAAAGAAAAAGACGCGAACTTGATATGAAAGTTTTTGACCATGAAAAAAAAGGAATGCCTAGCATACGATGAAAACAAGAACTCATATAGAGAGTTCAGGGCTATCTCAACAATTCAGAATGGTACAGAGATTTTATCAAAACCAAAATATCATGGTGAAAATTTAAGCAATGTATCAACGCAAATGAAGCGTTT
>NZ_JAQITC010000034.1 GCF_028618525.1 Bartonella sp. AU55XJBT | reverse complement strand
GATTTTGATTGCAAACCTTTTATCAGCTTGTGCATTAGCACCAAAGCTCAAACAACCCAATGATAGGAACCGTGTGCCTATTAATAAAACAATCCCTGCCGAAATTAAGCGAGGAGACAGATGAAAAAGTGGTTTATTAAAACAGGGATGATTACCCTTCTGGTAGTGCTGAATTTAACTCTAACGTCTAACTTTAGTTGGGGTTCTGGGAATCAAGATTCAACTGTTCAAACTCCTTTTTCAAAAGCAGAATATCTGAAAATTATTGAGTTGTTAAATCAACAAATTAAAACAGCCGAAGACCAGATCGAAAAAGCGAAAAAAGTTCATCAATCTATAACAGGAAATAGAATACAAAAACCAACAATAGGAGATAATAAGGTTTTTTTCTTACAAGATTCGTCTATCTACCCCTCCCCCCACACCGACTACCAGAACCTGAATGCTCAGCAATTCCAAAATTATAATTATTTCAAACATCTTATGTTGTCTATTCAGCGCGAAGAGAGAAGTAATACTTTCAGGCAGATGCAACCGCGGACAATGCGCGCAATAATTAATACACGCCTTAAATATAGTGGAATTGTCGATAAAGCCGTGAGTTTACAAACTTTCCAAGACGCAGAAAAGCGCTTTACACAAATTGTCAATTTTTTAAATGAAATAGATAAAACAAAAGATTTGAGAGAAGTTTTCGAACTACAAACGCGCATCAAAAATATGTCAGCCATGCTCCAAAATGAATATGCAAAGCTGCAAATGGTCAGAAATTTAAGCAATAATGAAGAGACTCTTATCGAAATACAGAAACGTAAATTGTATGAAAAAATTATAAGCTCTGAAAACAGAAATGTGCCTAACGTAAGATTCAATTAATAAAGCTATTTATAATATTTTCTTTTTTTCATGAAAACAAGAACTCATATAGAGAGTTCAGGGCTATCTCAACAATTCAGAATGGTACAGAGATTTTATCAAAACCAAAATATCATGGTGAAAATTTAAGCAATGTATCAACGCAAATGAAGCGTTTAGCATTTATCGATGTTCCAAGGTGATAAAAAATTAAAAGTTCGTTAAAGAGGAATACCATGAACTTTACCGTGTTCACGCAACTTTTCAATAAAATTGATCAGATAACAAAAACATATGTCACGGATATTTCCTCAAAAGCAATTGTTGTA
>NZ_JAQITC010000033.1 GCF_028618525.1 Bartonella sp. AU55XJBT | reverse complement strand
ATGGCGAAGAGCAAGTTTGAACGAACGAAACCGCATGTTAATATAGGTACGATTGGTCACGTTGATCATGGGAAGACTTCATTGACAGCAGCGATTACGAAGTTTTTTGGTGAGTTTAAAGCATATGATCAAATTGATGCGGCACCAGAAGAGCGGGCACGTGGCATTACCATTTCTACAGCACACGTTGAGTATGAAACGGAAAGTCGTCACTATGCCCACGTTGACTGTCCAGGACACGCGGATTATGTGAAAAACATGATTACCGGTGCGGCGCAGATGGATGGTGCCATTTTGGTTGTTTCTGCAGCTGATGGTCCTATGCCTCAGACCCGTGAGCATATTTTGCTTGCCCGTCAGGTTGGAGTTCCAGCGATCGTTGTCTTTCTTAATAAAGTTGATCAGGTTGATGACACGGAGCTTTTGGAGCTTGTAGAACTTGAGGTTCGGGAACTTTTATCCAAATATGATTTTCCAGGAGATGAAATCCCGATTGTTAAAGGTTCTGCGTTGGCTGCTCTTGAGGACAAGGATAAAAGCATTGGTGAAGATGCGGTTCGTCTTTTAATGAGTGAGGTTGATAATTATATTCCGACCCCTGAGCGTCCTGTTGATCAACCATTTTTGATGCCGATAGAAGATGTGTTTTCGATTTCGGGTCGTGGAACGGTTGTTACGGGTCGTGTTGAGCGTGGTGTTATTAAAGTTGGAGAGGAAATCGAGATTATTGGTATTCGTCCCACCTCTAAGACGACGGTGACGGGTGTTGAAATGTTCCGCAAGCTTTTAGATCAGGGTCAAGCGGGTGATAATATTGGTGCGCTGCTTCGTGGTGTTGACCGTGAAGGGATTGAGCGTGGTCAAGTATTGGCGAAGCCAGGATCGGTGACTCCTCATACACGTTTTAAAGCAGAAGCTTACATTTTGACGAAAGATGAAGGGGGGCGTCATACGCCGTTTTTCACGAATTATCGTCCTCAGTTTTACTTCCGCACGACGGATGTGACGGGAATTGTTACGCTTCCAGAAGGGACAGAAATGGTTATGCCAGGTGATAATGTTGCGATGGATGTGTCTCTGATTGTTCCAATTGCGATGGAAGAGAAGCTTCGTTTTGCTATTCGTGAAGGTGGTCGTACTGTTGGTGCCGGTATCGTCTCTAAAATCATTGAATAAATAATGCTTGTTGA
>NZ_JAQITC010000032.1 GCF_028618525.1 Bartonella sp. AU55XJBT | reverse complement strand
ATAAAAAATTAAAAGTTCGTTAAAGAGGAATACCATGAACTTTACCGTGTTCACGCAACTTTTCAATAAAATTGATCAGATAACAAAAACATATGTCACGGATATTTCCTCAAAAGCAATTGTTGTAATTACCCCCTTTGTATCAATCGGGATCACCATCGCTTTCATTATCTATGGATGGCTCATCATTCGTGGCGCTATAGATATGCCACTCTCTGGGTTCGTAAGTCGTTTCCTGCGAATAAGTATTATTACTTCAATAGCGCTTACCGCAGGGCTTTATCAAAGTGAAATCGCGAATTTGATAACAAATATGCCCTATGATTTATCAAAAGCACTCATAACAAATCCGCTCCCTGATACACAATTAATGGGCTTACTTGACAAAACAGCAGAAAATGGATTCCAATATGCAGGTCGTCTTTTCCAAGAAACCATCTTCTTCGAAGCCAATGGGCTGCTTTATAGTCTCTTGGGCATCCTCATATTGCTAGCAACAAGCTTCGTCGTCGCAATCGGCGGTGGGCTCGTTATCTTGACAAAAATCGCTATTACACTTCTCGTAGGATGGGGCCCTATCTTCATCATTGCCCTACTCTGGCAACCAACCCATCGCCTTTTCGAGCAATGGTTAAGCCAAGTCGTAAATTACATAATCCTCTTTCTACTCTTAGCCACTGTCTTTAATGTGATGATGAATATCTTTGCAAACTACTTGGCTGATATGAAACTCGATTACCAACAGAATGTGAGCTTTATGTTTGGGGGAGCATTCATCTTATCCATTATATCCATCATGCTCTTACTTAAACTATCAAGCATTGCCAATTCTCTCGCAAAAGGCATGACATTTGGACACCTATGGAAACATAAAAACTAGAAGATATAAAATGCGGTGATTCTCGTAACAGGCACCCTGAATATCCATAGAACAAAATAATCAAGATATCTAAATCCTACAGCAAAAAATATTTGCACTGAAATTGAGCTATTTTCATCAATTAAAAAATGAAATTAAGAAAAGTAAAATAATTATACACTATGCACTTTACTTTACATTCAAAATGGAAATAATGATAATAAATGTTAGGATGCATCTAACAGAAAAAAAGAGTAATATTAAAATGAAAAATATCATTCTTATGATTTTGATTGCAAACCTTTTATCAGCTTGTGCATTAGCACCAAAGCTCAAACAACCCAATGATAGGAACCGTGTGCCTATTAATAAAACAATCCCTGCCGAAATTAAGCGAGGAGACAGATGAAAA
>NZ_JAQITC010000031.1 GCF_028618525.1 Bartonella sp. AU55XJBT | reverse complement strand
ACAGCGCACGGGACCGCTGAACCCTGTCTGATGCTTGACTTGGCATTGTTGCCCTTTTGAGCGATCAAAATAAGAGGCTTCAATGGTGCCATATTGCGTGCGTGGCTCAAGGGTAAATTCCCAGCTGTAGTTTGACACTAGGTTTTGTACCAATTTATTTTGCTTCACATGATTTTTAAGGGGTTCTCAAAGGGTCTTCAAAGTCCTTTCAAAGGTTGTTTAAAGACCCTTTAATGCATCTTTTCTCTTCATCCTAAAAGTTGCAATTTGAGATGATGAGCTCTTGCGCCGGAATCGCATTATTTGACAAATTACAGGAATAAATTGTTCTCACCTCTTTTATATGGAATTGACTGAAGGTTTTTCGAATCTCTGGCACATCATTGAGAGAGAGAAGAAACTTTCCCTTTAGTTGTGCAAGCAGCATAGACATCGTCTGGTAATCCTCCCGCTTAAACAAGTCCTTGCCATAATAATCCTCAACACCAAAATAAGGTGGATCAAGATAAAACAAAGTATTTGGCCGGTCATAACGCACAATAAAATCAGACCAATCTAAATGTTCAATGGTAACACCCGCTAAACGGCGGTAAATAAGCTTTAATAAGTCCTCAAGTTTCAAAGAATTAAACCTTGCTCCACGGTTAGGATCAACTCCAAATGTACGCTTAGCCACCTGACCAGCGAAACTCAATCGCTGGAGATATAAAAACCGCAAAGCCCGTTCTAAATCCGTAAGGGTGCTTGGATCTTGTGAAGTAAAACGTTGAAACAGCTCACGGCTGCTAATCTGGAACTGCAACAGATCCATAAAAGGGTGATAATGGCGTTGCAACACCCGAAAAAAATTCACCACATCCCCGGAGCGATCATTGATAACTTCATATAAGGGAATCAATTTTCTCCTAAAGAATATTCCTCCCATGCCAACAAAAGGTTCAGCATAAGTGCGATGGGGAATGCCCTCAATGATTTTGATAATGGTTTTGGCTAACTTGATTTTTCCACCAATATAAGCAGTAGCTGGCGAGATGGGTTTAACAGATTTTAATTTTTCTTTGTAAAGTATGTCCATCATTTTTTAACACTCTTTCATCTATATTAGCCGTCTTCTCATTGCTTTAAGTGATAAGAAGTGGCTGCGATGTTAAGTTAAGTCGCATCGGACGGGGTTGTCGCAAAACTTTCTCCCGTTGGCTGGGTGACCAGCCCAGCCTCTATTTTTGTTCCTCTCCTTGATTTGGTGCCTCAAAAGTTATTTCTGTGGTGTATCCGCTTTGCTTTTCATAGCGATGGATCACGGTAGCAGCATGCCATGGACCATTGATTTCGCCTCGAAACCCTTGAAGCAAAAGCGGTTGCCCCGCCATGATTTCAGGGCGCCCCTCAAGGCTTAAAGAACCACTACCCATGGCTCGACAAAGCCTATCCGACTCAGAAGCAGCGGCTGCTTGTGCTTCTTGCTCACAAGGATAACACGTCCGCAGACGGCGAATGGGCCCCGTATACCCTGTGTGATGTTTGACGGCGTGTTGTTGCCCTTTTGCGCGATCAAAATACCGTGCTTCTATCATGCCATATTGGGTACGCGGCTCGAGACTAAATTCCCAATGGGAACATTCCTGTTGATGAATGGTCTGGAGGGGGAGATTGTCCCCACTTAAAAATAAAAACGTATTGTCTTTGATCAAAAAACGCGCCTGCATCCGATCAGCAAGGCGGGTTAAAAAATCAATCGCCGATTGATCGGTGCGTACCACATAAGGCAAGGTTTGTTTGGTAAATTTGGGACTGACCTTTGCTTGATAACCATGACGTTTGGCAAGGCTCTCAACAATCTCAGCAATGGTTTTATGGTCAAAATGTTCGCTCACCTGTTCTT
>NZ_JAQITC010000030.1 GCF_028618525.1 Bartonella sp. AU55XJBT | reverse complement strand
TATCATGATTTCGGAGCCGTGCGGGAACGTAAAAACAATCCGTTAGGTTCTGGGTCAAGGTCGCCGTTAGGCGCCCCGAAGGGGTTGCCTTGACCCTAAGAACCTAGGATTGTTAGTTCCCAAAAGCACGGATCCGTATCATGATTTTGGTGAGTGCACAGAGAGTTTGAGAGGCGGTAGCCTCTCATCAAATCAAAAAAGTCTGCTTTAGCAGCCATTTTTTCTTTGATGAAATTGTCGAACAAAGTTCGTCATTATTTTTTTTAAAAGGAGCGTAGCGACCAATCTTATACTGAGGAGAAAATTTAGGGAATGAAATGACCGTTTTTCTCCCAGTATAAGATTTAAGAAGGGATTTAACGGAAAAGCCCAGAAATCCTAGATTCAATTTTCAGAATCTGTAGTAGGGTCTATCAGACGGGCGATGACCCTCTATCAAAAATCAATATTATATTGATTGACCCTCTATCAAAAAACTTCCAATATTGATTGACAGTAGATCAAATATTGATTACACCTCTATCAAAAAACTTCCGATTTTTGATAGAGGGTCAATCAATATAATGAAAAAAATAAAAGCTATTCGATATGAAGAAAATCCATTTATTGAGGGAATGACTGTTCCTATAAAAAATCAACGAATACGATTATCAAGATTAGGACGTGACGATAATGTTTTAATCAATCAATCAACTGGTGAAATGCAAGGCACTCATGTAACGACTTTTCGAAGAGTAGATTCGCAAGAATTTATAAAACTATTCACAAATAATATTGCTCTAACTTTTGAATTAAAAACAGCAGGAATAAAAGCTTTTGGAGTACTAGTGTGGATGTTGCAGGAAAAAGGAATAAGCAAAGATCTAGTACCATTAGATAAACTAGCTTTAGACGACTTTCTCGAAGCAAATAAAGAAAAAAAAATAGCACTTTCTCTTCCTACTTTCGCGCGTGGTTTAACCGAACTAGAAAGCGCTCAAATCATCGCTAAACATTTACGACAAGGGTGGTACTTTATCAATCCTAACCTTATTTTTAATGGCGATAGAATTGCCTTTACAACCGTTATTCAACGAAGAAGAAACGAAAAAAAGGACGATAATACCCTAGATATGTTTGATGATTCAAACGGGTGATGAGAGGCTACCGCCTCTCAAACTCTCTATACGCTCACCAAAATCATGATCTCAGACCCGCGTTTATCGAAAGGATAACAATCCTAGGTTCTTAGGGTCAAGGCAACCCCTTCGGGGCGCCTAACGGCGACCTTGACCCAGAACCTAACGGATTGTTTTATCCTTCTCACGCGGCTCCGAAATCATGAAATGAAGGTGGTTTAAAACCTTCTAATCCGCAATACCGGTATTTTTATTCCCTTTTTTGTTTTTTCGTTTATGTTTACGGGTTAAAAGATGCTCATGTCGTTTAATTAATTTTTCTTGTTCGTTTTCTTGACGCATTAATGCGGCAATACCGAATAGTTTTTTCATTTGATCATTTTTAAGCCCATTAAGAGGCTCTTGGAGAGCTTTTAATCGACTTCCTATAGTTTGCACCATTCTTTGTAGTTTTGTCGCTCTGTGGGCGTTTTCGTGGCTTTGAGAGGCTATTGCGATTGTACTGGCAAATTGTTCGTTCACTTCCTCAGTCAAACGATTAGCAATTTGATCTGTTGTTTCGAATGTTTTTATGATGCCTACCTTTTCGAGAAAACTTTCCGGTTTTAATTGCTTTGGTTCTATGTTTTCAGGACCGATGGCGATATGAGATTTGATCCCTTTTTCGATGACTGCATAATGCCGTTTAACAGCTTGGTGTTGTGCTTTACTGCCTTGTAACCCCCTTTCAAGTCCAAGATCCCTTACAGCCTCAGCAAAGGTTGTTTGGTCGTTAGTCATTTTGGTTCGATTACCAATAAACTCTTTTGCAGAGAGTCTTCCGTCCTGTGTTAGAGGTACAACGAATGCGCTTAAATGGGGGCTGATTTCATCATTATGGACCACAGCAGCGATAATTCGATCTTGTCCGTACTTATCTGCCAACCACTGTTTTGATCGCTTAAAGAACTCTTTTTGCTGCTCTGGAGATGCTGTTGTCCACCATTCTGGGCTAGCAGTCATAACATACTCGACGGTTAACACAGCATCTTTCCGTCGCTTTTCTGGTAAAAGCTCACGCATTTTTCCCATAGCTTCACTTGAGAAATGTGAAACGTGCTGTTCGTTGTTTGGTGTGCGTTCACTATCGGCATTTGGTGTTTCTCGTTCACGGTAGCAGTGTTGCAATGCAGATGCCACACAGCCCATTGTTGCTAGCTTTTTACAACGCATGATCGCATATACCGCCATATCTGCCCCTATCTGTTATTCGACTGTATTTACTGGGGGCATCGCAAGGCGGTACCTCCGGTGGGCCACCATAAATGGTGTATACTCACTAGACTTTATTACATAAAGTCGTTCGTGGCTAAAGCCCTTTTTGCTGCTGGCCAGCAAAAAAAGCACTTCCTCCTTATCATGATTTCGGAGCCGTGCGGGAACGTAAAAACAATCCGTTAGGTTCTGGGTCAAGGTCGCCGTTAGGCGCCCCGAAGGGGTTGCCTTGAC
>NZ_JAQITC010000003.1 GCF_028618525.1 Bartonella sp. AU55XJBT | reverse complement strand
CCTTTGGTAATTTGGAAGTTCTTACTTCCAGTGGAAAAATCTACATCGCTGTCCATAAGAACAGTCTTGCCATTTTCACCCCCAACTGACAGTTTCCAGCCGTTTTCTTTGACGAATGTTTTTAAATCTTTTAACTGCCCTACATTTACTGCATCAGTACCTTTGCTACCAGCAGCCACACCTGTGATTTGTCGTGTTATATTCTTATCAAGATTACCAACACTCACAGCGCCTGATGTACTTTGCCACTGAGGTGTAGCATTTGTTGCAACCTCATCCCTTACCGAAGGAGCATAACCAAACTCATTAGCAGCTCTATTGGACACAGAGTTGTTTCCGATAGCAACACCATTATCAACCAACGCTTTAGATTGGTAACCTAAAGCAATACTACGCAGACCTGCTACTTCTACGCCATAACCCAAACCAATACCCTGCCAACCTGATACCTTTCCTTTACTACCTATAATAATAGCATAAGGAGATAATGCCTCTGCTTCAGAACCTATAGCAATAGTGTTATCTTCCTTTGCATCTGTCTGAAAGCCTAGAGCAAGAGAGGCTACTCCTGATGCATTTGCGTGATCACCAAGGGCAATTGAATTTTCAGCTATTGCCGTAGGATCTTTAAAATCCTTAGCAGAAGTATTGATTTTTAAACCTTTTAGAGCCGATATTCCTTGTACTGCTTTTAGCTGTGAAAAATTCACCGCATCTGTCTCTTCAGTACCCTTTGCTATTCCTGTTATCTTTTTGCCGCCAGCATCAATACCACCTGTTGTCATTTTCGGGCCGCCAGAAATTACTAACCCTGTTGCATCTAAGGTATTTGTACCTGCTTTTAAGCTTGTTAACGTAACATCTTTAGCTAAATCAAATTTTACCTTATTGTCCTTATCACCTTTGGTAATTTGGAAGTTCTTACTTCCAGTGGAAAAATCTACATCGCTGTCCATAAGAACAGTCTTGCCATTTTCACCCCCAACTGACAGTTTCCAGCCGTTTTCTTTGACGAATGTTTTTAAATCTTTTAACTGCCCTACATTTACTGCATCAGTACCTTTGCTACCAGCAGCCACACCTGTGATTTGTCGTGTTATACCCCCACCAGGATTACCAACACTGACGGCGCCTGATGTACTTTGCCACTGAGGTGTAGAATTTGTTGCAACCTCACTCTTTAATGAAGGAGCATAACCAAACTCACCAGCTGCAACAGCAGCCATAGAATCGCCCCCTAAAGCAACAGCTCCTTCCACCCCTGCAGCGGCTCCCATACCTATTGCAACACTCTTTTGCGGCATGGCAGCCGCCAGCCTACCAACTGCAATAGAACCCTTCTCACCCGCCATTGCTTGACCACCAATAGAAATCCCATAGTCCCTTAGAGCTTGAGATATATAACCCAAAGCTATCGATTGCTCCCCCGACGCTAAAGTAGAATGAACAGCGCCTTTGGAAAATTCTCCACTGCCTATTGCAAGACCAGCTGTTCTTTCAGCACTAGAGAATTTACCTACAGCAACAGCCCCATCAGCTTGCACCGCAGCCCACGGACCTATAGCAACAACATTACTGCCTTTTTTCTGCACTTGATAACCCACAGTATAAGAGTGGTCTCCATCGTAGTTTGCTCTCGTAGCAACTGGAAATACATTTGCTACAGCTATTGGTCCCATCTCCTTGGTATTTTTTTCTAAACTACGAACGCTAAACCGCCCTCCACCAGTTTCCTCACTATCATCAATAGAAAGCTTCCAATCTTTCTTTACAAATGGTTTCAACTCTTTTTTCTCAGAACGATTATTTATACTGTTTTCAGTAATCTTAGCAGCTACTTTTGTAAGCTGCTGTCCTTTAACTATATTTAGCACATTATTCCATGCAAAATCGCCGTCTTCTTTCATAACACTTATAGAGCTCTCATCACTTGGGCTCAGAAGGGTTCTGGTTAAAAAATTTGCATAATCACTAGAAGCTTTAACCTTTTCTTCTCCTGCATTATTAAGCACTGTTAAATAATTGTCTTTTGAGACGGAAGAAGCACTCAAACCAGCAACAGAGATAAGGCTTTGTGGATAAGATACACCAGCACTGTTAACACCTTCAAGAAATGCGTTTCTAAAATCAGAATTTGCTGAGAAAGCAAGTGTGATATTCGACAAAAGTGCAGCGATTGAAGTCAATGATAAAACTTTAATAAAAGGAAAACGAGAACCTTTTAATTCATTCGCTGCTCCCAGTGCATGTGATTTTTTCATAACAAACTCTCCAATGAAAAAACTTAAAAGCACCTCTAAAACATAAAAAAGACACATTTTAGCATTATCAGACTATCTTAAGGTTTTGGATAAAGGACACTGCTTAGAATGTGAACGTTTTGAGTCTTTAATTTTGTTTTGTTTGTGCCTTCTGTATTGAAATCTAAATGTATGTCTTTTGGTTTATGTTTTTTTGATATAAATATGACACATTTAGAGTCTAATGGTTTTAATGTGTTGCTTTTTCCTAACTGAAAGGAATTCTAATATTACTCTTTTAGTTGGTAATGGTATAAAATGCTTTGTAAAAGGTTTTAGTGTGTATTTTCATAGTTATAGGTCTTAGTTTTATTTAAAAGCACTTTTTTCTTAATAACAAGTAAAGTGAAAAGGTGTTTTGATATTGGGAATTTTATATTTCCTTGAATAATTCTTGCTAGATAGATTATTTTTTTCAAGATATCACGTAATGATGTGGGTGTACTCTTTTGATTGTTTCTTTATTCTTACGTGTCATTTACCCTCCCCCTTTAATATTGTTATCAAAATGAGTCTTACTAATATACTTTACGAGTCATATCTACTCTATAATAAAATAGCAACAAAAAATAACAATTTTTATCAATTTGGGTATTTTTCACAAAACAGTGTGATATTTTTTCAACAATTTAAGTAAAAATTTTTAGAATTTATAAATAAATTTATTGCTACAGAAAGCTTTTTGCAGACATAAGATATTCTTAATTCTTCATAAAAGAAAAATATAAATGCAAAATGCAGCGACAAACTTTAATAATCTCTATCAATTCAGTTTTACTCTTAAACCTGCTCCTACGCCCCAATGATTACCAGAACTCGTCGCGGATATATTAGAACGAATTCTGCCATTTTCAGAAACATAACCTGCTCCAACGGCAAAGGCTGATTGATTACGCCACATCCCCATACCTATTGATAAACTTACAGAACCTGGCGTTTCTTCATAACTCAAATTCGATACCGCTAAACCTATTGCCGCCGCCTGTCGCGATTCTTTGCGAATTTCCTTAATTTCATACCTTAACGCTTCAAACTTTATATCTGTGTACGATTTTATATCATGAACAATATTATTGACCGTATTAGTGACAACATCATTAAACCGCTCATCCGTATATTTCTTCGCATCAGAAAGTACAATACGCATCTGCTGATCCGTATAATCATGCAATTGACCACCTGTAACAGCTTCTTTTGAGCCACTTTCAATGCGGCCATCCGCTACATTGTCTATTAATACTGGATCACTCTCACTTACACCAACTAATGTTACTTTATTCTTTTTCTTGCCATCATTCCCTTTATCATACTTAACAGCAATATCCGCCACACTAGCAATATCTTTTACTTGCTTATCAATCATATTGACATGGTTTTCAACCTCTTCAACTTTCTTATTCGTTTGCCAAAGTTGACTACCATTAACAGCCTCTTTTGAGCCTTCTGATATTTCACCATCCGCTACATGCTTAATCTTACTGTCTTGACCTTTATGGTGCGCATCAAAAGCTTTTTCTGTCTCACTCCAATTTAAACCACCCGAGAAAACACTCTGTTCAAAATCATGAATACGATTGTTGATATTTGTCATGCTTTCGTTAACACCTTCAAATGCAGATGCAACATTGGTATAGTCCTCCTTTTTACTGACCACACCATCAGCAGTAAATTGTGCAACCTTAAAGTTTGGCGCAAGCCATTGTCCATCCTTGTATCCCGCATCTCCACTAAAATATCTAGAAAGCGCATTGATTACCGAATAAAGTTGGAAACCATTGACCGCTTCCGTGGATTCTGCTGTAAGAAGCCCTGCTTTTACACCAGAAAGGCTACGCACACCGCTCGCACTGTTTGCAATACTGATTTCACGACCATCTTTCTCTCCACCAATCGTGATAAGTTTTGTCTTTTCATCCTGCTTAACAAGATTCTCACTTTCTATTTTGCTAATCTCATGGGTCATTTTATTCTGGATATTCGTGAAAGAATTTCCAACCTCACTCAATGCATCAGAAATATTGCTATAGCTCTTTTCTTCAGAGACTCCATCTTCACCAAACTGCTTGATTTTAAAATTTGGAGCTTGCCAATTTCCTTGCTTATCATAACCAGCGCCACCACCAAAATAAGTCGCTAATTGCTCGTTTAAAGAATAAAGTTGAGAACCATTTACTGCATCACTTGAGTTTGCTGTAATATCACCATCCTTGAGATAGGTAATCTTACTGTTTTCCCTTGTTTCTCCCTCCCCATGAAGAGCAACATAAGCTTCCTTATTCTTATCCCATAATAAAGAATCATTGCTAATGCCTTCTGAGACTTCCTTAATACGCTGGTTTACATTCTTTATATTTGTATCAAGACCTTCAAAAGCTGAAACAATATTATCATGCTCTTTTTGTCCTACCGCCCCATTTTCAGAAATACTGAGTAATTTATAAATTGGTCCCGTAAAAACACCCTCTTTAAAGGCTGCACTGCCACCAAAATATTTCACTATCTGCTGGAATATTTTTGTAATTTGACCACCATTAATTGCATCGTGTGATTCTTGCGTAAGGGCACCATCAGCAACATTATGCAAAGCAACAGGTTCTTTATTTTTACCACCAAAGGTTACACTCTTATAAGTAACAGTACCATCCGACTGTTTATCATAAAAAACTACAAAAGAATTCGTAGACTCAATTTTCTTATCCAACTTATCAAGCTGTGCTTTGTTAACCGCCTCATTATCTTGTGTTGCCGCCTTTACACCAGAAAGTGTTCTATCCTCTTTATTCTTGTTGGCAATATTGATTATAGTACCCTCTTTCTCTCCACCAACCGTGATAAGCTTTGTTTTGTCATCTTGCTTAATAAGACTCTCACCTTTTACATGAGCAATTTCATTGTTCATCTCATTATGAATATTCGTGAGAGAATTGCTTAAACCTGACAAGGCATCCGAAACAGTTTTATAATCTTCTTGCGTTGCATTGCCTTTAATATCAAATTTGTACACTGTAAAAGTTGGAGTAGTCCAGCTTCCCCCTTCATAGCTCGCTCCACCACCTAAAGAAGCAGAAATCCCGCTCCCCACTGAATAAAGCTGACTACCTGTGATTGCATCTGTAGAATCAGAAGAAATGGCGCCATCTAAAAGGTGGGTGATCTTGCTCTTTGTTTTTGCACTCCCCTCTCCATGATCAGCAATAAACGCTTTTTCCTCCTTGTCCCACAGCAAAGCGTCACCTTTAACTTGTTGCGTAATATTCGTTATGTTTTTAGTAAAGTCGTTAAACTTATTCGTTAATTCGTTATTTGCATCTTTGATACTTGTATCAAGCTGACCTTTGTTAACCGCTTCATTATCTTTTGTTGCTGCTTTCACGCCAGAAAGCGTCCGATCTTCATCATCCTTGTTGGCGATATTGATTTCAATACCGTCTGTTGCTTTACCAATGGTGATCAGATCTGTTGCTTTTTCTTGCTTTACAAGACTATCTCTTACTACTTGGCTAATCTGATTAGTGATTTTATCATGCATATTCATGACAGAATTATTTACACCTTCAAAAGCAGACGCAACATCATGATATGTCTTTTCCTCAGGCTTGCCATTCTCACCAAATTGTTGAATTTTGAAATCTGGAGCCTTCCATTCTTTATCTTTATCATATTCAGAACCACCACCTAAATACGTCGCTAACGTCTGATGCAGTTCATAAAGCTGTTTGCCAATGACCGCATCCGTTGAAACAGCAGTAATATCTCCAGCTAAAATATGCGTAATCTTGCTCTCTTTTCTCGTATCTCCTACCCCATGAGAAGCTACAAAAGCACCATCCTGTTTACTCCACAACAAAGAATCCTGTGCAATTCCCTGTGATACTTCTTTAATCAAATCATTCACATTCTTGATATTGCTATCAAGACCTGTAAAAGCTTTACCAACATCACTAAAGGACTTATCTGTAACTTGACCTTCTTTAGAAATTTCAGATAATGTATAGATTGGTTCTGTAAAAGCTCCATTGTTGAAGGCTGTATCTCCACCCAAGAATTTAGCTATATCTCCACCAATTTTATAAATCTGTCCGCCAGTAATTGCATCATGCGACTTATCAGAAATAATACCATCAGCAACATTGTGGAGAGCTGTAGGAATGTTATTTTTACCCAAGGTGATATTCGTATAGTCTGCCTCATTCCCATTATCGTTGGATTTTTTATCGTAGTGAACAGCAAAAGAATTCTCAAACTGAAGATCTTCTGTTAGCCCTTTCATACCTTTATCAAATTGTCCTTTGTTAATAGCCTCATCAACCTCCATTGCCTCCTTTACACCAGAAAGTGTACGAACTTCACCATTCTTGTTGGCGATATTGATGACGCCGCCTTCCGTTTCTTTGCCAATGTTGATATTATTTGTTGCTTTATCTCTCTTAATAAGACTTTCACCTTGTATAGTGGTAATTGCACTATTAATCTGGTTGGTAATTTCCTTGGTCATTTCATTCTGAATGTTCGTAAAAGAAGTACCAACTCCACTCAAAGCTTCCGCTACATTGGTATAGTTGTTATCTTCTTCCTTGCCTTCACCGTTAACAGTTTTGACCTTAAAGCTGGGTGCTTGCCAGTTTCCTTCCGCATCATAACCGGCATCTTTATCCAAATAGGTTGCAAACGTATTGCTCGTAGAATAAAGCTGCTTACCAGTAATAGCATCTGTTGAATCTTTAGAAACAATACCATCTAAAAGAAATGTAATTTTGCTGTTTTCTTGCGCTCTCGTTGCTTTGTCTTGTTCTTCTGCTTTCTTTTTATGACGAGCAACAAATGCCTGCACTTCATCGTTCCATAATAAAGCATCACCTGTAACTTGTTGCGTAATATTTGTTATGTTTTGATTAAGTTCGCTGAACTTATTCGTTATATCATTGGTAACTTTATTCTGAACATTCGTGATAGACGCACCAACCCCTGCAAAAGCTTCCGCTACATTGGTATAGCTCGTCTCTTCAGAGTTACCATCAGCTTTAACTAACTTTACTGTAAATTTTGGATCAGTCCATTTGTCATCTTCATATTTGGCATTTCCTCCAAAATATTTAGCTATATTTGTGGCAGCCGTTTGGAGATTAGTGGAGATAGTATCCACTTTCTGATTTGTCTCAAAAAGCTGTGAGCCGGTAACTGCTTCTTTAGACTCCGCTGAGAGTGCGCCGTCCTTTATACCCGTAAGAGTCCGCTTTTCATTATTCTTGTTAGCAATATCGATTTTATCACCCTCTGTATCCTTACCAATGGTGATATGTTTCGTTTCAGCTTCTTGTTTCACAAAGCTGCTGGCAACTACTTGCTGTTCAACCTCTTTTTCAATTTTCTGCAATTGTCCAAAATTCACAGCATCGGTATCTTTAATGCCCGCTTCTATTCCTGTTATTTTTTTATTGCCAGCATCAATGCCAGTCGTCATTATTTTTGGACCATCCTTGATGATTAAGCCTGTGGCATCAAAGGTATTTGCACCTACTTTTACACTCTCCAGCGTCAATGCCTTCGCCATATCAAATTTTACCTTATTGTCGCCCTCGCCTTTGGTAATTTCAAGATTTTTACTTTCAGTAGAAAAATCTACCGTGCCATCTATACCAATAACTTTACCGTTCGCACCACCAACAGACAGTTTCCATCCCTTATCTACATAGGCTTGTAATGATTTTAGCTGTGCAACGTTAACGGCATCAGTCTCTACACTACCTGCTGCTACTTTTGTAATCTGTCTTGTCTTGTCTACAGAACCAACACTCACCGCACCGTGTCCACTTTTCCATGCTGCATTCGCATTAGTTGTAGCCTTCTTAAAGAGAGGATCAAAACCAAAAATACCAGAAGATACATCCGCTACGGAAGAATCGCCTAAAGAAACACTTCCCAAAGCTGTCGCTTTTGTATAAGCACCCAAAGCACTGCTTAACTCAGCACTTGCAGCTGCTTTATATCCAACAGCAACAGAATCTTTTTTCTCTGCATTTGCATATACCCCCAAAACAGTACTTTCTTCTGCATTTGCTTTCGAATAAAATCCTATAGAAACAGCATCTTTTTGCATTGCATATGCACGATGACCAATGGCCGTTGAACCATACCCCAAAGCTTTAGAAATAGCACCCAAAGCTGTTGAATAATCACCCTTGGCAGTGGTATAATCATCCTGCCCCTTTTCATGATATTCAGAACCGATTGCAGTACTGCTTTTCCCCAAAGCATGCGCCATATAGCCTATAGCAATGCTATCTTCTTTTGTCGCCTGTGCCTCTGCTCCTACAGTGATAGCAAAACTTCCTGTTGATTGTGTCTTGAAACCAATAGCAACACTTTTTTGTCCTGCTGCATTTGCCTGTGAACCTGCAGCAGTAGAATTTGACTCAGCTCTTGCGCTTGTAGATGTCCTTTCATTCACTTGTATTGGATATTTTTCCTCTGATGAACTAAGCGTATTTAAGAGAACTGGACTACTTCCATGATTATCACCAATAGAAGACTCTAATTTTTTTTGTGTAGAACTGCTATCTTTGTCCAAAACATTCACAGCAGTCTTACCTTTTTCAGAAAGCATAGTAATTAAAAAATCCGCGTAACCACTAGAAGCATTCACTCTTGACATTATTGCTGTAGTGATCATTGTTAAATAACTTGATTTTGATAAACCGGTATTGTCAAAGAAACCCGTATGAGGGCTATAACGATTATAATCAGAAAAAACGTTTCTATTGTTTCCTTGAGAATAAATCGCTGTTGCCTTCTCTAGAACTTGAAGAAGCTGTTCTATTATATCAAAATTTTTTGCATAAATGGGAGAAGTATTTGATAAAAACGCAACGATTATGGTTCCCAACAAAAGCTTTTTAAAAAAATGTCGAGAGAAATATCCGTAATCCCAATCATTCCTCTTTGATATGATAGATAATTCTTTCATCACAAGTACCCCAATGAAAAAAAATCAAATCAACCATATTTATGACATAAAAAAGACATATTTCAATTTACAATATTTTCTCTTCACTAAATTAGCTATGAAAAACTGCTGGGGGGTGTTGTTTTCGCATGAAGCCGTTTTAAAAAACAGTTTGAAGGTTTTTGGCAGTTTTATTTTTGCGGTGATATATTATTTAGATAAATTTGTATAAGTGTGTTCTCTTGTTAGGTTAATGAGTTTTTACCTATATGTAGTTAACATATTGATTTTATGCTCTTTTGAACTGCTTTTTTGTGAAAAGCAGAAACGTTTAGTATGTGGTAACCTGCATTCGTATTAAATTATAAATTAAGATTAAAACAGTGCTTTAGCATTAATGGTACATTTTATTTCATTGCTCATCTGCTTCGCATGTTTTGCTTTAAAAATCTAATTGGTTGGCTTTATTGATTTCTTCTTAAAATAAACTTTCGCCCTTGTCCTCATTTAAGTAAGACAAGGGCGAAAGTATTTTACTCAATGTATTATGTTGATTATTAGTTCAATGTCATATTGAATCCCGCACCTATACCCCAGTGTCCACCAGAATTGGTGACAGATACATTAGACAGAACAGAGCCGCTCTCAGATGTATAACCAGCACCAAAGGCAAATGCAGATTGCCTACGCCATAAGCCAGTACCAAATCCAACACTTAATTTCCCAGGTGTTTCATTATAGCGTAAGTTCGCCACTGCTATACCAATAGCCGCTGCTTGTCTTGCTTCTTTTCGCACACCCTCAATGCTGTAATTTAAAGCATCAAACTTCATATCCGTATAAGATTTTGCTTCATTAATAACATCACCCATCTGGTTATTTAAAATGCTATTGAAGCGCTCATCCGTATAAGATTTTGCTTCATCAAGGACTATCTTCATCTGCTTATCCGTATGATCATGCAATTGGCCCCCATTAACAGCTTCTTTCGAGCTACTTTCAATGCGACCATCCGCTACATTGTTTAACACTACTGGATCACTTTCACTCACACCAGCTAATGTGACTTTATTTATCTTATCACCCTTTTCATTTTTATCATATTTAACCGCATCATTCGTAACCGTATTTTCAATATTTTTTACCTGTTGATCAATATTGTCTACTTTCTCTTCAACCTTGCTAACCCTATTATTTGTCTCCCAAAGTTGGCTACCATTAACGGCTTCTTTCGAATCTTCAGACAATTTACCATTCGCTACATGCGTAATCTTACTGTCCTGCCCCTGATGATGTGCGTCATATGCTTTTTCATCCTCATTCCAATTTAAACCATTCGATGTGACATTCTTGGTAACCTCAGTAATACGATTATTGATATTTTGCATACTTCCACTAATGCCATCAAAAGCTGCCGCAACATTGTCGTAGGGCTCCTGCTCATCAACGGTACCATCACTCTTGAATTGTGCAACATGGAATTTGGGAGTCATCCATTCTCCATCTTTATATCCAGCACCACCACCAAAATATGCGGAAAGCTTATTACTCATCAAATAAAGCTGCGAACCATTAATTGCATCGGTGGAGTTTTCAGTTATGTCACCATTCGCAAGAAAAGTAATCTTGCTATTGGTTTTTCCTTCACCTTCACCATGTTGAGCGATAAATGCTCCTTTATCATTGTTCCACAATAAAGCATCACCTTTTGTTTCATTAAGCTGGTTGGTGATATCATTGGTAATTTTATTCTGAATATTCTTGAAAGATGTGCCAACTCCAGCAAATGCTTCTGCTACACTCGGATAGCTTTGCTCCTCTTCTGTTCCATCTTCCTTAACTGTCTTAAGCGTAAAGGTAGGCTCTTTCCATTCTCCATCTTTATATCCAGCATTACCATCCAAATATGCGGAAAGCTTATTACTCATCAAATAAAGCTGCGAACCATTGATTGCATCGGTTGAATCTGCTGTCACTTTACCTAGACCAACATTATGTAATCCGACAGTACCAGCTTTGGGATCACCAAAAGTTACATTACTCTTATTAACTTTACGCGCTGATCTCATAAATATATTGTCACCTTGTGGTTCTTCATCATCATAAAAAACTGCCACAGAGCGTACATCCTCAATTTTTCCAGAAAGATTATTCACATCTTGATCAAGTTGCGCTTTGTTAATGGCATCAGTATCATCAGTACCCGTTGCCACTCCTGTTATCTTCTGACCACCAGCACTAATACCTGTAGTCGTTATTTTTGGACCACCCGTAATTACTAAACCCGTTGCGTCTAAGGTATTCGTGCCTGTTTGTACGCTATCCAGCGTAATCTTCTTTGCTAAATCAAATTGTACCTTACTGTCTTTATCGCTTGCTGTAATTTTGAAATTCTCACTTCCCACTGCTAAATCTACCGAATTATCTATAGAAACAGCTTTAGCATTTTTACCATCAACAGAAAGCTTCCAGCCTTTGTTTACATAGGTTTGCAACGACTTTAACTGCGCAATATTGACGGCATCAGTATCTTCAGTACCGGCTGCTACCCCTGTAATTTGCCGAGAAATCTTATTAGTATTATCACCAACACTAACAGCACCTAACGTACTTTTCCATTCATAACTTATTTCACCTGATCCATTACCTGTCAAAGGGTTATAACCCGCAATACCACTATTAACATCCGCTACAGAATACGCTCCTATAGCAATCCCTCCGTTCACCATTGCTTGTGATCTCATCCCCAAAGCTACAGCATTAATACCAAGTGCAGATGCCTCAGAACCTATAGCAATTGAAGATTCCCCATCTGCTATAGCATCTTTAAAATTATTGCCAGTCGTGTTAATTTTTAAACCTTTTACAGCCACAGTTTCTTGCATCGCTTGTAGCTGCGCAAAATTCACAGCATCGGTATCATTCGTACCGGCTTGTACGCCTGTGATCTTTTTACTACCAGCATTAATACCATCTTTCGTTATTTGAGGACCATCTATAATGTTCATGCTCTCCAGTGTAATGTTTTTCGCGAGATCAAATTTTATGTTATTGTCTTGGTCGCCTTTTATGATTTCAAAGTTACTTCCAGCTGCAAAATCTACTGTACCGTCTATCCCCACAGCTTTAGCATTGTTACCATCAACAGACAGTTTCCAGCCCTTGTCTACGTAGGTTTGTAATGACTTTAACTGCGCAATATTCACGGCATCAGTATCTTTAGTACCTGCCGCTATGCCTCCAATTTGCCGTGTTTTCCCTTGCTTAATATCACCAACACTCACAGCACCGTAAGTACTTTTCCATGCAAAAGTCTCCTCTGTCGCCACCCCTTGCAAAAGAGGATTATAACCTAGAACACCAGAAGTAACATTCGCTATAGAATCAGCACCTAAAGCAATAGCATGATCTACGTTTGCTCTCGAATAAAATCCTATAGAAACAGCTTCTTTATCCGTTGCGTATGCACGATGCCCCACAGCAGTCGAACCATACCCCAAAGCTTTAGAAACCGCGCCTAAAGCTGTCGAATAATCACCCTGAGCAATTGTATAATCATTCTCCCCGTGTTCACTCTTATCATTATATTCACCACCCAGCGCAGTACTGCTTGTTCCCATAGCGTGAGCCATATAGCCTATAGCAACACTCGATTTTTTTTGCACTTGCGATCCCTCACCCAAAGTAACATTTGTGTCTGCACGTTGTAATCCGGCATCACGGTTTGTTATTGCAGTTGAAACATTACGTGAGGCGTCAGATACACCAATGATCACTGGACTCTCATCATGCTGTGCAAACTTTTGAGAAGACATACTATTAAGAATAGAAAATTGTGGGCTGATGATAGCTTGTTTCTTTTCTTCCTCTGTACTGACCGCTCTTTTCAATCGGTTACTGCCCCCTGCTTTAAGAGTATTTGCAAGAGAGTTATCATCTCCCACATCAGAAAGGTGGCTTGTTAAAAAATTTGCATTATCATTCAAAACATGAGCGTTTGGTGCCAACGTCGTATTCGATACTGTTATATAATTATCTTTTGATACATCAAGAGAATCATCATAAACAGAGATAACACTTTGGGGAGAAACCACAGAAACAGCCTTTATATCTGTAGATCCCCCTTCTCTTGGAGAGAGATTTTTTGAAAAAACTGGAAAAACGCTTGACAAAAGTGCAGCAATTGAAGTCACTGTCACAACTTTAATAAAAGGAAAACGAGAAAATTTTAATTCACTCCCCGCTAATTTAGTATATAATTTGTTCATAACAAATTCCCCAATGAAAAAATTTTAACGACAAACACAAAAAGACATATTTAAACGCTAGAATTTTATCTAGATTTAATTTTTTAACATCGAAATTTATGTGATGAAAAGATAGAAAAATTATGTATTTAAATGTTAGAGTGAATATACCCGCTTTTTGTGTTCTCTAAGAAAATAAGACCTATTTTTTTATATATTAGTTAATATTTGTTTAATTTTTAGGCTTTTTGGTTATTTTTTGCAAGAATAATATTATTTTTTTTGTTTTTCGTTTTTTCTTTTAATTTGAAATGAGCAAATCTAGAGTAATGAAGGGGAGTTTTTTCAAGTAAAATGAAGTCAATATGAGCGGGCGGGTGGTTTTTCTTGAAAAATTTTAAGGGGAGATGTTGTTACTCTTTCTTACACTGATGCTTTTCTTTTGAACTTTAAAAATTAGAGTACGTGTTGTCATTTTACAGTTTTCAATACCAAAAGCAAATACATGTTGGGGTACGCTGTATGCCGCTATTAAGTGCTGCTTAACTTTTTTGCTAAATAAAGCATTTATAATTTCATTCCTCTCCTTTAAGCGTGAAAGCGCTAAAAAGTGGTATTTCGTCATCAACACTATAATTTTTCATGCCTTCAGAATCTATAGACACCGTCAATTAAATATTGCTCAACTGTTATTGAATGTTGGCTTTTGCTTGTTTGCAGAGGGTAAAAGTATTTATGCTCTCTCCTTCTACAGTCATACCAAGACTTGTAAAACAATATTCGACAAAACTATAAGAACAGCTACATTTATGAAATAATACCGTATAAAAGGCAAACAATAACAAGAACGAAAGTTTAAATTATTGTTGGCTCATTTTGCATATCATTTTTATCACTGCTCTTAGTAAAACTAAAATATCTTTAAAGAACTATTTTTCCCATTAGAAAATTGGTAGTAAATTTACAGTTTTTTAGAGAGCAAAGGAGATCCCATTTTTCTACCTATAAAGTGCTGCAAAAACTTTTAGCTGTAAAATTTAAAAGTAGAAAATAATGAATGTGTAATTTATGGAAAAATTGCATTTTTTTAAAATTTACTCGCTTAAGTGAGAATATAAGTTTTTTCTGTTTTTTAAACATGTATTTATTAATTTATATATGCGCCTTTTTTAAAGATGTAAAAAACAATTCACCCCTGCCTCACGAGACAAGGGTAAAAAGAATTTTTTATGTGTTTTTTTGATTATTAGTTCAGGGTCATATTGAATCCCGCACCTACACCCCAATGTCCGCCAGAAGTCGTTGCGGATACATTAGACCGAAACTTTCCATTTTCTGAGGTATAACCAGCACCAAAGGCAAATGCAGATTGACTACGCCATAAACCAGTACCAAATCCAACGCTTAATTTTCCAGGGGTATCATTGTAGCGTAAATTAGACACTGCTAGACCAATAGCCGCTGCTTGTCTTGCCTCTTTTTTTACACTCTCAATGCTGTAGTTTAAAACGTCAAACTTCATATCGGTATACTGTTTAGACCGATCAACCGCATCGTCAATCGCATCAATCACAATATTATTAACCCGTTGATCCGTATAATGCTTGGATTCATCAAGAATAATCTTCATCTGTTCTTGAGTATAGTCATGGAGTTGACCACCATTTACAGCTTCTTTTGATCCTTTCTCAATTTTACCATCAGCGACATTATCAATCAGAACTGGTTCACTGGCATCACCCCCTGCTAATGTGATTTTGTTGGTTTTTTTACCGTTTTCATCTCTGTCATAGCGAACAGCATCCTCAGCAATATCGTTAACTTTATTATCAATATTATCAACTTTAGCATCAATATTGATAACTGTGTCACCAATATCAGCAATGGTATTGGAAATGTTATCGACTCTGTTGTTAAGATGCTTAACATCTTTTTCAACACCCGCTACACGTTCATTGGTTTCCCAAAGTTGTCCACCATTAACCGCGTCTTTTGAACCTTTTTCAATTTTGCCATCAGCTACATTGATAATTTTATTCGGCTTACCATCGCGACCAGCATCATAGGCTTTTTCTTTATCATTCCACTTTAAAGCATCTGAATCGACCTTGTTGATGACGTCATCAATACGGTTATTAATATTTGACATCCCATCATTAATATCACCAAAAGCATCAGCAACATTATGGTGCTCTGTCTCAACAGTCTTGCCGTCCTTATCGACTTTAGAAATCTTGAAAGTAGGATCTGTCCATTTGCCATTCTCATATTTAGCACCACCACCGAAATAATTCGCAAGCTGGTTACTCATGAAATAAAGCTGGTTACCCGTAATAGCATCCGTTGAACCATCCGCAATCTCACCATCCAAAAGATATTTCAATTTGCTGTTTGTCTTCTTGCCATCTTTTTCATGACGTGCAACGAATGCTTCTTCTTCATCATCCCAAAGTAAAGCATCTTTTGAGATACCTTCAATTTTCTGATTAAACTCATTGGATACATTCGTTAAACGCTTATTCACATCTTGAACATTATTATCAAGACCGTCTAAAGCTGAACCAACGTCATAAAAATTAGCCTTCCCTACCTTACCATCTACGATAGCAGATAAAGTATATTTCAGTCCTTTAAAGGCACCATCAACAAACTTTGCGCCACCACCAAAAAACTTGGCAACATCTTCTGATATTTTATTAATCTGGCTGCCATTAATTGCATCGTGGGAATCTTGGGAAATGCTACCATCTTTGACGTTATGAAGAGCAACTGGTCCGTTGTTTTTATCACCGCCCAAAGTTACGCTACCATAATTAACACTACCATCGTCATTCTTATCGTAAAGAACGGCAGCAGCAGTTACTGTCTCAATATCTTTCGTAATATCCTTTATGCTTTTATCAAGTTGGTCTTTGTTAACAGCCTCATCACCCTTCTCTGCTGCTTTAACACCAGAAATGGAACGTGCTACCTTACCATATCCTGCAATATTGATTTCAGTCCCAGCTGTATCCTTACCAATCGTGATAGGATCTGAAATTCCGTCTTGTTTAACAAGACTATTTTTTACCACATCGGAAATCTTATTATCAATATTTGTAATAGAAGTATTCACACCCGTAAATGCATCTGTAACATTATTATAGGGCTTACCCTGAATAAGGAAGGAAGGTTCGATACCGTTCAATACATCTGTACTGCCACCAAAATATTTTGATGTATTTTGAGCAACTTTTGATAAGTTATCAGTAACAGTTTTGACATTTTCATTCGTCTTAAAGAGCTGTGAACCATTTATGGCTTCCGTTGATGTTTGAGAGATCATTCCATCTTTTACACCGGACAGTGTACGCTCCATACCACTTTTGTTTGCAATATTAATTTCAGTACCACCTGTTGCCTTACCGATCGTGATAAGCCCTGACCCGTTTTCTTGCTTCACAAGACTGTTTTCTGTCACATTGTTAATCTGACTATAGATATCCGTGATAGAATTATCGACACCGTTAAAAGCCTCAGCAACATTATTATATTTTTTCTCAACAATATCACCGTTTTCATTACGTCGAGAAACTATGAAAGTAGGATCTATCCACTCTCCATCCTGATAGCTAGCGCCCCCCCCGAAATAATTCGCAATCTGATCACCCATCTTATAAAGTTGAGAACCATTGATCGCGTCTGTTGACTCTTCTGAAATATTGCCATCCGCGAGGAAGGTAATCTTACTATTTGTTTTCTGTCCATCTTCTCCATGACGTGCAACGAATGCTTGTTTATCATCATTCCATAATAAGGCATCTTGAGAGAGTTTATCAAATTTATTATCTACATATGTTAGACGACTATTAACATTTTTGACATTCGCATCAATCCCTGTCAAAGCATCACCAACATTTTCAAAGGTTTTTTGCTTTACATTACCATCTGTAGAAACTATCGATAAGTTATATTGTGGACCTGAAAAAACTCCGTTATTAAATTCTGTACCACCACCAAAGAATTTTGCAATATCTCCAGATATCTTATTAATCTGACTACCGTTTATGGCTTCTGCTGAACTGTCAGAAATTTTACCATCTTTGACACCTGCAATGGTTCGCTTTCCATCAGTACCTGTAATATCAATTTTTGTACCGCCTTTTTCTTTACCAATAGTGATAAATTTCTCATTCTCATCCCATTTAACAAGGCTATTTTCTGTTACATTGTTAATCTGATTGTAAATATCCGTAATAGAGGTATCGATCGCCTCAAATGCAGACCCAACATTTTGATGTGTTTCCTTCTGAACAGTATATGTGGGTGCTTGACCTTTAATTACGTCTGCACCACCACCAAAATAATCATTCAACCTATCAATTCGCTCAAGCGTTGTAAAGAGTTGTGAACCATTAACCGCCTCAGTAGAAACCTCAGAAATAATCCCATCAGCAACACCAGTAATATTTCGATTTTCATCTCCATTATTGGCAATATTGATTGTCTTGCCACCTTTTTCTGCTCCAATGGTAATGAGTAGTTTTTCATCATCCCATTTAACAAGACTATTATCTTCTACTTCTTTTATTTTCTCTTCTACCGTCTTCAACTGTGAAACATTAACAGCATCATTATCATGGCTACCATTTGCAATTCCTTTAATTTGTGTATTTGCAGCATTAATACCTCCAGTAGTCATTTTAGGACCATCAGTAATTACAAAACCATTATCGCTTATACTCGACTTTCCTGCTATAACACGGTCCACTCTGATAATATCGTTTAAAGCAAATTGTACTTCATTGTTTGCGCCTTTTGTAATTTTTATATTATTGGTGTTTTTGTTATTAGCCTCACTTGAAATACCTACAAACTTTACTGTACTTCCTGCTTCAACATCTGTAGCTTCCTCATCTTCAACAGCAAGTTTCCAACCCGTTTTTATTCCTGCTCTAAAGTCTTTCAACTGTTTATAATTTACAGCATCCGTATCTTCAGTCCCAGTTTCCACTTTCGTAATTTTCTTATTGCCAGCATCAATCCCATTCATCGTTATCTTTGGACCACCGTCAACAAACCCAAAGCCATTATTATCCATAATGCTGTTGCCTGTCGTGACACTTGTGAGATTAAGAGTATCATTCAAAGAAAAAGTAACTTTATTGCTGTTATCTTTTGCAATTTTGATATTTTTGCTTCCGTCCCCACTCTCCGCCGCGACAAGATCTACTGTACCCCCAGCTGTAACATCTGTAGCATTGTTTCCATCAACAGAAAGCTTCCAGCCTTTTTCTGCAAGCTGTCTTACATCTTTCAGCTGTTTATAATTTACTGCATCAGTCTCATCAGACCCATCTGCTACTTTTGTAATCTTTTTACTACCCGCATCAATACCCTTCAAAGTTATGCTTGGTCCATTATCATCAATAAACTTAAAGCCTTCACTATTTATAAGACTGTTACCTGCAGTGACGCTTGTTAACTGAAGATTACTCTTCAAAGTAAATGTAACTTTATTTCCATTACTTTTGACAATTTTAATGTTTTTAATATCGTTGTCATCAGCACCTGGAACAAGGTCTACTGTACTCCCTGCTTCAACATTTGTAGCATTGTTACCATCAACGGAAAGTTTCCAGCCTTGTTCTGCAAGTGTTTTTACCTCTTGCAACTGCTTATAATTCACTGCATCGGTATCTTCTTCCCCTGCCGTTACTCCTTTAATCGCTTTATCTCCAGCATGAATGCCATTAACAGTTATGCTCGGCCCATCAGCACTGTCAAACCGAAAGCCCGAAGCATCCATAATGCTTTCTCCTGCTGTGACAGACGTTACATTAATATCATCAGCTAAATCAAAAGAGACGTTTTTCCCATTTGTATTTGCAATTTTTATATTTTTGTGACCAGTATCTACAGCCTCAACAGCAAAAAAATGAACTTCGTTGCCTGGATTAATATCTACAGCCTCTGCATTTTCAACAGCAAGCTTCCAGCCGCCCCCGTTCTTTTTTACATATTCTTTCAACTGCCCAAAATTCACTGCCTCATGATCTTCAGTCGCCTCTAACAGATTTCTAATGTTTGTACGGCCAGCATCAATACCATTCTCAGTCATACTTGGGCCATTATCATTAACATAAAAGCCATCAACAGTCATGCGTGAACTGTTGTTACTACCATTAACAAAAAAGCCATCATCACTCATAGTGCTTTGACCTGTGGTGACTTTCGTCAATTCAAGCTGATCATTTAAAATAAATTCAATTTTATGCTTAGTGTCTTCAGTATTTTTTTCAATCTTTAAATTGTCTTTTCCTATTTTACCATTTTTCACTGAAAAATCTATTATGCTGCCTGGATTCACGTCTGTAGGATTTTTATCGTTAGCAGACAGCTTCCAAGCTCCTGATGCCACATCTCTCAAGGCTTTTAATTGCGCTACATTCACAGCATCAGTATCGTTGGTCCCTGCTGCAACATTTGTAATCTGTCGCGTTAATTTCTGCTCAGTATTACCAACACTAAAATCACCTCCAGTGCTTTTCCATGCAAGACTAGTCTTTTTCGTTGCAGCATTTGTTACAGGATCATAACCTGCAACCTTTGCTTCAATACGAGAGACAGATCCCCCCCCCACAGCAACACCATCTATAACACGTACTTGTGCGTTTATACCAATTGCAACTGAATGAGCCATCTCAGCATAAGTATGGGAACCTATGGCAATCGAATTTTTACCTTTCGCTATTACCTTTCTTTCCTGCCCGTTGTCTGCAGGCTCTCCACCACCTATTGCAATAGAACCAAGAGCTTGCGCCTCAGCCTTCGAACCTATAGCAACCGTATAATCTTTCATTGCCTTGGTTTTGAGCCCTAACGCAACACTATTATAACCAGAAGCAGTCGCAAGCCCTCCAATAGCAACCGTAGACTCCCCTGACGCCTCTGATCCCACGCCCATGGCAACACTTGCTTTACCACTTGCAAGCGCAGAAACACCAAAAGCTTGTGCTCCACCAGCCTTTGCTGTCGCGCCTGCACCAAATACCGTGGAATAATTTCCTGTTGCCGCAGAACCACAGCCCGTTGCAAAAGAATAAACACCATAAGCCTCAGGCATAGCATTTAGAAACCCTCCAGAGCCAACTGGTCCCATATAAGTAGCATTGTTGGTCAGAGTCCCATCACCCTGCCAAGTAACCTTTTCAGTGGTCGTGCCATAAGCATTACGACCGTTTCCCCCAGTGTAACCATTGATAAATCTGTCATATTGTTGTTGTACTGTTATTCGTTGATTATCAGCAATTCCTTGTTGTTGCTTACCGCCACGACCAACAACGTTGTCTGCACCGCAATAGTCATCATCACCAGACAAAACAACACTGCCATGACTACCATATGCATATGAAACGCCGGTGCCACTTGTGCTCAAATTAGCTGCTCCTGTTATCGCGAGATTGGCAGCAAAAACGGGAGAAACACTTGATAAGAGTGTGGCCATTGCCGCGCTGAGCGAGACAGCTTTAATTAAATTTGGTGTGGAATATTTTTTTTTCATAAGAATCTCCTCCAACAGAGTTCAACATCATCACAACGCGCAAAAACACTCATGGCAAAACCCTTGTTTGCGCACCTCAAAAAAACAATAAATCAATATAAAATTCCCCCTCTGACGCCGGCATTCCTTACGGCATCATCCTAAAATCTTTGCAACAACATCGAATCTAGAAAAGTCCCCAACCCTTTTAGCTAGAGGGATTCAAGCTAAAAAATAAATAAAAATACAAGACTTTGAAAATATACCGTAATCTCCATTAAAAAATACTGCGATTTATCTCTTAACAAAAACAGTTTCACTAAAAAGCAATTCTACCTTTCAAATAAAGCGCATCAGCAAAATGGCAAGAGTATAAAAAATAATTTTTTATCAATTTGTAAAAATACTTCTTATGAAATACAAAAAGTGTTGTTTTATAACAGTTGTGCTTATCTGTATGAAAATTATAACTTTTTAGACTTATTTTATAATCTAGTAGATTATGACCCTTATGAAACCTCGTTCTTTGTTATGGGATAAGCTATTCTAGAGGTTCCCTATTTTTATAAGAAATATAGAATATTGAAAAAATTAAAAAAATATTGCATAACTTATTGTTTTTATAGATATTTTTATCACTCAATGCGTTTTTCTTCAAACTGATTTTATAGCAGAAGGAATTTTATTTTAGAAGGCTGTAACTCATATACCTTGGGGCGTTTTATGTACCTTTTCAGCTTCAATTTTGCGCTTTAAATGCAATTTCAAAAGTGGCAAAGTGGCTTCGACTTCTTCCATGTCGTTGAGATTTTCAATAAGCCCTTGCAATTTTCCGTAAAGCTCTGCTGCTAATTCCGCAACATCTTCAGGAGAAAGTGTTATGTTCGCATCATGATATGTTGTATAAGCTAAATATCCAAGCTTTTTCATCAAACCAGCAGGGATTGCTTGTGCTTTTAAACCAGCCGCTTTCGCCTTTGCCATATCTGAAAACATCTCGCCATTACCCGTTACAAGCCAATCTAATGAAACACCGCAAATTTCTTGATATTTGGAGAGCGCAGAGGCTGTAGGTTCACTGATACCCGTTTCATAAGTTCCTATAGAGCCAGCAGTGATTCCAAGATGTTCAGCAAACTGCTTACGCTCTGTGAAACCAAGAGCGTGACGCACTTCACGAAAACGTTTTGCCAACTCAGTTTTAGGTTTTGCTTCCGGACGAGCCAAAAAATTACTCCAAAATCAATATAATTGTTGACTAAATAATTATATTGATTTATATCTATCGTTACTGCTCTTAGAAAAAAGCATTTATCACATACATAACCCCACAAAAACGGATGTTACAGCATCCATTTCAGCAGGAGCGAAAATTATGACAATTACACAAAAAATGCGACCGCCATAGTATTTTGCCAAGCCCTCACTCTCATCCCCATAAGCAAAACGCGTGAAAGTTTACCAAATATCGACCTTCAGTGTCAAAAACATTTGAGCATCCTCTCATGAAAAAACAATCCCTGCTCTGGCCAATTGTATGCCCGTTGAGCAAAGTTCTTATCAACTCAACGGCTCTCTCAAAAAGCGCAGTCATATGTCTCACAGCAGTAAAAAAAACATGTGGTTCTTTTCATTGCGTACCGTGCAATATACCATTGAAATCCTATTACAGAAATATGCATTTGCACTTTCCATAGTTTTTTATAGGATAAAAGGTTCATCAATGTCTAAAACTCAATATAAAAGAGGCAAAATCATTGCATTTCTACAAAAAATGAGATTATCACACATTCTTAAAAAGCTAAACGTTTACAAACCATGCTTGCTTATTGTAGATATTAATGGCACTAATTTAATTGCGATTAGCAATAGAGATTTCAAGGTATTTGGTTTATCATCAAAACACGCCTCCTCTACGAAAATTAAAAGCCTTTTTGCGATGTATTTTAAATGCTATAAGTTCTATAGTAAACACAAGTAAACACATTGCCATCTATATTTACAATTGAGCGCTTCCAAATCTTGGAGTGATAAAATTTTTAATAGGCATTGATTTAAAAGTGCATATTTTGCAGAAAATTGACAAATCCATGAGGTTCGTATATATGGCAACTCTGAGTGATGATAGTGGAGTAATCCTTAAACAGACCAAAGCTGCACAGGAAACCACAACGTGGAGGAATTCAGCATGACCTCTTTATGCGATAAGGAATTATCCGATACACTGGTTGGCCTTTATGACGACTATCAACGTGGTTTCGACATTGGAGAAGAGCTTAAACTATGTGTGGATTTAGCTTTATCTCTTGAATTAGAGCTCAGTATTCTCCGTTTAAGTGAAACAGATACGCTTTTAAAAAAAGAGATTGTACAAACCTTGCATCGTCGCAGAAATGCTCATTCAAATGAGGATGAAATTGATGCAATTTTTCGTATGGATTTTGAAAAACAAAAATAACGCACCACTCTCCCCATATGATGAGAGAGCACTTTACTTTCTGCTGTGTTTAAACCAAAAAATTTTTAAGAAACTTTAACGTGTTGCGTCTTTGCCTCCTTACAAAAGTCCGATGAATTAAAGAAACGCATTAATCCTCTTTGGTCATCATCAAAAAATAAAGAGTATTTTATAGCATAAATTAATTTATGCTTTCTTCATTAAAAGCACCAACACTTTCACATTTGCTCACCACCCCTTTAAAAGCAAAATATGAAATATACGGCGTTATAAATGTTTATAAAATAGCGTATAGTTTTACTACACTTCAATGTAATTTATCGTTTTTCATGTTGATAAAATAGCACAATAAATATTCCAACAAGCGCAACAATGCTTTGAAGAAAATATATCGATTGAGGTGATATGTTACTGCTATCGCTTGCCATAATGAGATAGACTCCGAGGATAAAGCATCCAGACAAACCATTAAAACTTGCCTGCAATCTTCCTTGATATTCGGGATCACAAGAGAGTTGCGATAAAGAAATCGAAAGAGCCCAACTTGAAAGCCCAAATCCAATCATGAAATAAACAGGAAAAACAACAAGCGTGTGTGTATTGACAGATAGAATGGCAAGACCGATAGCCATAACAGCTAATAAAAGTGCCAATGTTTTCCTTATAGATAAAACTTTACAAAAAAATGGAGAAAGAAGCGCACCAGTAAATACGCCCATGGAATAAAGCGCCTCAAATATTGCAAAAGTCCTGCTATCTGCGTTTAAAACCTCTTGTGTATAAGGCACCAAAATAACAGGAATAGTCATCAAAAGCGTCATAATAATCATCTGGCTTATATAAGGCATAAAAAGAACCGGATTCTGCTTAAAATAATGAAGGGACGCTCTATAATTTTTCCACCAGTTTTGCTTACTTTGACTTTTAGATCTATGGGCATTAGGTACTTTCATTGCAAAATTAAACAAACCAGCAATAATAAAAAATATGCCGCCTATCAGAAGTGTTCCTTTTGTTCCGGCACAGGCGAGTATAAATCCACTAAGCCCCATACCTATGATAGTGCCAAGTTCATAAACCATATCGATGGTTGCATTTGCATTGATGAGCTGTTTTTTAGGAACAATACTTTGGATTAAAGGGACAGCTGATGGCATATAAAGAGAAATAAAAATACCCAATAGAGCAGATAAGATCATTAAATCAATTTCCATGCCAAAATACCCAAGCATTACCCACCCCACAATCACCAAACCTCTGACAAGATTTGAAGTGATAATCTGCATTTTACGATTGTATTTATCCGCCAATACACCCAAAAAAGGTGCAAAAAGAATGCTAGGCGTCCAGAGAAAAAGCATCATCAACGCTACACCACGGATCGAACTTGTCTGATTGTAAGCAAGCCATGATAATGCAATATAATTTAGCCCATTTCCAAATGTAGCAAATAAGCCGCTCAAGGTAAAATAGAGGAAAGTTCTATTTTCAAATAAAGCAGCACGTTCTTTCAAATTTGCAACGAACATAAATCATTCCCTCATACATACATCATTCAGTATGCCACATAATCACATTTAAAAATATATATTGAGTTCTTATTTTAGTTCATTAAATTTAAAGGAATGAAATTCCTCGTTTTATTAGAGCGTGATACATTTTTTATGAAAAGAAAACTCTCTAAATATCATATGGGATAAGTTTAACATACTGAAGATTAATAAATATTTCTACTTTCATTGCGCGTTACATTGGCACTATAGATATAAAATAGTGACGCTGAAATGTGTTGTTTTGGCTGTACAGTTACAAAGCGAATAGGCAATCTCATTTTTACGATAGAGTGTTTGAGAATAATCGTTTCCGCAAGCAAGTTATAAATTTAATGCTCATAAAAGGCATGCAAGAGGTAATCGCACCAGAAGTAAGACAGATTTTTAGAGGAATATATGGAATTTCCAACTGATTGCTCAAAAAACAATTTACTTTCAAAATGCATCATTTGAAGCAGAAGAGAATGTAAATATCAACTCTATAGAAAGTGTCAAAGAGCAGCTCCCATTCAATTTTCTTTTAGAATTTATTACTTGACATAATGGACAAAGGAGAGCTTCTTTATGTACAGTGCAATTCGTGAAGGGGGATCACACCATATGTTAAAAACTATTCAACCGCAAAGTGAAAAATTTGATGGACTGGCTGATGATTATGATCGTTATCGTCCACGCTACCCCTTCACCTTATTTAAAACCATGCTGCTTCCTTTTAAAGACAAAAAGCATTTGTCTATCGTGGATGTAGGGGCTGGAACGGGCATTGCATTAGAGGGAATTGTCAAACTTTTAGGAAATGAACACCACTATCATGCTATTGATGTATCAGCAGATATGATTAAACAGGGACAAAGCAAATTTCCTTTTGTGCAGTGGTATCACGGCAAAGCCGAAAGCCTCTTGCCCCAAATCGGCAAGGTTGATCTTGTTGTTGCGGCACAAGCGTTTCAGTGGATGGATCGCCCTCTGTTGCTTCGCAATGTCTCAAGTCAACTTCGCGCCGGTGGTGTCATGGCTGTCATTCAAAACAATCGTGATTTTCAAAATAGTCAATTTCTAGCCACTTATGAGACATTATTAGAGAAGATGAGCCCTAATTATTCCCGTTATTATCGCAATTTTGATTTTTTACAAGAAATGCGTGACGGTCTTGGAGTAAACCCAGAAAAGGTTGCTTTACGTACACACAATTGGACAATGACAATCCCATCCGAAGCTTTTATCGGCATGAGCCGCTCTTCAACGCAAGCGCAACGCGCCATTGCCAGCCATGGAGAAGAATATTTGCAGCAATTGGTTACACTCATAAAACAATACGAAGTGCAAGGAAATTTGGAACTTTTGTATCGAAGTGAACTCTACATCTATATGAAATAATCTTACATCTATGGTTATCCCCGTTACCTTTCAACGCATTATAATCTCCCCCCAACAAATGAAGTCGTCCGCCCCAAATTGATTGTATAAAGAGCCACCTAAAGCTGTACTAGCACACCTCAATCTGAAGCCATAAATAATTTCTGCCCGATAATTAAGGTTTGTTGTCCCTTCAAAATCCAAGCTTATCCAGTCAATAATCAATAACAACCCAGCAACCTTGAATTAAACAGAGACACCCCTTAAAATACCAAATATGGCTCTTAGGCGTAGCTGCGCTCATCATCGAATAAGTACCCCTTTATCGGCAAGGTGTCCCACAAAAAACGTAGCAAAAATACCAGTTGTCCTCGCTACTTAAATTTCTGAAAATGGGATATTATTACAGTAAATATCAGCGTTCAAATTTATATCATGCCCCTATCGAAAACACTTGACTTATCCCGTAATAGATGTACTAACTGTTTATGAGCGTGTGTACCAATTATAATACTGCATATTTTTAAAGATGCAGACATGGGGGGAATGATGTGCGCAAACAGCTAATGTTTCGGTTTTATGGGCTTGTTGTTCTGCTCTATCTTTCTGATATGGTGCTTTTCTTAAGTAACCTTTGGAATGCTTATCGCATAACATCCTCATCGGTTTTTCTAGGCATAACCATGGCTTTAGGGACCCTTACACCCTATCTTTTGAAAAAGAGTGGTTTTGTGCACATTAAAGCATCGTTGCGATTGATCGATTTATACACAAGACGGATCATCATCTATAGCCTCCTTTTATTGATTGCTCTTTTTCATTATGTCGACTCCCGTTTTGGTTTTATTGTGGTCTCTATCTCTATTGGTTATCTCTCTTTGATCACCTTAAGTACGCTGGAGACTTATAATACTAAACTCGCGCTTAGTGGCTATATTAGTGCTCAAAAGGCTTCTCGCATTATGCAAACAGTGGTGCAGATTGGCGCCTTTTTGGGGGCAGCATTGAGTGGTTATCTCTTAGAAGCAACCAGCCCACGAGGGGTAGCAGCTGAAGTCGGCTATAATGGTTTGATTGCAGCGATTTGTGTGTTTGACATTATCGTAAGCCTTGTGGCCGGATATGTCATCTTTCGCGATGAATATCATGCCGACAGCACTACAAACAGCTTGCCGCCTATCACCGATAAAGAGCCAATGCTTATACCGCAAGCAGATGGGCTTTCCCTAGAGCTTAAACTTTTATGCATCTGCATAGGCCTTATTGGCTTTCACATTTGCGCTTATAATACACTGGCAACTATCCTTTTTCAGAGTGTGAAAAATTTTGGCTCTGAATATTATGGGTTGTGCAGTGCTGTTGCAGGTGTGGGCGCTTTTCTGGCTGCTTTTATCAAGATCCCGCGCTTTGAATTCATCCTTCCAGCTCTTATGTTGGGTTTAGCTGATCTTATTTTTAGCACCACGCAATCGCCTTATTTGGCTGTGATTTTTTGCTTTTTTATTGGCTTTTCAATGAATACCATGCGGATTAACGCCCGCAAACATATGATTGAAGCAACCCGAACAGAAACTCAAGCAGAGCTGGTGGGAAGCTATAGCGGCATGCTTTATACTCTCTCTCAATCGGCTGGTTATGTTATCCTTGGTCTTCTTACAAGCTCTGCCCTTATGGGACCTCAAGCAGCCATTTATCTTCTCCCCCTTATAGGATTCATAATCTTTATCTATGTTCTTTTTCTTTCATCACAGCGGGACAAAGCATGAGCAAAACCATTCTTATTGTCGATCCTTTCTCCACGGGTGCTCTCTATGCCCCTGCTTTGCAAAAATTGGGCTATACCTGTTACGGTGTTATCTCTCAACCAATTCCTTTTTCACACTTCATACTTTCTTATCAGGGTGAAGGCATGGCAGAAGCAAAACTTCATAGTATCGATGAGATAAAACAGCGCTTTCCTATCGGCGCGATAGAAGCTGTTATAGCAGGTGCCGAAGGAGGTATTTATTGTGCAGAACAATTGGCTGCTTACTATGGTTGTCCTAGAAATAACCCCTTGACCACCGATTGGCGGCGGAAAAAAGCAGCAATGCAAAAGCGCCTTTGTGAAAATGGTTTATCCTATATAAGGTCAAAGATTCTTACAAAAGATGATTGTGCTCTCAATGATTTTGAAAGCCCCAGCGGCTATGTGATAAAGCCAAACGATTCTGCTGGGAGTGATGGTGTTTTGTTTTTCTCTAGCCGTGAGGAAGTGGCAGCGTGGATTTCTGAAATTGACTGGAGGCAGAAAAATATTTTTGGTGTACCTAACGAGGCTTATTTGCTTCAAGAAAGATTGGAAGGAGAAGAATACATCGTAGATGCCGTTGTAAAGGGAGAGGCTATAAAGATATGTAGTTTATCGCGCTATAAAAAGGGTATCCATAATGGAAGTGCCTTTGTTTATGAATCGCTTGATGTGCTTGATGCTCAAGCCCCCCTTTATACCGCTCTGATCTCTTATGCAAAACAGTGCATTCACGCGGTGGGGATTGAATATGGACCTGCGCATATGGAGATCATGCAAACCGCTCACGGTCTAGTAATGATTGAAGTGGGAGCCCGCCTCCACGGAGGGATTGCACCCTCCTTGTTCGCGCATTGCTATGAAGATGATTTACTGAAAAGCTCCGTTAACCTTATTGCGGGAGTGTTTTCGCCAACACCAAGCCGTTTTAAGAAGAAAGGACGTATTATCTTTCTTATCAACAAGATCGATGGTCATATTATAAAAGATGTTAACCTGTGGAAGAAAAAGCTTCATTCTTGGGAAAATGTGGTTCATTTTATGCTCTTTTTTAAAGAAAATGAGCCTCTGCCCCTGACCATCGATTTAAATACCTGCCCAGCCATTATAGCAATTTGGGGACGGAGTGATGATGAATTATCGACTCTGGAAAGGATAATTCGTCGTAATTTTTTATAGAAAAAACATCAATTGAAAAAAGCCTAAAAACGCTGAACTTTAAGCTATGCCTTCAAACTTATAAAAATCTATTTAAGGGTACAACATAAATCAACAAAATCAAAGAAATAAAAATCCTTGAACTTTTATATAACCCTTTGATTTTACGATAAATGGCGGAGAGAGAGGGATTCGAACCCTCGATATGGTTTCCCATATACACGCGTTCCAGGCGTGCGCCTTCAACCACTCGGCCACCTCTCCAGAAGTCTCGCACTATACCCAGAAAGAAATAACGTGCAAGCCCAAATTATACATTCAAAATTCAAAAAACAAATTCATTTATTAAAATAAAAGCTTATACCTTTTGAATAACAAGCATATCCTTCCTTTTTAAGAAAAAACTTTTTCCGTGGATAGTTATGTATAATGCAAAAATGAGAATAAAAAGCTTATCCCCAACCATAAACTTTCATGCTTACTTACGCACCTTCTGCTTTATGAAAAAACACTGCTCTTAAAATTGGCATACAGTCTATGTTTTCTTCACAATGAAATAATTAAACCTCTCTCGCCTATTAACGAGGATTCTTAACCATGACAAATCTGATTTAAAATTGCTTTCTCTTAAAATGAGAGCTATCTGCTCATCACTTTTATGTTTTACTTCATAGGCAAAGTTTTAATTTATAATGATAATTTATCACTATAAATATTAATATGTTGCCTATAATCGCTTTAAAAGACTATGAGCCACCATATTAAAGATCTAAGGCCTTGCCACAATGGGCGCGTTCTTTTCTCTTCACGTTCTTACCACTGTATATCCTTGCTTAGAGAACGTACAGCTCGTGCAGTTTCACATTGTAGTGCTTTTTGTGCTAAAATTTTCATCTCTTCAAAACTATGAGTTTGCAAACACGCCTTTACTGGGGAAATATCGCAAGATATCATGGAAAGCTCATTAATTCCCAATCCAGTCAAAATCATCGCACCAAAAGGATCTCCAGCGACACCACCGCATACACTAACCCAACATTTATGTTGTGCGGCTCCCTGAATAGTCTGATAAATCATCCGCAAAACTGCTGGATCAAGACTATCCGCTTCAGACACAAGATATGGATTTTGCCGATCAACAGCCATTGTATACTGTGTTAAGTCATTGGTTCCAATTGAGAAAAAATCAACATGAGCGCCCAATACATCTGCCATAATAGCTGCTGCTGGAACCTCGATCATAATCCCAAGTTTTAATTTTGGTGCATCAATATCATTGCGGATTTCTTCTGCAATCTTTTTTATAGTAACAATCTCTGAAACAGACATTACCATCGGAAACACAATCCATAAATCTCCGCCCTCTTTTGCTGCTCGATACAAAGCACGTAATTGAGGAACCAAAAGATCACGCCGACGTAACAAAAGCCGCGTTCCTCGAACACCTAAAAAAGGATTATCTTCTTTAGATAAATGTAAATGCGTAACCTGTTTATCCCCGCCAATATCAAGCGCCCGAATAATTAATGGCTTATCTCCTACAGCTGCAACCATCGCCCGATATACATCAAATTGGATCTTTTCGTCCGGAATATGCGGATTCTCTAAAAATAAAAATTCTGTACGCATGAGTCCAATACCTTCAGCCCCCAAATCAAACGCAACTGGAACCTGATTTGCATAATTGACATTAGCCATGATACGAATTCTTTGACCATCTGTCGTTTGCACTGGTAATCGAGACGCACTTATCTCACTGACACGTTTTTGCGCAACAGTATCAATATGCCTTTGAGCATCTTCAACATCTTCATGCGTAGGATCAAGGTAAATGAACCCGTTATCGCCATCAATAATAGCCCGAATATCAGACTGAACCGCTAAAATATCATCACCTACGGCAACAATCATCGGAATACCAAGCGTACGCGCCAAAATAGCTGTATGAGAGAGTGGACCTCCCCATGCTGTTGCTAATCCTTTTACTTTTGTACAATCAAGTTGTGCGACATCAGAAGGAGAAAGATCATTTGTAACCAGAATAACACCACTTGGAATATCATTTAAAAAGAAGGATCTATAAGATGGATTTATTTCACCTAAAACACGACGACCAACATCAATTAAATTAACAGCACGTGCTGCTAACAAAGGATTATCCACCTTAGAAAACATATCTGAAAACTGCCGAACCGCTCTATCCCAAGACCAAGCGACACCATGACCTTCTGCTATAAAACGACAAGCTTGAGCTATAAGATTCTCATCTTCAAGCAAAACCATTTGTGCAGAAAAAATCGCAGCAGAATCCGCTCCCATACGTACTGTAATATCAGAAATCACAGATGCCATTTTTTGTTTTGTTTTTGTAAGAGCACTTTCAAGACACGCTGCACCAACCGCAAAATCAATTGGCTGGTCTATTATGGAAATATCATTTTGCCTTAAAACAAAAATCTTACCAAACGCTAACCCTGAACTTGCTGCAACACCAGAAATGCCTTTTTGCATGGAACGTGGATACCAACCATGAAAAGTCTTTGTTTGAGATTCTATCTCTCTTACCACGCATTTTTCACTAACACTCACCTTTTTTACAATAGAAATGGCATCATTGAGAAGTTTTGCTCCTTCTATAGCATCTGTAGAAAAAATCAGAACATCACCATTTTTTGCGCCTAATTGTAATAACCCAACCAAATTTTTCATTTCAACGGCATATTGACCATGGCGAACTCTAATAGAATTTTGAATCTTTTTTGCAAAATCAACCCAAAGAGAAGCTGGTCGCGCATGAAGACCACTTGGATAGTCTAAAGTCCATTCCTGACACACCGAAAGATCACCAATAAAAGTTTCTTCTTGCTTCATATCTTGATCAAACAGAGTTGTAACAATTTTCTGTTTGTCCGTCGTTGTCGCAAGTACTTCAAGCTGTTTTTTATCAAATAAAAGAGACGTCAATTTTTTGCAAATTTCTCTATAGCGATCTGGGCACGCTGCAATGGCAATAACCAAATGTGCTTTCTTTCCATCCTGCCATTCAACACCAGCAGGAACCTGTATAACAGCAATGGCATCCTTGATGATTAAATCACAATTTTCAACCAATCCATGAGGAATGGCTATACCATTTCCAAGCCAAGTACTCGTTATTTCTTCACGTGCAAGCATACTTGCCAGATAACACTCGTCAACTGCACCAACCTGCACAAGCAATTCAGCAGCAGCATAAATCGCATCATTTTTATGATTAAAAACAGCTGCAAGTTGTACTGATTTGATAGACAAGATTTCACTCTCGGTAAAATCTACATTCATTGCTTCTGCTTTCTCAAATCCCATCATGAATTCAAACTGCCTCACACTTAAATACAAATATCCCTGATAAATTTCATTTCAAAGCCCCATTTTCAAAAATACAATAGGTACACATCATCACGACTTTTTGTTTCACGCAATTCAATAGAGCTAAGTGAGGTGCTTAAATACCTCAATATAACCGATAAAACAATTGGATACTATAATCCCGCGGGTTGCTTAAACCATCATAAGCAAATCTGACTCTTAACTCTTACTTTACAAAGACAAAACCTCAATTTTTACAGCCCCAATCACCTGAAAAACTATGTTTTAAAAACGCTCTCTTTATCCCAAGTTATTCAACATAACTTACCATTATTCTCCCTATAAGAAAGCATCCTTCTCAATCATCTGTAACTCAGCTAACAGTTTAACTCTTCCTCCAAGCTGATTTAACTTACTGTGTCCCTCTTATCAATTTATTACACTCTTAAAAATTATTCTATGCAACTTATTATCTTTAAAATTTTACCCAACTCGCCCTACGATACTCATCCATTCATCATATAACAGTGATATATTTTAAGCGAACCCTTTGCTGCAATCAATATCGCAAACACACAATGCCCTCTGTCACACATTTGCAAAATACACAACGCCCCCAAACACCATCATCAGTCACGAGGCCCTTCTTTATGTATAGAGGAAAGTAAATTCTTCTCACTATTTATCATACACAAATTTACCAATAAATTCCATCATAACATCAATACCTTCAAAACAAACACAACACAGCACAAGTCTCTCCCCTTATTGAGAAAACTCATTTCCTCAATTTTACCTTTTTTGTTTTCCGTATATTTTCTAGATTTATCATATTACCAATAAAATAAGGGAAAGATAACATTTATCTTTCCCTTATAGCGTTTATTAATACTTAAATTTATTAATACTTAAAAACCACAACTGCAATTCAGTAAAATTACAAAATCCAATGCCCCCGTTGATTGTTAGAGAAAATACTACAGATTACTCTGCTGCCTCCAATATAGGAATGACTGAAACATAGGAACGGTTACCTGCTTTCCGTTGAAAAGAAACCTTTCCTCTTGATAAAGCAAAAAGCGTATGGTCTTTTCCCATGCCGACATTGTCACCAGCATGCCAACGTGTACCACGCTGACGGATGATAATATTTCCAGCGATAACGGTTTCACCACCAAATTTTTTAACGCCTAGACGTTTCGATTCTGAATCGCGACCATTACGCGAGGAACCACCAGCTTTTTTATGTGCCATAGACGCTCTCCTTTAATCTTTCTTACTTTTTGATGCTACAGCCGCTTTCTTCTGCGATGCAGTCTTTTTTTCAGCCGTTTTTTCAGCCTTCTTCTCAACAACAGCATCTTTTGTTTCTTTTGCTGCCGTTGCTTCCTCTTTTATGGGTTTTGCAGCTGCTTTTTTAGGCTTTGAACCACCCATTAAAATCTCTAAAACACGCAGTGTTGTAAATTCTTGACGATGACCACGCGTACGTTTAGAATTCTGACGGCGGCGTTTCTTAAACGCGATAACCTTGCGCCCACGTGTCTGTTCTAAAATCTCAGCTGTCACCAGCGCATCAGCAACAACAGGGGTTCCGATAACTGCATTACCTTCTTGCCCAACCATCAAGATATCATTGAATTCAACAACATCACCCGCATTTCCACTCACTTTTTCAACTTTTACCACTTGGTTAGCAACAATGCGGTATTGCTTACCACCGGTTTTAATGACTGCGAACATTTTTTATCCTTCCGTTCACTCCAGCTCTTATTTAATTTCTACCTTGAAATAAGGGAAAATAAGCTGCTTTTTATCAGTCGTAACCAATCTTCAAGAAGGATAAAACCTTCCTCAACACAAAAATACGCAGATTTCTCCACGCTCATATCCTGCATATATGAAGGAATTTCTATTCTCTGTCAATAAAGTCCCATAAAAAAGAAAAAAAGGTTGTACCAAAAACAATTGAAGGTTATCTACCCATCATATACTATACTTAACTTAAATAGTGTCCATTTTTGTTGTACTTCATATGGAGAGGTGGCTGAGTGGTTGAAAGCACCGCACTCGAAATGCGGCATAGGGGTGACTCTATCGAGGGTTCAAATCCCTCTCTCTCCGCCATTGACTTAAAACAAACTTGTCTATGCTCAGTATAGTATAGCTTAAAGCGCAGCTTTTGCAGGATTTTTGTGGTTTGCAATTGGCCAGTTTGCTCCCATCTATGCCTGTCACTATGCATCCCTAGAAATTGGTATTAGATTTCCACGAGTTTTATAATTTCTAGGCTCCTCCTCTTCCGATCCTTAGATTTCCTAATCTGGTATAAAATATCTCTTCAAATATTATGAAAGACTTTTGCCAATCACAACCTTTAATAGAGTTTTAGAAACCATGGTGACCATAGGGCTCCGTTTATTAACGGGCTCAAGGCGTTTTATCTGCATCAGAGGTTTTTATATTAATAAGCCCCTCAAACTTTTTTCATACAATGTGCGCATTTAGAATGAATATTATGAGTATTTATTCTAAATTTTTCTCTCTTCTTATAATCACAAAAAGGCGTGTAATAATTGAATATCTTTCATACAGTGCTTTCTTTTATTTCTAAGCTTTTTAAGTAAATAGATAGTCCTTGTAAAATAAATAAAGGTGCGCAAAACCCTATGAATATACAGAGACCGTATAATGTAGAAAATGGAAAAAAGTTTGCTGCATATAAAAGTACAATAGAAAATAAAGCTGTTATAATCCGCACGCTGGCATCACCGATCAAAATCACCTCCGCCAAATTGTCACTAGGTGTAACAGCTTGACCAATTGTTATCCCAGATACCCTAAAATAAAATTGCCCAATGCCTAATAAAAAGCCCATGATATAGAGAGAATATTGGGTGAAATTTAAATATAAAACAAAAGAAATTGCGATTATTGCAAAAGCCGGTGCCCCCCACACAAAGACACGAATTAAAGATGGAAATTTCCGTAAATAATAGGATGAGACAAAGCCATTGATTACAAAACCCAACGCTAACAAAGCGAAAATAAAATTTTGAATGGCTGTAAATTGTATATTATCTGATGTTATCGATGAAAGAATAAGTGGTAATAAAACGAGTGCTCCAGTATAGAGAAAATTATTCAAAATACGATTAATCGTCAAAAAACGCAAAGCAGAAATTCGCCAAAGGTACTTAAAACCAGCTCCATAAGCTCTTTGGGTTGCTTCTTTCGATGGCTCTTTTATCTTATTTATTTGTTGTATAGACTTTATATGAAACCATAGACCAGCATTTAAAAGATAAACAAAGACAACAAAGGCTATAGCTATTTTATGCCCAAAATGTGCAATTATAAAATATATAAGCAATGGAGACACAATAATAAAAAACTGACAGCAACTCGTATAAAATGCAAAAATACTGGCTTTTTGTTTAGGGTCTGGAATCAATTTATTCAAGGCAGTGTTATTATTTGGGTTATCAGCCCCCATCAATAGTGCGAGTAAAAAAAACACAAATAAAATAAGTACTGAGTTGTTTATGAATAATAAGAAAGACAACAAGCCCGCACAAATAATTTGACTATAAAATCCAATGATAAAACCTTGATAGCGGACTAACACATTCCCCAAACAAAAGCCTGCGATTCCGATTGCGATTAAATTAATAACATTTAAAGCAGCAGACGCTTGTCCCGTTTTATCTTGTAATTGTAATAAAGAAAGGCCTATAGATAGTACACCGCTTGCACAAAAACTTGTCAAACATCCAATCAAAATCATAAGAAAAACAGAATTACGCAATCGTTTTCTCACCTCTAGGCAAAATGTTAAGCCGTTTTATGCTTTTCTTCATCGTCGAATATAGCTCGGTACTAAATTCTGATTTTTCATAAAATTTGAATATAAATGCGTTGTAGGTATTTATTTTGCGCAAGTCATCTATCAGTATCAATTCTATATGAGACAACGTTGTGCTCATAAATTGAAATAAAGAATAGAAAACGGCTCTCCAATACATATGGAGAGACTCCCTTACCAAATAATTTTCTAAGACATATTTCAAATGACAACCATCTAAAGTATGTTGCGCAATGGTACTACGAATGATAAATACAAATAGCATCCCCTTTATACACAGGACAAGAAGAAATATTTTTATCTCTTATGATAATTATAAAAACTTTCAGCAAGTAGATCTTTTAAATTTAGACTAACCACAAAAAGATTGGATTCTCATTTTCGAGCAACACGAGACAAAGCCAACTTCACTGCTAAAGTTCCCATAACCGCTCAATCAGATTCTCTGGATAAGCTTTTTTAAATTTCCCGTCCAATCCTCTCTGATGATCCCTCATAATCCCTCTATGCTCCAAAGTGATAACTTAACCCACGATTTCGGAGAACACCTCTCTAGAGGCAAAAGATCTTCTCATAAAATATCTATCTCTTTCTGACCGCAAAGCATTTAAAGCCTTTTTTCACATGGATAGTTATTTCACAAACACTGTATGGAACCTGTAAAATCTGTTTTTTGTTCTTTTTTTGATTTATTGCAAAAATCCAATTCAAAAATAAGGGAGCACCGAATAAAATAGAGCATTGTCTCATATTTCTCTCTCACTCTACCGTCAAAACTACGATCAGATTATATTTATTTTGCGCGTCTTGCTTGAATATGGGCGAGCAATCCTAGTGTTGAACTATCGCGATTATCCGCTTTACTTTCTCCACGAAGAATGGGGAGTAACTCATTTGCTAATTCTTTACCAAGTTCAACACCCCATTGATCAAATGAATTAATATTCATTAAAGTCCCTTCAACAAAAATACGATGTTCATAAAGCGCAATGAGACGACCGAGTGCAAACGGCGTTAATGAATCTTGAACCAGCGTCATGCTGGGACGATTTCCTTTAAAACTTCTATGAAGTGCTAAATAATCTGCTTCACGTTCATCAACACCATTTTTTATTAAGATATGCCGAGCATCTTCAACACTACGTCCTTTCATCAAGGCTTTTGATTGCGCTAAACCGTTTGCTAGCAACATCTCATACATAGAATGTAAATTTTTCTCATGCCCTTTTATAAATAAAATAAATTCTACAGGAACAACATCGGTTCCTTGATGCAGAAGCTGAAAAAAAGCATGTTGGCTATTTGTTCCTGAATCACCCCAAACGATCGGACCACTTGAAAAATTTAGTAGTTTTCCATCCAGCGAGACTTGCTTCCCATTTGATTCCATATCAAGCTGTTGTAAATAAGCTGGAAAATGTATTAAGCGCTGTGCATAGGGAATGATAGAGCGTGATGAATAACCACAAATAACACGATGCCAGAACCCTAAAAGAGCAAATCGAATAGGAATATTTTTATGCAAAGGCATGGTTTTAAAATGTTGGTCCATTTGTAAAGCACCACTGAGAAATTGGCGAAAGTTTCGCCCCCCTACTGCAAACATAACAACAAGCCCAATGGCGGACCAAATTGAATAACGTCCTCCAACCCAATCCCAAAATTTAAAAACTCTTGTGGAATCTATGCCAAATTCCGCCACTTTATCAAGCGCACTCGAAACAGCAACAAAATGCGTGTGAATAGCTTTTTCCCCTAAATGTGAACAAATCCACTGACGTGCAACTTGAGCGTTTATAATTGTTTCAGCCGTTGTAAAAGTTTTAGAAGCAATGACAAAAAGTGTTGTTGCTGGATTCAAAAGAGAGAGTGTATCGGAAATATGGGCACTGTCAGCGTTAGAAACAAAATGGCAACGTGGACCATCATGATAAGGTTTTAAAGCATATGTGACCATTGCAGGACCAAGATCAGAACCCCCAATACCAATATTGACAATATCCCTTATTCTCTTTCCACTACTTCCCTTATAGCTGCCATCACGTACCTTTTCAGAAAATCTCTCCATATCTTTAAGGACGTCTTGAATATCGCCAATAAGATTATGACCATTCAGCATGAAAATTTCGTCAGCAGGTAAACGTAATGCAATATGAAGAACGGAGCGTTTTTCAGTTGTATTAATGGCTTGGCCCGAAAACATTGCATCACGCCGCCCCAACACATCTGCTGCGACAGCTAAATCATCTAGAAGTTGCAATGTTTTGAATGTTACACCACATTTTGAAAAATCGAAAAGAAGATCATCAAGTCTGAGAGAAAAATGGGAAAAACGCTGATCATCCTCCACAAAATGCTGACGAATATCATAGACTCCATCCTTTACAGCATGGTTTTTTAAAGCTCTTAATGCGGCTTCAAAAGCCTTTTCATTTCGAATCGAAAAGCTATTTGCCATAAGCTTATCCTATATGATTATTGATCATGAAATCTCTGTCCAAACAATAACAAAGTAGAAAACGTCTCCTTGATTGCTTGCTCTTTTCACTGCTCACACAAAAAATGAAGGAATATAAAAGTAAAAAATAAGATCTGAAAATGATATTTTTACAAGAATAAACTTTCAAATCTTTTCTACTGAATACATCATTTAACTTGATTGAGTTCTTTGGTTAAGCGCAAATCCTCTTCTGCTTTTGATCTTATAAAACGCCCTAAAAAAAGATAAACAACCGGTGTAACATAAAGCGTAAAAATCGTTGCTAGACCTAAACCACCAACAATAACCCAACCTAAAGCTATACGAGCTTCTGCACCAGCACCTTTGGCTAAAACCAAAGGAATCCCTCCTAAAATGGCACAAATCATTGTCATACAAACTGGACGAAGGCGAATATTTGCTGCTTCTTCTACAGCTTCACGCACGCTTCTTCCCTGATCCCGTAATTGATCTGCAAATTCAACAATCAGAATACCATTCTTTGCCATAACGCCAATTAACAAAATTAATCCAATTTGACTGTAAATATTAAGACTCACATCACTTAAGAGCATAGCAATCACAGCACAACCAATCCCTAATGGAACAGTGGCCATGATAATGAATCCTGAAATAAAGCTTTCAAACTGAGCCGCTAAAACCAATAAAATAATCAAAAAGGCAATGCCAAAAACAATCATAAAATTGGAAGATGTTTCATGAAGTGTTTCGGCTTCTCCTAAGGGGACCACATAGGTTCCTTTCGATAATAAAGGAGAAGCAATTTTCTGCACAGTTTGGTAAGCATCCCCTAAGGTGATATCTGGAGCAAGATTTGCGCTTAAAATGACAGCGCTCATACGCTTTTCCCGTTTTAATTGGGGGGCGATAGCTTTTTCATGTAAATGCGCAATAACAGATAAAGGAACATATCGATTATCTTTGGTCTTTAAAAAAATATTTTCTAAATCACTAGGACTCTTCATGGGATTTTTACGCGATATCAATTTAACATCGTAAGAATGATCATCCACGTTAATGGAACCAATCTTTTTACCATCCAACATTGCTTGTAATGTATCGCCCAAATTGGTGATATCAATTCCTAAATCGGAGGCTTTTTTTCGATTTATTTCAATAAAAAATTGCGGTTGTGTGGCATCAACAGTAAGACGTGGGCGAATAAAACGCCGATCAGCTTGTAAAGCGCGCACTAACGTATCAGCAATGGGTTGTAATGTCGCATAATCATTGCCAAGAATTGCAAATTGTAACCCTTGCCCCGTTCCTCTCACACCTAGAGAATTTCCCTGTGCAGCAAACACAAAAACTGCTGGAAATTGCCTAACCTTTGCATTAACATCTTTCACAATTTCTTGCTGATTGCGTAAACGTTTATCCCAAGACGAAAGCAATAAAACCAAAAAAGCAGTATTGGGCGAACCGCCAATACCCGCGATAGAGTAACTATTAGCTATCTCACCTGCATCACGTAATGGCTGTAAACTTTCTTCAATTTGCTCTACTTGCTCATTCAAATATTGTGTTGAAATACCTTGTGGTCCATTAATGACCAAAAAGATAAGAGCTCTATCTTCTGCTGGTGTTAATTCTTGTTGCAACTTCGTATAGCCTCCAACACAAAGCGCTGCAAAAACAAGTGAACCAAAAACAACAGCCCAAGGCTTTCCTAAACACTTATGCAAACTGTACGTATAAGCCTTATGAAACAAAGCACCCCATTTATATAAAAAAGTAAAGTGATGATGGGCTTTTCCCTCTTTCTCCTCAATATGTTCTTTGAGAAAACGTGAAGCCAGCATGGGACAAAGCGTTAAGGCAACGATTGAAGAAAGCAAAATAGAAATTGCCAAAACAAAACCAAATTCTCTAAAAAGTCCTCCAACTTGTCCAGGAAGAAAGGAAATAGGGACAAACACAGCCACTAAAGTCAATGTTGTTGCGACAACAGCAAAAAAGACTTCACGGGTTCCTAACACCGCTGCGGCCCTAGGACCTATCCCCATATTGCGCCATCGAACAATATTTTCCAGAACAACAATAGCATCATCCACAACAAGCCCTGTTGCCAAAACAAGTCCTAAAAATGTGAGAATATTCAATGAAAACCCTACAAGATAAATAGCCGCAATAGTCCCAATCAAAGCGACGGGAAGAGATACGGCAGGTATAAGCGTTACACGAATGTCTCTGAGAAAAAGAAAAATAACCAAGATAACGCTCAAAATAGCAATGACCAACGCAACCTCAACCTCATGAAGAGCGCTTTTAATAAAAATTGCATCGTCACTAATAACGTCTATATGTACAGAAGAAGGAACAACACTTTTGAGATTATCAACAACAGCTCTCACGCCTGCAGAAATATTAAGAGTGTTGGATTGTGCTTTACGCACAATACCTAATCCAATCCCTGTCTTTCCGTTGATACGAAGAATAACATTTTCTATATCGGGTGATAAAGTCACATGCGCCACATCACCAAGATATACATGAGGCTTTAAAACAACTTGTTCAAAAGATTCTGGTGTTGTTAAACGTGCAGTGGCGCGGACAACTAAAGTTTGTTTAGAATTGCGCAATGATCCTACGGGCACATCCGTTGTCATATCAGCAAGAACACGTGAAATATCTGCGACAGTTAATCCATAACTTGCAAGTTTTGCTTGATCTATATCAATCTGAAAAATCTTTGTACGAGCACTATCAATCTGAACATCACCAACGCCATCAACCGCAGAAATGGCATCAACGATCTGATCATCTACAACTGTTGTTAAATCATCAATACTCATTGTTGGTGATGTCACAACCAAATACATCATGGCTGCAGCATTCGAATCTGCTTTAATAATCAAAGGTGAATCGGCATTTTTGGGTAAAGAATAAGCAATGCGAGACAGAGCATCACGGATATCAGATGCCGCTACATTTAAATCAACACCGACATTAAAATTAATCTGTACACGGGAACGTCCAAAAGAAGATGTTGAAGAAATCGTCTTAACACCTGAAACACGAGAAACGACATCTTCTATAACTTTTGTCACTTCACGATCAATTGTTTCCGCCGACGCTCCAGAAAATATCGTCACAATCGTTGTTACTGGCGTATCAACATCTGGTAATTCTCGCACATCAACATTCAACCATGCTGCAAATCCTGCAATGATGATCATGGCATTTATAACAAAAGTAAAAACCGGTCTTCGAATAAATAAGGCAATGAGACCACCTAGCTCCGCCTGTGACATTGGCTGTTTTGTGCTCAATTCTTGGCTCATTGTATACCCATTCCATAAACTGCTGATAATTGCTGTTGATGGGACTTTGGATCATCAATAATTATTACTTTACTCCCTGGATAAAGCATTTGCACCCCTTGAATAACAACTTGATCACCATTTTCCAGAGGGGCTTTCACAAAAACTTGATCTGCTTTATGCTGAATAATCGATACAGGGATAGACTCTACTTTGCCTTCTCTCACACGCCAAACGAATGACCCTTTACTATTCCATTGAATCGCGAGAGGATTAACGACAGGGAAAGATCCACCATGGAATCGTAAGGCAACAGAAAAGGACATACCAGACATGAGTGTATCTTTTTCATTATTGATTTCAACCTGAGCGTGAAGTGTACGGCTTTCTGGGTCAACGACATTATCAATCGCGTAAATGTGACCAACAAAAGATTTATCTGGCTGCGCTGTTAATGTTGCTGTTACCTCATCTCCCTTATGGATTCGTGAAACATATCGTTCAGGGGCCCATATATCGACCAAAATACGTTCTCTATTCTCAATACGGCCTATTACAGTATTAAGGGTCACGTTATTCCCCGCATCAACGGGTAGAATACCAATAACTCCAGGAATCGGTGCACGAATTGTTCGCCGCTCCAGGTCTACCTCAGCATTACGCAAAACAAAATTTGCGTTATCCAACTCTAAGCGCGCTGTAATTTCTTGAACTTCCGTTGCTGTATTGCCAGCACGTAATTTAAGAATACGTGAAAGTGTTAAAGCATTATTATCACGTTGTACTTTTGCTTTTGCAGTTGCTATTTCCTCCTTTTTAGAATCAAGCTTTGCAATTACGTCTCCCACTTGTACTTTTGTACCAGCAGACACAAAAAGCTTATCAATAACACCTGGTAATAAAGGGGTTAAATATACCTCAGCAAGTGCTTGTCCACTCCCTAGAACGTTAAGTTGTTCATAAAAATCTTGGACTTTTACAAGATCAACGACAACATTCGTCGGGGGTCTTCCCATTTTTCCCTTTGAATCTTTATACGATATACTTGTTTTATCCACTATAGAAATGGGTTGTTCTGTGCTCTGTTTTCCAGCCCAATAAGTAGCCGTTAAAACAACAATTAAAAACACCAATGGAAAGATCTTTTTTAATAACGCCATACACCTACCCTTACTGTATCATGTTTATCTGAAATAGTGTTCAACAGTCATATCGGCGTTTTACACAAAAACCCAACAGCAGGTATATATCTTACCCCCCACCGCAAAAACATATATCATCTCTGGCTGACTATCGTTCATAGACGAAAACGTCAAGTTAACTATCGTTCATATTGCGTGGTAAGGTCACAACAGGAAAATGACCCTATCAAAAATCCAATTGCAACCATAATATATTATAATTTTTTTTAATATCTCACAAAAAAAAGAGATTTTTTTTATGACGCCCCAAGTTTCACTTGCATTTCTTTAATGAAACGATTAGGAACCCATTGTCTTAGACAATGTAGAAAATCGCAATGTGTGCACCCGTAGCTCAGCTGGATAGAGCACCAGACTACGAATCTGGGGGTCAGGAGTTCGAATCTCTTCGGGTGCGCCATCTATCAATAAATTCAATATCTTGCTCATGAATTCAAGCCTTTTGAATTTTTTTATGTGATTTATTTTTTGCTTACCTTTGGTCTTCTTATGGCTTTTTATTTCATTCTATTTTGAGTCGTTTCTTAGCTATTTTGATAGAATGGGATGTTGTGCGGCCTTCAATCCAGCCCAAAGGTGTTTTTTATTAGCAATAATCGTGGAGATTACATAAGTTGGTGTGTGCTGTTGCTTTCTTTTTTCAAGCTATGCGCTTGTTTTTGATTTCTTCTAGATTATACTTTTTCATCAACGGGTATTTCTGAGCATTTCATTTCTGTCCGCCCCATCTTAAGAGGGACTCCACAAATTGCGGTTTAGCGACCTCTAAAACTTTTTCAGTGTACTATTCGGAATAACAGATATAAGATATCAAAATCGCTGCGTAAAAAGTTCTTAAATTAATTATCCAAAGACTTTTTTCTGATATTCATCATGAGCTGATATTAAGCGTAATATTGCAGACTAGCTAAGAACTTATCGAAACTAAAAACATAGAGATTCTTTTTTCCCAAAAACAATAAAACTCCTCTTGCCGTTCTTTAGTATTATCGCTTGCGCGACACATCATTGACCTCTATGATATCTTATACTTTCTATTCTCTATGGTTTTTTTTCATTAATCCATAGAATACAGATCCCAAATGTTAATAAAAGCTTAGTTTAAAGAATTTTTCCATGCCTAAAACAGATATTGAAATTGCTCGCACTGCTAAAAAGCAGCATATTACTGAAATTGCACAAAAAATTGGTATCGCACATGAAAATCTCATTCCCTATGGCCATGATAAAGCTAAAATTTCTTCTGCATACATAAAATCGCTCAATAAAAATCCAGATGGTAAACTTATCCTCGTCACGGCTATCAATCCCACACCTGCTGGAGAAGGAAAAACTACAACAACGGTTGGACTAAATGATGCTCTTAATCTCATTGGCAAAAAAACAATAGCCACTTTGAGAGAACCGTCTTTAGGCCCCTGTTTTGGTGTAAAGGGTGGTGCTGCTGGTGGTGGTTATGCGCAAGTCATCCCAATGGATGATCTTAATTTACATTTTACCGGTGATTTTCATGCTATTACAGCAGCGCATAATCTTCTTGCCGCGATGATCGATAATCACATCTATTGGGGAAATACTCTCAACATTGATCCACGTCGTATTGTTTGGAAGCGCGTTCTTGATATGAATGACCGTGCATTGCGCGATATTGTTATTTCATTGGGGGGCATAACAAATGGTTTTCCACGCCAAACAGGTTTTGACATTACTGTTGCATCAGAAATTATGGCACTTCTTTGTCTCTCTGAAAATTTAGAAAACCTTACACAAAGACTCAAAAAAGTGATTGTTGCCTATCGTTATGATAAAACGCCCATAACAGTGGCTGATCTCAATGCAGAAGGCGCAATGGCAGTTCTTCTCAAAGATGCCATACAACCCAATCTTGTACAAACAATTGAAAATAATCCTGTTCTCGTTCATGGAGGGCCTTTTGCCAATATTGCTCATGGTTGTAACTCAGTTATAGCAACAAAAACCGCTTTAAAATTGGCTGATTATGTTGTCACGGAAGCAGGATTTGGAGCCGATCTTGGAGCAGAAAAATTCTTCAACATAAAATGTCGGCAAGCAGGCATTGTACCAAATGCAACAGTGATTGTTGCAACGATTCGTGCATTAAAAATGAATGGTGGGTTGGATAAAAATAATCTGACAGAAGAAAATATCACCGCTTTAGAAAAGGGAGCCACTAATCTTTTAAGACATATCAAAAATATGGAGCTCTACGATATCCCTTGTGTTGTAGCAATTAATCATTTTGACAGTGATAGCGATGCTGAAATAAAAACATTACAAAAAATAGTTGCAGCAACTGGACACAAAGCTATTGTCTGTAAGCATTGGGAACAAGGTGGAAAAGGTGCTATAGAACTTGCACAAGAACTTATTGCCTTAATTGAAAAACAAGATTCCGATTTTAAAGTGCTCTATCAAGATGATATTCCCCTCGTTCAAAAAATTAATTGTATTATAACAAAGTTATACGGTGGGCGTGGCGCTATCATCTCAGCGCCTATTCTTAAACAACTTGAATCTTGGGAAAAAGAAGGTTTTGGCACCTACCCTATTTGTATGGCAAAAACACCTTATTCTTTTTCTGCTGATCCCAAGCAATATGGTGCTCCTGTTGATTTTGAAATTCCTATACGAGAAGTTCGTCTCTGTGCGGGAGCCGGCTTTATTGTTGTCATTTGTGGAGATGTTATGACCATGCCCGGCTTACCGCATTATCCTGCCGCTGAAAAAATCCATCTTGATGAAAATGATAATATACAAGGGCTTTCATAAGTTTATAACCATAAACTCTATCCTTTATTATAAAAAGTATTTTATTACAAAAAGAATAGAATTTTAAAAAGTTATATAGACAAATGTCTTATTTATATGATATAAGCCTTTGTCCTTTTAGATATGTCTTTAAAAGGACGTAGGTTTTTCCTATCATTTATGACACTGAAAAAAGCAGGATAAATAGTGCAAGTACTCGTTCGTGATAATAATGTTGACCAAGCGCTTCGCGCGTTGAAAAAAAAGATGCAGCGTGAAGGTATCTTCCGTGAAATGAAAATGCGTAGTTATTATGAAAAGCCATCTGAAAAACGTGCTCGTGAAAAAGCTGAGGCTATTCGTCGTACACGTAAGCTTGCTCGTAAGCGTGCGCAAAGAGAGGGTTTTGTTAGTAACGGACGGAGTGTTGCGGTGAAGTGATACACTTTTGATGCATCATAGAATTGCATAAGCAATAGAGAATAAGTTACCGGAAAAATTTATCTTCATAAGCAAGTGTAATAAGGTGTTTGTTTGTGCAGTATTGTGTTGTGTTTTAGTTACATAAATGAATATATTAATTATCTGAAAGAGCTAAATTTTTTTGTCATAGAGATGCAGTTTTCTTCACTCTTGTGGTTTTCAAAAACAGATAACATAACGATACTTTAGATATTTAAGGGACTTGTTCCTGTATAAAATGTGGAGTGAGTGTAAGATATTTATTACCACTTTTTGCTATAATTCTCCTCCTTCTTTTTATCTCTCACATAACTATTTCTTATATGCACGTCTGATGATGATTTTCTTTTTTTCTTCTTAAATATTCTGCATCTTTCGAAGATTTTAGAGCAGATTGCAAAACCAAATGACTATCGCAATATGCAGTTGTGTGTGGAAGGGTATGAAAATATATAGTCCTCTGTCTCTTTGCTTATGTAATTAATCTCATAAGCGTATCGAATAATCCCTCTTCTTTCATCAAACTTTTTATACTGAGCTGAAATAAAAGAAAATTGAAAATAAACAAAGAAAACACTCTTATTTTAATATGGGTGCAAGTGTCTTATATACCTATTTTTGATGAAAATGGTTTTACAATTTAAATAACGAGTTTAAATTGATCCCTTACAGCATATTCTCTCAACATCCTCTCATATTGAATCAATCAAGTTTTCTTGCTTGTACATCGACAAGCGGAATTTATTATGCAAATAAAATAACAATGCTTCTTATAAACGCTCCAAATAATAGGAATAATATTACATTGAGATCTGTGAAATAGAATGACGGCACTACCTTATTAACATACGGATAAGCACTATCATTGCGTAAGATCACTACAGAGCAAATTTCATATATTAAATTATCACAAAAACTATCCTGTTAAAATTAGCTCTTTATATATCAACTTATTCTATAATGTTGCTCATATTTTTACGCTTAAATGCTTCATACATCGTATTCTTTTGTCCATTCAAAACTGTCTTCTCAAACCAAACCATAATCCTTTTACTGAACAGTTTTCGTATTCATAACATGCATAACTGTACTTTTATTTCGAGAAACACTCTTGGAAAAAAGAGACAAAATTTTAGCTCTGATTTCCTATACAAAACTGCTCCGGCCACAATATACTTGATACTTGGCTATTTTAATATTTTTCTCACGCATACAAATCGCTAAAAACCCAATATTTATCTACAACTATCCCCTCATAAACACCCTAAAGTACTCAAAAATTCAAACTTTTGTTTCTTTATTTTGCTCTTCTTCCAACAATTTTTTCATTGTTTAGATCTCATTAACGAGCGATATGGCATAATTTTTTTATCAGTCTCCAATCTTATCTTCCAGATTTTAAATGACTAATATATGACGAAATAAAGGAGTTCAGTGTGCAAAATTCTTGTTGGTTTCGCGTTTTAATGCTTGCATCATGTATCTTAATAGCAAAAGTCATTGTATTGGGTCCACCACGTTTGTTGCACGCACAAACCTTTAATCAAAATTTAGGTCCCAGTGGTTTACCCCTTCCGCGATTTGCTTCGATTAAACCCACTCGTGTTAATGTACGCGTTGGGCCAGGAAGCAACTATTCTATTATTTTTACCTACAAAAAGAAGGGGTTACCTATTGAAATCATACAAGAATATGATCAATGGCGCAAAATTCGTGATGCAGAAGGCGATGAAGGGTGGGTATATCAATCGCTTTTATCAGGAAAGCGAACGGCTATAACTATTCCATGGCAAAAAGATAAAACAAAAAGGCTGATGCTACGAAACAAACCCACTGACGACGCACAACTAGTGGCAGAAGTAGAGCCTAATGTCATTGGCAATATCCACCAATGCGATGGACAATGGTGCGAAATCACTCTTAATAACGTTCATGGATGGCTCCATCAACCTCAATTATGGGGAATCTATCCTGATGAAAAAATAAAAGGTTGGTGAATGCTCAAATGCATCAAGTTTAATTTTCATTCCTCATTGAATATGCTTATTCCCTATCACAAGATTGATTTTTTTGTTTCAAGCGAACGATCAAATCAACATGTGAAATTTCCATACCTTCTGGTGGTGTAGGCAAATTTCCAATAATGGGAAATTCTTCTAAATTGCAAGGAATATCAAGGATATGATTTTCACCTTCTATATAAAAATGGTAGTGATCAGAGGTATTTGTATCAAACCAAGTCTTCGAACCCTCTACGGCAATAATCCGTAATAATCCCGCTTCAGTAAATTGATGAAGCGTATTGTAAACCGTTGCTAAGGATACAGGAACACCTGCCCTCACCGCTTCCTCATAGAGCTCTTCAGCCGTAATATGACGATTTCCTTCAGAAAAAATCATATGTGCAAGCTCTAATCGCTGACGTGTTGGACGCAAACCATTTTCACGCAAACGTTTTTGTAACATAGAAGTGGAATAATATTGCACACCTTCTCCACATTCTCTTGTGGACTGTTGCTTTTCATTCATATCTAAATTGTCTGCATTCCCTGACATATTACGAACCAAAATATCTCCCTGCTTCAATAAGATAAAAATATAAAAAATGGGAACAGTATGGTGCAATCTTGTATTCCATTTTTAAATAATTATCTATGTAGAATACATAAAAAAGGGCTTTTGTCACTAAAAATGATATAAAATCATTTCCCTCTCTTTAAAATTTGCTCTAAAAGTAGGTCGGGGAAAAGCGCAGAAATAAAGATATATGCAAATAAATGGAGTAACCATGGCTGAACAAAAGTCTCGCTACACTTATGAAGAGCTTCTAAGCTGCGCTCGCGGCGAAATGTTTGGTAAGGGTAATGCGCAATTGCCGGCACCGCCAATGTTGATGATTGATCGAATCACTCAAATCAGTGAAACTGGTGGTAAATACGATAAAGGAATGGTTCGTGCCGAATTTGACATTACACCAGACCACTGGTTCTTTAATTGTCACTTTATAGGTGATCCCGTTATGCCAGGATGTCTTGGATTGGATGGTATGTGGCAATTAACAGGTTTTTTTCTTGGTTGGTTGGGAGAACCAGGGAAAGGAAGAGCGATATCAACAGGTGAAGTGAAATTATCAGGTATGGTAACACCACAAACCAAACTTCTTGAATATGGAATAGATTTTAAGCGTATTCGACGGGGAAATTTAGTCTTGGGAATAGCTGATGGATGGCTCAAAGCAGATGGAGAAACTATTTATAAAGCGAATGATTTGCGCGTTGCTTTATTCAAGGAAGATTGAATTTATTTTCATCAGGAAGAATTTTTTACTATTCTGTATGGAATAAGGAGGTATGAATGCGTCGTGTTGTTGTAACCGGAATGGGAATTGTTTCCGCGATTGGAAATGACCCCCAAGCCGTTTTAACCAGTTTACGTGAAGCAAAATCCGGAATTTCTTACGCACCTCAATATGCTGAGTTAGGCTTTCGTAGCAGAGTTTACGGTAAGCCTGATATTAATATAGAAGAACGCGTTGACCGACGCGCTTTACGTTTTCATGGACGTGGAACAGCATGGAATCATATTGCAATGGATCAAGCAATTGCTGATGCTGGTTTAGAGCCTCATGAAGTATCAAACGAACACACAGGGATTATTATGGGTTCCGGAGGTGCTTCAACGCAGTCAATCGTAGAAGCAGCCGATATTACACGCCAAAAGGGTCCAAAGCGTGTTGGGCCTTTTGTTGTGCCTAAAGCGATGAGTTCTACAGCTTCAGCAACACTGGCAACTTTTTTTAAGATAAAAGGGGTCAACTATTCAATCTCTTCAGCTTGTGCTACCTCCAATCATTGTATTGGAAACGCTTATGAAATGATCCAATATGGTAAACAGGACCGCGTCTTTGCCGGTGGCTGCGAGGATTTGGATTGGACACTCTCTGTTTTATTTGATGCTATGGGCGCTATGTCTAGTAGATATAATGACATCCCTCATAAAGCTTCACGGGCCTACGATGTCAATCGTGATGGATTTGTTATTGCTGGAGGTGCTGGCGTTTTAGTCCTTGAAGAACTAGAATGTGCTAAAGCCCGTGGGGCAAAAATCTATGGAGAAATCGTTGGATATGGTGCGACATCCGATGGACATGATATGGTTGCTCCATCAGGAGAGGGAGCAGAACGGTGCATGCGCATGGCCCTTGCAAAAGTCCACGATAAAATTGATTATATCAATCCCCATGCAACAGCAACACCTGTTGGAGATCCTCCTGAAATAGAAGCTATCCGCCGTATTTTTGGAGCAGGTGATCAATGCCCCCCCATTTCTGCTACCAAATCTCTAACAGGGCATTCCTTAGGAGCCGCAGGTGTTCACGAAGCAATCTATACATTGTTAATGATGAATCATAATTTTATCTGTGAAAGTGCCCATATCGAAGAACTGGATCCAGCTTTTGCTGATATGCCAATTGTTCGTGAACGACGCGATCATCAACAACTGAATACCGTATTGTCAAATACTTTTGGCTTTGGCGGTACCAATGCAACGCTTATTTTTCAACGCTATGTATAAATGAAAGTTCTTAGTAATTGAAAAAAATACGGTCTTACGGAGAATAATATGAAAGGTTTGATGGAGGGCAAACGTGGCCTTATTATGGGAATTGCGAATGACCATTCAATTGCTTGGGGCATTGCCTGTCAACTCGCACAAGCAGGAGCTGAATTAGCCTTAACTTATCAAGGAGATGCTTTCGGAAAACGTGTTCAGCCTCTAGCAGATAAGCTTGGCTGCAAATTAGTTCTAGAGTGTGATGTTGAAAAAATTGAAAATGTTGATGAGGTCTTTGAAAAACTTGAAAAAGAATGGAAAACAATTGATTTTATTGTCCATGCTATTGGTTTTTCAGATAAAAATCAGCTAAAAGGGCGTTACGTTGATGTTACAACGCGTGAAAACTTTCAACGTACAATGGTTATTTCAGCTTATTCCTTTACTGAAATTGCTCAGCGTGCAGAAAAGCTTATGCCTCATGGAGGAGCACTTTTAACCCTTACCTATGGCGCTTCACAGCAAGTTGTCCCTAATTATAATATCATGGGGGTTGCTAAAGCTGCTTTAGAAGCTATGGTCCGTTATTTAGCGGCAGACTTTGGCCCGCAAAATATCCGCGTCAATGCGATTTCAGCTGGTCCTGTTAGAACCTTAGCGGGTAATGGTATTGCAGCTGCACGTGCAATATTTTCACACCAACGACGTAATGCCCCATTACGTCGTACCGTGGATATTCATGAAATTGGAAAATCCGCGCTTTATCTCCTCTCTGACTTGTCATCAGGCGTTACAGGTGAAATTCACTATGTTGATTCAGGCTATAATATCATGTCTATGCCAATACTTGAAGAACTGAAAAAAACTGAAGACTCCCAAGAAGGATAAAAAACATCCGACTTCAAAAATAAAATCGCTCATCTGTAGAGTCCTTTGTTTGCATAGTGATGAGTGCTTTCTCTACTAGATTAAATCTCATGGGGAAAGCCTTCAAATCCAATCTATTGCATAAAAGCTATTAAACGCACAAATAATATTGGAAATCGGATAATAGAAAATTTCTAGCTTAACTTTATATAAATAAGGTGCTACTCCCCTATAAATTTTCTACTATTCTTCAAATATTATTAGCGTTTAAGAGAAAATTAAAATATCTCTTTCATTACATTAGACAAACATATGTAAGTAGAAATAATAAATTATTTTCAAAGAGATACTTAACAAGAGCCAAAACTTTTATATTTCAACTCTACTTCATAAAAAAATCGAATGATATGAATCTGTAATTTTCTGAGATATAACAGACTTATACAATCATCAACACAATCTATTTTATATTTCTATTTGTTACGATTGAAATTATTTAAGAATACAGGATACTACTATATTTCATCCTTGAGAGTGCGACTCAATAATGTATTAGCCGCTTCAGTTATGTCTTTACCACAATAGAGAATTTGATAAATTTGTTCTACAATAGGCACTTCCACCCCAATACGTTGCGCTAACATATGTACTTCCTTGGTATTTAAGTACCCTTCCACAACCTGACCAATTTTTTTTTCCGCTTCTTTTATACCTATTCCTTTACCAAGAAGTATTCCAAAACGGCGATTACGTGATTGATTATCAGTACATGTCAAAACCAGATCACCTAAGCCTGTCATTCCCATAAATGTGGAAAGCTCAGCCCCCATAGCGCCCCCTAAACGACTGATTTCAGCTAATCCTCGTGTGATGAGAGCTGTTCGTGCATTTGCCCCAAATCCCATGCCATCTGATATTCCTGCACCAATAGCAATAACATTTTTGACGGCTCCCCCTAATTGAACACCAATCATATCTGAGCTTTTATAAACTCTAAAACTTTTGTCACAATGAAAAAGTTGCTGCAATTCTTTAGCAAACTCAACATCAGAAGCAGCTATCGTCATTGCAGTAGGCCAACCAATAGCGAGTTCTTTAGCAAAAGTTGGTCCAGAAAAAACAGCTAAAGGGATTTTTTCACCTAAAATCTCACGAGCAACTTCTTGTAAAAAACGTCCTGTACCCTGTTCTAAGCCTTTCGTTGCCCAAATAACACGTGAATGTTTATCCAAATAAGGCTGAATATTATACAACACTTGATGAAATACATGGCTTGGAACAGCGATTAGTATATTGTCACTTGCTGTTATTGCAGTTGCAAGCGAATCTTCAAGTAACAAATTTTCAGGAAATTGAATATCGGGCAAATATACTTGATTACAACGTTGTTCTTGTAATTTCTCGATGTGTTGAGAATTATATCCCCAAAGTAAAACATTATGACCATTACGAGCAAGAGCAATCGCTAACGCAGTACCAAAAGAACCAGCACCAATAACTGTCATTGCAACGGTTTTCATTAAGTTTTCTGATTATTCTCTAAATTGTCGATTTCAGTTGCACGCTATTATTATAAATAACTTCAATGCTCTCTTTAATATAAATCTTGTAAAACTACAATGTTACTTCTTCGTAGCTTTATCTCACATAAACATAAAAATGTGTTCTTCACGCTCTCTTTATCTGTATTGAACTGTACAAATACCATCCTTTGTATATTCTACAAATAGCTCTCTATCTCAAAAATCAAAGCTTGACTAAATGCACAATGGATCGTCTTCTTAAAAATAAAAGCACGTCCAAAATCATGATATGCATTCTATTGATATCTTACCCTTAACCTCCTCTTCATATCCTACGAATCTTTGCGAGTCCCCCTGTAGAGCTTATGCATGCCACATCAGCTCTACAGGTATTTCTCACAACTATTCCACAGGAGAGTGCATACTTGGAGTTTGCTCCATGGGCACTTCTGAACCAGGCACTTGATCTACAGGAGTCTGCATACTTGGAACTTGCTCCATAGGTACTTCTGAACCAGGCGCTTGATCTACAGGAGTCTGCATACTTGGAACTTGCTCCATAGGTACTTCTGAACCAGGCGCTTGATCTACAGGAGTCTGCATACTCGGAACTTGCTCTATAGGCATTTCTGAACCAGGTACTTGATCTACAGCAGATTGCATACTTGGAGTTTGCTCCATGGAAATTTCTGAGTTCAGCGTCTTTTCTGGCTGTTTTCTTACAGATATATCTTTATTTGATAGCTGCCCAGATACTGAAGAATCATCCATTCTTGATATTTCTGGTTCAATAACACGTCCTGAACCACCCATCATATTATAATTCAAATGGGAAATAGCCCACCACGTACCCCCAATAATAACAAAAACGCAAATAGCAGCAAACCATAAAGCGCTTAAATTCCACTTAGCATCTGGACCAGAGCTCAAGTGTAAAAAGAAAACAATTTGTACTATAATCTGAATAATTGCCATCCCAATAAGATACGCAACCTTTGTACTAATTGCCCAACTTTCCATCATTCCATACATTACAGGAATAAAAGAACCTAAAGTGAAAAATACAGCCAGAATAAAACCGACCAAATAGGAACCAGTACTGGGACCATGTGTTTCTTTTTGCATGCTCATCACAACGCTCCTAACAGATAAACCATGGTGAAAACACCAACCCATACAATATCAAGTAAATGCCAAAAAATGGAAAGGCATGCTAAACGCGTTTTATTATTCTGATCCAAGCCATTATGACGGAGATGAAAAAACATCACAACCATCCAAAGAAGACCAACACTTACGTGAAGTCCATGGGTGCCAACCAAAGCAAAGAATGCTGACCAATAAGCAGAGAGAATTTCTCGACCAAAAAGCTGTAAACCTGTTGCAGGATCGATACCCGCATAAGCATTTGGATCATAATAAAAGACCTCACCCAATAATTCATGGAATTCATAAAGTTCCATACCAATGAAGCAACACCCAAATGCAAAGGTTATGGCCATCCATAAACGCACACCACTGATGTTATTTTTATGTGCCTGTACCATTGCAAAGCCATAAGTGACGGATGAAAACAATAAGAAAGCAGTCTCAACTAAAACAAACTTTAAATCTATAAATTCATTGCCCGCTTTACCGCCCCCATAAGAAGCAGAAAAGACAGCAAAACTTGAAAAAAGTGTCGAAAACAGGATCAAGTCTGAAAGAATATAGACCCAAAAACCAAACGTCATGACCGAGCTACTATCGTGGTGAAGTTTATCCACAGTACTCGCATTATTCATTGTTACTGCACTCATACTGTCACTCCTTGTTTTTTAAGAACAGCTGTAAAGGCATCTTCAGTTTTTTGTACTTCTTCAGCTGAAATATAATAACCATGGTGATCACCTGTTAATGAATGACACACAAGCGTTGCAATAAAACCAACCAGTCCGATCGCAACAAGCCACCAAATGTGCCAAACAAGTGCAAACCCAACAACTAATGAGAAGAAGCCAGCAATAATTCCAGCCGATGTATTCGACGGCATATGAATTTTTGTAAATCCACTTGTCGGACGTTGATAACCACTTTTCTTCATATTCCAATAAGCATCATCAGACTGTATCTTTGGAAGAAGAGCAAAATTATAGGAAGGAGGCGGTGAAGAGGTAAACCATTCAAGTGTACGTGCATCACCCCAAGAATCATTTAACGTTACCGGTAAGTGACCTTTATGCTTAATACCGTACCAAATTGCCAAAACAACCTGTAACACAAAACAAAGGATACCAAGTAAGATAATAAAAGCACCTAGAGCAGCAATAATAAACATCGGCTGCCAACTAGGTTCCATGTAATGCTGAAGACGACGCGTCGCTCCCATTAGCCCAAGGGCATAAACAGGGAAAAAGGCAAGATAAAAACCAATAAACCAACACCAGAAAGATGCAATCCCTAGCATACGATTTGGTTTATAACCAAAAACTTTTGGAAACCAAAAAGCAAGTCCAGCTAAATAAGCAAAAACCACACCTCCAATAATTGTATGGTGGAAATGCGCTACTAAAAAGAGCGAGTTATGAAACTGCCAATCAGCAGGAACAATCGATAATAAAACACCGGTTAATCCACCACCAACAAAGGTAAAGATCATGCCTATGCACCAAAGCATTGGAGGTTCAAAGCGTATCCTTCCTTTATACATCGTGAGCAACCAATTGAAAACTTTTACACCTGTTGGAACGGCAATAATCATCGTTGCGATACTAAAAAAGGTATTTACAGCTTCACCGCCACCCATTGTGAAGAAATGATGCCCCCAAACAAGAAGCGAAAGAATCAAAATAACCAACATGGCCCATATCATGGAAGTGTAACCAAAGAGGCGTTTTGAAGAAAAAGTTGATACGACCTCAGAAACAATTCCAAAAGCAGGAACAACCAAAACATAAACCTCTGGATGACCAAAAACCCAAACATAGTTAATCCATACCATTGGATTTCCGCCACCAACATTGGTAAAGAAATTCATGCTCAGATAACGATCACAGGCCAAAAGTGCAAAGGCTACAGTTAAGACAGGATAAATCACTAAAATAAGGACATTACTGACAAAAGCGCTCCAACAAAAAACAGGCATTCTCATCATTGTCATTCCAGGAGCACGCATCTTAATCATTGTTGCAACGAAATTGATTGCCCCCATAGTTGTCGCAATACCAGAAAGCTGAAGTGACCATAAATAATAGTCTACCCCTGTATCTGGACTCGTTTGCAACTCTGTAAAAGGTGGATACATGAGCCAACCACCACGACCAAAATTACCAACACCTAGCGATATATTAATCAAGATTGCTCCAGCTGCTGTAATCCAAAAACCTAGATTATTTGCAAAGGGAAAAGCAACATCACGCGCACCAATTTGAAGCGGTATAAGATAATTGAAAAGACCAAATAAAATGGGCGTAGCCATGAAAAAAATCATGATCGTGCCATGCGCCGAAAAAATTTGATCAAAATGCTCAGGGGGCAAATAACCTGCTGTCTCACTCCCAAGAGCTAAAGCTTGATGCGTTCGCATCATAAGCGCGTCCGCAAAACCGCGAACAAGCATAATAATTCCAAGTACTATATACATAATACCGATACGTTTATGGTCAACAGTTGTAATCCAATTTCGCCATAAAATCCCCCACCACCCAAGCGCCGTTAAAGCAACAAAAGCAACTAAACCAATTACAACAATCGCGATACATGTATATAAAACGATCGGCTCATGTGCAAGCGCATGAAAAGCACCTGCCGTAGGATCTGTAAGTCTTCCAAACATTTCTCAACCCATTTCAAATGAAATTCAAGTTTAAAAGAAACCTTATGTTAAAAGGGCTCTTTCTCTATTGATCCTTTAAATAACATCAGGATCAAATACTGAACACAATGCACCCCACAGTGTCTGAGCAGCAGCACGTTTCATTAAATCTTCATTACATACCGTATTTTCACCGACACATCGATTAACAATACGATAGTAAAGCCGCTTCTCAACGGGTGCAAAATAACGAACCTCAGCATCTTTCTCTTTCGCAGCAATATCACCCATACGAGGCGCAATAGAAAGTTGACGATAAGACTTACGATCAAGTGCTCGACCATTAGCCCGAGCTTTTACAATCCAATCTTCAAAATCCTGCGAAGACACAGAATGCCACTTAAACCGCATCCCTGAAAAACCATCGCCGCTGTAATTTGCTGAGGTCCCCTTGAATACGCCTTGTTCTTCAGCGATCAAATGCAACTTAGCATTCATCTGCGGCATAGCGTAAAGAACTGTACCCAATTTAGGGACCCAAAAGGCATTGACAGAATTTTCTGACGTCAATTGCAATAAAACTTGACGTCCTTTAGGCGCGTAAATTTCATTGACCGATGCAACACCATATTGAGGATAAATAAAAACCCATTTCCAATCAAGAGCTATAGCATCAATCTGCAACGGCTCTCCTTCACCCACAACCTCTATTGGAAGAGGCTTAGCAGGCTCAAGCTTATAGGTATAATAAGCCGCTAGTGAACCCAAAACCATTACAATTACAATTGGGATACCCCACATTACAGCTTCAATTTTATTTGAATGCGCCCAATCAGGAGAATAGTTCGCTTTCGTATTCGAAGCACGATATTTTATCGCTAAAAATACCACACTCACCATGACTGGAATGACAACACAAAGCATAACAAGCACACAAACAACAATCAAAATGAGCTGCTGACGTGCTACATAACCTGATGGCTGAAGGACATCCATTTTACAACCAGACAAAAGCAGTGCTCCCCCTAAAATCACAAGCATTCCTAATTGTCGAACAAAGCTTTTCATCTTCTTTTACCCCCGTCATATGCACTAAAAATTGCCATAAATATAATACCTCATATTGTACAGATTTGAAAATAATTATCAAGTGAATTCAATGCCTATATTATTCTTATCCAACGCTTAACTCTTTACCTTTACAACTTATTAATTGTTTTGCAATATACTCAAGCGCAAACCGATATCCATCACTTCCAAACCCACTTATGAGAGCGTCTACACCTGCCGATGTGTAAGAATGGTGACGGAAAGTTTCCCGTTGATGAATATGGGATAAATGAACTTCTACTTTTGGCCCTGAAAACATTTTTAGAGCATCAAGAAGAGCAACAGATGTATGACTGTAAGCCGCTGGGTTGATGATCAATCCAGAACTTAGCCCTATAGCTTCTTGTATCCATTCTACTAGCTGACCTTCATAGTTACTTTGATAAAAACTGATGATAAAATTAGCTTTCTTTGCCCATTCTTTGCAACTTTTTTCTATATCTTCTAAAGTTTCAGTTCCATAAATTTCTGGCTCACGTTGACCCAGAAAATTTAAATTAGGACCATTTAAAATCGTTATCATCACAGACATGGCAACCCTTTTCTTCTCGACCATCACTTATTAAAAAATATTTAGCATGTTTTTTACAGCAATAAAGTGCCATCCTTAATCTCAAAAAATTCCGCGCGTCCTTTTAAGTCATCAAATAAAAGACGATCTGTTCCTGTCATAAATGTTTGCACAGCTAAATCATCAAGAATATCAAATAAAGCAGCACGTCGATGTGAATCAAGATGAGCAGCCATTTCATCAAGAAGAAGAATGGGAGCCCTTTGCGATATCATACCTGTTAGACGAGCATGACACAAAACCAGACCTGTCAGCAACGCTTTTTGTTCGCCCGTTGAACAAGATGTTGCTGCTCTATTTTTATCCGCATAAAAAACTTGTAAATCTGTACGATGTGGTCCCTCTAATGTCCGCCCAGCAGCACGATCCATTGCACGATTACGCTGCAATTGATCACAAAATTGCTCTTCAACTTCAGTAGCTGATAGTCTCCTTAGAGCTGTTTCTAAAAAACCATCAATTTGCAAAAAAGCCCGTGGAAAAGGTATCTGAGATGGCATTTGTGTAAACATGTCATTTAAAAGCCTAATAACATCAATACGCGCCGCAGAAATAGCTGTCGCCAATTCTGCCATCTGCTTTTCTAAAGCATCAAACCAAGCAGTATCTTCATTGCCATCCAAAAATAAACGATTACGTGCGCGCATCGCTCTATCATAATCAGCTATGCGGCGCCTATGCAAAGGATCAATGGCCAAAACCATACGATCCAAAAAACGACGGCGCTCAAGCGAAGGACCTGTAAAAAGACTATCCATAGAGGGTGTTAAGATACTAATATGACTGTAATCTGTTAAACAATCACTTGGCGCATTCACACCATTAATATGGACCTTTCGACTGTTATCGCTAACCTCCAAAGCTGTACCAATCTTTACTTCACCATAAAGAGCACATTCAAGACAGGCAAAGATAACAAATCCTTCACCACCTCCATCTATCAAGCTAATATCAGAATATGCAGCCCGTCGCAAACCACGACCCGGAGAAAGAAAAGATAACGCCTCTAAAAGATTCGTCTTACCCGCACCGTTGTGGCCCGTGAAAACCACATGCTGACCCGAAAAATGAATATTAAAAAAAGAATAATTGCGATAACGTAAAAGCTTTAGCTGCCTCACAGACACTTTATGCACATGACTTGCCATGCATTGCAAAATAATCGCCCCTAAACACGAATAGGCATCAGTACATAAAGCACATCCGCATCATCATTATCACGAATCAAGGCTGGTGCTCCAGCTTCAGCCAGCATAAAAACCATTTCATCGCTTGAAAGCTGCCCAGCAATATCCAAAAGATACCGTGAATTAAACCCTATCTCAAGTGGTTCAGATGTGTAAGTTGCGGATAATTGATCTTCCGCACTGCCCGAATCAGGACTATTCACAACAAGCCTTAACTGTCCATGCTCAATCGTTAACTTAACTGCACGCCCCCGATCACTCGAAATCGTTGAAACTCGATCAACCGCAGAAGAAAAATCCTGTCTATTAACAACTAATTCTTTATCATTTCCAAGAGGGATAACACGTTGATAATCTGGAAATGTTCCATCAATTAACTTTGATGTAAAAATCACGGAACCTACAGAAAAACGAATCTTTGTCTCTGAAAGCTCTACACATACATTACCATCATTTTCTTCTGAAAGAAGTTTTTGCAACTCTCCTACAGCTTTACGAGGAACAATAACACCAGGCATTCCTTCAACTCCTGAAGGCGCTTCCATCTCAACTTGTGCCAAACGATGACCATCCGTTGCCACCAAACGCAGTTTCAAAACATCATCATGAATAACATGGAAGTAAATACCATTAAGATAATAGCGGGTTTCTTCAGTAGAAATGGCAAATTGCGTACAATCAAGTAAATGTTTCAACCCTGATGCCGATAGAGAAAAGCGATAACCAAACTGCCCAGGAAGTGACTCTGGAAAATCTGCCTTTGGAAGACACTGAAGTTGAAAATGCGCACAACCCGAAATAACGGACATTGTACCTGATTGATTCTCATCGACGGATAATGCAACTTCATTGCCATCAGGAAGCTTCCGAATAATATCATAGAGCAAATGTGCCGGAACAGTCGTTGCTCCGGCTTGTTCTACATTAACTGTAAAAGATTCTGTAACCTCTAAATCAAGATCTGTTGTCTTTAACTGTATATGACCATTTTCTGCATCAATCAGAACATTCGATAAAATAGGAACAGTATTACGGCGCTCTACCACACGGTGAACACGACCAAGAGACTTGAGAAATTGATTCCGATCCACTGTAATGCGCATAAAAGCCCCGTATGATTTACCAAAAACTATAAGAATTCCTTCGAATTAAAACAACAGATTCTTTTTAAAGAATCGCCTGCTGGAGTTTATTAAACCTCTTTTAAAATGGCAAGTCACTCCTGCATAAGAAAAAACAAACCCTTTTATTAAATCCCTTAAAGTTTCTTCAAAAAAAGAAATGATAAACGCTATACAGCCTGTTCTCCAATCAATCGCTTCAGTAATTCAAGTTCCTTGGCCAAGGTCTGATCACCGCAAACTAAATCTTCAATTTTACGTACAGCGTGTAAAACCGTTGTATGATCACGTCCACCAAAACGGCGTCCTATTTCTGGCAACGAGCGAGGCGTTAATACTTTCGCTAAATACATCGCAACTTGCCGTGGCTTTACAACCGTACGTGTTCGACGATTAGACAACAAGTCCTGTTTAGAAACATTATAATGGCGCGCTACCGTACGCTGAATTTCTTCAATCCGAATGCGCTTAGGTTCACCAGGACGAGTCAAGTGACCTAATAACTCATCAATTCGTTCTAAAGATAAATCAGACTCAAAAGATTGACGAAATAAGAGCTGGTTAAATGCACCTTCAATATCGCGCCCTGACCCTAAAACCGTTTTTGCAATATATTCCAAAACATCATCAGAAATTGATATCATGCTATCATCTTGCTGTGCCACTTTCAACCGCTGGCGCAACATTTGCAAACGCATTTCATAATCTGGTGCCTCAATTTCAAGGGCAACCCCTCCCTGAAGACGAGACCGAACGCGAAGATCAAGCGATTCTAATTCCGCTGGCGGACGATCTGCAGCGACAACAACCTGTTTTGCACTATCAAGCAACATATTAAGTAAATGGCAAAATTCATGTTGTATCGACTTACCTTGCAAAAACTGCATATCATCAATAATCAACAGGTCGATATCGCGAAGCTGTTCTTTAAAAGAAAGAGCATCATTATCACGAATAGCTGTTGCAAAACGCCACATAAAATATTCAGCAGTTAAATAAATAACACGTGCAGATGTTAAACGCTTCAATGCAGAAGCCGCAATCGCTTGAAGCAAATGTGTTTTTCCTAAACCAACAGACGCGTGAATAAAAAGAGGATTAAAACGCAAAGCACTTTTATGCCCCTCTGCAATTGAACGCGCCGCTGCTAAAGCAACGCGATTAGATGCCCCCTCAACAAAGCTTTCAAAAGTGTAGCGAGAATCAAGGGGAGATCCAAAAACTCCCGCTTGAGAACTTTTGACTGAATGCTCTGCAGAATTCTCAACAAAAGATGAAGTCGCCGGCTCCTCCAGCACAACAGAAGGCGCACTTGTTTTACAAACAACATCTCTTGAAACCCGTTCCATACCGCGAACGATGACTTCAACACGAAGAATTGCTGAGTTCTCTTGTTTCCATAAATGAGTCAAAAGAGAACCATAGTGATTATTAATCCATGAACGTAAAAAAGCTGTAGGAACAGAAAGCTTTACAAAAGTATGGCTATACTCAGCAAGTTTCACACGACCAAACCAACTGGTATAAGCTTCAACACCAACCTGCGCCTTTAATTGTGCCATAACGCGTACAAAAGCCGCCGCACTCTCCTCCTCTGAAACAATAGAATGCCCTATAGAAGCACTTCTACAAACAACCCCATCACTCTCTGTCATTCTATTCTTTATTATGTTCTCTGCCGACAGGATATTCACCGAAACCCTTTTAAAGGAACTAGCTTTAGAGTTCAATTTATCCACCATCTTCCATCCTGATAAAAATAAAATTTTGTCCTGCCAAACCACTAAAATAAATCTAGCAAAGGCAAAACGCCCTACCCCAAATAAGATTACTCACCCTCCCCTAGGATAGCCTCATCACAACCCCACTAACAAAGATGACCAATAAGATTTACTTGCACTCATGATATGACCCACCCTTCTAAAATGGTAAACATACCAACTAAGAGAACTAAAAAACCATCAAAAAAAACCACCCAACACAAAAGCTTTTAAAAAGCCTAAACCAAAGATTTTATATTCAACAAAATATAGGATAATGTGCTGATGTGACCCCTTCATACTTTTTAGTCTTCATGAGAACCATACAAAACAGCAGAGGTAAAAAGCAAGAGGTCAAAATAAAATCAAAAGCTCCAAAAAAATGCTCATTTCAATGAGGAATGAGAAAAATAATTGATTCAATTCATTTTTTTTCTCTGAATTTACCAATCATTAAAGAATCTCTTCAAATTAAAAAAAAAAAATAAAATGCTTGACAAAAAAGACTCTGTAAAAATCCACAAAGCTTGTGGATAACCATACTCCTCCCCTATAAACTTTCTCTCCTTTTTCAAGAGGAGAATCGTTGTCGATTCTTGTTTTCAATCGAAACTCTTTGAAAAGATAAACAAAAAGCCAGTATCCTTACGGATACTGGCTTGATTCTTAATAAAATAGAAAAAGCTTAAACGCTGAGAGCCTTTAAACGCTTCGCTAAACGTGACACTTTCCTCGCAGCAGTATTTTTATGAAAAACGCCTTTAGAAACCGCACGCATAATCTCAGGCTCAAAATTCTTAAATGCAATTTCTGCAGACGCTTTATCGCCCCCTGCTAAAGCATCATCAAACTTACGCATAAAAGTACGAACGCGTGAACGGCGGGCCCTATTAACCTGTGTGCGTGCTGCAACCTTGCGCACCGCTTTTCGAGCAGAAGGTGTATTCGCCATAAATATAATCTCTCTTTCAACACCTTGGTAAAATGATTCTCAATAACAACTCTACCAATGTAAATAAACCTAACCCAAGCAAAACTATAAAGTTTCCTATAACTCATGTAGCTTATAGCGCAATGTCAAAGCCAACGTCAATTAAATTTTCAAAGACAGACATAAAAAACGAAGCTAAATTCTCTAATCCGCAACTTTATAGCTTAATCGTTTAAAGATATTCCTCAACGAACAAAGGTATTTAAACAGCTAGCTTACGCAAGACATATTGTAAAATTCCACCATGATGCAAATAATCTAGCTCATCTTCAGTATCAACACGGCATAATAATGGAATGGTTCTTACCGTACCATCAGAAAAAGTAATTGTCGCCACTGTCTTTTGACGAGGTTTCAAGTTATGAATCCCTTCAATCGTTACCTTTTCATCTCCCTTTAAGTCTAAAGATTTCCAACTTAGCCCCTCCTCAAAGACAAAAGGAACAATGCCCATACCAACAAGATTAGAGCGATGAATCCTTTCAAAAGATTGCACAATTACCGCTTTGATACCAAGAAGATTGGTCCCCTTAGCGGCCCAATCGCGTGACGATCCATTGCCATATTCAATTCCCGCAAAAACAACGAGCGGAATACCTTCTTGTTTATACGCCATTGCTGCATCGTAGATGGTTTGTTCTACCGCTGACGGATAATGAACCGTATAACCTCCTTCTCGTCCATTTTCTCCTAACATAAAATTACGAATGCGAATATTGGCAAAGGTCCCACGAACCATAACTTCATGATTCCCACGACGGGTCCCATATTGATTAAAATCAGCGACGTTAACACCATGATCCATTAAATACTTTCCAGCAGGAGAAGCTGCTTTAATAGAACCAGCAGGAGAAATATGATCTGTCGTGATTTTATCACCAAACAAACCTAAAATTCGTGCCTCCTTAATATCTGGTAAAACATCTGGTGTTTTCTGCATATCATCGAAATATGGTGGATTACGAACATAGGTGGATTGTTCATCCCAAGAATACGTAGACCCCGTAGGGATCTGAACTTTTTGCCAATTTTCATCACCCTTAAAGACGTCTGCATACTTTTCGGCAAAAACCTTACGCGTGACATTTTCTTCGATAAACGCCTGTATTTCTTGAGAAGTTGGCCAAATATCTCTCAAGTAAATCGGTTGACCATCTGAATCTTCACCAAGAGGTTCTTTGGTTAAATCTTTACGTACCGTTCCGACAAGCGCATGTGCAACAACTAATGGAGGGGAAGCTAAATAATTCGCTTGCACATCAGGGGAAACTCGCCCTTCAAAATTACGATTTCCTGAAAGAACTGCAGCGGCAATGACACCATTGTCATTAATCGTTTTGGAAATATCTGGATGCAAAGGACCAGAATTCCCAATACATGTTGTGCACCCAAACCCTACTAAGTTAAATCCTAATGCATCTAAATCTTTTTGCAATCCCGAATTTTGAAGGTAAGCTTCAACGACTTGTGAACCAGGTGCAAGAGAAGTTTTTACCCATGGCTTACTTTTGAGACCTTTTGCCACAGCATTTCGCGCCAAAAGACCTGCTGCAATAAGAACACTTGGATTCGATGTATTTGTACAAGAAGTGATCGCTGCGATTACCACATCACCGTGACTAAGCGTATATTCTTCTCCTTCAACCTGATAATGCTCATCTTGTCCAGAAGTTTTCTTATAGTCTTCAACCAATGCCTTTTCAAAACCTTGCCCAACATTTTCCAATGCAATACGTCCTTCAGGACGTTTAGGACCAGCCATAGAAGGAACAACGGTTCCCATATCTAATTCAATGGTATCACTAAAAATGGGATTAGCCACCACTTCGTCATGCCACATTCCTTGTGCTTTGGAGTAAGCCTCCACTAAGGCAATTCGATTTTCATCACGCCCTGTCATATTGAGATAACGCACCGTCTCCTTATCAATTGGAAAAAAGCCACAGGTTGCTCCATATTCAGGTGCCATATTCCCTATCGTCGCCCGATCAGCAAGCGTCATATGCTCCAAACCAGGGCCAAAAAATTCAACAAATTTACCAACAACGCCCTTCTGGCGGAGCATTTGGGTCACCGTCAACACCAGATCGGTAGCTGTTACACCTTCTTTAAGCTTCCCTGTTAGGCGAAAACCAATCACTTCAGGTAACAACATAGAGACGGGTTGGCCTAACATTGCCGCTTCGGCTTCAATGCCACCAACACCCCAACCTAAAACACCCAAACCATTAACCATCGTCGTATGCGAATCAGTTCCCACACAAGTATCAGGATAAACTGTCTCCCTCCCCTCTTCATTCTTCATCCACACGCATTGTGCTAAATATTCGAGGTTAACCTGATGACAAATCCCTGTTCCTGGAGGAACAACGCGAAAATTTTGAAAGGCTTGTTGTCCCCATTTCAGAAAACGATAACGCTCACCATTGCGTTCATATTCATGCTCAACGTTTTCCTTAAAAGCCATGGGAGTGCCAAAATCATCAACAATAACTGAGTGATCAATGACGAGATCAACGGGTATGAGAGGATTAATTTTTTCAGCGTTACCACCAAGTTTGACCATAGCATCACGCATTGCAGAAAGATCAACAACCGCCGGAACACCAGTAAAGTCTTGCATAAGAACGCGTGCAGGACGGTAGGCGATTTCTGCCCCTGCGCTCCCTTTGTCGCTTAACCATTTAGCAACATTGAGGATATCCTCTTTTTTAACCGTGCGACCATCTTCAAAGCGCAATAAATTTTCGAGAATAACTTTCATCGAAAACGGCAAACGCGAAATGCCTTCAAGCCCATTCTTCTCCGCTTCGATCAAGCTATAATAAGTATATTCTTTGCCACTAACATTTAACGTTCTGCGACAATTAAAGCTATCAATGTGAGTCATGACTGTCCACCCTCATACTACAAACTACCCAATTTCCAGGAATGAACAACACAAACCACGAGTCAAGGTCGCAGCTTGAGTGCAGACGCAATTACCTCCGCCATCCACTTCCCCCTCCACCTTGCATAGGTAAATGCGGAAATCAGCGCCAAAAACCATTCTACACCAGATTTTGATGTAACGCACCTCTTATAGAACTATTTCTAGAACTATTCTAGGGACAATTGCATAAAAAAACGTGTTTTTTTATTCTATAATGCAATAAAGAATAGGAAAATAAAAAAATAGGCAATCGCATGGTGTTATCAGGCAAAGATTTAGCAGCTTACAGAAACGAGGAAATTCTATTCAAAGGTCTTTCTTTTCGTTTATTTCCACAGCAATTGATAACAATCACTGGACCAAATGGCATTGGAAAATCTACATTGCTCCGAATCATTGTCGGTCTTCTTGAACCTGCTGAAGGTCATATCATACTTAAAGACTATGAACAAAGATACCCTGTTACAACTGCGTGTCATTATCTTGGTCCTCAAAATGCCATGAAACCTCTTTTATCTGTCATTGATAATTTGCAATTTTGGGCAGAGTTTTATGGACAACCTCTATGCTCCCCCTATGAAGCCCTTGCCGATCTTGGTCTTTCTGATCTTGAATATTTACCCTTTAACGCTCTGTCTACTGGACAACAAAGGCGTGTCGCTCTTGCCCGCCTTTTGCTCTCCTATCGTCCTATTTGGATTTTAGATGAACCCATATCGGGACTTGATAACCATGCTCAAAAACGCCTTACTCGTATTCTTCAGCGTCATCTCAATCAAGGTGGTATGATTATCGCCGCAACCCATAATTCTTTAGGCATTCCAGAAAACCATACAATCGCTCTGGAAAAATTTTTACCTCTCTAGGAGAGAATAAAATGAAAGCACTGTTCTGGCGTGATCTTAAACTATTATTAGCGCCACAAGCCTCGTCGCTAACAGGACTATTGTTTTTCATCGCTGTTGTGATCATAACCCCCTTTGCTATTGGACCAGATCCCAAAATTCTTGCACAAATAGGGCCAGGAATATTGTGGTTTGGTGCCCTTCTTTCAGGACTCCTCAATCTGAATAAACTTTTTCAAATTGATCGTGATGATGGCAATCTCGACCAATTTATCCTTTCAGAACAAAGACAAAGTTTTATGCTGATTGTCTTTACCAAATGCATCGCCCATTGGGTAGGAACGATGCTTCCTCTCATTTTTGCTACGCCTATTTTGTCCCTCATGCTCCACTTAGATGTAACGATAACTTTTACAACAATACTTACTCTTTTATGCGGAACACCTGCTATTATTTTTATTGGCGCCATAGGAGCAGCACTTGCAAGCTCATTGTTGCATAGCACTCTTCTTATTTTCATCATTATCTTACCGTGGATCATTCCAATTATGATTTTTGGCGTTTCAGCGGCTACGGCTCCAACAAATCCAAATGCCTCTTTTCTCACTTCCCTAGCTCTTCTTAGCGCTTTTTCACTTTTTTTGAGTCTCTTTAGCTCTTTTGTTGCCGCACTAACGCTCAAGCTTTTATCAGAATAATAAAAGATGATTGCCGCATAGCAAAACTCTGCCTATTATGAATTTCATGAATGAACTATCTCACACATATAAAATGAGGTCACTCCCTGCAAGTTTTGCCCGTTTCATGAAAATAAGCAAAATCATTATACCTTGGTTAGCCGGCATAACATTGTGTTTTCTTATCTTAGGACTCATTCTCGTGGTGCATTCCCCTGATGACTATCAACAGGGTATGACTGTTAAGATTATGTACCTTCATGTACCTTTCGCGTGGTTGTCTACATTCTGTTATGTAACGATGAGTGTAGCGGCATTAGGAAATTTGATTTGGAAATATCATCTTGCTGATGTAGCTCTCAAATGTGGTGCGCCCATTGGAGCAATTTTTACCGCCTTAGCTCTCATGACAGGAGCTCTTTGGGGGCGCCCTACATGGGGAACATGGTGGGTATGGGATGCACGGTTAACATCGGTTTTAATTCTGCTTTTTATCTATCTTGCCATTATCCTGCTTGGACGTGCTTTTGACAACCAAGTAAAAGCCGCTCGCGCTACTGCAATTCTTACCCTTGTTGGATCTGTTAATATCCCTATTATTAAATTCTCCGTTAATTGGTGGAATACATTGCATCAACCAGCCTCTCTGTTACGTGCTGGAGGACCAACAATCGACAATACTATGTTATTGCCTCTTATAACTATGTTATTTTGTTTCATCTTTATGTTTATTACGCTCTATTTGATGGCTATGCGAAATGAAATCAATCGTCGTCATATCCAAATACTTCAGATTAAAAAATCCCGTCGTGCACAACACCAGGACTCCTCATCATGCTTGACCTAAATGGCATCCACAGTGGACTGTTAGGAAACTTATCTTTGAAAATTGATTTTTTCCTTGGCACCCTTAAACACAAGCAAATTGTTGTTTTAAGCTATACGCTTTCTGCAATCTCCCTCTTATGTCTTATTGGCTATATTCTTTGCAAAGCCCTATACCAAAAAAAAATTCTCCAACAGCTAAACAAAAAAGAGCTGTCACAAAAAGAAAAATACAATGAAAAATATCCCTCCAAAACTTAAAAAAAATATATCTTTGCCTGTTTTGTTTGTTCTTTTTGGACCATTTGTGCTTTTTCTCCTTCTTATGGTGTTTTTTTTCAACTTTATGGATAAAAAACACCCGCAAAATCCTTCTCTTCTCCCAAATGCATTGGCTGGGAAAACAGCCCCCGAGACACACCTTCCTCTTCTTGATCAGGAAAATTATCTTCATTCAAAACAGTTTAAAGGACGTGTCACATTGGTCAATTTTTGGGGCTCTTGGTGTTTACCCTGTCGCCAAGAGCATCCTCTTCTTATGAAGATTGCACAAGATAAACGTTTTGATCTAATTGGTATTAATTATAAGGATAACAAAGCAAACGCCCTGCGCTTTTTAAATCGCTTTGGTAATCCTTTTAAATTGATTGGCTTTGATGTTTTAGGATATACAGCCATTGACTGGGGGGTATATGGACCACCAGAAACCTTTCTCTTAAATAAAGAGAGCATCATTATTGTCAAACATGTTGGTCCCTTAACATGGCAAATTTATCAAAAAAAAATCCTCCCCAAAATTGAACAAGCAATCATGACAGAAGAAAAAATGAAATATCAACATATTGATTTATAATTATAATTTACCATTTTTCTCTATTAAATGAAAACACCGAATACTACGAGATTTTTTCAAATCTTTTTATGTTGAATCAAGAAAAACAGCTAAGAAAAGACTAAAAATGCCTTTTTGTGCATTTTTTTAATATAAGTATAATAAACAATGTTTTAAATTGAAAAATACAAGAATGCAGGTTTGTAAGAAGACAAAGTTTTATCGTTCTATGCACGCCATTTTATTTATAGGTTCTTATTCTCTCGATAATTTCTCTTATGGTTATAACCAATGATCTTTTTTTGACTCTTAAGTAAGATGAATTCGAGTAAGAAAATATGACTATAGTCAAAAAGAAGCCCTTTCGAGAGAAGAAAGTAGCTTTTACAGGGCACTCTTTTTTAAAAAGCATATCGAGTGAATCATGATTTCAAAAGAAAGATCATTAGAATACACCGAAAAATGCTAAGGAAAAAATATTCAAGAGGTTCATATGAGCTTATGTTTTAAGTTTTTATAGCGCGAATAAAATGGCCTTTTGTTGCAATCATCATGTTTATGAAGTTGATTCTATGTTTTCTTCGCAAAATTCTTGCGGTGTAAAACGATACGTTTTCGAGCAAAATTCACATGTCACTGAAATATGTTCATTTTTAACCATTTTATTGCGTTCATCAATCGGAAAGCCTTCTAAGATTCCTTTGATTTTTTCACGCGAACAAGAACATTGATCGACAAGGGAAAAAGGATTAAAAACTCTCACACCTTGTTCATGAAAAAGACGGAATAAGAGCTGTTTACTCCCGACTTGGGGATCTGTTAATTCTGAACTTTCAATCGTTGCTATGAGTATTTTAGCTTCTTGCCATTGGTTATCTAATTGGGTTTGAGTTTTTGTTTCTTCTCGCTTTTGATGAAGGTCATCTATTTGATGATGGGACGATGCTTGAGGCAAAAATTGAGTCAAAACCCCTCCAGCTCGCCAGCTTTTCTTCGGTTTTCCTTGTTGATCACGATTGATTAATATAGCAACAGCCAAACGGATATCAGTAGGAATTTGCTCTGATTGACCAAAATAAGTACGAGCAGCTTCTTGTAAATTTGATCCATCTAATGCAACTATCCCTTGATAGGGTTGCATGTGAGAACCTTGATCAATCGTGAAAGCTAAAGTGCCCTTTCCTAAAAGCGTTTCTGAAGAAATTTGATTATTATCTATGGCTTGTTTAAGCTGTTCTTTATCAAAACGAGCGTATCCTCGTAAACTGGAAGGAGGAGAAAAATCGCACACCAGCATATTAACTGGTCCATCCGAATGGGTTTGTAAAATAAATTTTCCCGTAAACTTGAGAGAAGTTCCAAGTAGAACAGTTAAAAGTAAAGCTTCTGCCAGAAGATAAGAAACCGGTTCAGGATATTGATGTCTGTTAAGAATAGAATTTAAAGTTTCCCCAATTTTTACAGCACGCCCACGGATATCAAGCTCTTCAACTTGAAAAGGAATCACACAATCATCTTCATGCAAGGAGATGTTGTAGAGAGAGGCTTCATCTTTAGCTTGTTCACGCATGATTTTACCTTTTATTATAATTTATTGTAGAGAGGCTATTGTGGAGAGAAAAACGCATCTTGTAAACACCAAGAAAGAATTGCTTTTTGAGCAGGAAGACAATGTATAAAAAAACATTAAGTTTTGCTCATTTCATGAGAGCTTCCTGCACTTGATAAGACTGAAAATAGAATGACTGCGCGCACAAAATTCTTGCCTCATGGAGACTCTATCGGTTATAATACAAATCGGTATCTTGAGCCGTTTTTTTTTGCGAATTATGGATAAGATGTGTCCCCATTCATGTGCCCGATGTATAAATTGTTCTTGCGATTTACTGCCCTTTGAAATGGCCATACGCAAATGAAAATAAAAAAGAGCCACAGCTTTAATCAATGAATGGAGCACTTTATTCCCATCCGTGCAAATATTTTGTCAATCATTGGCTCTCGATGTTCCTCATAGGTTTATATATCTGCTAGAATTTTGTAAGGATGTGTATCATCTATAAGGGCATTAATAACAGGGATTGGTGCATATTGTGCCAATTCAAACATATGTTTATGTTTTGTTATTCGCAATATTACGATATCCACAAAACGCGATAAAATGCATACTGTATCGGCTATGATTTTACTATGACCACACTGCATCTCTGACCCTATGAGCCTAGATTGTATCTCCGCCAAAGCTGGTGCACACTGATATCGAATGAAATATTGGTTCGTGTGGATGATTTTTCAAAAATCATCACGCGTGTTTCCCCATAAAAGATTTTGAACCTTTCACTGCTTTTTAAAAGATGCTTTAAGGATTTTTGCATAATCGAGCAATGTACGTGTTATTGCTGGCATTAAAATGGATAAATCCGTGAAATGACAAAGAGCTTTTATTAGGTGTGCACTATTTGTTTTTCTTTATTTACTTGTGAAAGATACGCTATTGCTTTTTCAATACGATGCAAACTTTCATCTATTTCTTCTTCCCTAATGATAAGAGGAGGCAATAAGCGCACAACGTTGTTGTTGGCTGCAACACTTAAGAGATATTCATTTTCCAAAGCATTAACGACAAGATTTGCAGGAACAACACACTGAATACCCACCATAAGGCCCATCCCCTGAACTGCGCAGATAATATCAGGATAGATATTGAGAATATGCAAAAGTCCACTTTTCAGCCTATCCCCCATGTTTTGCACATGGTTAAGAAAATTTGGCTCTAATAGAACATCAAGAACACTATTTCCTACAGCCATTCCAAGAAGATTTCCTCCAAAGGTTGAACCATGGGTTCCAGGTGTCATACTTTTTGCAACTTTATCCGTTGCAAGGCAAGCGCCTAAGGGAAATCCCCCTCCTAATCCTTTTGCGAGGGTAAGAATATCAGGCGTGACATCACTCCATTCATAAGCAAAAAGCTTTCCTGTTCGTCCCATGCCCGTTTGGACTTCATCAAAAATCAATAACAGACCATTATCATCGCATATTTTACGCAAAAATCTTAAATATTCATGAGAAACCGTTCGTATTCCTCCTTCTCCTTGTATAGGTTCAATGAGGATAGCGGCAGTATTTTTATGAATAGCGTTACGCAAAGCAATTTCATCACAAAAAGGGATTTGAATAAATCCACCCGCTTTAGGTCCAAAGCCTTCAAGATATTTTTCATGTCCAGTTGCAGCAAGTGCTGCAAGTGTCCGTCCATGAAATGCCCCTTCAAAAGTAATTATTTCAGTGCGCGCTGGATGACCCGAAGCATAATAATAATGACGTGCCGTTTTGAAGGCGCATTCCAATGCTTCAGTGCCTGAATTGCAGAAAAAAACCTTATCCGCAAAACTATTTGCACAAAGCCGCGTGGCAAGAGCTGTTTGTTCAGGAGACTGAAAAAGATTGGAAACATGCCAAAGTTTTTCAGCTTGTCTTTTGAGCGTATTAACCAATTTAGGGTGGGCATACCCTAATGCATTAACAGCAATGCCAGATGTGAAATCAAGATAATGTTCTCCTTTATCGGAAATAAGCCATACCCCACGCCCCTGTTCAAAATGCAAGTTTCGTCGTGCAAAACATTCATAAAGTGGTTGTATAGAGATGGCATCCATCATAATTCCCTTTATATTTTAACATTTTCAATATATATATACAAAGCAACACTACAAATAGAACAACATGACGTATCTCATTCCGGTGCTTTAAACATTTCACTCGATTAATGATTACACCTATGGAATAGATCATTACACCAATTGAAAAAAAGTCAATGAAGGTTCTACAGATAAGCATTTTGGGGAAAAGCCTTAAACGAAAGTGGATGTTTAACCTATGATTGATTTGCAAGTTGGGGAAAACATTCTAAATAAACTCTTTGAGAGGCAAAGACTCTTGTCATAGAGTGAGTGCATATTGTAATTTGCACTATAGTTAAGCAAAATGATGTGTTTTGATTTGTAAGTTCCACAGGTTGGATGATTTTCTTATGCTCACTTAGAGTGTAAAATTCTTTCATTCAGCGCATTGAAGACATTATTGAAACATTTGAAGATGCAAAGGGGAAGCATCTCAGTGACGTAATCGGAATGGAGTGCTGATATGGGTTGGACATGTGAACGCGTTGAGCTTCTTAAAAAGCTTTGGAGTGAAGGATTAAGTGCAAGTCAAATTGCTGCTCAATTAGGTGGGGTCAGTAGAAATGCAGTCATCGGCAAAGTACATCGATTGAAGTTGCCAGGACGTGGCAAGACAGCACAAGGAAATGTACGTGCGCAAAAAACTCCCGCAAGTAGTCCATCATCTCCACGGACGCGTCGCAACACATCCACAGTATCGCCAATAAACACATCATCTGGCAACGTTGAAGAAACAACTTTAAAGACAGAGTTTGTAGCAGAAGATGTTAAAGAAGTTGATATGTCCACGAAATCTAATGTTGTGGTACCTATATCACGTCAACTTAATTTGCTACAATTGAGTGAAAATACATGTAGATGGCCGGTTGGCGATCCATTATCAGCTGATTTTCATTTTTGTGGTGCTGATTCTGATGAAAATAGTCCCTATTGTGCCTTTCATGCTAAGTTAGCATTCCAACCAATATCTGAAAGACGACGAATAAGGGTATAATATCCGCCGATATAATTTCATATTCTGTACCTTCTGTGCCTCATAATTAAATCTCGATGATAAAATTATTATGAGAAAGAGATTTGATGAGGTTTTTAATGAATAAAAACCTTTCTTTATGAAAATATTCAACGAAGTTGTATCTTTTAGCGCTATTGCACAACGCCCTGTCTTATAAAAATAATTTATCGTTTGGCAACCTGAGTGAAATCTATGAATATTTCTCTTACTTTAAGCCTTCTTATATTGAATCGATCAAAATCTTTTGGTTTGCCCATCATAAGTAAGAGGAGAGTTGTGTGGAGTAAAAACACTTAAAGAAAGGCTGCCGCCTAATAAATCCTCTCAAATTCTAAAGGCTTAAAGAAATGTTGCAACACTGAGGATTAGACAAAGTGTGTAATGATACCTGCTTGCCCCTTTACTAAGATAAAGATGATCGTATACAGTGAACTTTATAAACTTCATCGAGATAACTATTTCACGCGCCCTGCCATGAAATAAGCTTGAAAGTCTTAAGAGATATTTTTTAAAATTAAGTGCATGAATATGGAAATTCCATGGCGTTCTGTTTTGCGTGAGGGGTGTATCCCCTAAAAAGACACACGATAAACAAGAGCATTAAGCAATGCGTAGAGCGTAAAATAACATCTTCATAAGAAAAGGAAAATAAGGAAATATTGTATTCAAAACTCTTACGCAATAAACCAAAATAATAAAATTATAATTATAAATCAATGTGTTATCATGATTCTTCTATGATCTATAATATATGAGACCTTTTGAAGTCAATATTGAACCTGAAACGACTACAATAGCATCACATTCCTTTTCCCGACACAAAACGGCGCAACCAAACATAAAGCGCACCCTCACCACCATGCTGACGCGCGGCTTGTTCAAACGCATGAACATAATATCGAAAAGCTGGTGTTGATAACCAATACGGAACAAATCTATACAAAGCTCCATCACTCCCAACAGATCGGCCTTTTCCCGTAATCACAAGGACGTAACGCAATCCACTTTGTTGAGAGGATTGTAAAAAATTTTTTAAGAAAAAATAAGCTTCTTCCTGCATATAACCGTGAAGATCAAGACGCGCCTCAAGAGGATAACGACCTTGGGAAATTTTACGATGTGCAACACGATCAAAGAAATGCATCTTATGTGCTTGTGTAACGACTCTCTTTTCTCTTTTAATAATTGTTGAGCGTTGTTGATCTTCCTGAACCCCTAAAGAGATTTGAGTTATGCAATGTTTTTTATCAGTAATATTTGCAATATCTTCTGAAATAGAAGAGAGCCTCTTATCATGAATCGGTGTTGTCGTACGACAAACCCTCTCCCATAAAAGGCGATCTTGTGAAGTTAATAAATCTCTTTTTTGTCTCCATTTACTTGAGGACATTTTAATTTCTCATAAATTATTGAGTAATTATGGAAGAAAAAATACTTTAATTTTCATCTTCTGTAGCAAAAAGCTTCCAGTTTGGATCCGGCGATAGGCTATTGCGAACAAAAGTCCAAATATCTCTAATTTCTACAATAGCATCGGGATCACCGTCTATACGCTCACCCTGTTCATTATAAGTAACAGAAATCATCTCACTGATAATACGTATCGTTAAAAGTTCATTCTTTTCTTTTATGGCCGCCGCAACAAACTCAATTTTATTAATTCCAACAAAAGTAAATTCTATTCTTTCTTTGTTTATTTCTCTCTGCTCAATAGCAGTACAAAAGCTCTCAAAAACATCCTGACAAAGCAAGCTTTTAAGTTGACCGCGATCACCTTTAGCAAAAGCTGTTACAATCATTTCATAAGCAATTTGTGCACCTTTTATAAAAGATTGAGGAGAAAAATGAGGATCAATTCTACGCAGTGCACGCAAATTTTCATTCAAAATACTCCCCTCTGGTGCAATCTCATCAATTTCACTAAAATCACCTTTTTGTAAATTTTTTTGATGAGGGAACGAAACAATATTATCCGTCGTTTCTGCCTCAGTTTGTTTTTTAGAGCGACGCGAATAAGGATCAAAAGGAGGCTTTTCAAACCCAATTCGCTTCCCTAATACACTACGGAGTTGCACAAAAATAACAACCATAATAACAAGAGCGATGACAAGTATAACGTCAAATTCCATGGGCGCTGTCAATCTCCAAGTTTTAAGTCTGTAATAAACATTGCAGTCAATATCATTTATCAATAAATATGTAAAATAGGGAATCCTCCCATTCAAATATTTTTATAGATTTTATTAAGGAGTGCTCTTAAGAATTTCTTCCCACCTCATCCAGAAGGAAATTTTCATGTGATAAAACTTTATTCTATAAATCCTCGTTTTTTTTTCGTTATTCTTCTCTGCATTCTTTTAATTGAGATCGCTGGTTTTATCTTTGTTGGTCAAGAAATTGGCATTTTGGCAACTTTGAGTTTGGTTATTCTCACAACCATAGTTGGGGTTGTTTTATTGCGAATTCAAGGGATTAGCCTTTTAAAAAACATACAAAGTGAACTTATCCAAGGACGCACATTAGAAAACAATATTATTAATGATGCTTTCATCATGTTTAGTGCGATTTTGCTTATTCTCCCAGGTTTTGTAAGTGATCTCTTGGGAATATTGCTTCTTATTAAACCAATTCGCTCTGTTGCTTGGCATTTCTTTTCATCATTAAAAAACACAATGAATCCCAATACAAAAAGAAAAAATAATTCTGAAAAAATAATTGATCTTAACGCTGAAGATTACAAAATTCATGATACGACAGAATCTCCCTGGCGCAAAAATGATGATAATCAGTGAAAGTCTTAAAAAATCTGTAACGAACGAAAAAAAATAATCAAGATAAAGAGCGCATTCCTTGCAACCTTTTGCAAGGCGTGATAACCAATTCGATCTTTAGATCTAAAATAAATATACATATTATAAAATGAGAGAGGTTCGTCGTATGGCCGAAGGTGAAATGAACAACAGTGGTGGAGAGCCGGTTTTTGCTGTATTAACGCAATATTTAAAAGATTTATCATTCGAGAACCCAGGCGCTCCTCATTCTTTGCGTGCGCGTGAAAAATCACCACAAATTGATATAAATATTAATGTCAATGCTAATCCAATTGGTGATGATAATTATGATGTTGTCTTGTCTCTTTCCGTCAAAGCCAATGATAATACTGAAACCTTATTTCATGTAGAACTGATTTACGGAGGTGTTTTCCACCTTAAAAACATTCCACAAGAACATGTTATGCCTCTAGTCTTTATTGAATGTCCCCGTCTTTTATTTCCATTTGCTCGCCAAATTATATCTGATGCTACTCAAAATGGTGGTTTTCCACCTTTGTGGATTGATCCTATTGATTTTGCAGCCCTCTTCCAAAAGCGTCTCGCTGAAGAACAAAAAGACAATCAAATACAACCTTCTTAAAAATTTGTTCTTTTGCTATCATAAAGCCCTTTAATATATTACTGGTATATTAAAGGGCTTTTTTTCCTTTAGACGACTTTTGCCGCATGATAAGCTGCAAGCATTGCGATATTGACAACATCTGTATCGCTTCCACTAAACGGTACAATTTGAACAGATTTTTCCAATCCAATTAAAATAGGACCGATGATGGTTGCTTCTCCAAGTTCTTGTAACATTTTGCTTGCAATAGAAGATGCATGATAGCCAGGCATAACCAAAATATTAGCGGGCTCTGTTAATCCCATAAATGGATATTGCTGCATCAATTTAGAATTAAGCGCTACATCAGCACTCATTTCTCCATCAAACTCAAAATCAACTTTGCGTTCATGCAAAATATTAATCGCGTCCTGAATTTGTTGTGTAACCTTCCCTTTCATATAACCAAACGTGGAAAACGCTAAAAACGCAACCCTTGGCTGATACCCAAATCCACGTACAAACGAAGCGGTTTGTTCCGCTATATCCGCTAATTCTTTAGCATTAGGATTTTCATAAACCGCAGTATCTGCAATAAACACAGTTCGTCCACGGCAAATAGCCATTGAAATACCAATTAATTGTTCTTTTGGTTTGTCATCAATTGCCCGACGTATATCAACCAGCGCTGTTTCATAATTGCGTGTCACCCCTGTAACCATTGCATCCGCATCTCCTAGTGCCACCATACACGCAGCAAAATAATTTCGATCATTATTGATACGGCGATGACAATCGCGCAACAGCCAGCCTTGACGCTGCATCTTTTTATAAAGATAATTCGCATAAGCATCTGTACGACAGGAAAGCTTAGCATTCATCACTGAAATGCCTTCACGCTCCAGATCAATTCCAGCGATAATAGCTGTTTCTTTCACTTGCTCTTCACGACCAACCAAAATTGCTTGTCCTAATTTTTGATGAACATAGGAAACAGCAGCCCGCATGACTTGTTCTTCTTCACCTTCTGCAAAGACAATTTGTTTTGGTGCTTGACGAACATGGTTATATACTCCACGCATCACTGAAGAAGTAGGATTACGTCTCGCATTCAAATCACGCTCATAGGCCTCTAAATCATCTATATTCTTTTGCGCAACACCGCTTTCCATTGCTGCTTTTGCTACCGCACTTGAAACAACCGTGAATAAACGCGGATCAAAAGGAACAGGGATGATATAATTAGGACCAAATTTTAATCGCTTTCCGCGATAGGCTTCTGCAACGCTGTCAGGAACTTCCTCATGTGCTAAATCGGCAAGGGCCCTCGCCGCAGCAATTTTCATGTCTTCATTAATAACCGTTGCACGTACATCAAGTGCACCACGAAATATATAAGGGAAACAGAGAACATTATTAATCTGATTTGGATAATCGGAACGCCCTGTTGCGACAATGGCATCCTGACGCACTTGCAAAACCTCTTCCGGCGTAATTTCTGGATCGGGATTGGCCATGGCAAAAATAATTGGCTTTGGCGCCATAGATTTTACCATTTCAGCGGTCAGTGCACCTTTAGCAGAAACCCCGAAAAATATATCTGCCCCTTCCATTGCTTCCATAAGTGTACGTTTATCCGTTCGAACAGCATGCGCCGATTTCCACTGATTCATTCCCTCTTTGCGCCCTTCATAGACCACACCCTTTGTATCACATAATATGATATTTTCAGAACGAAAGCCCATCGCTTTAATCAGCTCAATACAAGCAATCCCAGCAGAACCAGCACCATTACAGACTAACCGCGTATTTTGCATATCGCGTCCTGTTAAAGCCAAAGCATTGAGAACACCAGCAGCCACAATGATTGCTGTACCATGTTGATCATCGTGAAAAACAGGAATATTCATCACTTCACGCAGGCGACTTTCAATCATAAAGCACTCAGGCGCTTTAATGTCTTCAAGATTAATTCCACCAAAAGAGGGTTCTAAATGACGCACCAAATTGATAAAACTTTCCGTATCTTTGATATCAATTTCTAAATCAATGGAATCAATATCCGCAAAACGCTTAAACAGCACTGCTTTGCCTTCCATGACCGGCTTAGAGGCAAGGGCACCTAAATTTCCTAATCCTAAGATAGCTGTACCATTTGAAATAACAGCAACAAGATTGCCTTTTGCTGTATAATCATAAGCGAGCGCTGGATTTTGAGCAATTGCCTTAACTGGAACTGCAACACCTGGTGAATAAGCAAGGGCTAAATCATGCTGTGTTGCCATAGACTTTGTTGGAACAATCTCAAGCTTTCCTGGTCGACCACGACTATGAAAATCAAGAGCTTCTCGTTCGCTCGCACTGTAAACCGTTTGAGACATTTTCTGATCCTGCTCGCTCTTTTTCATCTCACTTTATTTTCTCCAAAAACAGTGTAAATTTTGCTTGATAATGCGTATAATCATTCGATTTGATTCATATGTTAGAAATCGCTATTCTTTAGCCTTAGCAAATCTGATGATGTGTTTCAATTTAGAGATAAATAAATATCGAAGTAAACAAAAAAGAGTAAAAGCTTCACTGAAAGGGAACAGGCCACATAAAAATGGATAAAAAAAACGACCATAAAAATAATTTAATTCCACAGCCTGCTTCCCTCTCTGCTTCCTCTCAAGAACGTCTTACACCTATGATGGAGCAATATATAGAAATCAAAGCCGTCCATCATGATTCCCTTCTTTTTTACCGAATGGGGGATTTTTATGAATTATTTTTTAATGATGCAATTGAAGCTGCTCAGGCTTTAGGGATCACACTCACAGCACGCGGGAAACATTTAGGGCAAGATATTCCTATGTGTGGTGTTCCAGTTCATGCTGCAGACGATTATTTGCAAAAACTAATTGCTTGTGGTTATCGCGTTGCTGTTTGTGAACAAACAGAAGATCCTGCTGAGGCAAAAAAACGCGGCTCAAAATCTGTTGTTCGGCGTGATGTTGTTCGCCTTGTAACGCCTGGAACGATAACAGAAGAAAAACTCCTTGATCCAACACGCGCAAATTATTTGATGTCACTTTCTCGTATAAAAACCGTTGATGGAGAAGAATTTGCCCTTTCTTGGATTGATATCTCAACAGGCATATTTCGTGTAACAGAAAGCCGCCAAGAAAAACTTTTAGCCGATATTATGCGTGTAGATCCACAAGAAATCATTGTTGCTGATTCCTTTTTTCATGATCAATCGCACAAATCACTTTTTAATGTTCTTGATCGTATCGTTTCACCTCAACCGGCTTGTCTTTTTGATACCCTCACTGCTGAACGCGATATTTGCACTTATTTTAAACTTTCAACGCTTGAAGGTGTTGCCGATTATTCACGCTGTGAACTCTCTGCAATCGTGGCTGCTATTCGTTATATCGAAAAAACACAAATCACGCATCGTCCTCCCCTCATGCAACCTGAGCGCCAAAATGAAAGCGCTACCCTCTTTATTGATGCTGCAACCAGACTAAGCCTTGAGCTTATTCGAACAACATCAGGTCAACGGGATGGAAGCTTATTAAAAGCTATTGATCGCACTGTAACAGGAGGAGGATCTCGCCTTCTCATTGATCGCCTTATTGCTCCTCTTACTACCCCTTCAGCTATTGATACGCGTTTGGATTCTATCGATTTTTTTCTCCGTAATACTTCTCTTGCAGAAGCGATAAAGCTCACTTTAAAAGGGGGACCAGATATGCCCCGCGCTGTTTCACGTTTGGCTCTTGGAAGAGGAGGTCCCCGTGATATGGCAACGATTCAACGCGGCTTTGAAATCATTCGTGAAATTCATCAGCTTCTTAATAATGAGCTCCTGCCTCAAGAAATAAGTGATATACAAAAGGTGTTTTCAAATCTACCCGTTGCTTTACATTGCCATTTAGACCAAGCATTGGCTGATAATCTCCCATTGCTTAAACGCGATGGTGGTTTTATTCGTTCCAATTATCATCAAGAGCTCGATGAAATGCGTGCCTTACGGGATGAATCGCGCCGTGTCATTGCTGAACTTCAAGCACAATATGCCCAAGAAACAGATATTAAGACGCTTAAAATAAAGCATAATAATATTTTAGGCTATTTCATTGAAGTCACCAGTATACAAGCATCTGCCCTTACAAATAATCCACAAGCGAAAGCACGTTTTATTCATCGACAAACAATGGCAAATGCTATGCGTTTTACGACAACAGAACTTGCTGATCTTGAAAGCCGTATTGCCCATGCTGCAAACCACGCCTTGACACTTGAACTGGAAATCTTTGATACGCTTGTTCAGGAAATTATTGAACACGTTGATTTTATTCGTAAAGCTGCTGAAGCCCTTGCTATTTTAGATGTTTCTGTCGCTTTAGCACATCTTGCTGAAGAACAAGGATATTGCCGCCCTAAAATTGATCATTCACTAACCTTTCATATCACCGCAGGACGCCATCCAGTTGTTGAACAAGCACTCCGAAAGCAAGCAGCCGAACCCTTTGTTGCCAACCATTGTGATCTCTCTGTGCAAGAAAATCAGCAATATGCAGCAATCTGGCTTTTGACAGGACCTAATATGGGAGGAAAATCAACTTTTTTGCGGCAAAATGCGCTCATTGCGATTATGGCACAAATGGGATCCTTTGTTCCAGCGGCTTCAGCACATATCGGCGTCGTTGATCGACTATTTAGTCGTGTTGGTGCTTCCGATGATCTTGCACGGGGGCGCTCAACCTTTATGATGGAAATGGTTGAAACAGCAACGATTCTCAATCATGCTAGCCACCATTCCCTTGTCATTCTTGATGAAATAGGACGTGGAACATCAACCTTTGATGGACTTTCGATTGCTTGGGCTGCCGTTGAATATCTTCATGAAGTTAACCATTGTCGTGCTATTCTCGCTACCCATTTTCATGAAATGACAGCCCTGACCGAAAAACTTGACAGACTGCATAATGTAACCATGAAAGTTAAAAATTGGGATGGTGATGTGGTTTTTCTCCATGAAGTCACACCAGGAGCCGCTGACCGATCCTATGGTGTACAAGTTGCAAAGCTTGCTGGGCTTCCTCCAGCTGTTATTACGCGAGCTACAGATGTCCTCCATCAATTAGAACAAGGTGAAATGGCTGGAAAAGGACATAAACTCATTGATGATTTACCGCTCTTTTCTCTTAAGGCAACCTCTCCCCTCAGCGAAGAGAAAAACAAACATGATGTACTTCACGAAGCTTTAAAAAATATTCATCCCGATGAGCTCTCCCCTAAACAAGCTTTAGAAGCAATTTATCACCTCAAACAACTGGAAAAAAATAATCCTTTATAGGCCAATAAAACACAGTATTTTTTCTTGATGGTTCTCACGCATATTAAATTTTGCGCACTGTTATCATCGCTTTCATGCAAAATTTCTTAAAAAGCATGAGACGGATATAAAGAAAGCATGTGTATAGACATTTCCTCAAACCAATTGTTTATTTTCTTGTAAAAAATGCCTAACGTCTAACAATCATAGCTCTGTATTTTTACTTCTCTCGCAAAACCTTGCACCCTAGTTTAAAATATTTTTCCAGAGTAAGGTGCAATAATCAGCTTGGAATATTAAAAAATACTTACTCAATCTCTTATCACACCGTTCATTTTCCAAAACCGGACCTTTTACGTAATCATATGCTACGAACTGCACCCTTCGCAGCAGATGTTGTCATTGCAGCATAGGCTTTGAGAGCCTTTGAAACTTTGCGCTGACGCTTCTCAACCGGTTGCCAAGCATCTTTTCCTTTTGCTTCCATGTTAGCACGACGCTGCTTTATCTCAACGTCATCAACCAACATATGAATACTCCGGTTTGGAATGTCAATTTCTATGATATCCCCTTCTTCCACCAACGCAATTTCTCCTCCTTCAGCCGCTTCTGGTGAAACATGTCCTATCGAGAGCCCTGAGCTCCCCCCTGAAAAACGTCCATCCGTAACAAGTGCACAAACCTTACCCAATCCTTTAGACTTAAGATAACTCGTTGGATAAAGCATTTCTTGCATTCCAGGCCCCCCACGTGGTCCTTCATAACGGATTAAAACAATTTCACCTGATTTAATTTTATCATTTAAGATTGCTGAAACAGCTGAATCTTGGCTTTCAAAAATTCTTGCCGGACCTTTAAAGGTCAAAATTGATTGATCCACACCTGCTGTTTTTACAATACAGCCATCTTTAGCAAGATTTCCATAAAGAACTGCCAATCCTCCATCTTGTGAATAGGCATGTTCCCTATCGCGAATCACACCTTTTTCACGATCACGATCAAGAGTCTCATAGCGACAAGATTGGCTAAAAGCTATCTGTGTCGGAATACCCCCTGGAGCAGCACGATAAAATGTACAAACTGTTGGTTCATTGGTTTGTTTCACATCCCAACGATCAAGAGCTTCTTTCATGGTTTTTGCGTGAACCGTATAAGTTGATGTATCAATGAGTCCTGCCGCATCCAATTCGCCTAAAAGCCCCATAATACCACCCGCGCGATGCACATCTTCCATATGAACATTCGCAACAGCAGGAGCAACCTTGCATAAAACTGGAACACGTCGTGAAAGGTGATCAATATCCGTCATGGTAAAATCCACCTCACCTTCCTGCGCCGCTGCTAAAAGATGCAGTACCGTATTGGTTGACCCACCCATGGCAATATCAACGGTCATGGCATTTTCAAAAGCCCTGCGTGAGGCAATAGAGCGTGGCAAAACTGTTTCATCATCTTTTTCATAATAACGCTTGGCCAATGCAACAATCTGCCTTCCAGCTTCTTCAAAAAGCATCCGTCGATCTGCATGCGTTGCGAGCACTGATCCATTTCCAGGAAGTGAAAGCCCCAAGGCTTCCGTTAAGCAATTCATGGAGTTGGCCGTAAACATTCCTGAACAAGAACCACATGTAGGGCAAGCAGCACGTTCCATTTCAGAAACTTCTTCTTCTGAATTTTGTTCTGAAGCGGCGGCGACCATGGCATCAACCAAATCAACCCTTAAATCTTGATCTTTCCATTTAATCTTACCGGCTTCCATAGGCCCCCCTGAAACAAAGATTGTTGGAATATTCAACCGTAAAGCAGCCATTAACATTCCAGGTGTAATTTTGTCACAATTAGAAATACAGACAAGAGCATCCGCACAATGGGCGTTGACCATATACTCTACAGAATCAGCAATAATTTCACGTGAGGGCAAAGAGTAAAGCATTCCATCATGCCCCATGGCAATTCCATCATCGACAGCAATGGTGTTAAACTCTTTTGCTACACCACCGACAATGGCTATCTGTTGTGCAACCAATTGTCCAAGATCTTTTAAGTGGACGTGCCCTGGTACAAATTGTGTAAAAGAATTCGCAATCGCAATAATGGGTTTACCAAAATCCGCATCTTTCATCCCTGTTGCACGCCAAAGACCGCGAGCTCCCGCCATATTACGCCCGTGTGTCGATATTCTTGAACGATAAGAAGGCATTATTTTTCCCCTCAAATAATTTCATTTTGCTTGTTGTGCTGTAACTTCACTATAAAAACAAGAGCTTTAATATTCAAAAGAGAAAAATACCTTGTACTGAGGCATTTGAAGCACAAAATTAAAAGCCCTGCATAAACTTCCTCATAAAGACACAAAGCTTTTATTTTTCTATGACTTGTTAATCAACATCTAATCCCAGCGTAACTGCATGTTTGAAACAAGTATCAAAACGGTTCAGCGCAGCACAAACTCTTCCAGACTTTTATATGCTAGATTTAGTGCGTATATTGCATCTATCTGTTTGCGTAATTTCTGGAACAAGACGACAACCAATTGGTAAAGACTATACAAAGAGAAATACAGCCCTCTGCCCTTTAATTGAAAAAAAACAAATAGAATTTATTAAAGAGCTTAAGTTTTTTCTCGTAAAGCTCAACCTAATGTAGAGTGACAATTTGGAGTTCGTGCTCATTGGCTCCAGCAAGAGCAATAGAGCGCTCATCGGATAAAATGATCGGATAACCTGTTTCACCAAAGAGCGCCCATATGGTAATGCCTGGGGTCATAGGTGGAAGATCTGGAAAGTTTTTAGCCAAATCATCTGTACAAACCTTTTTTAAATAAGCAATCTGTCCCGCATCAGAGTAGGACGTGTTCTGAAACGATAAGCTTTGTTTATGTTCTCCCATTTCACTGTTCCTTTACGCCTTAACTTTTATCACTCATCACGACTGACTTTAATTGGAATCTGTTTTATTTCTTTTTTTAATTTTGGTTGATACAGATTAATTGATAAAAGACCATTTTTCAACTCGGCATTTGTGACATTCATCCCTTCCGCAAGCACAAAGGTCCGCTGGAATTGTCGTGCGGCTATACCGCGATATAAATATTGATGATTTTGATTGTCTGTTTGTTTACCATGAATAACCAATTGATTATCATCGAGCAAAATATTAAGATGATTAATCTTAAATCCAGCAACAGCTAAAGTTATCCGGATATGATTTGCATCGTCGTTTTTATGTAAACGTTCAATATTATAGGCTGGGTAAGCCTCATCAGCTTTACCGATACGTTGTAATATTTTTTCTACGGTTTCAAATCCTAAAAGAAAAGGATTGGAGAAAGGTGTCACATGTGTCATTCATGAGTATCCTCTTTAAAGCGGCTTTACTTGACCAAACCCTATACAAAGTGTTCGCTGCATTCTTCTCATATGGCGAGCGTGAATGATAACTTCAAGAGAGAAGATTAAGAGAGTTCCATGGCTCAAAGTAACATAAAATTATCAAAAGTGCGAAATTTATCTGGTGTATTATACAATGAAGATGAAATTGCAGAAATATTTCGCCGTTTTTCTGTGCAACGCCCGACACCTAAGAGTGATCTTAACTATATAAACACTTTTACACTATTGATTGCCGTTGTTCTTTCAGCTCAAGCGACAGATGTAAGCGTTAATAAAGCGACAAAAGAACTCTTTCGCCTTGCTGATCAACCGGAAAAAATGGTTGCATTAGGAGAAGGAGAAATAGCACATCATATCCGTTCAATTGGTCTTTGGCGTGCAAAAGCACGTAATGTTTATGCACTTTGCAACTGTTTAATGGAGCAATATGGTGGCCAAGTCCCTGATACGCGTGAAGCACTTATGGCTCTTCCAGGCGTGGGGCGCAAAACAGCTAATGTCGTTTTGAATGTTGCTTTTGGTCAGCCTACCTTGGCGGTCGATACACATATTTTTCGCTTAAGCAATCGTCTTGGTTTGGCACCTGGCAAAACACCAGAAATCGTTGAAAAAAAATTATTAAAAATTATACCGATTCATTATCTTCGTTATGCGCATCACTGGCTGATTTTGCATGGGCGTTACATCTGCAAAGCACGTAAAGCACAATGTAGGCAATGCATTATTGCCGATTTATGTAAAGCTGCAAGTAAAACAAATGCTATTCCAGCACCTTTGGTTGAAATTCAAGGCAATGGAGCACCGATTTTTTTGTAATATGCTCTTGCTATTTTGTGTATACTAGCTTATGAAAACGTCCTTAGAGAACCGCCCGGCAGGGCATGCCGTGGCTGTTTTAATGCTTATTCAAGTGTTGGTCCACTTGAATGGATGGAATATTCGATTGAATTCATTAATGTATGGAGTAGCAAAATGCCCAAGATGAAGACCAAATCATCCGCTAAAAAGCGGTTTAAAATCACTGCGTCAGGCAAAATTAAAGTAGCAGCCGCCGGTAAGCGCCACGGCATGATTAAGCGTTCGAATAAATTTATTCGCGATGCACGTGGAACAATGGTTTTGTGTGAACAAGATGCTAAAAAAGTTATTCAGCATTATTTGCCGAATGGTCATTAAACCTTGCGCTTTTGATTTTGAGGAGATTATAACATGGCACGTGTGAAAAGAGGTGTGACAGCACACGCTAAGCACAAAAAAGTTCTTAAACAAGCTGAAGGCTTTTACGGTCGACGTAAAAATACCATTCGTGCTGCTAAAGCAGCCGTTGATCGTTCAAAACAATATGCTTATCGTGATCGCAAAAATAGAAAGCGTACTTTCCGTGCTTTGTGGATTCAGAGAATTAATGCGGCTGTTCGTGCAGAAGGTTTAACTTATGGACGCTTTATTGATGGCTTATCAAAAGCCGGTATTGAAGTTGATCGTAAAGTTCTTTCAGATATAGCAATCTATGAGGCGGAAGCATTTTCTGCTTTAGTCGCTTCGGCAAAAAAAGCTTTAGAATATTTAAAAGACACAACACCTAACGCTTTTGAAAGCGCTGTCAAGTAAGCCAGTGGTGTTCTCTTAAAGCATTTATTTATTCGAGGTCCCGTGCTGGCTATTGCGAGTGCGGGTTTTTTTTATTAAAAAAATAGGCAAAAATATGAACGATATTGAGCGTCTGGAACAAGAAATTTGTTTAGCTTTAGAAGCTGCAGGTGATGAACAGGCACTTGAAACAGTGCGTATTGCAGCATTGGGTAAAAAGGGCAGCATCTCTGAAAAACTAAAAGCATTAGGAAAAATGGAGGCAAGCGAGCGCCAAAAAGTTGGACCCGTTCTTAATGGGTTAAAAAATCGTATTTTAGAATTATGGGCGCAAAAGCGTGATCTTCTAAAAAGACAAGCAATGGATGCTCGTCTTTCTCGTGAAACGGTTGATATTACATTGCCTGTTCGCTCTTCGCCTATGGAACGGGGGCGTATTCATCCTATTTCGCAAGTGATTGAAGAAATTATCGCCATTTATACGAAATTGGATTTTTCTCTTGCTGAAGGGCCAGATATTGAAACAGATTATTATAATTTTACGGCATTGAATTTTCCTGAAGGGCATCCAGCACGTGAAATGCATGATACCTTCTTTTTTGATGTTGATAAAATGGGAGAACGCAAATTATTGCGGACCCATACCTCGCCTGTACAAATTCGCACACTGGAAAAACAAAAAGCACCGATACGGATCATTATTCCTGGGAAAACTTACCGCATGGATTCGGATGCAACACATTCACCCATGTTTCATCAGGTCGAAGGCCTTGTCATTGATAAAACCTCGACCATTGCTCATATGATGTGGCTGCATGAAACCTTTTGTAAAGAATTTTTTGAAGTTGCTTCAGTAAAAATGCGTTTTCGTCCCTCTTTTTTCCCCTTTACCGAACCATCTATGGAAGTGGATATTCAATGTGATCGTTCTGGTTCAGAAGTAAAGTTTGGCGAAGGACAGGATTGGTTGGAAATTTTAGGATGCGGAATGGTGCATCCTCATGTGTTGAAAAATGTTGGTTTGGATCCCGATGAATATCAAGGCTTTGCATGGGGAATGGGCATTGATCGTATTGCCATGTTGAAATACGGTATGCCTGATTTACGGGCTTTTTTTGATGCTGACCTGCGTTGGTTAGACCATTATGGCTTTCGTTGCTTTGATATGCCTGCTTTTTTTCCTAATAGAAATGTGTGATCTTATCATCGCTTTCATGTGAGGTTTTAAAATGAAATTTACTTTGTCGTGGTTAAAAGATCACTTAGAGACAGATGCATCTTTGGATGAAATTTGTGAGAAACTAACAGCTATCGGTCTTGAGGTTGATCACGTTGATGATCGCTCTTCTTTAAAAGAATTTGTTATTGCGAAAGTTTTAACGGCAGTAAAACATCCTGATGCAGATAAACTCCAAATTCTTTCAGTCGATACGGGAACTGGTACGCCTGTTCAAGTTGTCTGTGGCGCGCCAAATGCACGTGCTGGACTTGTTGGTGTCCTTGCACAACCAGGCACTTATGTTCCAGGACTTGATGTGACATTATCTGTAGGAAAAATCCGCGGCGTTGAGAGTTTTGGGATGATGTGTTCACAAGCAGAGCTTGAATTATCAAATGAGCATGATGGGATTATCGAACTTCCAGAAGATGCACCTATTGGGGGAGTATTTGCAGCTTATGCTGGTCTCGATGATCCAATCATTGATATTGGTTTGACTCCCAATCGCTCTGATTGCACAGGTGTTCGTGGTATTGCACGTGATCTTGCTGCCGCTGGAATCGGGCAATTAAAAGAATTGTCTTTACCAAAATTTGAAGTTTCCTTTGACACACCTCTCGACGTTTCATTCGATTTTTCGCAAAATTCATCGTTATGTTTAGGCTTTGCTTGGCGTGAAGTGCGTAATGTTCAAAATGGCCCATCACCACAGTGGATGCAACAGCGTTTAAGTGCAATTGGTTTAAGACCGATTAATGCGCTGGTTGATATGACTAATTACATTAGTTTTGACCTTGGTCGTCCGCTTCATGTTTTTGATGCTGATAAGATTAAAGGGAATTTGTATGTACGTTGTGCGCGTGAAGGAGAGAAACTTCAAGCACTTAATGGAAAAATCTATTATTTGAGCGTTCAGGATTGTGTCATTGCAGATGAAGAAGGTGTTGTTTCGATTGCCGGTATCATGGGTGGAGAAAGAACGCGTTGTGATGAAACAACACGGCGCGTTATTATTGAATCGGCGCTTTGGAATGCGCAAAGCATCGCACAAACAGGGCGAGCATTAGCTCTTATCAGTGATGCACGTTATCGGTTTGAACGGGGTGTTGACCCGGCTTTTATGGAAACAGGGCTTGAGATTGCAACAGAATTGGTCTTACGTCTTTGTGGCGGTGAAGTATCCAAGGCAAAAATTGTTGGCTATCAGCAACAAAAAACCAAACAGATCGCTTTTCCTTTTTCTGAGATTAAACGTTTGACACATTTGGAAATAGAGCCTGCAAAAGTCATCTCTATTTTAACGAAACTTGGATTTTGTGTTGAAGGAAAAGGAGATGTCGTTACAGTAAAAGTGCCATCTTGGCGCCCTGATATTATGGGTAAAGCCGATTTGGTGGAAGAAGTCATGAGGATTTATGGGTTAGATAAAATTAAACCTATTCCTTTGGAAACTTTCGCAGAAGGAAAAGATCAAGTTTTAACATGCGTGCAAATTCGTTCACGCGCTACCCGTTTGGCTTTGGCACATCGCGGTATGAAAGAAGCGATAACGTGGTCTTTTATCTCTGAAAATCAGGCTCTTGCTTTTGGGGGAGGTCAAGCAGAGCTTAAATTGGTTAATCCTATTGCCGCTGATATGTCAGTGATGCGTCCTTCTCTTTTACCTGGTTTGCTTATGGCAACGCAGAGAAATGCTGATCGTGGTTTTTCTGATCTTGCTTTGTTTGAAGTTTCCAGCATTTATGAAGGTGATACCCCTGATAAACAACGACGTGTTGTAAGTGGAATTCGTCGTGGCACAGAGAAATTTGAAGGTGCTGGGCGTTTTTGGAATGGAAATGCAACAGCCGTTGATGTTTTTGACGCCAAAGCAGATGCTTTAGCCGCTTTAGAAGCATGCGATATAGATGTTGGGAAAGTACAGATTGAAGTTGGAGCCCCTGATTGGTATCATCCAGGTCGTTCAGGTGTCATAAAACTTGGTTCAAAAATTATTCTTGGTTTTTTTGGTGTGCTTCATCCAGCGACCTTAGAAAAATTAGATATCAGTGGTCCTTTATGCGGCTTTGAAATTTTTCTAGATCAAATTCCAGAACCAAAGAAAAAAACAACGAAAAGCCGTCCTCCTTTGAAATTATCGCCGTTTCAAATGGTGCGGCGTGATTTTGCATTTATTGTTGACAAAAAAGTTGCTTCTTCTCTTATTGTCCGTGCTGCTCAAGGAGCTGATAAAAAACTTATTCATTCCGTCCAAGTTTTTGATCTTTTTGAAGAGCAAAGCCTTGGTGCAGATAAAAAATCTGTTGCCATTGAGATTGTTATTCAACCGATTGAACGTACTTTGACAGATAAAGACCTAGAAGAAATTGCTGCAAAAGTAATAGAAAATGTCACTAAAATGACAGGCGCTTATCTTCGTCATTGAGTATTTTTAAAAGACTTTTATAAAGATAGGAGCACTTTTGAGTGCTCCTTTATTTTTTAAGGGTTTAAGATCTATCGAATTCTTTTTAAAGAGAACTTTATTACAATACATTGATTTATAATGATAATTTTTATAAAGTCTGTAATATTATAGGACTTATCATTTCAACCCCTCTTTGAATGAATCAAAATCTTTTATTCTCAATACCTTAAAGTGGAGTGGTTGTTTAGAAACCATAAAAAAGAAATAAAAATGCTTCTTACACAGGCTCTCAAATACCAAAGCCTGTTACAATATGAGGAATTAATCGTGCAACAATGGGATTTAAAAAATAAAATAATGATACCGCATTTTGTAAAATCAATGATGAAGCTCAGCCCCTTTGGGGTCTGTATCTTTCAGCTCAAGCCCATGAAATAAATATAAGGTGTTTTGTTAAAAAAAGTCGCATGAATAACATAATAAGTCTCTGTTTTGAGCGTTCTGTTTTTTTATGAGAGATGTGTCATCATTGAAATGAGCTGTTGATTCAGCAGTAACAGAAAAGTCAGAGGTTTTATGAGATAAAAAGTGCCATAAAACACAAGCTTACCAGCAACGAATGAGAAGGATATCTCAGCTTTTTATTGAATGCTTCGCAAAACAACAAAGCAATTTTTCTTTAAAACCATTCGCTTTCTTCAAGATGAATTTTCAAGACGATAAAAAATTATTTTTAAAGGACTTGAAAAGTTAATTTTTGTAAAAATCCTTCATTGCAAATGTAAAAGATAACTGTTATTGCTAAATGATAATGCAAATCATTCGCAATAAAATAAAGAGAAATTTAATGAATATAAAAAAAATTTTTACTCTAATTTTGGGAAGTTTTATTTTTCTTACTCCCAATTTAGCGGTATGTGCTGGTAAATTTAAAGCTGTTACGACATTCACCATTATTGCCGATATGGCGCGAAATGTAGCGGGTGATGCAGCTAATGTTGAATCAATCACGAAACCAGGTGCTGAAATTCATGAATATCAACCCACCCCTCGTGATCTCATGCGTGCGCAAGGTGCAAATCTTATCCTATGGAATGGGTTAGAGTTAGAACTTTGGTTTGAAAAGTTTTTTCAAAATATCAAGGATGTTCCAAGTGTCGTTGTTTCAAAAGGCGTTGTACCCATTACAATTGGTGAGGGTCCCTTTAGTGGTAAGCCGAATCCTCATGCATGGATGTCACCGACCTCTGCTTTGATTTATGTTGATAATATTCGCGATGCCTTTGTAAAATATGATCCTGAACATGCTGCTATTTATAAAGAAAATGCTGAAATTTATAAGCAGAAGATTCGCGCCACCATTGATCCAATTAGAGCTGAATTGGCAGGAGTTCCTCAAGATAAACGTTGGCTTGTAACGAGTGAAGGTGCATTTAGCTATTTAGCACGTGATTTTGATCTAAAAGAACTTTATTTATGGCCTATTAATGCGGATCAGCAAGGAACACCGCAGCAAGTTAAGCATGTTATTGATATGGTTCGAAAATACAATATTCATGCCGTTTTTTCTGAGAGCACGATTTCTCCAGCACCTGCAAAACAAGTGGCAAGAGAAACAGGAGCTAAATACGGTGGTGTTCTCTATGTTGATTCTCTGAGTGAGAAAAATGGTGAGGTCCCCACTTATATTGACTTATTACGTGTCACAAGTGGACGTATTAGCAAAGCCTTATTAGAGGGAGTAAAAAGCCAATGACGGAATGTGGAATATTTGCCCAAGGAGTAACGGTAACTTATCGTAATGGGCATACAGCTTTACGCGAAGTAAACTTTGAAAGTCCAAAGGGTTCTATTACAGCATTGGTTGGCGTTAATGGATCCGGTAAATCAACATTATTTAAAGCAATTATGGGGTTTGTACGCCCATCAAAGGGAAAAATTCGCATGTTTGATTTGCCCGTTGATGTAGCTTTGAAAAAAAACCTTATTGCTTATGTTCCTCAAAGTGAAGATGTGGATTGGAATTTTCCTGTTCTGGTTGAAGATGTTGTCTTGATGGGGCGCTATGGTCATATGAATTTCTTTCGCTATGCCAGCGCACGAGATTATGAAGCTGTTCGCGTTGCCTTGGAACGCGTAGATATGTTGCCTTTTGCTAAGCGCCAGATTGGAGAACTTTCTGGTGGACAGAAAAAGCGTGTTTTTTTAGCGCGTGCTTTGGCACAGAAAGCAAAAGCTATTTTATTAGATGAACCGTTTACAGGTGTTGATGTTACCACGGAAGATAAAATCATTGCTTTGTTACAAGATCTCCGTAAAGAAGGAGCCGTAATCTTGGTCTCTACGCATAATTTAGGCTCTGTTCCGGAATTTTGTGACCATACGGTTTTAATAAAAGGAACTGTTTTAGCTTCTGGGTTAACAGAAAAAATCTTCACAAAGGAAAATCTGGAGAAAACTTTTGGAGGATCTTTGCACCACCATATTTTCGATCTTCAAGATACTAAAAAAAATAATGTTTTCATGGGAAGAAAACAATCCGCAGTTTGTGAAAATATTGAAAAAGTGGAACACGTTGCATGATTTCTTTTTTGCTTGAGCCACTGAGCTATCAATATATGGTAAATGCAATGTGGGTTTCTGGATTAGTGGGGTGTGTTTGTGCCTTCCTTTCGGCTTTTTTGATGTTAAAAGGTTGGTCATTAATTGGTGATGCGCTATCTCATTCGATTGTTCCTGGTGTCGCAGGGGCTTACCTTTTAGGGTTACCTTTTTCACTTGGCGCTTTTTTTTCTGGTGGTCTTGCTGCAGCAGCTATGCTGTTTTTTAATCAGCGGACAAAGCTGAAAGAAGATACCATTATTGGTCTCATTTTTTCTTCCTTTTTTGCTTTTGGATTATTTCTCAAATCATTAAAACCAATGGCTGTTAATATTGATACGATTGTTTTAGGAAATATTTTAGCCGTAAGTTCATCAGATATTATACAATTGGCTTTTATTGGTGTTTTCTCTTTGTCCATATTGCTTTTGAAATGGAAAGATCTCCTTGTTTCTTTATTTGATGAAACACACGCACGTGCCATTGGATTGAACGTAAAGTTTTTAAAGATTCTCTTTTTTACACTGCTTGCTGCTTGTACTGTTGCTGCTATGCAAACGGTTGGAGCATTTTTGGTTATTTGTTTGGTTGTGACGCCTGGAGCAACAGCTTATCTTTTGAGTGATCGTTTTGTAAATATCTTGGTTATTGCAGTTATAATTGGGACATTTACAAGCGTATTAGGTGTTTATGTGAGCTATTTTTTGAATGCACAAACGGGTGGTGTTGTCGTGCTTTTTCAAGCATTCTTATTTATATTAGCTTTTATTTTTGCTCCTAAACACGGATATATTGCTGCGCGTTTACGGATAAATGCGGCAAAAAAAGGTGTGATGTTATCATGATTGATCAATTACTACTTCCTTTTCAATTTTCTTTTATGTTGAAAGGCATGCTTATTGTTATGATCCTTTCTATTCCAATGGCGATGCTTTCTTGTTTTCTTATTTTGAAAGGATGGGCCTTGTTAGGCGATGCCATTTCCCATGCCGTTTTTCCAGGTGTTGTTGTTGGTTATATGACAACACCGTGGGTGATAGCGTTTTTAGCTTCTTTGCCATTTGCTTGGTTCCAGCATATGCGTCCAGAGAATATTACAATGACTTTGATTACTTGCGGTGCTTTTGTTGCGGGTATGATTTGTGCACTTACAACAGGTTTTTTGGGAAGCAATAGTCGTATCAAACAGGATACAGTGATGGGTGTTGTTTTTTCATCGATGTTTGGTTTAGGGCTTGTTTTGGCAACATCTATCTATAGTAGCCTAGATTTAAATCATATTCTATTTGGTAACCTGTTGGGCGTTAATTGGCTTGATATTACGCAAACAGCGATCATTTCTGCCATTGTTACTTTTATTTTAGGCGCAAAATGGCGCGATTTTATGCTGTATATTTTTGATTCGGTACAAGGTCGTGCAATGGGGTTGCGAATATCACTGCTCCACTATACCCTTCTTACAATGATTTCTCTTACAATTGTTGCGGCTTTGAAAGCTGTTGGAATTGTGCTTGTTATTTCTTTACTGATAGCACCAGGAGCAATTGCTTATCTTGTCACAAAACGGTTTTCTTTTATGCTAATGATCGCGATACTTGTTGCAGCTTTTTCTGGTTTTTTAGGGATTTACCTCAGCTTATTTATCGGATCTGATTCTGCTTCTACAATTGTGTTGATCTTAACGTTGATTTTCATTGCCATTTTCATGATGATTTTCTTTCGTCAAAACACAGTTCAAGAAACTTGACGGTGATAACATGCATATCAGCCATGCATTTTTATATATTGTTTCTCATGCTTATTTTAATTAGAGGTTGAGTCGCTAGGTTATTTTTCCTCCTAATGTCTAGCAAATGAATGCAGTACGTATTCTCCCCCCCCCAACGCTGCATTCTTAATTAAGAGGCTGCATTGATTTATTCTGCAGCCTTTTTATTTTTTTACTTTTCTAAAATCTCTTCTTATTTCTTGAAACCGTTTAAAATAATTATCATATTGCAAAGCTATTTAGTATCTTGAAGGAACTTATGAAAGTCAAAGACACTTACATATAGAAATGCTGGAGAGAGGGGAAATGGTGGAGAGAAATTATCCATTCAAATATATGAATAGTGAAACAAATACTATTTTTTGTGTAAAGTTTTACGTGGAGGAAAATAATACGAGAGAATGAAGAAATATTTCAAGATATCACACCCTTTACGCCTCTGCTATTATATAGCAGGTTGGGTAATGGTTATATTAGGTATTATCGGTGTGGTATTACCTATTATGCCAACGCTGCCTTTTTTGTTGGTTGCCTCATGGTGTTTTACGCGTTCTTCTCCACGTTTTCATCACTGGTTGAATAATCATCGTATTTTTGGTCCCCCTCTTAAACGATGGGAAGAAAGAAGAGCTATTTCTCCATTTGTTAAAATTTTTGCCGTGATGAGTATGGCAGGAGGAGGATTATCCTTTTTCGTAATGGTACACCCTCCTTTATGGATTTCTTTACTCGTTGCCGTTATATTATCGTTGATTGCTATTTATATTGTGACACGTCCATCTTCATAATGATAGAAAAGACTTTATGAGAGATGTTCTTTTTAGCTTTGACTTATTTGTTAGAACAATAAGAGAGACTTTTCCTGCAAGTTTTAGATATAACCTCTCCATGTTCAAAATACATGTGAAATAACAAGATTTTTAAAAGAAATTTGATTAATGATATGTTTGTGAAATAATTTTTATGAGCAAAGAAAATTATGTACAATCCCCTTAAAGCTCACAAAAAGTTGCTTTGTAAACGATGATAAATTACATTCATTAAAAGGCTTTATTTTTGTAGAGTATGTAAGTTTCGCTAAACTCTTGGTACATTAAGTTTTTTAAATGCATCATGTATATTTTTAAGTTTTGCTTATCGCACCTTATGTCAGTAAACCGCATATATGAGAAACCAAGTGGGGTCCACTCAACAAGAAGCTGGAACGATTTACTATGACCTACAAGGGTTAAGAATGCTCGTCCTTAGAGGAGGATAAAGGTTAAATTTTTAAACAATATATTCTATTCGTTTAAAGAGCCCAAAACTACATCTTTATAGGTCTAGCAAAGCGCTTTTTATTGCTAAAAAAATTGAGATAACGTTGTATTTCCTTTGAATCACCGATCATTTTTTCAGGATTATCTGAAAGTTTTACGGCTGGTCGACCATTGGCATGGGTCACCTTACAAACAAGGGAAAGAGCATCAAGGGTTGCGATTTCTTGCGGAGCACAGCCTGTAAAGTCATTGGTAAGATCAGTCCCCCATCCAAAACTCATGCGCACTTTTCCATGAAAATGATGATAGGTTTTTTCAATTGTATCGACATCAAGTGCATCAGAAAAAATTAAGAGTTTTTCGCGTGGATCTTTCCCTTTTTCTTTCCACCATTGAATAATACGTTCTCCACCTTCAATAGGGGGTGCACTATCCGGTCTAAAACCCGTCCAATCTGCTACCCAATCTGGGGCATCGCATAAAAATGCTTCTGTACCAAAGGTATCAGGTAAAACAATGAGAAGATTTCCACCATAATAACGGTTCCAATCTTGCAAAACTTGATACGGCGCTCTACGTAATTCATCATCGTTGTTGCTGAGAGCAGCAATAACCATAGGCAATTCATGCGCATTGGTTCCAAGAGCTTCTAAATCTGTATCCATGGCAAGAAGAACATTAGAAGTTCCCGTAAAGGAATGACCAATGCCTTCTTTTAATGCTTCAACACACCAGCGCTGCCATAAAAAAGAATGGCGACGCCGTGTCCCAAAGTCGGATATTTTAATATCAGGCAATTTTTTAAGGCGTTCAACTTTACTCCACATTTTTGCTTTAGCTCGTGCATAAAGTACATCAAGAGCAAAGCGATCCAGTTTTTTCATAGCAGCACGTGAGCGTAATTCACTGACGATAGCAAGGACTGGGATTTCCCACATGGAGCTATGAGCCCATGAACCATAAAAATTCAGAATATATTGGCTATCTTTGCGGGTTAATTCATATTCTGGGAGTTGAAAATTCTCAAGCCACTGAAGAAAATCCGGTTCAAAAATTTGTTTACGTCCATAAAATGTATTACCAGCAAGCCAGATCATTTCTTTTTTTGTAAAGCGCAAACTAAGAGCGTGATCAAGTTGGGCACGCAACTCACCCTCATCAATATCATCGACAAGATGTATTGTTTTAGAACGATTTATGAGGGAAAAAGTAACATTAACAGTGGGATAAAGCCCCCAAATCATCTGTACCATAAGAAGTTTATAAAAATCCGTATCAAGAAGTGAACGAATAATAGGATCAAGCTTCCAAGTATGATCGTAAACACGTTTGGCAATATCCGGATGATTCATAATCCTCTTTCTTTCGGTTTCATAGAATTTAAAATTATTGTGCTCCAACAAGATCCATATAGGAATGAGAAAAACTATAACAACTCTAAGATTTTGGGCAAGAATAAAAAAGCCCTTTAGCTTTTCTGTTTTGAGGATTTAAGTATGCGTATGATTTCATGTTTTCCCGTTTTTTGTAACTTTATCCCTGTATGAACTTCGGTATATTTTTTGCCATTAACGTGAAGTATATTTTCAGATCCCCATTTGACTTTAATGGTATAAACAGCCTCATAAAATTTCATTTTTACTTCATACTTTGGCCAAATAGAAGGTAAATGCGGTTTTAAAAACAACAAATCTCCCTGACGCTGTATTCCAAGAATAGCTTGTGTTGCAGCGCGATAAAACCAGCCTGCTGAACCTGTATACCATGTCCAGCCACCTTGTCCGCTCCGTGATTCAACGGCATAAATATCTGCGGTCATCACATAAGGTTCAACACGATAAGTTTCAGGGGCTTGTCCATGATTAATAGGATTAATTGTGGAAAATAAGTGATAGGCTTTATCGCTTTCATTCATTTCAGCAAGCGCTAAAATGCTCCAAATAGCACCATGGGTGTATTGTCCACCATTTTCTCGAATACCTGGAGGATAACCTTTTATATAACCAGGTTCGAGCGTTGTTTTATCAAAAGGAGGCCAGAAAAGACGGAGAAGTTTCCCTTTTTCATCATAGAGATGTTCAAGCATTGAGGCCATAGCTTGTTTTTGACGCTCAAGCGGTGCCATTTGAGAAATGACAGCCCAAGATTGGGCAATGGTATCAATTTGGCATTCATCATTGATTTTAGAGCCAAAAGGTGTTCCATCATCAAAATAGCCACGTCGATACCAAGCACCATCCCAAGCATTTTTTTCTAGGGATGTTTTTAACCGTTCAAAATATGCACTCCATGTTTCAACACGGCTGTTATCACGCCGTTTTTGAGCTAAAGGAATAAATGCTTGTAGTGTGCACCCAAGAAACCACCCTAACCAAGTGCTTTCGCCTTTTCCTTGCGCACCTACTAAATTCATGCCATCATTCCAATCGCCACCTAAAATAAGAGGAAGGCCGTGAGGTCCACAGTGTTTAATGGCAAGGTCTAAAGCTAAAGCACAATGTTCATAAACTGTTGCAACCTTTGAGGATTGGGCGGGTTGAAAATAAGCATCCTGTTGCCCACTTTTGAGAACATCACCTTCAATAAAAGGAATGAGCGTATCAAGAAAGGCATCATCGCCAGTGGTATTGACATAAAGAGCCGTTGCATAGGCAAGCCAAACAATATCATCAGAAATGCGTGTGCGAACACCAGCATTTGTATCAGGCAACCACCAATGTTGCACATCTCCTTCAAGAAATTGATGCGCTGCAGCATTTAACAATTGTTTATGGGCTAATTGTGGTTCTAGCAACAATAAAGACAAACTATCTTGCAACTGATCACGAAAGCCAAATGCACCACTTGCTTGATAAAAGGCAGCGCGCGCCATGATACGGCATGAATAGATTTGATAGGGAAGCCAATGGTTGACCATAAGATCAAAAGAGGGATCAGGTGTTTTTACTTGGAGTGGGGAAACAAAATCACTCCAATATTGTTTTTGTTGTGTAAGCAAAGTTTCAAAATCAGTTGAACGTACTTGATCGAGTAATTTTTCAGCTTCTTGTCTATTTTCAGCGCTGCCAAGATAGAAAATGATTTCTTTTGTTTGTCCTGGAAGAAGGTCAATATCATAAGCAAATGCTGAACAAGGATCACATCCTGCTTCAATGGTATTCGAAAGTGTACTAGCTTTACGGATCACATTTGGATGTGTTACAGTTCCCGTTGCACCGATAAATTCGCTGCGATTGGTTGTGGTGCTGGTTGGCGTTTCGGATGCTGATAAAAATGTAACTTGTTGAGATTTTTCAATGTGATAGGGATTTTGAATAAAATGTGTTCCCCATTTATCCTCGTAAGAGGGAACAATGAAGGGGGTATATTTTGTTTGGGTCTTGCCTAAAACCCATTCAACATAATTATAAAGGCGTAAACTGCGTGGCTTTTCCCCTTCATTCCTGAGGATAAGACGTGAAAAGCGAACAGGTTTCTCTAGGTCGAGTGTATGAGTCAGTTCTAATGCGATTTCTGAATGTGTCGATTTAAAAGTTGAGAATCCAAAACCATGACAAACCTCATAAACAACATTTTCATCACATTCTACAGCAGAAACGGGTGAGAAACGTTTTAAAGACAGGCGGTCTACAAGATAAAGAGCTTCTCCTGGGCGATTGGAAACAGGATCATTGCTCCAAGGGGTCAATTGATAATCGCGGCTATTGTGAGCCCAAGTAAAAACTGCCCCTTCAGCAGACACATGAAAGCCAAAGCTTTTGTTAGCAATGACGTTAATCCACGGATGGGGTGTGGTGGTATGTCCTCGAAGACGGATCACATAATAGTTATGATGATTAAATCCACCATAACCATTCCAATATTGTAGGTCTTTTCCGTCAACGAGGATAGGAAAAGATTTTTGTTGACTGATAAGACCAATGGAAGAAAAGAGGCTTTGTTCGGTTTGTTTTGTTCCATATCTTTCTTCGCTATTTTTTTGGAAATTTAATTTATAATGAAACTCTTGATGACTCTTACGAGTTGCTAAATCCAAATCACTCCCATTAATTCGTTTCAGCTGTTCAGATAAAGAGCCATTTTCGGCATCAAGAATCATGCGTGCGGATGCAAGAAGCGTTTTAAAACTTTGCTCACTCATTTGATCACGCCGAAGCGTAAAAATATGTTGGCGTGCATCTGTTTCTTGCGTGTGATGTTGATAAGATTCGCATACCCATTCAAGAGCGCGTTGTGTATTTTGTATATAGGAAAACGCTTGTTCATTGAGAATGACTAAATCAACAATGAGTCCGCGCATACGCCAATATTCATGTGCTTTAAGGAGCTCACGAAGCACAGTTATATTTCCCTCGTTATTTAATCTAAGAAGACAAAGTGGATTGTCTCCTGAAATGGACATGGGCCAAAGATCAGACTGTTTTCCAAGCGTTTTTGCTAATATTTCAGAAGGAAGACGCCATGTCCGATCAAGATAGATAAGTGGCGTTGCATATTTTTGATAGACAATCGCTTCTTTAAGTGAGGTTCCGCTCTGGTACAGTGCAACTTGTGAGCGTGTCCATGCCATTGAAAGTTCTTTTTGAAACATATCAGGTTGTCGATAATGTTTCATATGATGATGCAGCGCTTCTTGTGTATGAGCAACAAAAGTCCAAAAAATAAGTTCTGCTTTTCCATGGGCTGGAATTTTTATACGGCATCGCAGTGACATAATAGGATCAAGAACACAACCTTGACTATTACTAAAATGAGCATTTCGATCAAATGCAGCGGGACGATGAATGGATCGCCCCCGACCAATAAACAGTGAGCGATCCGTTTCAGCTTCTGTTTCTCTAAGAGTATCTGTTGTACTGGAAACAAAATGAACAATATAAATTTCAGGATCATTAGGTGAGCGTTTGCGCCTTTTGGCAAAAATTGTTTTGCCTTCCTCAGCAATTTCTGTCTCTATAAACATTCGTGAAAAAACAGGATGAGCACAATCCATATCCATTGTTGCAAGCGCTAGTTCACCATACGAAGTAACTTCGATAAGACAGTCTTTGTTTGTTGTATTCATCAGTTGAATACGTCTACCTTCGCCGCACCCTTCAGAGATAATAAGACATTCAAGGGTTGATTTGATACCATCAACCATTTTCGTATATTCAGCCTTTTCATCCGTAAAAATGCTGACAGCTTCTTCTTCAATAACGCGTGTTGGTTCGCTGGTTACAGACCACCACCGTCCACTATGTGTATTGCGTAGAAAGAATAAAATCCCTTGTTGATCTTCTGTCGCATCAGGAATAAAGCGCGTAATCGCATAATCGTACCAACGGCTATAGCCAGAACCATTCGCTGTCAACATGATAGAATAAAAGCCGTGAGACAAAAGCAAAGTTTCCCGTGGTTTAAGCAGCGGATTTGTAATAATGCGTAAAGGAGCGGCATCCAATGCTTCAGACTTATTGCGCATACGATTAATAGCTTTGGTGTGAATCACAGGAATAAGATGGGCAGCGCGCTCTTGTAAAAGCAATTGCGTTGCTTCAATAACGGGATCACGGTGAAAACGATCACGCATTCGCCCTTGAAAAATAACATTGTTAAGAGCAAGGATAGACATACCATGATGGTGCGCATAATAATTGCGTACAATAGCGTACTTTTCCCCTGTTTTTACACGTGAAGAGGTAAAATCAACAGAATCATAATAACCATATGTTCCTAAAGCTCCAAGATCACGGAGTCGTTTTAAGTTGGCAACAGCGCAAGCAGGAGCATATTGTGCTGCAAGAAAGCTAGCATAAGGAGCAATGACAGCATTGCGTGAAAGACCACGTTGGAGTCCGAGGCTTGGAACACCAAAATGAGCATATTGGTAATTCATTAAATGATCACGAGCATTAAATGCAGCCTCTGAAATACCCCATGGCAATTCCCGTGTGTGAGCATATTGTATTTGACAACGAATAATCAACCGATTGGTTTGATCCAAGAGAGAGCCTAAAGGTTCATGCATCACAAGAGATGGCATAAGATATTCGAACATAGAACCAGACCATGATAAAAGAGCACCTTTCCACCCTATGGGGACGAGGAGTCGACCAAGATGAAACCAATGTTTAGGCTTTATATCCCCTTTTGCGATAGCAAAAAAACTTGCAAGACGTGCCTCTGAAGCGAGTAGATCATAACAGTTTTCATCGAGTTTGTTTTCTTGAACACGATATCCAATGGATAAGAGATGCCGTTTAGGTTGTTCTAAAAAGCCAAATTTCATATCAAAGGCTATTTGCCTTGCCGCTATAGCCAATCTGTTTAGTTTTTTGCATAATTTTTCAGGATCATAATGAGCCGTTGCATCATGATGATAAGCGTCGCAAGTTTCGATAAGGCATTTAGCCCAACAAAGCGCACGAGCCGATTCTATTGTTTGAATTTTCTGGTCGAGTTCATTAACTAAGTCTACAATATCGTGGGCTGCACATGAAAGATCCTTGATGTGAAAAGGTATCGTATTTTCTTGTTCTACAAAAGTACGGACAGAGTGATGAAAACGAACAATATTTTCTTCAACTCTTTGGCGTAAAGCACGTAAACTGAGTTGATGGTCTGAAATTTCTTTAACCGTTTCTTCAAGAATAATAAGAACATCCGATAAACCTTCTCGATCACTTTGAAAAAGAAGATGCGGTTTTTCAGCCCATTCCCTTAAGGCAGAAGAGAGTGTTACCAAATGACCAGCAAGATTTCCTGAATCAACGGTTGAGACATAAGTGGGTAAAAGAGGTCTGAGTGTATCCGTTGCATACCAATTATAGAGGTGACCATGGAACTTTTCCATTTTTGCAAGAGAGCGTAATGTACATTCAATACGGGTAATTGTTTCTTCAAAACCAATCCAGCCAAAATCACGTGCCGCAATAACAGAAAGGAGATAAACCCCGATATTTGTAGGGGATGTACGTTGAGCAACAAGCGGTTCAGGGTCTTCTTGAAAATTATCGGGAGGCAAATAATTGTTTTGCTCATTGACAAAGGTTGAATAATAAAGCCATGTCCGCCGTGCAATAGAGCGGAGGATTTTTTCATCTTTTGAAGAAAGTTCAAGGCTATCTTGAAATGTTGAAGGTCGACTCGCAACCCAAGCAATGAAAGGTGAAAAAAACCATACTATCCCAAAAGGCAAAGCAATAAAGCTTGCAAAACTATCAAAAAAAAGAGCGAGTGTTAGGGCAAGAGCACCAATAAGTGATGCTGGTGCCATTGTAAAAACATAGAAAAGCAAACTATTAGGCATTGATTTTGTTGTGGCAGAGGTTTTCCATTCAAGAAGATGCTGTCTTGAAATCGTCATACGATAGAGTGTACGAATAATCGCATCAGTCATAAAATAGGCCGAATGAGCAAGAAAAGTCGTCTTAAGAAAGATATCAGCGCTTGTAAGAGCGGTTTTATTCCAAATTAATCGAAAATGTCCGCGCAAAGAATGATCTATATTGGATGAAAAAAACGTTTTTAATACACATAAAATGGGGGCAATGAAGGCGCTAAACAGCAAAAATATCTGCCAGATGATTGCACTCTTCAATGACAAAAGAGCCCATCCTGCAAACGCTGCAAATAACCACATTAATGGTGTAAGAGAACGACGCAAATTATCCTGCATTTTCCAACGCATCACGGAGCTTATTTGACGGGAACAAAAAAGATAGGGCAAAAGTTGCCAATCACCACGAATCCAGCGATGATAACGCATAACATCAATATTATAAGCCGTTGGATAGTCCTCAATGACTGTGATGCTACTAACCAGAGCAGTACGGGCATATCCTCCTTCTAAGAGATCATGACTAAGAACAGTATTTTCTTTAACTTTGCCGTCAAGTGCTTGTTCAAATGCATCAATATGATAAAGACCTTTACCGATAAAAGTACCTTCTCCTAAAAGATCTTGATAAGTATCAGAAACAGCAAAAACATAAGGATCAATACCACGGTTGGTCGAAAAAACCCGTTGGAAAATTGATGTTTTTTTTCCTGTTGTCAGAGACGGCATAATGCGTGGCTGCAAAACGCTATAGCCTTTGACAACTTTTCCACTTTGCGGATCAAAAATGGGATGATTGAGTGGATGATTAAGCTTTCCAACAAGTTTTGTGACACTTTCAGGGGTAAGACGTGTATCACAATCCAGTGTCATAACAAAACGGCAATCCATAGGAAGATTTGGATCAGGAGAGTAAAAACTCGTATTTTCATCGCCCCTTAAAAGCCGATTGAGTTCATGAAGTTTTCCCCGCTTTCGTTCCCATCCCATCCAACATTTTTCACCGCTATTATAAAGGCGTCGGCGATGTAAAAGGAAAAAAACAGGAAGTTCATCACGATGATAACGACTATTGAGTTTATCAATACCATTTTGCGCATAGCGAAGCAAATCAAGATCGTCTTGCGTTTCTCTTAAGGGAGCATCTACCCAATCTGTAATGAGTGCAAAATGGACCGCACCTTTAGGATTGGAAAGATAGTGTACTTCAAGATTGTGCACTTGCGCATCAATATCATCGCGTGATGTTATCAAAGTAGGTACAACAACCATTGTCCGTGCATGTTTTGGAATACCTTCTTTATATTCATAACCAATGAGCTGTCTTGATGGAACAAACCAAGAAACAACTATATTAAAGAAGGAAAAAGCCGCATCCATAGCAGGAAAAAGCGCCAATACAGTAAAGCAAAGGGACATCCAGAGTGTCATGCCAGATATTTGGAAAAAGGTATAGACTGCAAGCAAAAGAGCAAGCGTCAGAAAAGAGACAGGAATGGCAATGACTCTCAGTTTTAAGCAATAAAAAGCGCGTGCCCATTTTATGAGAAGAGGCGGCGTATATCCACAAGCCTTTTCAAATATACCACGACCATCACCGACAAGATACCACCCAACAGAGGAATAATGAGGCATATCTTCAATAGTGGGATTTGCCATTTCTACAGATTTGTGTGCAACTTCCAGCTCGCTAAGAGACGAAAAGCGTGAAATTTTTTCAATGACTTGTCGATAAATACCGCGTGAATGGGGATCAATTTCAGAAAAATCACTCTTTTTACGCAAAATAGCATCGACACAACTCACTGTTTCAAACCATACGGTCCAATCAACATCATCTATCACTTTAAGAGCACAAATAATATTGCCCATGGTCACACCATCTGCCGCCTGTCTGGTATGCTCATCGGCTGTTGCACTTTCTAAGCTACTGCCTTGACTTTCTAATTGCTTTTCAAGCCAAGTTAACGCTACGGTTGAATCGATAGATGCACTGCGCAGGCGATAGAATAAATGCGCTGAAAAAGTTGGGTCAGCAGTAAATAATTTGTACTGCGTAAAAAGAGAGTTTAGATTTGTTTTATTTTCTAAAAGAGAAATTTTATCAGCTACTTGACTGGCAAGATGGCGCATCTGGCGCGCTTTTTTGATACGCACTGAAAGACGACGAACATTTTCAATGAGTAGCATTTGCATAACTGAAGGAAGAGCCCATAATTCACCAATTGTGAGCGCACAAACTTCTTGAAACCCATTGATCATAGCCGTGAGTGTTTCTTGTGAAAAGCTGCTATCGGTATGCGCAATATAAAGCCAAGTTAAAGCAAAAATGCGTGGTATTCTTGCTTTTTGTGTAGAAAGAGGAAGTTGCTTTATGAAGGACTTAGAAAAGTTACGGCGTAGTTGTTGTATGGTTTTATCAATGGTGTAATGATTATCAATGAGCCATTGCGCAGACGGTGCGATAGTTTCATCATTTTTGGCTGCAAAATCACTGGTATGAAAGGCATGAAGGATAAGTTTAGCATTTTCATTCAATCTCTTGCGAAAATCTTCTACTCCTTCATATTCAGGGAGTAAAATTTCTTTGCCGGAAGCTATATCACGCCCTAGGTCATAAAGATCTTCTTGTACTTTATAAATTGCTCGAAGAGGGAAATCACTATTAATAAAATGGTCTTTTCTCTTCTTTTGAGAAAAAAGTACTTTATGAAAGGTATTGTGCACGCCATAATGTCCCATTATTATTCAATTACATCGCTTTTTATTTAAATTGTAAGCATTTTATCTGAATAGTGAACCGTTGATAGACAAAAAACAAACTTTTTGTTTTTATTTGCAAGCAGTTATAATAATTTTTAATGCAATAATTAAAAATTAAGGAAATAATTTCTTTAGAAAATAAAAAGGTCACTCATTTTAGGAGTGACCTTAATAATACCATCAATGTTAATGATTAATGATTAATCTTGTTCTTGTTTTTTCAAAGCCGCACCGAGAATATCACCAAGAGAAGCGCCTGAATCTGTAGAACCATATTGGGCAACAGCTTCTTTTTCCTCTGCAATTTCTAATGCTTTGATCGATACTGAAATTTTACGTGTTTTTTTATCAAAGGCTGTGATGCGCGCATCAACCTTTTGCCCAATTGCAAAACGCTCAGGACGTTGTTCATCACGATCACGTGCAAGATCAGCACGCCGAATGGTTGTCTCAAGGTTGTGGTCAATCAATTTCACATCAATATCATTGTCTTTAACAGCAATCACTTCACAGGTTACAACAGCCCCTTTTCGCAATTCACCAGAAGCAGCTGCTTCTCCAACCTTATCACTGGAAAGCTGCTTAATTCCAAGAGAAATACGCTCTTTTTCAATGTCAACATCAAGGACCACAGCTTTAACGATATCACCTTTATTGTAAGTATCAATAACTTGTTCACCAGGACGGTTCCAATCGAGATCAGAGAGATGAACCATACCGTCAACATCGCCTTCAAGCCCAATAAACAGACCAAACTCTGTTTTATTTTTAACCTCTCCCTCAATTTGTGAATTGACAGGAAATTTATTGGCAAAAGCTTCCCATGGATTTTCAAATGTTTGCTTTAAGCCAAGAGAAATACGCCGTTTAGAAGGATCAATTTCAAGAACAACCACTTCTACTTCTTGTGATGTAGACAGAATTTTTCCAGGGTGAACATTTTTCTTTGTCCAGCTCATTTCAGAAACATGGATCAATCCTTCAATCCCTGGTTCAATTTCAACAAAACCACCATAATCCGTAATATTGGTCACAGCACCCGTAATTTTCTTACCAATCGGATAGCGGACACTGATACTTTCCCAAGGATCACTTTCAAGCTGTTTCATTCCAAGAGAAATACGGTGCGTATCTTGATTAATGCGAATAATCTGAACTTTGATCGTTTGACCAATTGTGAGCACTTCAGATGGGTGATTAACACGCCGCCATGCCATATCTGTAACGTGTAAGAGACCATCAATCCCACCAAGGTCAACAAAGGCACCATAATCTGTGATATTTTTCACCACACCTTCAACAATTTGGTTTTCTTCAAGATTTTGTACGATTTCTGAACGTTGCTCAGCGCGGCTTTCTTCTAAGACAGTACGACGTGAGACCACAATATTGCCACGACGACGATCCATCTTCAAAATTTCAAAAGATTGTGCATTATGCATGAGAGGTGAAACATCGCGAATGGGACGAATATCAACTTGGCTGCGCGGCAAGAAAGCAACCGCTCCATCAAGATCAACTGTGAAACCACCTTTTACTTGGCTAAAGATAACGCCCTCAACGCGTGTACCAGCATTGAATTTTTCCTCTAAACGGACCCAACTTTCTTCGCGACGTGCTTTTTCACGCGATAAAACAGCTTCGCCCATCGCATTTTCAATGCGTTCAATATAAACCTCAACTTCATCGCCAACTTGCAAAGAACCATCTTTTGCTTTAGCTCCAAATTCTTTGAGAGGAATACGTCCTTCGACTTTAAGTCCAGCATCAATAATGGCCATGTCTTTTTCGATTGCAATAACACGACCTTTAACAACAGATCCTTCATTAAGATCATTGGTTTGAAAAGATTCTGTTAAAAGGGCTTCAAAATCCGCTGTTGTGGGATTGTATTGTGACATAAGAACTCCTAATATATACCTTATCTTGTAAGGTATGAGCGCTAGGTTAGTGTTAACATGGGCAACTCCTTAGCCTTTTTCCTTAAATAAAGGAGGAAAAATTAGCGCCAAGCTGGGAGCTGCCTTAATGAACTTATCCAATTATATGCATTTTTATGATTGGATCAATAAAAGCACATGCAATTGCAAATGTTGCTTCTATACTCAATTCTGACGTATCAAGCAAGTGGGCGTTTTTTGCCGGTTTTAGGGGGCTTTGTTTGCGTGTTATATCGCGACTGTCTCGCTGTTCAAGATCGCTAAGTATTTCATGGTAATTTGCTTGCCCCCCCTTTTCTAAAATTTCTTGGTAACGACGTTTGGCACGTATCTGAACATTGGCTAGAACATAAAACTTGATATCAGCATCAGGACAAACGATCGTGCCAATATCTCGCCCATCAAGCACACTTCCAGGTAAAGTTTTGGCAAAATTACGTTGTTTTTCGATAAGAATTTTACGTACAGCAGGATTAATCGCTATCTTTGAAGCCGCTTCACCAAGTTCATGAGAAGAAAGAAAAGCAGGATTTAAACTATTAAAATCAAGTTCTTTAGCATAAATGATAGCATTTTTTTCATCATTAAGAGCCAATTTTTGTTGTAAAAGCGCATGAGCAACACCACGATAAGTAAGCCCTGTATCCAAATGATGAAGATGATAATGTGCAGCAATTTTGCGAGCTAAGGTCCCTTTACCTGAGGCAGCAGGTCCATCAATGGCAATAACAAAAGGCTTCAAGCGATTTTTCCCCCAAGCTGTTTTATAAAAGGAATAAATTCTGGAAAGCTCGTAGCAATCATGCGTTTATCATCAATGGTAACAGGCTTTTCTGATACAAGCCCAAAAATGAGAAAACACATAGCAATTCGATGATCAAGATGTGTGGTAACATGTCCACCCCCCAAACCTTTAGCAGAACCTTTCCCATAAACAACGAGAAAATCTTGACCTTCTTCACAGTCTACGCAATTAATTTTTAATCCTTGTGCAACAGCAGACAGCCGATCTGATTCTTTAACACGCAATTCTTCAATTCCTAGCATCACTGTTTTGCCTTCAGCAAAGGCTGCTGCAACCGCCAAAGCAGGATATTCATCAATCATCGATGGAGCACGTTCCTTCGGCACAGTAACACCTTTGAGGATCGATGATTTTATCCGTAGATCGGCAACATCCTCTCCACCTGTTTGGCGTTGATTCAAAAATTCAATTTGAGCGCCCATTTCCCACAATGTTTCGATAAGTCCTATTCGAGAATTGTTTATCAAAACATTTTCAATGGTGATATCAGAATCTTCTACAACAAGGGCTGCAACAATTGGAAAAGCAGCAGAAGAAGGATCTCCGGGAATATGAATCGTTTGTCCAGTAAGATGAGGAAAACCATTAAGATGAATCAAACGCGCACCTTCTTTATCTCTTTCTATTTCAAGTTTAGCACCGAATGCTTTTAACATTTTTTCCGTATGATCACGTGTGAGAACTGGTTCAATAACCGTTGTAATGCCAGCGGTATTCAGTCCAGCGAGGAGAACCGCTGATTTAACTTGAGAGGAAGCTATTGGAACACGATAGCGAATCGGATTAGCCATTTTGGGACCATAAAGCGTTAAAGGAAGGTGATCGCCATCTGTTGCTTCAATTTCCACCCCCATAAGACGCAGTGGATCGAGGATACGTCGCATGGGACGTTTAGAGAGAGAAGCATCACCCGTAAAAGTTGTTTTCATATGATAGGGACCAACCATTCCCATAATCAAGCGAGCACCTGTTCCAGAGTTTCCAAAGTCTAAAGGTTTTTGTGCGGCTAAGAGACAACCATTCCCTGTTCCTCGTATGATCCAGAAGTCGTCTTTCTTAATCATACAGGCGCCCATAGCCTTCATAGCAGCAGCTGTATTGAGTACATCAGCGCTTTCAAGTAATCCGTGGATATATGTTTCACCATTTGCTAACCCTCCCAGTATAAGAGAGCGGTGAGAGATTGATTTATCTCCTGGTATTCGAATTTTTCCAGAGAGACTACTCGATTTATAGGCCGTTATAGGGATTGCTTTTTGCATGGAAATTCTATTTAATTCTATCTAACCTTTATGAAATTATGCATCCTTTAGCACATGCTTTAAAGGGCGTCATGAAAAAATCTGCGTGGAACAGTGTATTTATCTTTGACAAAGGCATTATTTTTCGATTAAGCACCATAAAATTTATCTTTTAATGGAATAGAATTAATCAAAGAGGCACGGTTTATGGCAAAACAGGAACTTGGAACGAAACGTGTTGATCCAGAAACAGGAAAAAAATTTTACGATCTAAATCGCGACCCTATTGTGTCACCTTATACAGGAATCTCTTATCCGCGTTCTTATTTTGAGGTTGCGGCAGCTGAAGCAAACAATGAAGAAGAAGTAGATACTGAAGAGCTTGATACAGCACTTGAAAAGTCTGCTTTTATGCTTCTTGAAGAGGATGATGACGGTTCTAAAGATGACGATCTTCCTGATTTAGAAGATAGTGATGTGGATCTTGGTGATGACGATGATACATTTTTATCTCACGATGAGGACGATGAGGATGATGACGTTACCGATATTCTCGGAGGCGGCGTTTCTAATGATGACGATGCTTAAAAGAAGTAAAAGAAAATATCTTTTCTGTTAAATGCAAATTCTTCTTGATCTTCAATTTTTATCGTTTTAAAAAAATTGAAATTATAGGCTGTCTTTTGGGGAAAAATTTGTTTTTAGGGGCTATAGCTCAGCTGGGAGAGCGCTTGCATGGCATGCAAGAGGTCAGCGGTTCGATCCCGCTTAGCTCCACCAAAAGAACCAACTCTTCTATCAAGAAGAATCAATTTGGGAAGTTTATGTGCTTTGTAACCTTTCCTGTGGTGTTGTATAGCCTGTGTTTTAACGCTCTTATAATGCCCTTTTAATTGTTCGTTGGATTGTAAATTTTACTTTCATGACAATAAAAAGCGATATTATATTTTAGAATTTTTCTTCAGCGCTCTCTAGTATTTCGCCCAGAGTCAAAAGCGAGTGCCAAATGGAGGATTGTGTTCATTGTAAATTTTTCGAACAAAGGGGAACAAAAATATCGAGAGTATCTTCAAATGTATTGTATACTGCAAAAGTGTTCTGTCATTTTAGTTTATTAAAAAAATAACAACTTATTTCATTTCGACAATTGGACAAACGATACAACCTTATCACCCTATAAGAAATTTTGCTCTCAAATTAATTTTATCCCATCAATTCCTTAATTGGGATTTTCAAAAATCTTCCCTAATGCCATCCACATCTCCTTAATTGCTGTTCATAGAGCCTCGATATTCTTGCCATGCGCTGTGCTGCCTGTGAAAGCGCAGCATTAACATTTCCACCACTCCGCGCATAAGCGCCATGCCCCATATGATAATTTAGATAAAGGCTATAGGCATCATCAAACCTCACTCCATTGCGTTGAACACTTTGACGATGATACCAAGCAACAAAATCAGCAGCATCTGCAAAATTAGTACGCCATGCAAAAGACTTTCCTGTAGAGCGCAGATACATTGCCCATGTACTGTCAAGCGCTTGAGAATAACCATAAGCTGTCGATCGACGCTTCCATGGAATAAAACCAAGTAGTTTTTTGCGTGGAGGACGTGCATTACGACGAAAGCCCGATTCCATATTAATGGTCGCAAGAATAATAGGCATAGGAATTCCATAGCGCCTTTCTGCTCTTTGAGATGCCCTACCCCAATTGTCAAAAAAACCATTTTTTTGTGCTAGAATAGCACAAGCATTGTTTGTGTGGAGGGGAGTAGTTGTTGCACACCCCCCTAGCAGAAACACCAGTGCCCCTAAAAACAAAAGGTGTCGCATATTCCCTATTCCTCTCATTTAAGAAATAAAACAAGATAGAGATACTAAAAAATTATTACCAATCAATAAAGAACATGATCCTAACTTGTGATCGTTGAGAAGCTTGATTTACTTTATTCTTCATCAACCAAACGCAATATTTGCGACTGAGTTGATGTTGTCATTTTTGCTGGTTCAGAATAATTTTCTTTTAATTCGACAGTTTCAATGCGATTTGCCCGTTTCATAATTTTAGAGGACGATATTAAAATTCCCTCTATATCTTCTCCTGCTTTGTGAAAGTGCTTCTGTAGTGCGCGAACACGGCTATCCATTCGTCCAAAATCTTCCATCAATTTTGCTACTTCTGATTGAATTAAATGCGCTTGTTCACGCATCCGCGCATCTTTCATAATGGTTTGTACAACTTGGACAGAGAGCATCAACAAAGACGGTGAAACAATAATCACATGGGCTCTATTGGCTTTTTGTACCAATGGCTCAAAATCCTCATAAATTGTCGCAAAAATCGATTCCGATGGTACAAAGAGAAAAGCGGTGTCATGGGTTTCTCCAGGAATTAAATATTTTTGCGCAATATCACGGATATGGACTTCCATATCCGTGCGAAATTGGCGTTCTGCCTCTTGACGTTCTTGAGCTGTTGTTGCTTTACGCATGGTATTCCAAGCTTCCAGAGGAAATTTAGCATCCACAACAAGAGAAGGCGCTTTATTTGGCATGTGAATGAGACAATCTGGCCGCTTTCCATTTGAAAGAACAGCTTGAAAAGCATAAGAATTTAGTGGTAGAGCATCAGCAATAATTGCTTCCATCCGCCCTTGACCAAAAGTACCACGCGTCTGCTTATTGCTTAAAATGGATTGCAGTTGAACAACTTGTCCCGTAAGTGACTGAATATTATTTTGCGCTGCATCAATGACCGCTAAACGCTCTTGCAAACGATTTAAATTCTCATAAGTTGATTTTGTCTGTACCTGAAGTGTTTGACCTATATTGGCTGTCATGCCATTGAGTTGCTCACTGAGTGACTTATTCAATTCAGCCTGTCTTTGACCGAAAATTTCAGCCATCGTTTGCATTCGCCCTTGCATTTCAGCTTGTGTTTTGAGCAATGTAGCCATCTGCTCTTGTGCCTCACGCGCACGCTTGGCAACTTCACTTTCCAAAAATGCCTTTTTTCGATGAGAATAAATCAACATAAAAAATGCTAAGCAAAGGAGTATCAATAAAAGCAGGGCGCTCAGTTTCGTAAACGACTCATCAGCAAGTATAAAAGAAAAAAACGAATCAAACATGAGAAGTAATATAACGCCCTCATCATAAAAAAGCGCAAGAATTTGTTATTCAATATTGACCCATAACAAAGCATTGATTAATCTATTCCGCATGCCAATAAAATCTTTAGTGACTTTACCAGATCCGATTTTACGGGAAGTATCCAAACCCATCGACCAAGTCGATACAGCTCTCCAGAAGCTCGCGGATGATATGCTCGAAACTATGTATAATGCTAAAGGTATTGGTCTTGCTGCTATTCAAATTGGCATACCACTACGCATGTTGGTTATAGATGTCTCTGGAAATTCTGAAGATAAGCAGAAAAAGCCCTTTGTTATTATCAACCCTGAGATTTTATGGCTTTCAGATGAGCGCAATATTTATAAAGAAGGTTGTCTTTCTATTCCTGACTATTTTGCGGAAGTTGAACGCCCTAAACGCCTGCGTATTCGCTATCAAAACCGTGAAGGAAAACAGACAGAAATTGAAGCAGATGACCTCTTGGCAACTTGCTTACAGCATGAAATGGATCATTTAGATGGGCGTCTTTTTATTGATTATATCTCAAAAATCAAACGCGATATGGTGATACGAAAATTTAAAAAACGCGCAAAAGAAAAAAATACTCAGGAAGCAATTTTGTAATGGCATTACGGTTGAGTTTTATGGGAACACCGAATTTTTCTGTTCCCATTTTGCATGCTTTATTGGATGCGGGGCATGATGTTGTTGCTGTTTATAGTCAACCTCCTCGCCCAGCAGGGCGTCGTGGTCTTAAACTCATCCCCTCACCCGTGCAAAATGCAGCAGAAGAAAAATCTATTCCTATCTTTACGCCTCAAACACTCAAAACAGCCGAACAGCAAGCCCAATTTGCAGCATTTTGTGTTGATGCTGCTGTTGTGGTTGCCTATGGACTCCTCTTACCGAAAGCTATTCTTGAAACACCGCGTTTTGGATGTTTTAATGCCCATGCTTCGCTTTTACCACGGTGGCGTGGTGCTGCACCTCTCCAGCGTGCGATTATGGCTGGAGATAAGGAAACGGGGATAATGATCATGAAAATGGATGAAGGGCTTGATACAGGGCCTATTGCCCTCTCACGCTCTATTCCCATCACTGATACCACCACCACAGATGAACTTTCAAATAAGCTTTCATATATCGGTGCAGAACTTATGATAGAAGCTCTATCAACTCTGGAAAAAGGACAACTCAAACTGACTCCCCAATCAGAGGAAGGCATAACCTATGCTGCCAAAATTAAAAAAGAAGAAACCCGTATTGATTGGACAAAACCTGCAGAAGTTATTCATAGGCATATTCGTGCGCTCTCTCCCTCTCCTGGCTGCTGGTGCAATATGAATATCGGTGGACGAGAAGAACGCGTAAAAATTCTTGGAAGTTGTTTAATAAAAGGTCCTTCTCTTGAAATTGGGCGGATAGAACCAAATTCTTTGATTGTCCATTGTGGACAAGGGCGCCTTGAAATAACCCATCTACAAAGATCTGGTGGTAAAGTCCTTGAGAGCGCAACTTTTTTACGAGGCGCTCATATTTCTGCTGTTTTTTAATATGCCCCGTTTTAAACTTACTCTTGAATATGATGGATCAAATTATGCTGGCTGGCAGCGTCAAACAAAGCTTCACACGATACAAGGAGCTCTTGAACAAGCGATTTTTCGCTTTAGTGGAGAACAATTAACCATAACAACAGCAGGACGAACAGATGCAGGGGTGCATGCGACAGGACAAGTTGCGCATGTTGATTTCATAAAAAACTGGCCTTCATATACTGTACGGGATGCGCTCAATGCTCTTTTGCGTCAACAGAGAGAAGCCATTTCAATTTTAAACGTAGAAAATGTCCCTGATGACTTTGATGCACGATTTTCTGCTATCAAACGCCATTATCTTTTTAAAATTCTCAATCGTCGCTCTCCACCAGCCTTAAATGCCAAACGTGTGTGGTGGTTGCCAAAGCCTCTTGATGCTGAAGCGATGCATGAAGCCGCTCAAAAGCTTGTAGGACAACATGATTTTACAACTTTCCGTTCAGCACATTGCCAAGCCAAAAGCCCTATTCGAACCCTTGAACGCCTCGATGTGCAAAGAGAAGGTGAAAAAATCTTCCTTTATGCGCAAGCCCGCTCTTTTCTTCATCATCAAATTCGTTCATTTGCAGGAAGCCTCATGGAAGTGGGGATTGGACGTTGGACAGCTCAAGATCTTGAAGCAGCTCTTCATGCTAAAGATCGTAAACGTTGTGGTGTTGTTGCTCCCCCTTCAGGACTTTATTTAACCAAAGTAGAATATTAACTGTCTCACAAAAATGGCTTTTTCAAAAGAAATTAAGGCAATTTATAAAAAGAACGAATTTCTTTGAAAGCTTCTGCTGCTGTATTGACAAATTTCACCAAATTAACATCCGTAGGAGCGATTGTACCTTGCGAAGCCAAATATTCAAGATTGATCGCATTGCTCCAAAATTCTTTGCCAAACAATAAAATTGGTACCTGTTTCATACGTCCTGTTTGTATTAAAGTTAACGTCTCAAACAACTCATCCAAAGTCCCAAATCCTCCAGGAAAAATAGCTAATGCTTTTGCCCGTACTAAAAAATGCATTTTTCGCATCCCCAAATAGTGAAAATTGAAACACAAATGCGGAGAAATATATGAATTAGGCTCTTGCTCATGCGGTAAAATAATATTCAAGCCAACCGTTGGCGCACCAACATCACAAGCACCACGATTTCCTGCTTCCATAATCCCTGGTCCGCCTCCTGTGACAACCACAAATTCACGGTATTCTGTTTTTGCCGAATAGAGGGAACACAAACGTGCAAATTCTCTTGCTTCATCGTAATAATGTGACATAGCGCACAAATTTTTCTTTTGTGTTTCATTTTTTGCAGCCCACGCTGCTTGCCCAGGTTCAGGAATACGTGCACCACCGAACAAAACAACTGTTGATTGAATATTATATTCTTTAAGTGTTATTTCCGGCTTTAAAAATTCAAGACCAATACGTTGTGAACGCAGCTCTGGACGCATCATAAAATCTTGATCGATATAGGCTAAACGATAAGTCGGAGAACACATTTGCGCTGAATTAGAGACTTTATGGATCTGTTGTAGAGCTTCCTTCGTATGAAGAAGGGGAGTCCAATTTTCTCGTTCTTCTTTTCTTTTTTCTTTACAGCCCTTTTTCATGCACCTGTCCTACTTTCTCATCGTTTTATTGACTGAAAACATTTCTTCGCGTAGGTCATAGAGAATAAATCTTGAAGCTTTCAACTTGTTTAACGGAACTTTCGTCATGACCCATCTCACACAACTTGAAATCATTATCGAAAAAGCATTTGATGATCGCGATTCTATTAATACTACCACAAAAGGTGAAATTCGTGAGAGTGTCGAACACACATTGAACCTTCTTGATAAAGGTGAAATCCGTGTTGCAGAACGGCAAAAAAATGGACAATGGCATGTTCATCAATGGTTGAAAAAAGCTGTTCTGCTCTCTTTTCGCCTCAATACCATGCAAATTATTGCTGGTGGAATCAATGGAACACATTGGTGGGATAAAGTTCCCTCAAAATTTTCTGGTTGGAAAGAAGATGATTTTCAAAAAGCGGGGTTTCGTTCTGTTCCTGGAGCGATTGTACGCCATTCTGCCTATGTTGCACCAAACGTCATACTCATGCCATCCTTTGTTAATCTTGGTGCCTTTATTGATGAAGGAACAATGATTGATACATGGACAACCGTTGGTTCTTGTGCACAAATTGGTAAACATGTTCATCTTTCTGGTGGTGTTGGGATTGGAGGTGTTTTGGAACCTCTGCAAGCAAATCCAACAATCATTGAAGATCATTGCTTTATTGGTGCACGCTCTGAAATTGTTGAAGGCTGTATTATTCGTGAAGGGACTGTTTTAGGAATGGGAGTCTTTATTGGGAAGTCTACAAAGATTATTGATCGTACAACAGGGGAAATTTTTATCGGTGAAGTACCAGCCTATTCGGTTGTTGTTCCAGGATCTCTCCCTGGAAAACCACTCCCAAATGGTGAAGCAGGCCCAAATCTTTATTGTGCTGTTATCGTAAAACGGGTTGATCAAAAAACACGAGAGAAAACATCCATTAATGAGCTTTTACGTGATTAGACACACTGTTAATTTATAATGATCATTCATTGTTTTTCAACTTGAATAACACTATAAAATACAAGGATTCTCTTATTTTAAATCCTTTCATGATGAATCTAGTCATTCTCATTTCCTTGCACGTTACAAATGCCGTTAGTGTAGGGGAAAAAATACTTTAAGAAAAAAGCAAAAATGCCTTTAATGAATTCTCTCAAGTGCCAAGGATTATCATAACATTTTGCACTGGAAAAAAGTATGATGGGTGAACCTTGTGTCTTTATGAGGCGGAAAGAAAGTGATGCCAAATGGTGGGTTTTATATCATTCACAATCGATTTTGCATTATACCTTTCACGGTCCCCATTATAAAACGGAGTTTGATACAGTGAGAGATGATTCTTTAAAACAAGAACGTAAACGTGCAACACAAATGTATTTTGTTTAAAATATTCTGTTTTACGTGAGAAACATGACACTATCACGCAAGACACAAAAGTGTGAAACACTTTACAATCTCCATTTAAAAGTGTTCTTAAAAAACTGAACTCATCGACAAAAGCAAGAGCGCGATCAATGAGAGAAAATGTTTCTTTTTTCATCATTTATTCATTTTAAGCGCTTGAATAAAGGCCGACTGAGGAATTTCTACCTTTCCAAATTGGCGCATCCGCTTTTTACCTTCTTTTTGCTTTTCCAAAAGTTTGCGCTTACGCGTTACATCGCCTCCGTAACATTTCGCTGTTACATCTTTACGCAAAGCACGAATCGTTTCGCGCGCTATAACTTTACCACCAATAGCTGCTTGAATTGGAATCTGAAACATATGCTGGGGAATAAGATCTTTCAGTTTTTCACACATGGAACGCCCGCGCTTTTCTGCAATCGTGCGGTGCACAAGCATCGACAATGCATCTATAGACTCTCCATTCACCAAGATAGACATTTTAACTAAATCCCCCTCTGCATAATCCGTCATCTGATAATCAAAAGAAGCATACCCCTTTGAGATTGATTTTAGGCGATCATAAAAATCAAAAACCACTTCATTGAGTGGTAAATCATACGTCACCATAGCACGCGTTCCAACATAGGATAAACCAACCTGTATTCCACGCCGCTCTTGGCACAGCTCTAAAATTGACCCAAGATAACTATCAGGAGTCATGATTGTCGCTCGGATCCACGGTTCTTCGATAGAAGAAATTTTAACCACATCAGGCATATCCGCTGGATTGTGCAACTCTTTAACAGAACCATCATTCATATTCATGCGATAAACAACTGAAGGTGCCGTCGCGATTAAATCCAAATTAAACTCACGCTCTAATCGCTCTTGAATAATTTCAAGATGAAGAAGTCCCAAAAAACCACACCGAAAACCAAACCCCAAAGCTGCAGATGTTTCCATTTCAAAAGAAAAACTCGCATCATTTAAGCGTAATTTTCCCATGGCTGCACGCAAATCATCAAAATCGGCAGCATCAATTGGAAAAAGTCCACAAAAGACAACGGGTTGCGCAGGCTTAAAACCTGGCAAAGCATTTTCACAGGGACGACGCTCTTCAGTAATCGTATCGCCAACCCGTGTATCGGCTACCTCTTTGATAGAAGCAGTGATAAAGCCAATCTCGCCTGGGCCTAATTCATCAATCTGCACCATTTTAGGTGTAAAAACCCCAACGCGCTCAACAGGATATTTTGCCCCTGTCCCCATCATACGAATGGTTTGGCCTTTTTTTAACACTCCATCAATGACTCGTACCAAAACGATTACACCAAGATATGCATCATACCAGCTATCAACCAACATTGCTTTCAAGGGATTTGCACCATCGCCTGTACGTGGAGGTGGTAATTGTGTAACAATTGCCTCCAAAACATCAGGAACACCCAAACCTGTTTTTGCTGATATTTCTACCGCTTGAGATGTATCAATACCTATCACATCTTCAATTTGTTCTTTAACACGCTCAGGTTCTGCTGCTGGAAGATCAACTTTATTGAGTACAACAACCAATTCATGCGAATTATCAATAGCTTGATAAACATTTGCTAATGTCTGTGCCTCCACCCCTTGACTCGCATCTACCACCAACAGAGAACCTTCACACGCTGCCAGTGACCGCGAAACTTCATAAGCAAAATCCACATGACCTGGTGTATCCATAAGATTTAAAATATAGGTTTCACCATTCTTTGCTTTATAGTGCAAACGTACCGTTTGTGCCTTAATGGTAATCCCACGTTCACGCTCAATATCCATGGAATCAAGCACTTGTTCTTTCATCTCACGTGTGTCAAGCCCCCCTGTTATTTGAATCAAACGATCCGCTAAAGTGGACTTGCCGTGATCAATATGCGCCACGATGGAAAAATTACGAATATAATTACGATCTATTGTCATATAAGGCGATTTAGCAAAGAATAATACAAAACGCAAAGACCAATTATGTCTTATCTAGAACCTTTCAAAAGAATATTAACCAAAAGAGCTTCTCAAAACATGAACTTCTCATAACCTAAAAAATAAGGCTTTTATCTACTAAATTAAATACCAAAGGGACCTAAAATGATCTTTTTGCACCTTGTTTGATGACTCATCGGCTGGATAAGCCGGTATGTGTTCCATCACACACTTTGCCAACCTCCAATGTTGCGATAGTCCTTAATATTTGAAAGAATTTATAGAAGGCATGCCGTTTTTATGCAATTTTAACCACATGGTTCCCGTTTATGACATGTAAGCAAATGATTTGGATTAATTTAATATGAAAAACATTTGAAATGAGAAAATTTTAACAGTCTTCAGAGTTCTAACTCAATATGAATAATGTTATATTATCATTATAAATCAATATGTTGCATGAACATCGGGTGAACGCGTATATCACTTAAACTTTCGATAAAATTTGCGAGAAATGCTTTTTATTTGTATGCAATAATTTGCCTTTTTAGCAATCTTATATAAAATAAGTGTGTGTTGAAAGGGATCGTCTTCTTTTTAACGTTTAAAACTGTAGAAATAAGCTCTATTGTATAGAGTTTTTATGTATTTTTTGTACAACTCCTTTCTTCCTCCATTAAAGATAAAAACATCAACTCTCTTCGATCAATTGGATAATACATTGATTTATAATGAATTAATTATTGTTTTGCAATTTAAATGAAAACGCTGCAAGCAAAAAACGCATGCAATAAAATCATGATAGAAAAGGTGCATCGCTAATCAATTTTTTCAATTGCTTTATTTTTTTTACGCCATTGTGAAGGTTGTAATTCAGCCACAATGATCCCAATCAAAATCAGTAAGCCGCCTAATAAAGCTAAAGGAGATAAATGCTCTCCAGCCAAACGCCCAACAATACCAGCCCATACCGGTTCACCTGCATAAATGAGTGTCGCACGCGTAGGGGAAATAGACTTTTGTGCCCAATTCATAGCCAATTGAATAATAGCACTCATTAATGCCAATCCCATACCAACACTAAACCATACCCACGAAAATGCAGGAATGCTTTCACCCATCAAAGGCATACAAGCAAATGAAAAAAAACCACTAAAGAATAACTGAATAATGGTCACACGCCGACTATCAACCTTGTTGGCAAAAATTCCGATGAGTATGACTTCTCCAGCAATCGCTAAAGCGCCCAACAAAGTCAAAATTTCACCTTTTGAAAAATCAAAACTTCCCGGCTTTTGTCCTGAAACAAGGACAAGCCCAATAAAAGCGAAAATAATACCAACCCAACAGGCAAAACGGGGAGGTTTTTTAAAAACAATCCATTGCAAGATTGGAACCATCGGAACATAAAGCGCTGTGATAAAAGCCGACTGACTACTAATAATCGTTTGAAGTCCAGCTGCTTGAAAAGCATAACCAAAAAACATGGATAAACCAATTGCCATCCCAGCGAAAACTTCATAAACAGTTATACCTTTTATAGAGCGCCAAAAAATTGCTCCACATATGAGAGATGCAACAATAAAACGAAATCCAACAAAAAACAGAGGACCGCTATAGCGTACCGCAATGTGAATGACTAAAAATGTAATCCCCCACAATATTGTTGCAGCAAATATTGCCAATTCTGGTTTACTTAATAAAGGATATTTAAACTGTTTTATATTCGTCATGAAAGGCCTTCTTCTCCAATTTTCCGCACAATTTATGAAACAATAAGCGTTCCAACTCCCTGTTCGGTAAACAGCTCTAGTAAAACAGAATGAGGGGTTTTTCCATTTAAAATGACAACACCTTCCACACCATTTTGAAGGGCTTTCACACAAGTTTCTACTTTTGGAATCATGCCTCCTGAAATTGTTCCATTTTTGATAAGTTTCTCAGCTTCAGAAACCGTCAATTCTTTTAAAAGTTTGCCCTGTTTATCCAAAACACCAGGAACATCCGTGAGGAATAAAAGACGTTTTGCCTCTAATGCACCAGCAATAGCTCCAGCAAAAATATCAGCATTAATATTATAGGTTTTACCATCCCGACCTGGAGCCACAGGAGCAAGAACTGGTATCATTTCAGAACATGCTAAAAGATCCAGCAATGTACGATCCACTTCAACAGGCTCACCAACAAAACCCAAATCTAAAACACGTTCAATATGCGAATCAGGATCAATGACAGTTCTATAAGCCTTTTCGGCAAAAACCATATTGCCATCCTTACCGCACAGCCCTATTGCCCATTCACCCTCAGCATTGATGAGAGCAACAATTTCCTTATTGATGGAACCCGCTAAAACCATTTCAACCACTTCAACGATCCGCTCATCGGTTACCCGTAAACCGTTTTCAAATCGTGATTCAATCCCCATTTTCATTAAAATTTCAGCAATCTGAGGCCCTCCACCATGAACTACAACAGGATTAATCCCCGATTGCTTTAATAGAGCAATATCACGCGCAAATGCTCGTCCCAAAGCAGGATCACCCATAGCATGACCGCCATATTTTACTACAACCGTTTCATTTTCGTATTTTTGCATATAAGGTAAAGCAGACGATAAAAATGCTGCTTGTTTTTCCAAAACATCTACAGCCCCGTTTTTAGCATCATCCATTAATAGAGCCTCCTCATCATTTTTTACCCTCTCTTAAGTAGAATTTAGGAAAAATGAAAACAATAAAACAAAGCTTTATTCTATCTTTCCCCCTGAAAATCATCAATTTCCCTGTAAATTACGAAAAAGTAATAACGAGATGAAACAAGAAAACAACTTCCTCAAATAAAATTAATAGCAAAAAATTAAACAAAATAAGCGCAAAAAAAACGCCACTATTTTATGATCTTATGTATAAAGTTGAAAAGCAAAACTTTTAAGCTACGCTGTACATTCAACTCACGAGTTTACCCTTATCGGTAATTAACAATGAATAGAAGTATATACAAGCATTGATTTTATAAGATAAAATTAAAATTTTCTTATAATAATAAAATCAATAAATTACCGACATAGAAATCGCTCAATTGCTTTATTTATATCTTATCTAAAATAGAACCTATAAAATCAATCATGAGAAATTACATTATTCGAAATAAGATAGATTGCCTAACAGCTTTTTTAGCCTTACTTGATAAGATTTTGCCATTTTAAAATTTCTTATTATGGAGCTTTTAAAAAGAGTTTTGAGTAAAAAATCACAGACAAGAAAGATAAACACAAAATTTGGGACCTTTCCTTTAAAGAAAAAGGTTCTTAAGAGGTTTTGCCTGTAAAAAAATCTGGATTCTTACTGGATTGGTTCCACCTGATAGTCGCTCATGTGATTTATTCACATAAGACTCTACGAACAAGCCTCATAACCTCCCACTTCTAAAAAAACACTTCATGTGCACAAGAGGCTTACATAGCTTGTATTACCCCCTGAAATGATGATTTTTTATGGCACAAAAAGATAAATGCCGTTAACACTGGAAATATTTCAGTCATTCAATGCATCCTTCTATGGATAAGCCCTTTTTAAAATGTTATAGACATTCAAAAGAAAGACTTATCCATAAAATGTAAAAAACTCTGCGCAGCAGGAGCTTACACTTAAATTAATTGTTTCTCTTTTTTCTTTTCAAACCAAAAGAATGCTTCTCAAAGATGATAAGACAATCGAAAGTTTAATGAAAATAACCTTCCTAAAATGTTTTCTCATTTACTCTGAAAACATTCACCTATTTTAACCAGAAATATTTTCAAAAAATTCTTTCATCCGTGAAAAAAAACCATGTGATTGTGGTGAATTCTCATGATTGGAAAGCTTTTCAAATTTTTGCAATAGTTCACGTTGTTCTTGCGTAAGTTTCTGCGGTGTCTCAATCGTGATATGGATATAAAGGTCACCCCTTGCTTGCTGACGACGCAACATGGGCATGCCTTTGCCTTTAAGGCGGAATTGACGTCCATTTTGTGTCCCTTCTGGGATCTTAACACGTGCTTTAACACCATCAAGGTCAGAAACTTCAAACTCTCCTCCTAAAGCCGCTGTTACCATCGAAATAGGAACGCGACAGTGAAGATCTGCTCCTTCTCTCTGAAAAAATTCATGCGGTTTAACGGAAAGAAAAATATAAAGATCACCATTGGGACCGCCACGAATACCAGCATCACCCTCACCAGAAAGACGAATACGTGTTCCATCTTCAATACCAGCTGGAACATTCACGCTTAATGAACGTTTTTTCTCTACGCGTCGTGTCCCCTGACATTTGGGGCATGGATCCGTAATCGTTTCACCACGTCCATGACATGAAGGACATGTTCGCTCAATAGAAAAGAAGCCTTGTGCAGCACGCACTCGACCAGATCCATGACATGTCCCACAAACTTGCGGACTAGAGCCCTTTCTCGCTCCTGAACCTTCACAAACATCGCACGTAACGGAACTAGGAATATTAATTTCTGCAGTTTTTCCTGAAAATGCCTCTTCTAAAGTCACTTCCATATTATAACTCAGATCTGCACCACGCTCGCGACCATCACCACGCTTACGGTGTGCACTTCCCATCATCTCACCAAAAAAATCCTCAAAAATATCAGCAAATCCACTACCGGCAGCAAAACCGCTAAAAGGATTGCCTCCCCCTTGACCACCGCTATTTTCAAAAGCCGCATGACCAAATCGGTCATAAGCAGCACGCTTTTGGGGATCTTTAAGAACTTCATAGGCTTCGCCAATTTCTTTGAATTTTCGCTCTGCCTCTTTATCCCCGGCGTTGCGATCAGGATGATATTGCATTGCCAACTTACGAAAAGCAGATTTCAATTTTTTATCATCACATTCACGAGTTACGCCAAGAATTTCATAATAGTCAACCTTCATCATGTATTCCTGATAGTTTTTCTATCATCCATCTTTATGGATAATATCGCTTTTAATTTATATTTTTAGCAACAAACTTGCAACTTATCTCAAATAATAAAGCCCAGCCTTATATTTCAAAGGCCGGGTTTATAAATTAATCAACACATATGCTGACACTATTTCTTCTTATCATTAACTTCTTCAAAATCAGCATCGACAACATCATCATTCTTTGTCTCTGTTTCAGTGTCAGTGCTCGCTGTTTGTGACGCTTCATACATCGCCTGCCCAAGCTTCATACTGACTTCTGCTAATTTTTGCATCTTTGTTGTTACTTCTTCCGTATCACTGCCTTCAAGCGCAGATTTCAAATCAGATATTGCTGTTTCAATCTGTCCCTTTTCTTCAGCTGATACTTTATCGCCATATTCATTGAGTGACTTTTCCGTTGAATGAATAAGAGCTTCCGCTTGATTTCTGGCTTCAACACCTTCACGGCGTTTTTTATCCTCAGCTGCGTGCTCTTCCGCATCCTGCACCATTTTTTCAATATCAGCATCACTTAAACCACCCGATGCCTGAATACGAATTTGATGCTCTTTACCAGTTCCTTTATCTTTGGCCGAAACATTAACAATACCATTCGCGTCAATATCAAAAGTAACTTCAATTTGAGGTATACCACGCGGTGCTGGGGGAATACCAACAAGATCAAATTGAGCCAATAACTTATTATCACTGGCCATTTCCCGTTCACCTTGGAAAACACGAATTGTTACAGCACTCTGGTTATCATCAGCTGTTGAAAAAACTTGCGATTTTTTCGTCGGGATCGTGGTATTGCGCTCAATGAGACGTGTGAAAACACCCCCCAATGTTTCAATCCCCAAGGATAAAGGGGTTACATCTAGCAGCAACACGTCCTTAACATCGCCTTGTAAAACGCCCCCTTGGATGGCAGCACCCATCGCAACCACTTCATCAGGATTAACACCTTTGTGTGGATCCTTGCCAAAGAAGTTCTGCACAACTTGCTGAATCTTAGGCATACGTGTCATACCGCCCACTAAAACAACTTCGTCAATCTCACCAGCCTTTAATCCAGCATCTTTCAACGCAGCTTTACAAGGCTCGATGGTACGCTGCACTAAATCGTCAACGAGAGATTCAAATTTTGCCCGAGTTAGCTTCATTGTTAAGTGCTTGGGACCTGATTGATCTGCCGTGATAAATGGCAAATTGATTTCTGTTTGCTGTGATGAAGAAAGCTCAATCTTTGCTTTTTCTGCCGCTTCTTTTAAGCGCTGTAAAGCAAGTTTATCATTCTTTAGATCAATTCCTTGCTCTTTTTTGAATTCATCGGCAAAATAGCCAACCAAGCGCATGTCAAAGTCTTCACCCCCTAAGAATGTATCTCCATTGGTTGATTTAACTTCAAAAACGCCATCTCCAATTTCAAGGACTGAAATATCAAATGTACCACCACCAAGATCGTAAACAGCAATTGTTTTGCCGTCCTTTTTGTCCAAACCATAAGCTAAAGCAGCAGCAGTCGGCTCATTAATAATCCGTAAAACTTCAAGTCCAGCAATTTTACCCGCATCTTTAGTTGCTTGACGTTGTGCATCATTAAAATAAGCAGGAACAGTAATAACTGCTTGCTCAACTTTTTCACCAAGATAAGATTCAGCTGTTTCCTTCATCTTTTGCAAAATCATCGCTGAAATTTGCGATGGAGAATATTTCTTACCTGCTTCTTCAACCCATGCATCGCCATTGTCACCTTTAACGATTTTATAAGGCACAAGTGCTTTATCCTTTTCAACCATAGGGTCATCAAAACGGCGCCCTATCAAACGCTTCACTGCAAAAACTGTCCCTTCAGGATTTGTTACCGCCTGACGTTTAGCAGGCTGTCCAACAAGCCGCTCTCCCCCATCCGTAAAGGCAACAACGGAAGGTGTTGTCCGCGCTCCTTCTGAGTTTTCGATAACTTTTGCGTTTTTGCCATCCATAACAGCCACACAAGAGTTCGTCGTCCCCAAATCAATACCAATTACTTTTGCCATATTATAATCTCCATTCAGCAAGCTACCTCAACCTTCATAAAGCATCTTTTTAAGATAGCTCCTCATAACACTCAAAGCCCGTATTCTGCTTCAAGCAACATAAATAATAACAAACCGCAAGTCACAACAAGCCTCGCTGTCTCGTATATAAGAACAGGATTTTATTGCTACAAGAGAATAATGAGAGAAACATCTCCAAAATAAAAAATTTCTTTTAAAATAGGCACTCTAATAACTCATAAATACCATATTTATGAAAGACTCGAAATCATAATACATTTTCCCCGCAATTCTCAACAAACATATCTGTCTATAAAAATAAAAAGAATCATTGAACACGCGCTCTTGATCTCTCATTATGAATTAAAAAATACTGACACAAAAGCTTTTAAAAAATATCACTTAAAAGCGAATAACTTATATCATAAAATAGTATAAACCTTCCTTAAGACTATATAAAATAGCCGTCATATCTTATGAACCTATTTTTTTATGAGCACCCTTCAAGTATTAAACGGTGCTTTTCCAAATGCTCATATTGATGACGGTATCATTGATCGATCTCCTTTCAAAAATTCTTCTTCTAATAGCCTCATCGTTCATTGCTATTTGAAAGCTGTGCTTTAAATGCACCGAAAAAGCTTTTTCTTGAATGTATCCTTCTAAAATTCGACAGTAATATAATAATGTCTCTGTATAAACGCTTTAAAGGACCAAGAGCTGTCGTAATATTAAGAGTTGAGCAAGTGTATGATCTTTGTTTATTGTATCTTTATTCAGTAAAATAATGGTGGATCGTAAATTTTTATCATTTACAAATACTTTTGTGAGATGAACACAGAAATGTTGAGAGGTGTTTTGTCTTTGTAAACATGACTCTCTTTATTTAAAATGCAAGAGTTCTATGATTTTTGTTCTCATATTATATCAATTTTATTTTAGTAATTCTTTGCTTTTATTTTAAATAAAAAATCTGCTAAAATAAAAAAACAATTTAAATTGTGAGTCTTGTGAAGGAGGGTAAATCAATGTTGACATCTATTATCAAGAAAATAACAAATCCCATCTTTAAGAATACAATACATGCAAAATATTCATACAAAAAGGTTATCGCAAATATCATATGTGCTCTTCTCTTTGCGGGTATAACCCTACCAGCAAGTGCCCAGCAATATAAACTTGGTGACATAGAAATTCTCAATCCTTGGGCACGCGAAACACCTAAAGGTGTAAAAGTTAGTAGCGGTTATTTCTATATTATTAATCACAGTAATACACCAGACCGTTTAGTGTCTATTTCCACAAACGGCGTAAAAACAACGGAAATGCACACTATGGCCGTCGTTAATGATATTATGAAAATGGAAAAATTGCATAATGGCATTGAAATTCCGGGAAATGGTGAAATAACCCTTAAGCCAGGCGGTGACCATGTTATGTTTATGGGGCTTTCACAACCCTTCAAGCTAGGTGATAAAATTAGTGCAAAATTGACATTTGAAAATGCAGGAACCATTGATGTTGATTTCTCTGTAAATGCTATGAAAACAACCTCTCCTTCTAAATCCACTCCTGCTCACTAATTATTATAAACACACATTTTACAAAATGAAGAAGCGTGAAATTTTTCACGCTTCTTCATTTTATTTAATGCCATAACATAAGCAAAAAACTATCCTCTTTTATGCGTTAAATATGGTCAACTTCAGGAATACGCAAAACTTGTCCAGGATAAATTTTATCAGGAGATTTTAGCATTGGTTTATTGGCTTCAAAAATAAATGTGTTTTTATTCCCTTGCCCTTTTCCATAAACCTCTTCAGCAATTTTCCAAAGATTATCACCAGACTTAACCTCATAAAAACGAGACGTTTTTTTAGGCGTCGTATCGATAACCTTTAATTGCTCAACATCCACAGAAGAAATACCTTGTGAATTGCCAACAACCAGAAGAGCTTTTTCAAGTGTTTCCCTATCTGGAACCTCACCGCTTAAAATAGCTTTACCATCTTCAACTTGAATATTGACTTTTTCTGTATCGAGTTGAAAATGATCAAACGCGGACTTAAAGTCTTTTTCTTTTGGCTCATGGTCCCCTATACCTAACTTTTCCCCTACAGTTTTAACGAAATTAAAAAATCCCATTATGACCTCCTTTCGTGTAGCAGAAACAAATTTTTGTGCATATATTGCCACATTCTTGTCTTTGCTCTTAAAACACATAGGCGGATTTTCTAAACTTCAACAATCAAAACTAAATCTGTTCAATTTTGGGACAAATACAAGAATAAACTTTGCAATAAATTTTAATAAAAAAAGCCTTTATACAAATTTTCTCTCAAACGAAGGGATCTTAATAGACGAAGAAACATTATAAATTATGAAAGCAAAACAAGATTTTACAGGAATGATAAAAGGTTTTTTACTTTGCTACAATTTGTATCATATTTGTTTTGCAAAAAAAATGTGAACTCCCATATAAATAAGTGTGGGTAATTTGCTACCGCAGCAATAGAAAGGTCTAAGAAACCATGAAAGATACACCAACAATCACACAAACGATTGTACTTGTTGATGATGATCGCAATATTTTGACATCTCTATCTTTTGCGCTTGAGACAGAAGGATATCGGGTTGAAAGCTATACAGATGGAGCATCTGCACTCAAAGGTCTCACACTTCATCCCCCACATTTAGCTATTTTTGATATTAAAATGCCCCGAATGGATGGGATGGAGCTCTTGCGTCGTTTACGTCAAAAATCTGATCTTCCCGTTATTTTTCTTACCTCTAAAGATGACGAAATTGATGAATTATTTGGTCTCAAAATGGGCGCTGATGATTTTATTACGAAACCTTTCTCCCAACGCCTTCTCATTGAGCGTGTAAAGGCTATTTTGCGCCGTTCCAATGCACGTAACCAACCACTTTCTACGGGAACTTCTTCCACCTCTTCTCTTAAACGTGGAGATCTTGTCATGGATCAAGAACGTCATACCTGTACATGGAAAGATAAACCTGTTATTTTAACTGTTACGGAATTTTTGATTCTGCAAACTCTCGCACAAAGACCAGGCGTTGTAAAAAGTCGTGATGCCTTAATGGATGCTGCCTATAGTGATCAGGTCTATGTAGATGATCGTACCATTGATAGTCATATTAAACGTCTGCGTAAAAAATTTAAACAAGTGGATGATGATTTTGCAATGATTGAAACTCTTTATGGTGTAGGTTATCGTTTTCACGAGGTGTAAGACTGCTTTGTCGAAAAAATTTGAACGGCAATCAAATCGATGACAGACAATTCTCAACTGGAAACTCTAAAAAAAACAGCTCCTAACAGTATACCCTCAACGCCATTTCTTATGTTTGCTCGTTTACACCTTCGAATACAACGTCTCTTTAGACAATTGCTTTTTTCCAGTCTCACACGCCGCATTGTTATCTTAAACATTGCTGCCCTTGCCGTTCTAGTTACAGGCATTTTATACCTTAACCAATTTCGCGATGGTTTGATTGAAGCAAAAATTAAAAGTTTATGTACCCAAGGAAAAATTATTGCTGGAGCCATTGCTGCTTCTGCAACAGTAGATACAAACTCTATCCTTATTGACCCCCAAAAACTCTTAGAGTTACAGGCTGGTGAAAGCGTTACACCCGCCCCTCAATCAACCGACTCTTGGGATTTTCCCATTAACCCTGAACAAGTTGCCCCTCTTTTACGACGTCTCATCACACCTAAAACGACACGAGCACGTATCTATGATCGTGATGCTACTCTCCTTCTTGATTCGCGGGTTCTTTATTCGAGTGGAGAAGTTTTTAGCTATGATTTACCCCCCCTTAAAACAGAACAAAACATGTGGGATCGTCTTACTTCATGGTATTCAAACACATTTTATGGCAAAGGTATTGCTCTTGATAGAGAACAAACTAAAAACCGTGGAATTGCTTATCCAGAAGTATACCGAGCATTAAACGGATCTCTTTCTACCGCCAAAAGACGCAATAGACAAGGTCAACTCATCGTTTCTGTTGCCGTGCCTGTTCAACGCTATCGCGCAGTGGTTGGTGCTCTTCTTCTTTCAACCACTGGATCGGATATTGATAACATTGTAAAAGCCGAAAGACTGGTTATATTTAAAGTTTTTGCCGTTGTGGGCAGTGTACTTTTGGTTCTTTCGCTCTTTTTAGCCCATACGATTGCCCATCCCTTAAGCAAATTATCTGCCTCTGCTAACCGAGTGCGGAATGGCAATAATCAGCGTGTAGAAATTCCTGATTTTTCAATGCGTGAAGATGAAATTGGCCATCTCTCAACCTCTATTCGTGACATGACCAATGCCCTTTATATGCGTATTGAAGCCATTGAACGCTTTGCGGCTGATGTAAGTCACGAATTAAAAAATCCCCTTACGTCTCTCCGCAGTGCTGTTGAAACCCTCCCTCTGGCTAAAAATGAAGAAGCACAAGAAAAATTGCTTGAAATTATTCAACATGATGTGCGCCGTCTTGATCGGTTGATTACAGATATTTCTGATGCATCGCGGCTCGATGCAGAGCTTGCACGAGAAACCGCAGAGATCGTTGATATGACACCGCTTTTGGAAAGTCTTGTTCATGCCGTTCAGGAAGTATATCGCAATGCACAAACCATCGATGTAAGCCTTAATATTATCCCACGTCCTTATGGAAAAGCTTATCTTGTGTTGGGACATGAGCTCCGTTTAGGACAAGTGATTTCCAATCTTCTCGAAAACGCACGTTCCTTTATTCCTCGTAATCGTGGCAAAATTTGCATTACGATGAAAAGCCATGCTTCAACTCTTATTTTAACCATTGAAGACAATGGCCCTGGTATTCGTTCAGAGAATATTGAACGTATTTTTGAACGTTTCTATACTGATCGCCCCAACGAAGATGCTTTTGGACAAAACTCTGGACTTGGCCTTTCTATTAGTCGGCAAATCATCGAAGCCCACAATGGAACAATTACAGCTGAAAATATTATTGATCCGTCACTTGGAAAATGTAAAACTGGTGCACGTTTTATTATTATGCTTCCCCTCGTTAAATAATCTTTTACCCAAAGTAAAGGACATGAAAACAAAATGTGAAATACTCCACGCAAATTGCCTTCAATTGGGTGGAAAGGGACTGTTAATTACAGGTCCCTCGGGATCAGGAAAATCGACCCTCACCCTTGCTTTGCTTGACCGCGCTGAATGGTCAAAACGTGAAGCAAAACTGATCAGTGATGATTATACAATGCTGCGTGTGGAAAATGGAAAACTTCACGGATACACGCCTGACAACTTACAGGGCGGTATTGAGATTCGTGGTGCTGGTCTTTATATGATAGAATTTCAAAAGCACACACCTATCGACTGTGTTATTTTTCTCGGCCCCGAATATGAACGTTTTTCCACAAATAAAACTTTTCAATTTGAAGATTTGCACATTCCTCTTTTAAAACTTCCTTCTCTTCGTGAAGCCGATTGTACCGCCATTTGTCAAGCTATTGAAGCATTTTTGTTTAGAAAATTATGGCGCAAACCTGTTTAATTTTTTTCTAAAGATAAAAAAATCACACTTTTTGCCTTTTTTTTGCAAATTTTTCTTGGCAGCAAGACAAAGCCTTGTAAAATATCTTTTCCACCAATATGGTCGGATCTTATTAGTTAACAGGAGTTTGCGTAAATGATTGGACTCGTGCTTGTAACGCACGGTGAGCTGGCTGTTGAATTTTTACATGCCGTGGAACACGTTGTTGGAACACAAGAAAAGTTCGCAACAATATGCGTTCATCCCGATGACGATATAGATCAGCGCCGAGGTGATATTATAGCCGCAGTAACCGATACAAATACAGATCATGGCGTCATCATATTAACAGATGTGTTCGGAGGAACACCATCAAATATAGCTATTCCTGCTATTGAAAAAGGACGCGTTGAAATGATTGCAGGGGTTAATTTGCCCATGCTTATTAAATTGATTTCTATTCGAAAATGCCCTGATATTTCATTATCAGATGCGTTAAGAATAGCACAAGAAGCAGGGCGTAAATATATTAATGTACCAAGTATGGTTTTATAGCGGATGATACAATACTGATGCTTTCCAAAGATGCCCTCCCCTCTCAAATAAGCCGTCATTTCAATATCTGTAATAAACGTGGGTTGCATGCAAGGGCTTCTGCAAAATTTGTACAAACTGTTGATAATTTTAATGCCACTGTTGAAGTTGAAAAGGATGGAAAAATCGTTGGTGGATCATCAATTATGGGACTCATGATGCTAGCAGCTTCAGCCGGTTGTAACCTTACCATTCGTGTTTGGGGACCAGAAGCAACAGACGCCATTAATGCTCTTGAAAAGCTCATCAATAACAACTTTGGAGAGGAAAATTAGCACTTTCTCACAATAAACAAGGATGATGATTCTTAGAGAATAAAAAATTTCCATCATTATGAATTTTGATTGCTTTTTCCGTTTTTATGCCAATTTTTTTCACTTTTTTTCTAACATTATTTCGCCAATTTAAATAGTTGTTGCGTATCATGGCTGTTAGATATCTTAATCGTATGATTTACATCTTTATAGAAAAAAGAATTTTGACTTGGACTGAATATGTTGGCTTTTAGGCAAAAGAAAAAGATCAAGATAATTTCACAAATCAGAAATCAGAAATCAATCAACTTTCGTTATTTTCTACTCAATTTGCAGATTTTTATAACACACAAGCAATCCCAGACTTCAAATCATTGTGATGTGGATCATGAAAACGCAATTTTTATCGATATCATAACCATTTTCTTACAACAAATAAGCTTTGTACATTTATAATTATGCTAAGCATTTTTTAGACATGCTTTTTCTATACTATTGCCTTATCTTTTCTAGCATTCTTCCCTTTTAATTTATCTTTCACTGCACTTTATATGATATCTTTTCATTATAAGGAGATAATATTATGGGTCGTCTATTTAGTGCTCTTCAGATTCCTCAACAAACAACACAACAACTTGTATCGTTGCAAAAGGGCTTACCAAATGCGCAGTGGATTAATCCGCAAAATTTTCACATCACTTTGTCTTTTTTCGGTGAAGTTGAAAATGCTACAGCAGATGCACTTAGACATGCCTTTGATACAATAAAGCTCTCTCCTTTTATGCTACAAATAGATGGTTTTGATATTTTTGGTTCAGAAAATACTTCTCCCTCTCTTGTTATTCGCATTAAACCTTGTGAAGCTCTCAATCTTTTACACAAAAAAATGCAATCTATTCGTAGCCATTTAGGTCTAACGCCTGATAAAAGAGAATTTACGCCGCACATTACTATTGCGCGACTGCGCGATACTAAACCTGAAGATCTTGTTCCTTATCTGCTCTTTCGAAGAAATCTTTCATTTTCTCCTTTTGAGGTCGATCACTTTGTTTTATTTTCATCGCCATTTCCCTCAAGCGATGCCGTGTATCTTGTCAAAGGAAATTGGTCACTTCAAAAATAAAAGGGTGTTTGTAACACCCTTTAAAAACTCTTTGAGAAAAGTCCCCAATACATGCAAAATTGTAGGGAATGCTGCATTTACGTTAGAAGCTTTTATTGATGTGAAGCCGAATCAATTTCAACAGAAGCTTCTTTTGTTCCTCCTTTAGCCACACCCACTATCGCTGGACGTAGTACCCTTTCCCCGATAATATAACCGGCCTGAACCACTTGTTGAACAGTGTTATCGGGAACGTCGGCATTAGGAATTTCAAACATCGCTTGATGAAAGTGAGGATCAAATTTTTGCCCCTCTGGATGAATTTTCTGCACCCCATGACGCTCTAATGCTGCCATCATAGCACGTTCAGTCATTTCAACACCTTCTGCCAATGATTTCAAACCAGCATCACTTTCCCGTGCACCTTCTGGAATCGCTTCCAAAGCGCGATTGAGATTGTCAGAAACAGATAACATATCCCGCGCAAAATTAGCAATGGAATAAGCCTTCGCATCCGCTACATCACGCGCAGTACGGCGTCGAAGATTTTCCATATCTGCAGCAAGACGTAAAAGCTGATCTTTCAACTCTTTGTTTTCATCCTGTAAAGACACTAAAGGATCAACCTCTTTACTTTCTTCTTCAACCTCTCCATGTGCTTCTGTTTTATGTGTTTTTAAAAATTCATCCGCGGCTTGTTTAAGTGTATTACGATCAGCTGGATTTTTTAAATCGCAATTTTCAAATGAAGCGTCAGTAAATTTGTTTTTTTCATCAGACATAAAAATTCTATTCCTTCATAAGATTTGTTATTCTCGATATCGAAATTTTACAGACAAAAATCAAGGGGTACAGATGTATATTAATACAATGAGCTTTTATAGTACAAATACTTACCTACATCATTTTAACGCAATAACTGTGACACAAGTTGAGCTGTATAATCAACCATAGGCACAATCCTTGCATAATTAAGCCGTGTAGGCCCAATAACGCCTAAAGCACCAATGACTCTTTGTTGTGAATCTCGATAAGGTGCTACGACTAAAGAAGAACCAGAAAGTGAAAATAACTTATTTTCTGAACCAATAAAAATTCGAACCCCTGACCCTTCATCCGTTAAATCGAGAAGCTGTGCCATACTTTCACGGGTTTCAAGATCATCAAATAAATGACGTAACCGTTCTAAATCTTCTTCTGCTTTCACATCTTCAAGCAAATTACTGCGTCCACGAACAATAAGATGTATTTTATGATCAGCACCTTCTCCCCCCCAAAGAGCTAATCCCGTTTCAACAAGATGATGTGATAAATCATCAAGTGCAGCCCGTGTTTCTGTGCATAGGCAAGCAATTTCCCCTTTAGCTTCACTCAATGTGCGCCCTTGAATATGGGCATTGAGAAAATTCGTTGCTTCTGTCAATTGTGCATGAGTAACCCCTTCTGGCAAATGAACAATACGATTTTCAACCTCACCTTGTTGAGTCACTAAAACAGCAAGAGCATGTTCTCTATCAAGGCGCACAAATTCAATATGTTTCAATGTTCCTTCTTGTTTTGTTGCGAGAACAAGCCCTGCTCCACGGGAGAGATCTGAAAGAACTCGGCTTGCTTGAACAAGAAAATGTTCAACCGATTGTGCATGACCTGCCTCTTTGACTTGCATTTCAATATTTTCTCGCTCTTCGTTTGGCAAATCACCCGCTTCCATAAATGCATCAACAAAAAAACGTAAACCCGATTGAGTTGGCATTCGCCCTGCCGAAACATGCGGTGCATAAATCAAACCGAGATGTTCAAGATCACTCATCACATTGCGAATCGTCGCAGGTGATAAGGTCTGTTGCAAAAGTCGCGAAAGATTGCGTGATCCTACAGGTTCACCATCATTAAGATAAGCTTCAACAATATGGCGGAAAATATCACGCGAACGTTCATCAAGATATTTTAGTTCATTATCAATAGGTTTGTGTTTCATCACAATTGTTTCACTACTTAAAAAACTCTCTTCATCTTATATAAGTTTTGCCAAGGTTTGGTCAAATAATCTAAAGTAGTATCAAAATATATTATCCTATTGAGCCATAAAACACCATCTTTTAGAGTGATGATATAAGGCATATAATTATGCATGATATGTTTTTTATTAGAGTGTGTGATTAGGGTATTTAAGACAGGAATTGGTCTCTTTAAGGGCTTACCAAGAAAAGCTCGATTGTTTATAAACCACGGGAAATAGAAAATTGGATTTTTACCATAAAAAGGCTTTCATAAAAAATCGTTAAAAATCGTTTCTCATATCTTTTCAATCATTGTCATTGTCTTCACAAAATACGAAAAATTTTATTTGAATAAAATATCATAAAACGTGTAAAATAACCCTATCATGTAAAAGCAAGCAGAATGTGTGTGTATAAGCATTTAAGCTGGTTTTTAGCGCAAAAATAGTTCCCCCTTTCATTTTTGGAGAAATCTATATGAGAAGCATAGCAGATAAAAAACTTGTCATTGCGACGCATAACGCCAGCAAATTACATGAAATTACTACTTTGGTTGCACCTTTCGGTTTAATAATACAATCAGCCAAAGAGCTTGGCTTGCCAGAACCAAAAGAAACAGGAACAACATTTGAAGAAAATGCTTATATTAAAGCTTTTGCAGCAGCAAAAAAGACAGGACTTCCTGCTCTCTCTGATGATTCAGGCTTAGAAGTAGATGCATTGGATGGTGCACCGGGCGTTTATACAGCTGATTGGGCAATTCAAGCCGATGGTACACGTGATTTTCCAAAAGCGATGCAAAAAATAGAAAATGAACTTCAAAAAGTCGGAGCACGAGAAAAAAGCCAACGAAAATGCCGTTTTGTATCCGTCATTTGTATTGCGTGGACTGATACTCATACAGATTATTTCCGCGGATACGTTGAAGGAACATTCATTTGGCCTCCACGGGGAGATAAGGGGTTTGGCTTTGATCCTATTTTTTTACCAGATGGATATGAAAATACCTTTGGAGAAATGTCAACAGAGCAAAAACACGGCTGGCAACACAATGATATTCCCCCTCTTTCACATCGCGCACGTGCTTTTAAACTTTTAGCAGAAAACCTTTTGGCATTCTCATGAATGAACCTTTTGGCATTTATATTCATTGGCCCTTTTGTGCTGCTAAATGTCCCTATTGTGACTTTAATTCGCATGTTCGTATCCACGGTGTTGATCAGCTACGTTTTGTCACCGCCTTTGAGCGCGAAATAGAAACACAATACCACAAAATAGGTCCACGCCATATTACGAGTATTTTTATTGGTGGGGGAACCCCCTCTCTTATGGAGCCGAAAACTGTTGATGCCCTCTTGCAAGCACTTGCAAAAAAGTGGATACTTGATGATAAAGTTGAAATTACATTGGAAGCTAATCCATCCAGTGTGGAAGCAGAGCGTTTTCGCGGATACCGTGCTGCAGGTATTAATCGCTTATCTCTAGGGATACAAGCGCTTAATGATAAAGCATTGCGCAAACTTGGTCGCCTCCATAATGTAGAACAAGCTCTTTATGCCATTGATTTAGCAAGGAAAATTTTTCCACGCTTATCCTTTGATCTCATTTATGCTCGCCCCGAACAAACCTTTGAACAATGGAAATCTGAACTTGTACAAGCTATTGATTTGGCAGCAGACCATCTTTCTCTTTATCAATTGACAATCGAAGAAGGAACCGCCTTTAAACGACTTCATGATGCAGGAAGGCTTATCCTTCCCTCATCAGAGCTCGCAGCAGATCTGTATCATCTTACCCAAGAAATAACAGCTCTGTATGGACTTCCTGCCTATGAAATCTCAAACCATGCCATGCCTGGTGCTGAATCAGCACACAACCTTCTTTATTGGCGATATCACCAATATGCAGGCTTTGGTCCAGGAGCACATGGTCGTTTTATTGAGAACATACCAAATCATTCTTCCACCTTTTCAAAAACATCTTTATCACACCTTGAAAACCATGAACGTTATGTCACTATCAATGAAAAGAATCCCGAACAGTGGCTTGAATTAGTCGAAAAAAAAGGGCATGGCTGTATTGAAACAGAACGATTAACTCTTCAGCAACAGGCAAATGAAATGCTTCTTATGGGATTACGCCTTTGTGAAGGCTTGGAACTTACACGCTATGAAACCTTAAGTCCCAAACGTATCCCAATAGAAAAACTTATCGATTTACAAAACCAAGAATTGGTCGAAATGGTGAATAACAAACGCTTAAAAGCAACAACCAAAGGACGTATTGTTCTTGATTACGTCATCAGCCAACTTGCAAATTAAAGTTTTTATAACATTGATTTTATTGATCATAATTATTTGTCATAGCAAAAATAAAACTAAAGTGTCGTAAGATTTTTTCATTTCAAAACTATTTACAATACATTAATGACAACCATTCACTTACCCCTTAAAGGTAAGGGAATTTTTGGATAAAAATGACTTTTATGAACACTTTCAAATGCTAAAAGCTATCGTCATATTTTGAGCTAGAGATGGTCTGATTTTCTTTTTTAGAAGCGATAAAAGTGATGATTCACAAAACTAAAGGCTTTACGAACAAAAATTCCAGCTTTAAAATGCGCACCACGTACTCTAAAACCACTTAATATATTAACACCTCAAATGACAATATTTTATGGGAACAAAAGGGTTCTATGGCAAAATAAGATAAAGATATTATTGGACCAAACAATTATTTCTTTATGCAAAAAAATCAACAATAAAACGCTCATAAATAGCCGTAAGTGTTTCCACTGCATCAAGGGCGACACATTCATCTACCATATGCATCGTTTGTCCTGGTAAGCCAAATTCAACCACGGGGCAATAATCCTTAATAAATCGTGCATCTGAAGTTCCCCCAGACGTCGAGCATTCTGGTGCACTCCCTGTTACACTTTTAATAGCATTGGATAAAATTTGAATAAGTTTATCATTTTTGGTCAAAAAAACATCTCCTAAACTCGGAATCCATTCAAGCTGATAAGAGGGATATTGACCACTATTATTTTTTGAGTGCACCAAAGCAAGACACTTTTCAATTTCCTCCATCAAGGTTTCTTTTGTCCAAAGATCATTGTAGCGTATATTAAAACGAATCGTTGTCTGCGCTGGAATAACATTGACTGCCAAATTACCGGTATCGATGGTTGTTAGTTCTAAATTACTGGGTTGAAAATTCTCTGTCCCTTGATCTAAAGCCGTTTGTGTCAATGCTTGAATAAGCTTACTTGCCAAAGGCAAAGGATTAGCAGCCCGCTCTGGAAAAGCAACATGACCTTGGCGACCTTTCACAGTAATAATCCCAGAAATCGATCCGCGACGACCAATTTTGATAACATCACCAACAGCCTTTACGCTTGTTGGTTCTCCTACAAGAGCAGCAGTCCATTTTTCGCCTTTTTCTTCTGCCCATTGGAGAAGTTTTACCGTACCATTAACAGCAGGCCCCTCTTCATCACCAGTAATCAAAAGGCTTATCGTTCCTTTAATAGATTGTTTCTCAAGAACGCGCGCGAGAGCCGCAATAAAACAAGCGATACCGCCTTTCATATCAACAGCACCCCGCCCATATAATTTCCCCTGATCTATAACAGCTCCAAAAGGTGGATAAGTCCAATCTTCTAATGCACCTGGCGGTACAACATCCGTATGACCTGCAAACATCAGATGGGGTCCTGCCCTTCCCATTTTTGCATAAAGATTTTCAACATTAGCTGTATTTTTATCCGTAAAAATAGGGCGCTCAACATGAAATCCCATTTTTTCCAAAAATTGTTCCAACGCTGATAAAGCCCCCGCTTCATGCGGTGTAACAGAAGGACAACGAATCAGAGCCTGTAATAGCTGAAGTGGATCTGTAAGAACAGACATAAAAACCCCTTCCCATTTATTATAAATTATCGGAACTTAAGGTTATTACGCTGAATGGCAAAAAAGATAAAGTAAAAACATTGAAGACACTCAGCAAACCAAGCAGGGGAGGACAATCGTGCTGAGAGCTTCAATGGCTTCCTCATCATGCATGACGAAGCACACACACAACGAAACACTCAACAAAAAGTTCCGTTAAATATTGCTCTCATTTGCAAATTTTTTACGCCTCTCATTTATACGCTTCTCATTTGTTATATGAATCAAAATTAATGCCGTGCAGTCTATGAGCATTTTCTTTCAACCAAGCACGATGCGTTTTACTATCAGGGCAAAGTTTCTCACAAAGAGCCCAAAATCTTGGTCCGTGATTCATTTCAACAAGATGAGCAACTTCATGGGCGACAACATATTCAACAACTGCTTTTGGAGCCATAATAAGACGCCAAGAAAAAGAAAGACGCTTATCAATTGAACAAGATCCCCAACGACTTCTCGTATCTTTATAACAAATGGATTTGACTTTACGATCTACCTGATGAGCATAATGTGCCACCAAAGGTGTTATAATAAGCGCTGCTTGTTTTTTTAAAACGTCAGCAATGCGTCTTGGGAGATATTCTAATTGACCATAAACAATAATTTGAGGCCCTTGCTCTGCATCTGCTGTAACAATTTCTGTTACTCCACGTCCTTGCTCATGCTTTATGGTATGGGAAACACCTAGAAAAGGAATTGTTGCGCCCTCTTTGAGATAGGTATTTTCATGAGAAATTTGTATACGCTTAAGGCGCGTCTCAATCCAAGACCGATGTTTTTCAATAAAACTTTCAACCGTACAGAGATTTATCGCTGGTGGTGTTGTTACACAAATCTCCCGACTGCTGGCATCAATACGTAAAGTAAGACGGCGCGCGTGCTTATTTTCCCGCAGGCGTATAGGGATAGCGCGATCAGAAAAAATAAAATGCTTTTCAGAAATGCTCATATATTTATCTTCATCATCAATAAATAGCCCCCTTATTTTGCATTAATCTGATTAATTAAAGATCTCAAGGCTGTTTCTAGACAATCTAAATCCTGTGGACGAGAAAAACGGTGATCTGCATCACGCACAAGTGTCAATGTTACGTCATGAAGAGGTAAATGATCAAGTAAAGTCAATGTATGCTGATAGGGTATCTTATCATCTTCCATTCCTTGGAGAATATGAATTGGACAGCCAACATCAATACATCCTCTCATGACACAATTTTCGCGTCCATCTTCAATCAATTTTTTTGTAAAAGGCATCGGCTCCTCATCACCAACAGCAGGTCGTTCAATATAGCCTTTTTCTTCCAAAATTTTCCATTCTTCAGGGCCTAATTCTGGTTCCACCAATGTTTGTGTAAAATCAGGCGCTGGAGCAATTAATATCATACCAGCGAGCTTCTTATTTTTCTGCGCTAGCATCATAGCAAGCCTTAAAGCAATCCACCCCCCCATAGAGGAACCAACCAAAATTTGCGGCCCCTCGCAATAGGTTTCAAAAGCTGCTAAACTTTCGCTCACCCACCGTGAAATCGTTCCTTGAAAAAAATCTCCTTCAGATTCTCCATGGCCAGAGTAATCAAAACGTAAACAAGACAAATCATGCTTTTGAGCAAACTGATCAATCAACATCGCCTTACTTCCCAACATATCGGATTGATAGCCATGAAGCCAAACTAAACCTGGAGAGTGGCGTCCTTTGCGACGGCGTACTGCAAGAGCAGTGTCCTCAAACGAAAAAAACTGGCAAGGAATATTTTGATTCATGATTCTTCTCCTCCATAAAACAATTTCTTTAAATTAAGGGAAAAACTTTTATAATCTAAATTACTTAAAAAAGTAACAAATCAAATAATGAAACAGACACGAATTATAGTTGTTTTTATGTGCATAATTGTATATTAAATTAACTGTAGTTGAATCAAAATTAAGGAGCATAAACCATTCGTAAACCGTTTAAAATGACATCTACCCAAAAAGACGGACCACGTTCAAATCAGGATATTCGGGTGCCTCATGTGCAACTTATCAATGATGAGGGACAACATCAGGGAGTTGTTGCGATACAAGAGGCTCTTGCTATAGCCGCAGAAGCTGGGCTTGATCTGGTTGAAATTGTCCCAAATGCGGAACCGCCCGTATGTAAAATTATCGATTTGGGCAAATTAAAGTATCAAACTCAAAAAAAAGCCGCAGAGACACGTAAAAAACAAAAAGTCATCGAAATCAAAGAGATTAAGATGCGTCCGAATGTTGATGTCCATGATTATGGAGTCAAACTGAGGGCTGTTCATCGCTTTATTGATAATGGTGATAAAGTAAAGATTACTTTGCGTTTTCGTGGTCGTGAGATGGCTCACCAAGATCTTGGATTAAAGCTTCTTCAGCGTGTAAAAGAAGATACAAGTGAAATTGCCAAGATTGAATTGGAACCAAAATTTGAAGGACGGCAAATAATGATGGTGATAGCACCTAAATAGCTTTTCATTCGAATAGTGTCTGTGTGCAACTCATCAATATGAGCATATAAGTATATCGTTTAGAAGCACCATGTCGTAGGATTGTATGGTGCTTTTAAGGTTTTATAAATGTGTATAGATCCTTTTAAGAGTTTAATAGTGCTTTCTCGATTTATAAGAAGAATTTGTTATTTTGCATATTAAATGAGAAAGTGTCAGCACCGTAAGATCTTCTTCATTTTCAGCTCTCTTATTCATAGAATTTAGCAAAAAATCATTTTCTTGTACATCACAAACAGAGATAATGTATAAAATATAAAAAAGTAGAAATATCTTTTGTGAACCATTTCAAATGCCAAAATCTGTAACAATATAGAAACTGGTAAAGAAATGATAGGTGTTGGCTTGAACTTTCATAATTATAAAGATAATGGCGCCCTTTAGCACTACCACCATCATCTGTTACTTGCAATGGCAACTTATTGGTTTATAAAGAGTGTTCACTATTTTGCATGTTGAATGAGAGTCCCGAATATCGTGAGATTCTTTCATTTCGGATCTGTTTCATGTTGAATCAATCAAAATCACTTTCTTGCACATAACAAACAAAAAGAATCGTGTGGATAAAAATTGTATGAGAAAGGTCGTAAAAATACCTCTTATGAATCACTCTAGAAACACACCCACGAGCTGACAAAGTATGAGACGACACCCGCTTTTCCCTTCATAGCTTAAAAGATGGGAGGCTTAATAGCAACACTTTACCAAACAGTATTCAATAAGCCAGAGAATAAACCCGTACTTACTTTTCAAAATAAGAGATCATCTGCTCATTACAACTTTCCCCTTATTATCAACTCTATTGTCAGTATTCTCAGAAACTTTAGCCACTATCCCTTTTAAAGATAGATCGCTTTTTGTTGGTTCATCACCAAAGCCTTTAAAAATTTTTTATTTCTTTGATTTTAATCTAATCTTCTGAATGTCGTAGGATAAAGCAGATACGCAATGTTATAGAATGTCAATAATGTATTTTAAAATGCTCAAAGCACGAAAAATTCCTTGCGCAATATTTTACATAGAGTGGAATGGAATAACACATTAATTAACAATGGATAATTTATATTTCCTCTCCTCGAATAAGAGAAATAAATATTGTAGGATTCTCTCATTTCAAATTTTTTAATATTGGAATCAAACAAAAATGCTCGCTTGTGCATCATAGGGAATATGATGTGCATAGAAAAAGATCATTATCCTCTTATGAAACTTTTCAAGCGTCTAGAGGAGACTGTTGCAATATGCGAATGCCAATAGAGTGACGCACATTGAAAGAAGAAGGCTCTTTTTGTAAAAAAGATTAAGGGGCTTTTTAATTAAGAGCGCTTCAATCTTGCATAAAACAACAAGAAAATATAGAAGCACTTCATGGCCAAAAAACAACTTTCCTCTTTTGATAAACATCTCATTATCCGCCTTTTACGAGAAAATTTTCATAAACATGCGCGTTGGTACAGTGCAGCGATTATTTCAATGATCATCATTTCCTGTACAACTGCAACCAGTGCGTGGATTATGCGTGATGTTGTTAATTATATTGTTGATGCGCAAAATTTTGCTATGATCGTTTTGATTTCTAGCTTCATTGCTTTTATCTTTATTCTTAAAGGGATTGCAACTTTTGCCCAAACTTACTTTTTAAGCAAAGCAGGCAACAGTATCATTGCTGAACAACAGCGCAAAATTTATGCGCGCCTTATGGAACAAGGTGTCTCTTTTTATCACAATAACACGTCATCTGATCTGCTTGTTCGCGTAACCCATAATGCAACAGCTGTGCGTAATATCATTGATACGATTATCACAACTTTTGTGCGTGATTTGCTCTCCGTTAGTGGTTTGTTGCTTGTCATGTTCATTCAAAACTTTATGTTAATCTCCATTACTTTAATCGTAGGACCACTGGCTTTTTTAGGTGTTCGAATGGCTTTAAAACGTGTTCGCCGCCTTATGGAAAAAGAACTTCTTTCACTTGGTGAAATTATCAAAATCGTACAGGAAACGGCTGTTGGTATTCGAGTCATCAAGGCTTTTTCACTAGAAGAAGTTATGAAAAAAAGGATGGACAAAGCCATTTGTGATGTTGAAAAGCAAACAAACAATATTGCAACACTTGAAGCGATTACCAATCCTATTATGGAAACACTTACAGGTGTCGCCATTGCCGGTATTATCTGTTTTTCTGGATACCTTGCAACCCAACGCGCAGGTGTTCAAGGTGAATTTATGTCCTTTATTGTTGCTTTACTTTTAGCTTATGAACCCGCAAAAAGACTAGCAAATGTCCGTGTCAAAATTGAATCTGGCTTGGTCAATATCCGTACGATGTTTGAAATACTCGACCGTCCCCTTACAGTTATAGAACATAAAGAAGCTAAAGATCTGAATAAAACGCAAGGAGCTATTTGTTTCGAGAATGTTTCTTTTGCATACACTGATAACAAAATGGTATTGAAAGACATTAATCTAGAAATAGAAGCTGGAAAAATGACAGCGTTGGTAGGACCATCCGGCTCAGGAAAATCAACCCTTATCAATCTTATTATGCGCCTTTATGACCCCACAAAAGGACGCATATTGATTAATGATCAAGACATCCGCTACACAACATTTCGTTCTCTGAGAAACCTGATGTCCTATGTAGGGCAAGATACTTTTCTCTTTCAAGGAACCGTTAAATATAATATTGGGCTTGGAAAAGATGGCGCTTGTGATGACGAAATTATTGCAGCAGCAAAAGCAGCAAATGCTCATGACTTTATTATGAATTTGCCAAATGGTTATGATACACAGATAGGCGATAATGGCTGTAATCTTTCAGGGGGGCAAAAACAGCGACTCGCTATTGCTAGAGCAATGATTCATGATAGTGAAATTCTCATTCTTGATGAAGCAACAAGCGCGCTCGATTCACATACCGAAGCACAAATTAATGAAGCCATTCACCACCTCACCAAAGGGCGCACAACGATCATTATTGCTCATCGCCTTTCAACAATTGCTCGTGCTCATAAAATTGTGGTCATACAAAATGGGCAACTGATTGAACAAGGAACTCAGAAAGAATTACTCGCAAAAGAACATGGGTTTTATAAAAAACTTCATAATATCCAGTTCAAAAAACACACGTCCTAATTTCTAGGTATTTAAATTAAGGCTTAGAGTAAAAAATGGATAGAAGCTAACGCCCTATTTGCAAAAACAGAATTACTAAAGAAAAATATTATTTCCATTAAGAATTGGCAAAGAATTTATGGTCTAAAGAACAAAAATTCCTACTCAATCTAATTTATAGACAATCCAGATTCTTATTGAATTTATTCCACCCGATAATGACTAATGTGATTCACGTATACAAGGCTCAACGAATAAGACCATTCCTAAATATTGATTACATACTTTCAAAGCATTTGGTCAAAGGCGCTATACGCCTTACTATCACTCCACCTTAAATGACAGTTTTCTATAGCACAACAAGATAAGCTGCCAATTACAAAAAGTGTGCTGTAAATTACAGATACACTCAGTGTAAAAGAAAAGATTTATTCTAAGACCTTTGACTATTGTAGATTGCTTTAATATGAGAAAGATTTGCAATGAGAGTAGCTTACAGCATTCAACGTTCTAATTCAAGGTGAATAAAGATAAATTAACTTTATAAATCAATATATTGCATACAATACACTCTTTAGTCAACAGCATGAAATGGGCTTGAGAATAAGGTTTAAATATTCTTTTAAAATAAATATAAATCAGCAAAATAATATGTTCTCTTTCATGAATATTTTGTCTCTTTAGAGACTGTCATAAACAAAAAATAAACTATTTTAGATCGTTCCCTTAACATCGCAATAAAATACTTCTCCTTTGAGTATATTTCTAGCCTAAGCTTCCTTCCCAGCCCGAGAAATGAGAAAAAAAAATAAAGAACTTGTTTTTTAAACTTCAATCTTTAGTAGTCTCTTTCATAAAAGAGGCCAATACTCGAATTTTGTTCATTTCCTACAGAACCTTTAGCTTTGAGGTGACGCGATATGTCCAAATTAATTGTCCCTTTCGTCGTTCCATCAGATCCTGCTTCAAAGCCTAAATAAATGTTATTGTGTATGTAGCGTCCAATGCGTAAACCTGTATTACCTTTTTCATTAACAATAACATCAAGATCATCAAGCCCAATTTTAGTTCGTAAAGTGTTCAACAAAGATGTATTAGAACCACCCGCAAGATCAGCGGCGGCTGCCGCAAGTTGAGCAATCTGAAATGGTGATAGTTCATTAAGAGAGCGATTAAAAATCAAACGCGCCAAAATCTCATCCTGTGGCAAATTCGGTTGTGAAGAAAAATTAATATTAAGATTATCAATCGTTCCACTTACGGTTACAGTGACGCGAATGTCACCACTGGTATTGTTGGTTACAAAATAAACCGTAGGATTAAGATTACCGCTAAAACTCGCTTGTCCTTGATCAAAATTAAGACGTTGTGAAAGAATATCAAAACGTCCACGAATCATTCTAAATTCACCCACTGGATGCACATCATTTAATGGACCTGCTAAATTAATGCGCCCTCCCAGTTCGGCATCTAACCCTTTTCCCCGTACAAAAAATTGATTGCGTGCTGTAACACGCATATTTGATAACACAACAGATGATGATTCTTCTGTGGCACTAGGACTTTTATTCGTGCTCTTAACATCAGCACGTTCAAGTGTTGTTTGAATTGGCTTTGTTAAATTCTTATTTTTGACATCAAGAAACTTAGCATTTTGAAAATGATCAGGAACCAAAATTTCAGCCTTTTCAACAATGATATCTCCACCAATAACAAGATCATTTAGAAAATGACCCGTCATTGTCATCTCACCTGACAATGTTGCAAGAATCATAGAACCATCATTATAATTGGCATTATCAAGATGAAAGATCAAATCTGTCTCTAGATCATTAGAAATACGGCCTGAAGCAGAAATTCCCCCTCCCTCAGACGAAGAAGCTGAAGCTTTTTCTATAAGAATATGATCGCCATTTAATTTGCCTTCAAGCGTTATATTATTCAATCCTACATGGGTTTTTGAATCCAAAAAATTACCATCGGCTATAGAAATATTTCCAATAAATTGCGGCTTTGATAGCGCACCATTAAGAACTGTATCAACTCTTGCTGTACCCGTTATATACGCACCACGCTTAGCTAATAAGAGATTAACAAAATCAAGAGGCATTATCCCTTTAACATTTAATTTTGCCTCTGAACCATTAAGAGAAACAGGCCCATGAATGGAAAGATCTAATCCTTTATCTCCAGTTGCTATCATATTTTCAATATGCAATGTCGATTTTTTATAAGAACCACGAGTATTTATATTGATTGACATCGGTCCTTTATGCGTCATAGTAGTTAGGCTTTGACTAGAAAGCTCAAAATGAGCCGATGGGTCCTTCATTGTCCCACCAATATCAATTTTGCCTATCACCGTCCCATCAAGCGCTTGTCCTGCAATAAAGCTATTTGCCAAACGTGCAGATAAATTTTGCAAATTAATATGGAGATCAAGTTGGTCTTTCTCTAAAGATACCAGCCCTTGAGCTTGTGCTTGTACTCCTTCTCCTGTTAAACTTGCATTCAAAGTAAGGTTTTGATCTAAGATTTTCCCCGTAGTAGAAAGCGAAAAAGGCATAATTTTTTTATCTTGAAGAGCAATGGTTGTCAGTTCCTCACCTTTTATATCGTAGGTTATATCAGGTTTTTTAAAATGACCACGAATCATAACCTTTCCTGTTACACTCCCTGCTGCTCCAAGATCGGATTTCCACAGATTGGCTAAAGTAGCAGGGAGAGAATCCACGGTAAGTTGCAAATTCAGGGTATCTTGAATATTCCCCGCAAGGGTAATTTTACCGCCATTTATTGCAATTCCTAATTCATTGATTGTCATTCCATCTTTATCAAAAACAATTATCGATGGTTTTGGCAATGTTGCATGAAAATGGTGTTGTTTTAAGTCTACGGTTTCAATTTGCACTTCTCGTTTCATGCCTTTTGGAAGTTCTAAACTCATTACACGACCAGAAAGCTGAGCATTAAGAGCATCATGCACCATCGCTTGAACAGTAAAAACCGTCTGTTCATTATTTCTATTGGCGTGAGCATTTAAACGATTGATCATTATCAAAGGAGTTTGGATATGCTCTGCATTGATAACGCCTTCAAACTGTGTCGTACCAAAAGGATCGAATATGTCGGCATCTATTGCCAGTTTTTTTATTTTATTCTTGGCAAAATTCAAATGATTAACAAGTGCCTTTACATGGGCTTTTTGCCTACCATTTTGTTCATCAAAAATAAAATCTCCTTTTACTTTTCCACTACCATCCTGTAAAAATAACGCTGAAAGCACTGAAATATCATCGGCATCAATATGCAGCGCTCCTTTCAAAAAACCTCCAAGTTGTTGAGAAAGATCACCCGTTATTTTTGCACTTCCTCCTTTAATATCAATATTTTCAAGTTTTCGAATTTTATGAGAATCTTTAAAAGAAGCAGATAAATGTAGAGGTTTATGAGCAAAAACTCCTTCACCCTTTACCCCCCCCGTTAAAGAAGTAACGGGTGCTGTATTATCTACAAGTGCCTTTATGTTAAGTGTTGTGTTTTGAAGTTTCTTCCCCATAACGAACGCTTCAGCAATATGAGCACTTGTATTGAGCTTTATATGGCTATTGCGCCCTCTTGCTGTTCCTTGAATCGTAAGAGCACCACTTATCTTTGAATCTAATTTGGCGAGATCAGATATTTGAGCAGATAAATCCATTTTAGCGCTTTCATCCGAAAAATAACCATTCGCTTTTATGTTTGTATATTGATTTTTCAAATTCAAATGACGTAAAATGAAGCCCATCGTATTGTGAGCAATACCACCTGAAAGAGTGATATTTCCTTTGAATAAACGATTAAAAGGCTGCACGCCTATTTTCATATTATCAGCCATTCCTGATAATTTCAGATCAAAAATGCCACTCAATAAACCAATTGTTCCTTTGGCTTTAATATCTGCACTACCAGAGAGGGGTTGTTTACTGAATACTTCCAAAGGAGCTAGTGTTTGGGCTTTTAACCCAAGATCGCCTTTAAAAATAAAATTCTCCATTGTCCCTTTTAACCAAGAAGAAAAACCCTGAGCCGTAACACTAAGATCATGAATCAAAATTGGTTTATTCGAAACAATATCCGTATCTAAATACATATGAACCGCTTGGCTTAAATCTTCTACGACCCCTCCCTTAATCTTTTTAACCCCTTGAAGCGTTCCATTAACCTGAACACCAACATGACGAGAAGCCGCATTATCAAGATTTTCGCTTACTCCCCCCATATCAAAAACCGCATCGCGAATATAAATATTTTTATTGCTAAAATGATGGACAACCAACCGCCCATTCCAAGATTGTTGTCCTTCGCGACCATAGTCAATGTTCAAAGCAAGAGTATTCGCAGGTTTTGGCGCCTCTGATATAGGCAAATGAACAGACTCCTTTTCGTTATCAAAAGCCATTTTACCATCAATAAAAAGCTGCCGCAAAAATCCATCGGCTGTTATTTCAGCATTGGCGATAACATTCATTGCTTTGCCCTGAAAAACCATCTGATCAAGGTGGGTCACCCCCTCTCTTGTCCTTCTTGCCTCTGCTTTTAATATTATATCAGATGCGAAGAGATGACGATATTGAGAAGGTATTAAAGGATCCAATCTACCCTCTAGCTTCGTAGAAAAACTGTGTCCTTCTGAGACACTTGCAAGAATAACATGACCATCTAAAATAGAATGATGATCGGATTCTAAAGAAAGTTTGATAACCAAATCATCAAAAGTACCATCACCTTTAATCGCGAGATTCAATGCTGGGCGTTTTTCCATGTTAAAAACATTCGCCAAAATGCCATTTTGCGGTTCATCAGCAGAGATATCAATTTGAGCTGTACGATTGTTCTCTGATATCTTGGTAAGAACGGAAAAAGACCCTGGTGCATCTAAACGATGCGCCACCATATCAACATCAAAATGACCACTCGCCAAAGTGACGTTGCCTTCTAAGGACATATCAGCAAAAAAACCAAAAAGATTCTGTTCAAACGTCACATGTTGAACTGTGAGCCTATTGATCGAAAGAGCAAGCGGCAATTTTGGTAAAGAAAACCTACCCGTCTCAAGAGAAGAAATAAGAGAAGAATTGCCTTGTGGTTTGCGCAAAAACGTAACCTGTTCTGCCGAAAGCTGATTAATATCCATCCGACCTTTTAGCAAAGCTAGACGATTCCAATCCATTTTGGCATTGGTAATTTTAAGCCAAATCCCCTTTTTATCACTGACAGTAATAGCATCAATTGATGTTTGAGAAGACAGCGCTCCTTGCATATTGTGTAAGCGAACTTGACGATTAGGTGCTGAAAGCTTGCTTTCAATTAAAGAAATAAACCATGAACGATTGTCTGCTATCTCTTCGTTAGAAGCAAGACGGTCTTCTCTTTGCGCAAAAACAAAACCACCAACCAAAAAAAATACAAATCCAAAGAAGAAAGCTAATAAACATACACTTTTTTTCATTAAAATGCTTGTCCTATACCCACATAAAAACCAATGCGAGGGTCACCCTGCTCTCTTTTTAAAGGAAAGGCTAAATCAACGCGTAAAGGACCAAGACCTGTCATATAACGACCTCCTATACCGGCTCCCCATTTAATTTTTTTAGAAAAATCAAAATTCGCCTTTTCCCCTACGAGACCTCCATCAAGAAAACTGACAAATCCTATTTTATCATTTAAAGAAACACGCAATTCTGCCGATCCCTCAATAAGCGCCCGTCCGCCAACAATCGCATCATTTTCTGTTTTGATACCAATATTACGATAAGCATAACCACGAACAGAGCCCCCACCACCAGCAAAAAAGAGCGTATCTGCAGGAACTTGTGCTGTATTATTTCCAAGAATTGTACCAAGCTTTGCCCGCGCAGCAAAAACAAAACGATCCCCTTCATCCAATGCCCAATAAGAACGGCCTTCTGCCGTTACTTTTGCAACAAAATTGCTAAAACGCATCTCATAAAAGGGCTCAATGAGAACTTCACCATATAGACCTTTTGTTGCATTAAACTTATTATTACGACTATCATAAATCAAACCAGTAGGAAAACTAATTGTTGTAAAATTACGGTTTCCAAAATAAATATCACGTGAGTAACCATTTGAAACTTCTATAGCAGCCTGTCCCGATAGATTACTATTGAAAATATGCGTAATACCTAATTTCCCTTTGATAGCTTTCGTTGTATAATTTTCCAGAACATCTTGCTGTATTTTTAATTCTGACCTGAGATCTGTATCAGGTGTGAGGACACCCGGCTTTATAAACGTACCACCGAAAAGATAATCAAAATTTTTAAAATTATATGATCGTTTTTTGTTGCTGCCAACACCACTTATTTTTGTTTCAATTTTAAGGACTTCTGCATGACCAAAAAGATTGTTATGCATCCAATAAGCTTCAAAACCAGCACCATCTAATGTTGAATAACTACCCCCTACACCAAAACGACGCGGTTTACGTTCTTGTACAATAAGCATAAGCGGTAAACTGCCATCTGGGTTAATGGTATCAGCCTCACAGATATTGATCGCACGAAAAACACCAAGGCGTGCAAGACGTTCATTTGCCTTAGCTAACGCATCGGAATCGTATTTCTGACCGGGTTTCAATCCGGTCATCCATGCGATATAAGCTGAATCGACACGTGGTTTCTTACTTATATTACGGACACTTAAAGGACCATAATGAGCCTTTTGTCCAGGATCAACAACAATCCTTCCTTCAATATGCAACGCAGCATGATCAGCCACGATCTCACTTTTTATAATTTTAGCTTTCGCATAACCTTGTTGACGCCATCCTTCTACTGCCCATTTTTCTGCTTTCAAAATGATGTCAGATTTGGCAATAGCGCCAACTTTATAGCCCAATTCTTCAATTGTGGGCATTTTATGCGCTTTACGCTTTTCAGGAGGCGCTACTTTATCAATATCTGCAATACTAAAAACATATTGTGGTCCAGCATTAATCGTAATAACGATATTGGATTGTGCTGGAAGTTGCGTTAACGGACTTAAATCAGCGGCTTCTAAACCATTAATTTTAATACTAATAATACCCCCGTAGCGCCCATCAGCATAAAGAGCAGAAAGAATAGCCCGATAATCTGAACGCGCTTTGGCTAACAAACCAGAAGAACTCGCAGATGCTTTCTCTTTATCTGCAAAAAGAGAAGAGACAGATTTAACTATTTTTATACCTTCCAGTGGCGCCCCTGGTGGTGTAACAATATCAACTTTATAAAATCTCTCTGTACTTTTGACATACTGTGAAGAAGAATTTTTTTTCTTTTGACCAAAAAGAGGGATGCCGAAAAAATCAAATGCAGCAAGCGGCTGTGGAAAAGCAAAAACGAAACACAAGCCTATAAATACACAGCGTACAGTTCCTGATTTTAACAAAATTCTTGTTTTGGATACCATAAATCAGATACCTTTAATACACTTGCATTTACTACACTTTAAATAATATAAAATAAGAAAGGTAAATATGACTACTTTGCATGCTTTATACGTTTTATCACATCAAATAACACTCTGCGATACATAACGTCATCCTCCCCTCATATCTTAACAACATTCTGCTCTGTTGTATCACACAAACAGCCTTATTCCTTTTTCTTAACATATTCATTTAGCTTATTATAAGTGTTTTATTGCGCTCCATATTATCATGGTTAAATTTGTACAAATAACTTACCATGAGAACGCCACGAAAACCTGCGTACGTATATAGATCTCTCCATTCAAAAAACCATAGAGATGCTGCTTGATTTTTATGCGTAGATATGATTGTCTCTCCCAAGTCTGAAGGGGGAAGATAAATGATCGCACGTATTACAACTGTTGCTTTTCGCGGTCTAGAAGCAGTTCCTGTTGATGTACAGGTTATGATTTCATCCGGTAAAATAGGAATGGCTATTGTTGGGTTAGCCGATAAGGCCGTTGCAGAAAGCCGTGAACGTGTGCAAGCAGCCCTCCATGCTTGTGGGCTTTCTATGCCAACCAAACGAATTACGATTAATCTTGCACCAGCTGATTTGCCTAAAGAGGGCTCACATTATGATTTGCCAATTGCCGTAGGCTTAATGCTTGCTATGGGAATCCTCCCTCCCGAAGTAGCGCAAGATTATGTCATTTTAGGTGAATTGTCACTGGATGGTTCACTGACTTCCGTCAACGGGGTTTTACCAGCTGCCATGACAGCTGTATCTCTCGATAAAGGACTGATTTGTCCCTTTCAATGTGGACCTGAAGCAGCATGGGCAAATGCAGAAATAAATATTCTTGCCCCAGAAACTCTTCTCACGATAGTCAATCATTTTAAAGGAACCCAAATTCAAAAACGTCCACAACCGCGCCAATATACAATCGAAACTGAACTTCCAGATCTTTGCGAAATCAAAGGACAGAAAACAGCAAAACGTGCCTTAGAAGTTTGTGCTGCTGGACGCCATAACCTTTTGTTTGTCGGTCCTCCTGGTGCTGGAAAATCTATGTTAGCGCAACGCTTACCTTCTATTTTACCCCCTCTTGATAGTCGTGAGCTTTTAGATGTCTGTCTGATTGCATCTATTACAGGAGAAACGATTCATAATACCATTTCACTTCATTGCCCCTTTCGTTCCCCACATCATTCTGCTTCCATGGCCGCAATGATTGGTGGAGGGCTTAAAGGACGACCGGGAGAAATCTCTCTTGCTCATAACGGTGTGTTATTTCTTGATGAATTACCTGAATTTTCTCCGCAAGTTCTTGATTCCCTTCGTCAACCTTTAGAAAGTGGAGAAGCGGTTATCGCTAGGGCCAATCATCATATCAGCTATCCTGCTCGCTTCCAACTCATTGCCGCAATGAATCCTTGCCGATGTGGTATGGCAGGTGAAAAAGGCCATGTTTGTGCTAAAGGAATACGCTGTCAAATCGATTATCAATCCCGTATTTCTGGTCCGCTTCTCGATCGAATTGATTTACGGATTGATGTTCCTGCTTTGACAGCGATGGACCTTATGCAACCAGAGCAATCAGAAAAAAGCTGCGATGTTGCAAAACGCGTCGCACGGTGTCGTACCATTCAAGCCAAACGTTTTTCAATACTAGGGTTGGATCATATCCGAACCAATGGCGATTGCCCTGCCAAAATCATAGAACAAATTGCCATTCCTGATAAAAATGCCGCCACACTCTTACGAGAGGTGAGTGAAAAAATGCATCTTTCTGCCCGTGCTTATCATCGCATTCTCAAAGTTGCGCGTACGATTGCTGATCTTGATGAATCCGATAATCTTTCGCGCCATCATCTCGCAGAAGCTATCTCCTATCGACTCGGTACGGAAAGATTAACAGCTCTTAACTAAAAAACTGTTCATCAGTAAAAACTTATTGGAAAATAACGTAAATAAAGCTCTGTCAGTTTACCATCCTCTTCTAAAGATTTTAGAGCATAATTGAGGATCTCAATCAATTTTTCGTTCTTTTTTGCAACAGCAAGCTGCATTCCTTGACCCAATAACTGTGGAGCCATATATGCTCCCCCAACAAAATGGTAGCAATCAATAGATTTTTGATTTTTGAACCATAACGATAAAGAAAATCCATCATCAAAAATAAGGTCAATTTTATGTTCTTGTAAGGCTTTATAGAGCTCTTCCCTCTCTTTAAATCCTTGCCATTTTGCTTTAGGAAAATAATCATGAAAAAGCTTTTCGTGAATACTTTTAGACAAAACACCACTGGTTAAATGGACCAATTGATCGCTTATTGTTTCCTCAAGATTTAACTGTCGAGAAGCAACAAATCGTGCTGGAAAGCGCAAATATGACTTTGTAAAAACAAGATCTTGTTGGGTTTGACTTGTTTCTTTTAAACCTGCAATAATGACTTCTGCACCACCATTTTTGACATGCTCGACAAGCTCTTTCCAAGGAACCACTTCTACTTCACAAAGTTTCTCTAATTTTAATTTTGAGCAAAGAGCACGCAACAAATCGATATTATAACCTGCAAGATGCCCTGTTTTATCAAGAAAATTAAAAGGAGGAAAATCAAAAGTTGTTACAAAACGCAAACGCATGATATCCTTGGTATCAGGTTGTACAAAATGTTCATGCGAATCAAAAAAAGAAGGCAATCTTCCAGCTATTTCAGCTTCTGCGTAAGAGAAAAATAAAAATCCCCCTGCTACAAATAAAATACGAATAAAAAGAATGTATAAATTATGGCGTAAAAAATACCGTAAACGCCATTGAAGCTGTTTTACATGTATAGGCTTTCTTATTTTCAAACTCTCTTCCCCATTTTTCAAAGATAATATGCAACGCCGCTTCATTATTATCTAACGCACTTCACCAAAATATCTTCCGTTTCATCAATAAAATTCTTGCTCTTTTTTTAACTGTGAAAAACTTTAACCGTTTTCGTATATTTTTTGAAATCCGTTGAAAATGCTTAAACTTTTGATCTCAAATATTCTCAAACAAGTATATAAAAAGAAATTAACCTTATAGAATTATCAAGGTATTTGACTTTGTACTCTTCAAACTCAGCTTCTCTCGATAAATTACGTTTTTAAGTTCTTTTGTCTTTCCATTCATACTACTCACTTAACGAAAGGCTAGACAGATAAACCCTGCGTTAAATATTCACCACGCACTGTAAAAATACTTAAATATATCAAAGAAGCGCTTAGTTATCTTATATGACTGGCCTAAATAACGTTGTTTTACTGTATAATAGTGTAATATCGTTTCATCATTCTCTCCATTATATATCGACAGATATTGAATCTAGAGCTGATATACGGTAAATGTTTAATGTGGTTATTCCATAAATAACTGATCAGAACATTAAGCTTTAAAAAAGCAGATAAAATATTGTAAATTGAACACAGGAATGGATTAACTTATGAGTGATGAAATAACCTCACCGACACAAGGCGATGAATATGGCGCCGCCTCTATCAAAGTTCTCAAAGGTCTTGATGCTGTACGCAAACGTCCTGGTATGTATATCGGTGATACTGATGATGGATCAGGGTTACATCATATGGTCTATGAAGTTGTAGACAACGCTATCGATGAAGCGTTAGCTGGTCATGCAACTCTTGTAAATGTTACTCTCCATGCGGATGGTTCTTGTTCCGTTCGTGATAATGGACGTGGAATTCCAACGGATATCCATCCAACAGAAGGTATTTCTGCCGCTGAAGTTATTATGACACAGCTTCATGCCGGTGGAAAATTTGATCAAAACTCTTATAAAGTTTCAGGTGGATTGCACGGTGTTGGTGTTTCTGTTGTGAATGCTCTGTCCGTTTGGTTGCGGATGAAAATCAAGCGTAACGGCAAAATTCATGAAATGTCGTTTACACATGGAGTTGCTGATTCTCCACTCAAAATTGTTGGTGATTGCAATACAGAAACTGGAACAGAGATCAGATTTTTACCAAGCTCTGAAACCTTTACTATGGTTGAGTTTGATTTTGAAACATTGGAGCGTCGTTTACGGGAATTGGCCTTTCTAAATTCTGGAGTCTATATTCTTCTTGTTGACGAGCGTCATGCTGATATTCAATCCGTTGAATTGCATTATGAAGGTGGCTTAACAGAATTTGTCAAATATATTGACCAATCAAAAAAAGCCCTGCTTGATAATCCTATTTACATTGCAAGTGAAAAGGATGGTATGAGCGTTGATGTTGCCCTATGGTGGAATGATTCCTATCATGAAAAGGTCTTGTGTTTTACCAATAATATTCCTCAACGGGATGGTGGAACGCATTTAATCGGTTTTAGAAGTGCTCTTACACGCCAAATTAATGGTTATGCTGAATCTTCAGGGATTGCCAAAAAAGAAAAAGTGAATTTAACCGGTGATGATTGCCGTGAAGGACTAACAGCTATTCTTTCCGTCAAAGTTCCTGATCCTAAATTTTCTTCACAAACAAAGGATAAATTGGTTTCTTCTGAAGTGCGCCCTATTGTTGAAAATTTGGTCAACGAAGGTCTTTCAATATGGCTGGAAGAACATCCTAATGAAGCAAAGCTTCTCATTAGTAAAGTGGTGGAAGCTGCAACAGCACGTGAAGCAGCACGTAAAGCACGTGAACTCACAAGGCGAAAAGGAGCGCTTGATATCACTTCTCTGCCGGGAAAACTTGCTGATTGCCAAGAGCGTGATCCTGCAAAATCAGAAATCTTTATTGTCGAAGGAGATTCAGCAGGTGGATCAGCAAAAAGTGGGCGTTCACGTCAAAATCAGGCAATTTTACCTCTCCGCGGTAAAATCCTCAATGTTGAACGAGCCCGCTTCGACCGTATGCTCTCATCTGATATGATCGGAACCCTTATTACAGCTCTTGGAACATCTATTGGTAAAGATGAATTTTCACCCGATAAATTACGGTATCATAAGATTATTATCATGACAGATGCGGATGTTGATGGAGCCCATATCCGTACTCTGCTGCTCACTTTCTTTTTTAGACAAATGCCCGAGTTGATTGAACGGGGACATCTTTATATTGCGCAACCACCTCTTTATAAAGTATCGCGTGGAAAATCTTCTCAATATATTAAAAATGAAGCAGCCTTTGAAGAATTCTTGATCGACACGGGACTAGAAGAAACAACTCTCGAGCTTTCAACCGGAGAAGTTCGTGCAGGGGCTGATTTATATCAAATCGCTAAAGATGCCCGTATATTCCGTCAACTTTTAAATGGCCTTCATACCCGTTATGACCGCAATGTTGTTGAGCAAGCAGCCATTGTTGGAGCTTTTAACCCTGAAGCCTTTGCAACACAAGAAAAAGCACAAAAAATAGCAGATGCCGTCGCGCAGCGTCTTAATCTGATTGCTGATGATATGGAACAGGGATGGAGTGGGCAATATACAGAAAATAGGAGTTTATGTTTTGAGCGTGTTTTGCGTGGTGTTAAAGATGTTATCACGCTTGATATGGGACTTATAAACTCAACAGATGCACGTCAAATTGATCGCATTTCCCAAAATTTTAGCGACCTATATCATCCTCCTCTTCTTTTACGACGCAAAGATAAAACAGAGCGTATTTTTGGACCTATGAGCCTTTTAGAGAGCATTTTTATAAACGGTAAAAAGGGTATTACTCTTCAACGCTATAAAGGTCTTGGAGAAATGAATGCTGAACAGCTTTGGGAAACAACCCTTGATCCCAATGCGCGTTCTCTTTTACAAGTAAAAATTAATGATGCAACCGATGCAGATTCACTCTTTTCTCGTCTCATGGGTGATGAAGTTGAACCTAGACGTATTTTTATTCAAGACAATGCCTTAAGCGTTGCTAATCTTGACATCTAAAGGTACTCTTCTGTTTTTGGCTGTATAAACGTCGTAGTTTTACACGTTGTTTTTTCGTATTTGAACATTACCTCTCTCTTTCATTTACGATAAAAGAAAAATAAGAAAGGTCATAGATATGGCAACTGAAACAGAACGTGTAGGCGTCAAAGGGGGTATGGAACACTCCTTTGGTTTCACAAGAGTTGATGAAACACAAAAACAATCCATGGTGGATGGCGTGTTTCATTCTGTTGCTGAAAATTATGACAAGATGAATGATATCTTATCCTTAGGGCTACACCGTGTGTGGAAAAATTCTATGGTTGCATGGCTTTCTCCACCAGCACTTTCTCACTGGAAAGTTCTTGATGTCGCTGGTGGTACAGGTGATATTGCTTTTCGCATCCTTAATGCTTCACGCCAAAAAGCCCATGCTACGGTTCTTGATATTAATGGCTCTATGCTCAACATTGGCAAACAACGCGCACAAAAAAATGGTCTTACTCCTCTGATTGATTTTGTTGAAGCCAATGCAGAACATCTCCCTTTTGAAGATCAAAGCTTTGACGCTTACACAATTGCTTTTGGAATTCGCAATGTTCCTCATATTGATCAAGCTCTTAGAGAAGCTTTTCGTGTTTTAAAGCCCGGTGGACGTTTCTTATGTCTAGAATTTTCAAATGTCGAGATGCCTTGGCTCGATAAAATTTATGATCTTTGGTCTTTCTATGCTATCCCTAAGCTGGGTCAATTTATTGCAAATGATGGCGATGCTTATCGTTATTTGGTTGAGTCTATTCGCAAATTTCCTAAACAAGATGATTTTGCCCATATGATCAAGCAAGCGGGATTTTCACGCGTATCGTACCGCAATCTCACCGGTGCGATTGCAGCACTGCATTCAGGTTGGAAACTTTAAAAATGGTGCAAATTTCTCCTTACTTTCAATTGATGCGTGCAGGATGGGTTTTAGCACGTGAAGGTGTTTTAAGTGCTCTTCCTCATGATGATCTTCAAGGATTTCCAGCGTTATGTCATCGTATAGCGCGTGCATTAGCACGACGCAAAACAAAAAAGAAACAGCGATCTGAAAATATTTCATATGCTATCAATAAGCTTGGACCCTCTTACATAAAACTTGGTCAATTTCTTGCCACAAGACCTGATATTGTCGGACGGAATATTGCAGACGATTTGTCACAACTCCAAGATCGTGTTGAAACATTTTCTTGTACCGCCGCTATTGCTCAAATTGAAAGTTCGCTTGGTCGCTCTATTGATGATTTATTCATCAATTTTTATCCCCCCATTGCCGCTGCTTCTATCGCTCAGGTTCATCCTGCTGAATATAATGATGAAACCGGTCATAAGAAAAAATGTGCCGTAAAAGTTATCCGTCCTAATATTCGAGCGCGTTTTTCTAAAGATCTTAGAGGTTTTTATCTCATTGCGCATTTACAAGAGCATTATATCCCTGCCTCCCGAAGGCTGCGCCCTGTTCGTGTGGTGGATACTTTAGCACAAACAACACGCCTTGAAATGGATCTACGCTTAGAAGCAGCCGCCATATCTGAAATGGCTGAAAATATTCAACAGGATACCGGTTTCCGAGTGCCAAAAATTGATTGGGAACGGACAGGGCGTAATGTTCTCACCATGGAATGGATTGATGGTATAAGAATATCCGAAATTTCCAAGCTTAAAGAAGCAGGTTTTGATCTACAGGCGCTTGCCATTACGCTTATTCAATCTTTTCTACGCCACACATTACGTGATGGTTTTTTTCATGCCGATATGCATCCTGGTAATTTATTTGTAGACTCAGATGGATGTATTGTTGCTGTTGATCTGGGAATTACAGGAAGGCTTGGGAAAAAAGAAAAACATTTCCTTGCTGAAATTCTTTATGGCTTTATTACACGCGATTACCATCGGGTAGCCCGCGCTCACTTTGAAGCAGGCTATGTCCCTTCACACCATAATATTGAAAGCTTTGCGCAAGCCAATCGCGCGATTGGTGAACCAATTCACGGACAATCAGCACAAAGCATTTCCATGGCTAAGTTGCTCACATTGTTGTTTGAAGTCACTGAATTGTTTGACATGCAAACGCGACCCGAACTTCTCTTACTGCAAAAAACAATGGTTGTCGTGGAGGGTGTTGCTCGCACATTAGACCCCAGTTTTAACATGTGGAAAGCTTCTGAACCCGTTGTCAGAGAATGGATTAGTAAAAATTTAGGGCCCGTAGGTGTTGCAAAAGACTTTAGTGAAGGAGTGCAAGCTCTTCTTTCGCTGGCACGCAAAACACCACAATTGATACAAAATTTCCAGCGTATAGAAGAAGATTTCAATCAAATGAGAAAAACAGGTTTTAATCTTTCTCCTACTACTCTGAAACAACTTTCTATCGAACAAAGTCGTAGAAATCGTTATGGTCGTTATAGCTTATTTATCATTGCACTTTGTTGCGTTTTTTTCACTTTTTACTTTTTTCATCTTTTCTAATCTCCTTAATGTGCTAAAAATATCAACAATGAAATCATTGAAATCATTTTGTTTCTTGGAGGTATTTTATGGCCAGCATTACTATTCGTAACCTCTCTCCTGAAATTAAAGAAGCTTTGCGCATACGCGCCGCGCAAAATGGCATTTCTATGGAAGAAGAAGCACGCCGTCTTCTAAGTAATCCTACCGCTCTTACCACGCCCCTCTCTCATGCAAGTGCCATTGAGGTGCAATCATTGCAATCGAAATCACTCCTTCTTATTATTGGTGGAAGTATTGCGGCCTATAAAGCGCTTGATCTTATTCGTCGTTTAAAAGAACGTGGAGCACACTTAAATGTCATAATGACAAAAGCAGCGCAAAAATTTATTACGCCTTTAGCCGCTGAAGTTTTAAGGGGTGGTAGGGTATATACTGATTTATTTTCACGCGAAGAAGAACATGATATCGGACATATCCGACTAGCTCGTGATGCTGACCTTATCATTTTAGCCCCTGCTACAGCCAATCGCATTGCAAAAATAGCCCATGGTATAGGAGATGATCTCGCCGATTGCGTCCTTTTAGCAGCACGCTGTCCACTCTTAATTGCCCCCGCTATGAATCCAGCCATGTGGGCGCATCCAGCAACTATTCGCAATGTTGCACAATTGCGCGCAGATGGCGTTCATATTATCGGACCAGAAATCGGAAATATGGCTGAACGTGACGAAACAGGCTATGGACGCATGAGCGAACCTTTAACCATTGTCTCTGCCATAGAGGCTCTTTTAGATGTACATGAAAAACCTCTCTCTGGTCGCCATTTCATCGTTACCTCTGGTCCTACCCATGAATCCATTGATCCAGTGCGTTATCTTGCTAATCGGTCTTCGGGTAAACAAGGTCATGCCATTGCAACCGCTCTTGCGCATTTGGGAGCAAAAGTAACACTTATTTGTGGACCCGTTAATCTTGCAGATCCGCAAAAAGTAAAAACTATTCACGTTGAAACAGCACAACAAATGTTACAAGCTGTTCAAGAATCATTGCCTGCGGATGGTGCTATCTTTGTTGCCGCAGTTTGTGACTGGCGCAGTCAAACGCAATATTTACACAAAATTAAAAAGAATGCTCATAAAACACCACCACCCCTCCATATGGTTGAAAATCCCGATATTTTAGCAACAATTGGACATGCTCCAAACCGCCCTTCCTTGGTTATTGGTTTTGCTGCTGAAACTTGTGATATCATTACCAATGCGCAAAAAAAATGCATCGAAAAAGGCGCTGATTTCATTCTTGCTAATGATATTTCTCTTCAACAAGATGGTACAAGTGTTATGGGTGCTGATACAAATCAAGTTTATCTTGTGAGTAAAGAAAATGTTGAACAATGGCCCCCTATGCGTAAACAAAACGTAGCGCAAAAATTAGCAAACATGATCGTATCATTTTTTGCCCTCCAAATGCCTACACCTCATGAGAAAAAAGCACCTCATTTCAAATAATAACTTTTTAAATACGTTGATATAAAAACGAAAAACTCTCTTTTTTGCAAAAAAAACATCGATGTATTTCTTTAGTGTTATTGAAAATAGATCTTGTAATTCAAGAAATACAATATATTCTTTAAATGTGTTTCTTGTTTTTTTGCTTCTTTCCTTAATTTATTAATCTATGATTTTTACTGCTGCCTATCGTGCTTTACAACGTTTGCTGACTTCGCAATATAGCATTATGATCCTAAAAGCATTGGGGATTACTTTTTTTGTTCTCGCCATTTTATGGTTATGTGTGCACCAACTTTTTGTGTCTTACTTTTGGCCTTGGGTTTCTCAGTTTCTTCCTGGACTCCCGAGTTGGGCAGGATGGTTGGGATTTAGCATGCTTATCATCTTTAATCTTGGTTTGGCTCTTTTGTTGGCTTTTTTGATTGCCCCTATAACAGCCATGATTGGTAGTTTTTTCATTGACGCTGCTGCTGAAATCATTGAAAAGGAAGATTATCCAAATGAACCTATTGGACAAGCGATGCCATTTGGGCGTTCTCTTATCCTCTCCTTTAAATTTGTTATTTTAAGCCTTCTTGGTAATGGAATTGCTTTTATTTTATTCTTCATACCAGGTGTTAATTTCATTGCTTTTTATATTATTAATGGTTATTTGCTTGGGCACGAATATTTCTTGTTTGCTGCTTATCGTTTTCGAACAGAGCAAGATGCGCGTGCTTTTTTACATACTCATTATACAACGGTTTTTGGTGCTGGATTATTGATCGCGGTTTTTGTTTCGATTCCCATTCTTAATTTAGCTACACCACTTTTTGCAGCTGCTTTTATGACACATTTACACAAAATGCTTTCCCAAAAAACCATGGCACGCATCACTCAAAAATAATATTCTTTAAACTTCACAAAACTTACCAGCCAAAGGAAACATACTATAAAATTTTATGCTAACCTTTTTAAAGTCAACATATTGATTTATAATGATAGTCTTTTTATGACATACGTAAAAAACTTAAATATTATAAAGCTTTCTTATTTTAATCCTATTCATATTGAATCAATTATAATCGTTTGTTGAAATGTTATAAACGGAGGCAATGCGTGGATAAAAGCACTTTTCAAAAGGCATAAAAGACCTCTCCATCCCCCCTCTCAAAGCAAGAATTATTGTGACATTGGAAACTGCCAAGCTTATGAAGATATTGGTTTGTACCTTCTATTTCAGTAAAAATAGGGGAGCATCATGAATTTTATGCCTTTCATGGAGGGAATGGTATACTCTTCATGGGCACCATCATGAGATGAATTTTTGGAATATGTGAGACTTTTAAACCTACCAACGCGTGAATACACAATAAAAATGATATTTTTGGGGGTGCTTTATTTTATGTGAAATGCCTGCTCTTTAAGAAAACCATTTGAAAAAAATCTTGCTCTGGTGTTAGCGTTTCGCTAACATGACGTTGTCATGTCCACTATTTTCAATGGATTATTCTAACCCTGTTAACTTCTTATATTATAAGGTTTCTTTTCTTCAAGACTGTTGATATGAATGATTAATTGGATGTTCATTTTTATTAAAAAATAAGGCATTTGTTAACCATCGCGCAAGGAGTGAATTTTAATCCAAAAGTCAAAGAATAAAAACATGTAAGTTATTAAAACTTATGAGAAATTTGTTATAGGGAATACTCTTCATGTATATGATTGTTATGATATTGGAAAAATTAAAAAACAAACTATACGTACAGTGATAAAAGTATTAAATAGACTCGTTTGTTTCACCGGAAAAGCAGATGTAACTGCTTAAGTTCTATATTCTTTCAATTCATGTAAAAGATGTATAATATTTAAAGGAAGGCTATAAAGATGAACTGGATTACAAATTATGTTCGTCCTAAAATTAACTCTATATTAGGACGCCGTGAAATTCCAGAAAATCTATGGATTAAAGATCCTACCAGTGGTGAAATGATTTTCCATAAAGATTTGGAAGCCAATCAATTTGTGGCTCCCAATTCTGGCTATCATATGCGTATCAGTGCCAAAAATCGTCTCATGCATTTTTTTGATGATGGTGTCTATACAGCTCTTGAAAATCCAAAAGTTGTAACAGATCCTTTAAAGTTTCGCGATGAAAAACGCTATATTGACCGGTTAAAAGATTATCGTTCTAAACTTGGCGTTGATGACAATATTTTAAGTGCACGTGGTACGATTGAAGGCTTACCCATTATTGCAACCGTTCAAGATTTCGCTTTTATGGGTGGATCCCTCGGTATGGCTTCAGGAGAAGCTATTATCAAAGCTTTTGATACTGCCATTGCTGAAAGGTGTCCTTTGGTTCTTTTTGCTGCTTCTGGTGGTGCACGCATGCAAGAAGGAACACTCTCATTGATGCAAATGCCCCGTACAACCGTAGCGATTGAAATGCTGAAAGAAGCAAAACTTCCGTATATTGTTGTTCTGACCAATCCAACCACCGGTGGTGTTACTGCTTCTTACGCCATGCTTGGTGATATTCACATTGCCGAACCTGGCGCTATGATTGGTTTTGCTGGTCCACGTGTGATTCAACAAACGATACGCGAAACCCTACCAGAAGGTTTTCAAAGTAGTGAATATCTTCTCGAACATGGTATGGTTGATATGGTTGTATCGCGTTTAGAAATGAAAACAACCATTGCACGTCTTTTACGCTTAATGATGAAACATCCTGTTGTTGTTAACCCTTCCACCCCATCTCCAACAGATCCTGAAATGTCGCTTTCTAAAACAAAAGCAGCTTAAATTTATGCAACAAAATCAAGTACAAAGGGTGGTGGATGATTTACTCAAGAATTATCCGAAAAAATTTGATCTTTCTTTAGAGCGTATTGTCCGACTTTTAGAACGTCTTGGCAATCCACATTTAAAACTTGGCCCTGTTATTCACATTGCTGGAACAAATGGCAAAGGATCTGCTTCAGCAATTTGCCGTGCTCTTTTAGAAAGTGCAGGCTACAACGTTCATATGTACAGCTCACCTCATCTCGTCAACTGGAATGAACGCTGCCGGTTAGGCCAAAAAGGAGGTGGTCAATTCGTTACAGAGACCCTATTGGCTGAAACAATCCATGAAATCATAAAAGTCAATCATCAAGAGCCGATTACTATTTTTGAAATTTTTACAGCCGCTGCCTTTATGCTGTTTCGTATCCATCCAGCTGATGTTGTCATTTTAGAAGTTGGGCTGGGAGGACGTTTTGATGCTACCAATGTCATTAACAAACCAGCTGTATCGCTTATTATGCCCATTGATTATGATCATGAGAGCTTTCTTGGAAACACAATTTCTCAAATCGCCTTTCAAAAAGGGGGGATTATCAAACCAAAGGTTCCTGTGGTCATCGGGAAGCAAAATTATGAAGAAACTCTTGCTACTTTAATATCCCTTGCCGATAAAAATAAAGCACCTTATTCTCTATTTGATCAAGATTATCAAAGCTATAAAGAACATGGACGTATGGTTTTTCAAAACAATCAAGGTCTTATGGATCTTCCCCTTCCTAATCTTATTGGAGACTACCAAATTGCCAATGCTGGCGCTTCTCTTGAAGCAGTCTATCAAGCAGGTTTTCACCTTTCAGAACAAGTCATAATTGATGCTTTGAAAAATATCTATTGGCCCGCGCGGATGCAACATCTTACCCACGGATATTTGGTTGATCAATTATCTCCTAAATTTGATTTATGGTTAGACGGTGGTCACAATCCTGCTGCTGGAAAAGTTATTGCGGCTGAACTTAC
>NZ_JAQITC010000029.1 GCF_028618525.1 Bartonella sp. AU55XJBT | reverse complement strand
AATGGTTCTCAGCTTTTTGAGACAAATAATAAGTTTTCTACTTACTTAGGTGGTGGCGCTGGTTATAAAGATGGCGTATGGAGTGAACCATCTTTTACAGTAAAAACTGTTAAAGATGATGGCAAAGAAGAAGATAAGACGTATCAGAATGTAGCAGATGCTTTTGAAGGTGTTGGTACATCTTTTACGAACATCAAAAAAGATATTACCAACCAGATTAATCATCTTCAGTCTGATGATTCAGCGGTTGTTCATTATGATAAAACAGCTGGTGAAAATAGTGCTGTTGATTATGGGAGTATAACTTTAGGTGGTAAAGATAAAACCCTCACGGCTCTTCACAATGTTGCCGATGGTAGTATTTCTGAAAAATCGCATGATGCGGTTACTGGTGGTCAGATTTATAACATTGGTGGAGATATAGCAAAATTCTTAGGTGGCGGAGCCTCCTTTAACAATGGAGCCTTTACAGGACCAACCTATCAATTATCTCAGGTTGATACTAATGGTCAGGTAGAGACGACAGAATTTAAAGATGTTGGAAGTGCGTTTGCAGGAATTGATACAAATGTTAAGAATGTGAATAATAATTTGACGAATAAGTTTAACGAACTTACTCAAAATATCACGAATATTACTCAAGAGGTTCAAGGAGATGCTTTGTTATGGAACAAGGAAGAAGAGGCCTTTGTAGCCCAACATGGAGATAAGAAAAGCCACAGTAGGATTACGTCTCTTGCCAAAGGTCACCTTTCGGAAGGATCGAGTGATGCCGTCAATGGCTCTCAGCTTTTTGATAGCAATAAGACTGTTGCGACTTATTTAGGTGGTGGCGCTAAGTATGCAGATGGTCAATGGACGGCTCCTAAGTTCACAGTTAAGACAGTTAAAGAAGATGGCAGTGCCGTTGAAGAGCAGAGCTATGATGATGTAGCAAAAGCCTTCGCGAGTGTTGGTACATCTTTCACGAATATTCATAAAGAGCTTAAGAATGAGATTAGCCAAGTTGTGGGAGACAGTCTTGTTAAGCAGGATAAAGAGAGCAAAGTCATCAAGATAGGAGCAGAAAAAGGTGGTAACAGCATTAATATTGCCAATAGTGGCGATGCCCCACGGACTTTGACAGGCGTTAAATCAGGAGTTGTTTCGGAAGAATCGAGTGATGCGGTTAATGGAACTCAGCTTTATTCAATGAGTAATACACTTTCTAGTTATTTTGGCGGAGGAGCTAAATATGAGGATGGCAAATGGGTAGCTCCAAGTTTCAAGGTTAAAACAGTTAAGAAAGAAGGCGGTGCAGTTGAGGAGGAAAGCTATGAAGATGTAGTTTCAGCGTTTGCAGGGATTGGTACATCTTTTGAAAATCTTCATCAAGAGCTTAAGAATGAGATAAACCAAGTTGTGGGAGATAGCCTTGTTAAGCAGGATGATAAGACGCATGTTATTAGTGTAGGAGGCGAAAAGAGCGGTACGAAAGTTACGTTAGCAAATGTTGATAATGCTGCGCGGACCCTTTTAGGAGTGAAGAGCGGAGAGCTTTCAGAGACATCGACAGAAGCGGTAAATGGTTCTCAGCTTTTTGCGACCAATCAAAATGTCAGTACCGTATCTAACAATCTGCAAACAGCAGCTACGAATATAGCTAAGTCCTTTGGTGGTGGCGCTAAGTATGAAGAAGGGCAATGGACAGCCCCAAGCTTTAAGGTTAAAACCATCAAGGATGATGGGGGTTCTGGAGAAGAGGATTATGCGAGTGTAGCGGAAGCGTTTGCTGGAGTTGGAAATTCTTTCACGAATATTAAAAATGAGCTTAAGAATGAGATAAGCCAAGTAGTGAGTGATAGTCTTGTTAAGTTTGATGACAAGAGCAGGGTTATCAAGATAGGATCAGAGAAAGACGGAACAGAAATCACGTTTTCCAATAGTGAAGGTATGGCCCGTAGCTTGTCTGGTGTGAAGGCAGGAACACTTTCTGCAACATCGACAGAAGCGGTGAATGGCTCGCAACTTTATTCCTTGAATGAGACGCTTGCGACTTATTTTGGTGGCGGTGCTAGTTATAAAGATGGTCAATGGGTAGCTCCCAGTTTCAAAGTTAAGACCGTTAAGAAAGAAGGAGGTTCTGTTGAGGAGGAAAAGTATGATGATGTAGCGGCAGCCTTTGCGGGAGTAGGTACGTCTTTTGAGAACCTTCATCAAGAGCTTAAGAATGAGATAAACCAAGTTGTGGGAGATAGCCTTGTTAAGCAGGATGATAAGACGCATGTTATTAGTGTAGGAGGAGAAAAGAGCGGTACTGAAGTTACGTTAGCAAATGTTGATGGAGCAGCACGGACTCTGTCCGGGGTAAAAGCCGGTTTGCTCTCAGACGGCTCAATGGAAGCGATTAATGGTTCTCAGCTTTATTCGATGAGCAATACGTTAGCGGGATATTTTGGAGGAGGCGCTGGTTATAAGGATGGCGGCTGGATATCACCAGAGTTTAAGGTAGCGCGTTTCAAGAGTGACGGTAGTTCTGATGATGACAAAAGCTATCATGATGTAGCGAGTGCGTTTGAAGGTATTAATGGAAGCATGTCTACGATCAATGATCGTATAAAAGAAGTTGAAAAAGATGTCTCTTCGAATGGTCTGAATTGGAATAAAGAGATTGGAGCTTATGATGGGAAACATAATGGTGCGTCGAGTAAGATTAGCAATGTATCTGATGGCCTTATAGAAGAAGGTTCACAAGATGTTGTGAATGGAGGACAGCTTTGGCAGACGAATGATAGGGTTAGCAAGGTTGAAAGTAAGGTAGATAGTATTGACCAGCAAGTAAAAGATATTGCGACTTCAACGGATGGAGCAGTTAAGTATGATAAAGATAAAGAAGGTCATAAGACGAATAAGATCACGTTAGTTGGAGGCAATGAGAGTGATCCAGTATTGATAGACAATGTAGCCGATGGAAAGATTGAAAAAGGTTCGAAAGAGGCCGTCAATGGAGGTCAGTTGCATGATTATACGGATCAGCAGATGAAGATAGTCCTTGAAGATGCAAAGAAGTATACGGATGAGCACATCAATGATATAGCCAACAATAGTGTTAGTGAGTCCAAAGCTTATACAGATATGAAGTTTGAGACGTT
>NZ_JAQITC010000028.1 GCF_028618525.1 Bartonella sp. AU55XJBT | reverse complement strand
CATATACTCCATTGGTTTTTCCATCGAATGATCCTTCGGATACTGTTATCGTGGAGTTATCATTTGCCAATATAGCTGTGTTTGAATTCGTGATGGTTACTTTGTTTAAAGTCACAGAGCTTTTTTCGGCACTTATTCCCTTGTCAATAAAGCGTCCATCTTGTCCACTTGATATCGTTATATTTTCCAGTTTGTTTTCATTTTCATGACTCATACTGTTAGAGAAAACAGCACCCATTATAGACGCTGTAATAGAGCCATCGGTCATTTTAATGGTACCGCCATTTGCTTGAAGACCAATAATAGCATCTTTAATCGTAGTATTTTTATGTAATTCGACCGTGCTATTAGAACCATCAGCTTTTGCACCAATTCCGATACCATTTGCTGTTAGAGTAACATCTGTAACATCGATCTGTCCGCCTTTTTCTGCAAATAATGCATTTTGTTTTCCACTGACAGTTCCACCCGTCTTTATGATTTTGGCTTCTGAACCTTCTGCATGAAGTCCATTGCCTTCAGATGATGTGACGGTTGTTTTTTCGTCTAAAGTAATGGAACTTCCTTGTTTAGCATATACTCCATTCGCTTTCCCACTAAATGCTCCGCCAGAGACTTTTATTGTCGAATTATCCTCTGCAGATACACCGTTGTTTGCTAAAGAAACAGTTGTGTCTTTCAAACTGAGGTTGCTGTGGGTAGCACTTATTCCTTTGTCAATAAAGTGGTCATCTTTACCGCTTATAACCACACTTGTTAGCTCGTTTTCACTACTACTATTTTCAAAAGAAGCACCACTTTCAATAGCCGTAATGCTTCCTCCTGTCATTTTAATTTTAGCATTACCTTGGGCCTTAATACCTAAGTGAACATCAGAATCATTATCATTACTTTTAATAGTTGAACCGGTTAACGTAATTTCACTGTCATCGTCTTCAGCTTTTATAACATATGTATCTTTGTTCGTGTCTTTATTTCCGGTTATTGTTAACTCTTCACCAGTGATTTTTCCACCTGTTTTTGCATGAATAGTTTCATAAGTTTTTTTGGATGTTTTTTTTACTTTCCCTTCAGTAATTTCGAGATTTTCAGCATATGCGTTGAAATGGACGCCAAACAGCGTAATAGCTATCGCTGCTGTACAGAGTAATAGAGATTTTTTATACATTGATATTTTCCTTAACTTATAAGCCCCATGCATTTCCTCCCCCGCTTACAAGAAGGACATCAAATGAATGGTTTTCTGCTGCGAGACGAATAGATTGTTTTTACTCTTGTGTAAAGTATAATTATAGAATTTATAATAAAATACATAATGACGTATTGCATGTTCAATAGTATCAATCATTATGAGATAAATATAAAAATAAATTATAAATAAAAATTCTTAATATAAGGGGGAGCGTGCCTTCATTTTTTTATTTTAAATGATGGTTAGGTTGGATTTTTTGTAGTTGTTGAGGAGGCTTTTCAGCCTCAATTTGGTGTTTTAATGCAATTTTAAGAGGCAAGGTAAAATCGATTTTTTCGCTATCGTTGTTGTTTTAAACAAGCTCTTGCAGTTTTCTATAAAGTTTCGTCGCGAGTTTCGCTATATTTTCAGGAGGGGGGGTATTTTTGCATCACAATAGGTTGTATAGATTATTTATCCAAGTTTTTTCATGAGATCAGTAGGAATGGTAGATGTTGCAAAATCCGTTTCTTTTGCTTTTGCCATGTCTGTAAACATTTCTCTTTTAACAGTGAGAATCCAAGGTGACTTTATGCTGCAAATTGTTTGATAGGAAATTATGATAGAGGCGGGTGGTTCACTTACACCGCGCTCATAATTTGCAAGTGTATTTTTTACAAATTACGCAATGTCTTTAAGCTTAATCAAGCAGGTATTGAAGATTTAGGGGATGCTATCAACCATCTTTCCAACCACATGGCGGCTAAGGCAAGTGAAGTCTCTGATTTTACCAATCGTGCCACCGGTGCAGCAACCATGTTTAAACTGACAGCCCGCGAAACCGCAGCTTTTGGGACGGCGATGATTTCTGCTGGGATTGTTCCCGAAAGTGCAGCGCGTGGTTTTAATGCCATGAGTGCCCGTATTCAGGCGGGAGGAAAGCATATTGAAGATGCTTTTACCAATATTGGTCTCTCTCGCCAAAAATTTATGGAAGATTTGGAGAAAGATGCCACCGGTACCTTGGTGCGTTTTTTTGATGTCTTGGGCAAATCCGAACAAGGAATGCGTTCTCTTATTGCCATTGCAGGACGCGACTTTACTGGGGATTTTGCCAAACTGGTGGGTAACCCCGAACTGTTAGGGCAAGCCTTAAAATATGTTGAAGACCCAAAAGTCTTTAAAGACTCTGTCGAACAAGAGGCAGACAAACAAGCAACCGGTGCCATGCGGCAATTTGAACTGTTGCAAAACCGCGTTGTGGCTTTGGGGGTTACCATTGGTGAGGTGTTGTTGCCCCATGTGAACAGTTTAATGGCGAGTGTTGGTGGTTTTTTTAACGTGCTGATGGCATGGGCTAATGAACACCCTGTTTTAACCGGTGTGATCAGCAAAACCATTGCTGCCCTCATGGCTTTTAACATCGCTTTGCGGGTTGTACGTTTTACTTTTGCTGGAACCCGCCTTGGGATCCTGCAATTGATTGCCTCTTTTATCAAGATGAGGGCTGTGAGCGGTGCGCTAAAGGCAAGTTGGCGCGGGCTTTTGGCTTCAGGGCGCTCACTGGGCTTGCTCACCGCAGGACTTGGGGCACGTTCACTGCGACTTTTACGCCCCATGACCTTATTGATGGGTGCTTTGCGGGGGATTGCTGTTTCAGGGGCGGCATTTGCTAGCAGCTTTGGTTGGATAGGAACCGTGATCGAAGTGGTTGGGGCAAGCCTGTCCTCTGTTGTGGGAGGGCTTTTTACCCCAGTAGGGGCTGTGATTGCTGCTGTTGTAGCTGTTATCCTCGCTGCTGGTTTTGCTTTGTGGAAATATTGGGACCGCTTTTCTTCTTTTATAAAGGGCTTTGCACGGGGGATAACACGGGCTTTTGGCCAAGTCTTTGAAGCCGTCATGCGTTTTTTTGGTGCTGATACCAGCACCATCACCCGTTGGAAAAACATCATTGCTGCTGCTTTTGATTTCTCTCAAAATTGGCAAAAGTTTAAACAAGGGCTTAGCGCTGTTGGCAGGTGGTTTGCCAACGTGTGGGAGGGGTTTAAACAAAGCCTTTCCAACTTTTGGAGCTGGTTGGGAAGTTTTTTTGCCCGCGAAAAGCTCTCGGAGAGTGCCAAGGCTGGTATGGAACAAGCCGGAGAAGATTTAGCGAGTTGGATTGTTGATGGTGTTATGGGCACCATCTCACAATTGACAGATTTTTGTAAATCTTTACCTCACCGCATAAAGGGGTGGATTGGGTCGATTGATGTAAGAGATTATTTGCCAAGTTTTTTAGGAGGTAAAACGCCTCAGCCTGTTGTACAATTTGCGGGGTCTGGGCATGGCCATAGCTCTGTTCCAGAAGCAAAAGACAAAGAACGCGTCCCCATTACGCACAATCAAAATGTCACGGTGCATGTCAATGGCGCGCGTGATCCCATGGCGACTGGATATGCGGTTCGCCATGCATTGCAACGGGCAGGGGCTAATGCCTTGCATGGTGGAACAGAATGAGGG
>NZ_JAQITC010000027.1 GCF_028618525.1 Bartonella sp. AU55XJBT | reverse complement strand
ATTTAAAAACATTCGTCAAAGAAAACGGCTGGAAACTGTCAGTTGGGGGTGAAAATGGCAAGACTGTTCTTATGGACAGCGATGTAGATTTTTCCACTGGAAGTAAGAACTTCCAAATTACCAAAGGCGATAAAGACAATAAGCTAAAATTTGATCTTGCTCAAGACGTTACGTTAACAAGCTTAAAAGCAGGTACAAATACCTTAGATGCAACAGGCTTAGTAATTACGGGTGGACCTAAGATAACCACCGGTGGTATTGATGCTGGCAGTAAGACAATAACAGGCATTAAAGAAGGTTCTCTCTCAGCAGAATCGACCGAAGCAGTAACTGGTTCCCAGCTTTTGGCAACAAATAATGAAATTGCTGATGTAAGAGACAGTATTCTTGTTAAGCAAGTAGCAGAGATGACTTTAGCGCGCAGTCTGCGTGATGGAGGAGCAGGTCTTATCACGATTGGTAGAGGAACTGGTGGTAGCGAAATCAGTATTCTAAATAAGGATAATGGAGCCCGGAAACTTTCCGGTTTACTCGACGGGGATATCAATGAAAACTCAAAGGAAGCCATAAATGGCTCACAGCTTTTTGAGACAAATGATAAAGTTGCGACTTATTTAGGTGGTGGCACTAAGTATGAAAATGGAGCATGGACCGCTCCAACTTTTACAGTGAAAACTGTTACCGATGAAGGCAAAGAAGAGGGTGCAACTTATCATAACGTAGCTGAAGCTTTAACAGGGGTTGGAACGTCTATCACGAATGTTAAAAATGAGATTACCAAAGAGGTTAATAATACGATTAACACTGTTAAAGGTGATTCCTTGTTGTGGAGCGAAACTGATGGAGCCTTTAGTGCTCAGCATGGAGAGGGACAAAAAAAAAGAAGTAGCAGAATTAAATTTGTTGGGGCTGGAGATTTAACGTACGGTTCAGAAGACGCTGTAAATGGCGGTCAGCTATACACACTTGGTACTCATCTTGCGGATTATCTGGGGGGTGGTGCTGACTTTGGAAATGGAAATTCAGAGGGCCCAACTTTTAAAATTAAACGCATTAAAGCTGATGGTACAGAAGATGAACAAAGTTATACAAATGTAGCCGCAGCTTTTGAAGGTGTTGGTACTGCTTTCACGAATATAAAAAATGAGATCACAAAAGAAATTAGCAATGAGATTACCAATGTAAAAGGTGACAGTCTTGTTAAGTGGAATGAAGAATCTAAGTTAATCAAGATAGGAGAAGAAAAAGAAGGGACTAAAATCAGTATAGCGAATAAGGATGGCACGGCACGGACCATTTCTGGTGTTGCTGCTGGTACTGAAGATACTGATGCTGTGAATTTTTCACAACTGCAAAAAGTTGAAAAAGATGTCAAAGAACAAGTAGCAGCAAGTAGCTTTGTTAAACAGGATTCAGAAACGAAACACATCACGATAGGTAAAGAAACAGATGGTGATAAAATTGATATTGCCAACAAGAAAAATGAAAAGCGGACACTTGCAGGTATAAAGGATGGGGCACTCTCAGCAGATTCACATGAAGCTGTAAGTGGTTCACAGCTTTTTACGACAAATCAAAATGTAACAACTGTAGCCACGAATATAGCTAAGTCCCTTGGGGGTGGTGCTAGTTATAAAGATGGCGTATGGAGTGATCCATCTTTTACAGTAAAAACTGTTAAAGATGATGGCAAAGAAGAAGAGAAAACTTATCAGAATGTAGCCGCAGCTTTTGAAGGTGTTGGTACATCTTTTACGAACATCAAAAAAGATATTGCCAACCAGATTAATCATCTTCAGTCCGATGATTCAGCGGTTGTTCATTATGATAAAACAGATGGTGAAAATAGTGCTGTTGATTATGCGAGTATAACTTTTGGTGGTAAAGATAAAACCCTCACGGCTCTTCACAATGTTGCCGATGGTAGTATTTCTAAGGATTCACATGATGCGGTTACGGGTGGACAGCTTCATAAAATTGGCAGTGATATTGCAAAGTATTTAGGTGGAGAAGCATCCTTTGAAAATGGAGCCCTTACACAGCCAACGTATAAATTATCGTATATTGCTAAAGATGGAGTTGTAACAGAGAGTTCGTTCCAAGGTGTTGGCATAGCGTTTAGTGGTCTTGATACGAATATCAAGAATGTGAATGATCGTATTAAGGAAGTGTCTGAAAGTGTTGCACATGATTCCTTGTTATGGAGTGATGACGCTCATGCTTTTGTAGCGCGTCATGAAAAGAGCAAAGGCGAAAAAAGCAGAGCTGTAGCAACTCAAGAAAACAGCAAGATTACGTTTCTGCACGCTGGTGATATTACTGAAAGTTCAACAGATGCAGTCAATGGCTCACAGCTTTATTCCATGAATAAGACAGTTGCGACGTATTTCGGTGGAGGTGCTGGATATAACGACGCAGGTGAATGGACAGCCCCAAGCTTCAAGGTTACAACAGTCAAAGATGATGGCAACTCTGAAGAGAAGAGTTATGGAAATGTAGCTGAAGCTTTAGCGGGTGTTGGCACTTCCCTCACAAATGTAAAAAATGAGATTACCAATGAAATTGCCAATGTGAAAGGCGATAGCCTTGTCAAGAAAGATGCAAATACAAATTTTATTACTATTGGTAAGGAAGTAGAAGGCAGTGAAATCAATATCGCCAATAAGGACCAAGGGGATAGAACGCTTTCCGGTGTGAAAACAGCAACGAAGGACAATGAAGCAGTTAACAAAGGCCAGCTTGATAAAAGTTTAGAAAAGCTTTCTAATAGTCTTCAGTCTGATGAATCAGCCGTTGTTCATTATGATAAAAAAGCTGGAGAAACTGGCGGTATTAATTATGAGAGCATAACTTTAGGAAAAGGCAAGAATGCTGCCTCGGTTGCACTTCACAATGTTGCCAATGGTGAGATTGCTAAGGGGTCAGGTGATGCGATCACGGGTGATCAAATTAATACAATCTCTCAGAATATTGCAGAATTTTTAGGGGGTGATGCATCATTTGAGAATGGCACTTTTAAAAAACCGATTTATAATTTATCCAGTATTACTAAAGATGGAGTGAGTTCACCGACTGCCTTTACTAATGTTGGTTTAGCCTTTGAAGGACTTGATAAGAATATCAAGACTGTGAATGATCGTATTAAGGAAGTCTCAGAGGGCGTTGCGCATGATTCCTTATTGTGGAATGATGAAGCCAATGCCTTTGTAGCGCGTCATGAAAAGAAGCAAGAAGAAAAAGGTAGAGCTGTAGCAACTCAAGAAAACAGCAAGATTACGTTTCTGCACGCTGGTGATGTTTCTAAGGATTCGACAGACGCTATTACAGGTGGTCAGCTTTATTCAATGGGCGGTGAAATTTTAAAGTATTTTGGCAGTGGAGCTAAGTACGAGAATGGTCAATGGACAGAACCCAGTTTCAAAGTTGCACAATTTGGTGCTAATGGCACAAAAGGTGAAGAGAAGACTTATCATAATGTAGCGGAAGCCTTTGAAGGAGTTAATAGCACTTTCACGACTCTTAATGGTGAGATTGGGGATGTAAGAGATAGTATCCTTGTTAAGCAAGCAACAGAAATTACTTTATCGCGTAGTCTGCGTGATGGAGGAGCAGGTCTTATCACGATTGGTAAAGGAACTGGTGGTAGCGAAATCAGTATCTTGAACAAAGATAATGGAGGGCGAAAACTTTCCGGTCTCATGGGTGGGGATCTCGGTGAAAATTCAAATGAAGCTGTCAATGGTGGTCAGATTCATACCCTAGGGAGCAGTGTTGCATCTTATCTAGGTGGCGATGCTGCATTTACAGAGGGTGTTTTTAAAGCTCCGACTTATAACATCTCTAATGTTTCTGATGATGGTACGGTAACGACTAAATCACATAACGATGTTGGTTCAGCCTTTTCTGATCTTGATACGAGTGTCAAGAATGTGAATACTCATCTAACGAATGAGGTCAAAAAGTTTGATGAAAAACTAACGAATATTACGCAAGAAGTCCAAGGCGATGCTTTGTTGTGGAGCAAAACCGATAAAGCCTTTGTAGCACAGCATGGATCAGGAGATACGAAAGTTAATAGTAAGATTAAGTATCTTGCCAATGGTACCATTGCAGCAAATTCAACGGATGCGGTCAATGGTTCGCAACTTTTTGAGACAAATAAGGCTGTTGCAA
>NZ_JAQITC010000026.1 GCF_028618525.1 Bartonella sp. AU55XJBT | reverse complement strand
TACAACAATTGCTTTTGAGGAAATATCCGTGACATATGTTTTTGTTATCTGATCAATTTTATTGAAAAGTTGCGTGAACACGGTAAAGTTCATGGTATTCCTCTTTAACGAACTTTTAATTTTTTATATGATTTTAAAAAGCATTTTTTGTTGAGTTTTTTAGGAAGAAATTAAATTCCATAGATCTTTTCAGTTTATGAGAGAGAACAGAGTATTATATATTCTTTTGTTTTTACGAACACACAAAAAATAATATACAAAATGTTATTATAAAAAGCTTTATCTAATAAATCTTATGGTAGGCATTTTTGTGTTTTTACTATTCAAAATTTTTATGTTATGCTTATCCTTCTGCTGTTTGATAAGTGTATGTTCAGCGTTGCGTAAATGCGTAACCATTTGTAGTTTTGCTGTTTCATTTTGAAGCATAGCAAGCATTCCAATTATATTTGCCTGTAACTCAGCAATACTTTTTAGATCTTTTGTTGTCTTTATTTCGTTTAATAGTTCTTCAATATGCTGAAAACGATTGTTTGCATTTTGAAAAGCCTTTAGACTTACGGCTTTATCAGTAATGGCTGCATATTGGATACGCTTACCAATAGAGTTGCGGGATTCATGGATAGAGGCAGGAATTTCTTCTTCTTTTAAGATATTTTCAAGGGATGTAGATAGAGCAGAAGGCTTATTTCTATCGTAAAGCATCTCTGGATTTTTCAGAAAAAAACTGCTGTGATTGGTTTGTGCATTTTTAAATTTTTGGCTGCCCGTTATAGATTCATGTATCTTTTTTACTTCCTCGAGGTGTTTCTTTATGACTTCGAGGATTTCTTTAAGACTTATTACAGGTTGTTTAGGGGTTGCTGTACTTGAAGATGATCCTCCAAACCAATTGGGCCAAGTTGTTGGAACTGTTGCTTCTAAATCCGCTGCTCCAGCACCCCAAACCCAAGCCATTGCTGGGTTTGAGACTCCTAAGGTTATTGCTATTGCTATTGAAATGACCTGTTTCTTCATGTTTCCCTCCTGTCATTTTTTGCATGCTGTAAAAAAATCGGTAACCATATTGCCGGATCATCACCCACTTCAGCGATAATTCTTTCGGCTAACTCCGCGTTATCAGGTGTTCCTGATAACACCAAGAGCTCATCACTAAAGTCGTGTTCTATGGTTTTTCCATTGCTTGTTACATGGAACTTACCGAGATTCAGTTCTGCAAGTGCAGATTGATCACCCTGTTTAATGAGGAATTGGCGACTAAACTCACCAAGTCCTTTAACAAGTTCAAATTCAGTATCTGTTAATTTAAAACCTTTTGTATAATCTTCATAATTTGCTTTGGGATTGGCTAGAAAAATGTAAGTCGCACATTGCTGAATGAGCGTTTTGGCAATATTACTTTCTAAAGCATCACTAGGCTCTTGTGTTGCGTAAACAAAAATACCGTTTTGTTTACGGATAGTCTTTTGTTTATTTTTCGCTAAATCTTCAAAGTACGGATCTTGCAAAGGCTTCCAAAACTCATCAAAGATATACATAAATCGCTGGCCGCTAATCATACCTTCTGTACGGTAAAGCAGATACATCATCACTGGAGTACGCGTTTCTGGGTTATCTAAGAATTCTGTGATATCAAAGCCGTAAATTTGATGTGCTGAAAGGTCAAGTGCATCATTCGGATTATCAAATAACCATCCATAATCACCACCTTCACACCATTTGAGTAAACGAGCGTGAACAGATGGGTGTGAATCATAATTATTTAAATGCGGATTTGGTAAAAACTGCACCAGAAAAGACAAACGACGCAACGATGGATCAATGTTATTGCTCATAACAGACATAACAGCTTTATTAATTTCTTCCTCGTCGTGATGCGTGACTTCGCCACCAGCTTCTGCCAATTTTTTAATAAATTGTTTTAGAAAAATTATATTCTCTTGTGTGGGGGGTAGTTGAAATGGATTAAAACCACTTGATCTTCCTGGCTTGAATGTTAAATACCTTCCACCCATCGCTCGAATGGCAATTTCCATGCCGCGATCTTTATCAAAAACAACAGTTGTTGGCTTAAATTTTTGCGCTTGTGCTAACAAAAAGCCGAGCAACACAGTTTTACCAGATCCAGATTGTCCGATAAGTGCGGTATTACCAAGTAATCGCTTATCGGTTGAATCCTCCTCAAGTTTGGAGGCATGAAAATTAAAATAAAGTGGTGTTTTACTGGTTGTTTTGAGAATTGTGACCGCTGGCCCCCATGGATTTCCAGTGGGTTTCCCCGACATAAAATTATGAAAAGATGAAAATGATAAAAAGTTCAGTGATGTAATTGGGGCAGGACGGGGCCTCCATTTCCAATTACCAGGAAGTTGTGCCCAATAACCAGCTTCTATCGCTAAATCTACAGGTTTGGGTAATACCGCAACATCTAATAGCGCTGCACTTGCTTTGGCCATATAGTCGCGGACTTGCTGAATTGTATCACCATAGATGATCAATGTACAATGATGTTCCCCCATGATAAAATGCCCACTGATAAGTTGATTGAGTGCTTCATCAATTTGTGCAATTTGGCTGGTTGCCACATCACGTGCATCAATAAGATTGCGCTGATGCCGTTGTAAATAGTCTTTAGCAGCATGCCGAGAGAGCACCGAAAAACTCTGTGTCAGTATGAACTCGAAGTCACTTTCCAGCAAAACATTCAATTGTCCAGGTTTGGTTGTTGCATCGTATTCTTTAATTTCCAACATTCCAAATCGACGTGTTCCACTGGTTGTGCGCAGTTCACCAAAAGCACCCCATTTTGAAAAAAATGGTCGATTGATAGACATATACTCAGCAAAACGGTCATGGCAAATTGGCATAGGACGATATTCACCATTAACAAGCATTCCAAGGAATTCAAGTGCCGAAGAATAAACATGACCATTTTTTTCATAAGCACCAAGAAGTTCTGCACCATAACGCTTTAAGGATTGGCCTAAAGTACGATTGACGTCATTGAGTTCTTTGATACATGAGTCTTGTCGCATCTTTTTTTGATCAAGCGTTTCGCGCTCATGTTTAGAAAAGAACGACATAATTTTATCCGCTATCGGTTGGAAGACGACAGTCAGATACAGATCATTAACCATCAAATTATAACCAGAAAAGCTCTGCCGATATTTTTCATCAAGTTGATAGCAAAACATTTGATTAAATGTTGAATCAGGATATTCATAAACACGGCGGCGCACGATATGTGTCCAAAATGATAAATTGGCTGATGCAATACCCCGGAGAGTATTGTTAAGCTCTTTTGTCCATTGAAAAATATCTTCTTCTGAAGCGCTTTGATGTGAACGACCATCAATTTTCCAAATTGACAAATATTCCGCATTCTTAGTAGAGATAATCGTATCTGTAATATGATGTGAATAGGGGAGGAACAGGCTTACAGGTGTCTCTGATGCGAGACGTTTGCTGCTTTCAACAGCTGTCATGTTTATCTCCTTTTACTATAATCAGAGGGACTATAACTCGATGCGCCCCAAAAACCTTTATTGCGATTGCGAAATTTAGTGTCGATCCATAACCACCAGATACGAAATGCTTTGTCATCATTTTTAGCAATTTGTACCATAACGAACCATAGTGGCGGCGCCATAATCCACAAAAAGATACTTACTGTCATAGCAATAACAGCCACCCCCATCACCATAACGATAAATGGCATCATGGGGACACCCCATATTGTTGGAACACGTGTTGCTCCTTTAAACAGAGGGAATTCTTTTTTTTCTTGTGATTTCATGGGGTGCTCTTGTCACTGGAGGTGAAATAATATGTGGCTAATATAGAAGGCTGCACCAGCAATAATGACGCTGAATGCCCATCGCATAAATGTAGCTCTTGCAATGATGCGAAATATATAAATAAGCAAAAGAAATAAAAAAATGATGACAGCAACGATAGGAACAAGTATACTTAATCCATATTGCACACCAATAAAAACATCTATGCTCTTTGTTTCCGTTTGAGCATAAGCAAATCGAGTTATTAATAACATCATTGAAGTGATAAAAACAACACTAATTTTGTTGCATAGTTCTCTTTGAAATGTATTTAATTGCTTCATATTTTTTATTCCCCATTTAATTCAAGTTGCTATAAATAATATTCCTTTTTTGCAGTCTGAGCGAAACTATTGCTGGTATATACCTATAATCAACGTATACTTAAAAACATTACGTATTATATAGACTTGTGATTATTTACCTGTAAATAACAGTGTAGCAAGTTGGGATGCTGAACCAGCAACAACAACGCCAACAGCCCATCGTATGAACGTATCTTTTTCGATGTAGCGCCCTGCATAAGCAATTGCTAGACATAAAAGTATAACGCCAGCGGCAATAGGGATAATAATTTTTAAATCGCTATTTAAACCGTCTAAAGCCTTCTTTGCATTTACCAAAGTTTGCGGGTCAGCAGCATATGCAGAATTATTCATAAAGAATACAGTTAAAGCTGCAGAAATTGTGGTGGTTTTATTACTAACTATTGTTTGAAGAATATTTAATTGTTTCATATCTCACTCTTATTAAGCTTCTAAATAACATTTCAAATTATATATCTTCGGTATAAATGAAACTGCTATTTATTTATAATTAATGGATAAACTTTGCTTTTTACAAATTGTATTTACTACATGATCGCCACAATTAAGCTCCAGTAAATAACAGTGTGGCAAGTTGGGATGCTGAACCAGCAACAACAACGCCAACAGCCCATCGTATGAATGTAGCTTTTTCGATGTAGCGCCCTGCATAAGCAATTGCTAGACATAAAAGTATAACGCCAGCGGCAATAGGGATAAGTGCATTTAAATCTCCTTTTAAGCCTTCTAAAGCCGTCTTTGCATTTGTCAAAGTTTTCGGGTTAGCAGAACATACAGAATTATTCATAAAGAATACAGTTAAAGCTGCAGAGATTGGAGTAGTTTTATTACGAACTATTGTTTGAAGAATATTTAATTGTTTCATATCTCACTCTTATTAAGCTTCTAAATAACATTTCAAATTATATATCTTCGGTATAAATGAAACTGCTATTTATTTATAATTAATGGATAAACTTTACTTTTTATAAATTGTATTTATTACATGAT
>NZ_JAQITC010000025.1 GCF_028618525.1 Bartonella sp. AU55XJBT | reverse complement strand
TTGCAACAGCCTTATTTGTCTCAAAAAGTTGCGAACCATTGACCGCATCCGTTGAATTTGCTGCAATGGTACCATTGGCAAGATACTTAATCTTACTATTAACTTTCGTATCTCCTGATCCATGCTGCGCTACAAACGCTTTGTCACTATCACTCCACAACAATGCATCGCCTTGCACAGATTCCTTAATGTTATTGACTTTTTCATTAAAGTTTTTGACGACGTTCGTGAGATTCTTATCAATTCCTGCAAAGGCTTCCGTTACATTATGATGTTGCTGTAAATCACCTTCCGTGCCATCTGCATTGTAGCTCTTAAGCGTGAAAGTTGGGGCGGTCCATTTGCCTTCCTCATATTTAGTCTCACCACCAAAATACTTTGCTAGTGTCTCATTCATCGAATAAAGTTGACCACCATTAATCGCATCCGTGGAAGCTTGCGTAATATCCCCATTGGCAAGTGATGTGATCTTGCTATTTGCCTTGCTATCTTTTTCCCCATGTTGCGCCACAAAAGCACCCTCAGTACTACTCCATAATAAAGAATCCTGTGCAACGCCTTCTGAGACGTCCTTAATGCGAGCGTTTACAGTCTTGATATTCTCATCAATTCCTTTAAAGGCTTTTTCAACACCTTCATACGATTCTTTTGTGACATCACCCGTTTTTGAAACCTTCGATAAGCCATAGGTGGGACCTGTAAAAGTACCATCAACACTAAATGATGCATTTCCACCTAATGCACTTGTAACACCCGAAACAATCGTATTAATCTGACCACCCGTGACTGCATCACTCGAGCCTGCCGCAATAGAACCCTCCGCAAGAAACGTAATCTTGCTATTTGCTTTCGTATCCCCTGTTCCATGCTGCGCTACAAAAGCACCCTCAGTACTACTCCAATTCAAAGAATCCTTCGCAACACCTTCTGAGACTTCCTTAATACGATCATTCACATTCTTGATATTCGTATCAAGACCACTAAACGCTGTGCCAACACCTTGGAACGAACTCTCTGTTACAACTCCATCTTTAGCAATATACGATAATTTATACGTTGGCTGTGTAAGGGCTCCATTTTCAAAAGATGCTTCTCCACCTAAAAATTTCGCAACATCCTCACCAATTTTATTAATCTGTCCACCCGTAATTGCATCATGTGAATCCTCGGAAATCTTACCATCAGCAATATTATGGAGACCTACAGCTGTCTTATCTTTACCACCAAATGTCACACTTGTGTAATTAATGCCGCCAGTTTCTCCAGCTTTTTTATCATAATGAACAACGGCTGATTCATCAGACTGAAGATTATCAGAAAGATCTTTCAAACCTTTATCAAGTTGACCTTTGTTAACCGCTTCATTGTTTTTTGTCGCTTCCCCAACACCAGAAAGTATCCTATCCTCTTTATCCTTATTGGAGATATTGATTTCACTGCCTTCTACTGCTGCGCCAATAGTGAGACGATGCGTTGTTTTGTCTTGCTGAACAAAGCTTTCGCTTTCCACTTTGTTAATCACATTATTAACCTGTTCAGTCAATTTATTCTGAACATTCGTGATAGAAGTACCAACTTCACTCAAAGCACTCGCTACATCAGGATATTCTTTGTTTTCTGTTTCGCCATCATCCTTAACGGACTTAACAGTGAATTTTGGAGCAGTCCAAGCGCCACTTTCATAGCTAGCACCACCACCAAAATAAGATGCAACACTGCTCCCTAGGGTATGAATCTGACCACCACTTACGGCTTCGTCTGAAGATTCACTGATTGTCCCGCCGAGTAAACCGGAAAGTTTCCGGGCTCCATTATCCTTATTTAGAATACTGATTTCGTTACCACCAGTTCCTCTACCAATCGTGATAAGACCTGCTCCTCCATCACGCAGACTGCGCGCTAAAGTCATCTCTGCTACTTGCTTAACAAGAATACTGTCTCTTACATCAGCAATTTCATTATTTGCTGCAAAAAGCTGGGAACCAGTTACTGCTTCGGTCGATTCTGCTGAGAGCGAACCTTCTTTAATGCCTGTTATTGTCTTACTACCAGCATCAATACCACCCGTTGTTATTTTCGGACCATTCTCAATCACTAAACCCGTTGCATCTAAGGTATTTGTACCTGCTTTTAAGCTTGTTAACGTAACGTCTTTAGCCAGATCAAATTGTACCTTATTATCTTTATCACCTTTGGTAATTTTAAAATTTTCACTTCCAGTGGAAAAATCTACATCGCTGTCCATAAGAACAGTCTTGCCATTCTCACCGCCAACAGACAGTTTCCAGCCGTGTTTTCTTACAACTTCCTCTAAGTCTTGCAACTGTCTAAGGTTCACTGCATCGGCAGGTTTGCTACCAGCTGCCACACCTGTGATTTGTCGTGTTATATTCTTATCAAGATTACCAACACTCACAGCGCCTCTCGTACTTTTCCATTGGGATTCGGTGTTTGTAGCCGGCCCTTGCAGAAGAGATGTATACCCAAAAACACCAGCAGCCCTATCGGACACAGAGTCGTTCCCGATAGCAACACCACCCTCAACTGTTACATTTGCATAAGAACCAATTGCAATACCACTCCCTCCTGATGCACTTGCATAAACACCCATAGCAACGCTGCTATCCGCTCCTGCTTTTGCTTTATATCCCATAGAAACAGAATATGTTCCTAATGCATCTGAACCCGCACCAAAAGCAGTAGCATAATCTTTTCCAGCAGTCGCAAAATCTCCCACAACTGTTGCAAAACTACCCTCTGCTTTTGTAATACTTTCACCCGCATTATAGTTACCTATTGCGATACTATTTACACCCAAAGCTTGCGCCCTGTGGCCTATAGCAATGCTATCTTTTTTTGACGCCGTTGCGTCAGCACCCAAAGCAACACTCATGTCCCCTGATACTTTTGCGTAATCACCAAGGGCAATACTTCTATCCCCATTCGCAGAAGCGCTGGCACCTAGAGCAACACCTTTCTCTTTTGATGCATTTGCGCCATTACCAATTGCAATACCTTGATCTCCTGATACTTTTGTCAAAAGACCTATAGCAATACCTTGTTTTCCTGATGCGGTTGCAATATGGCCTAAAGCAATACTATCCTCTGCTAATGCTTTTGAGGAATGCCCTAAAGCAGTACTGCCTTTCCCCTGTCCAGATGCAAAAGCACCTAGGACAACAGCATTATCAGCGCTTGCGTTTGCAACAGCACCAATAGCAATTCCTTGAAAATTCTGAGCGACAGATGCTAAACCTATAGCTATAGCTCTCTCAGCTAAGGCTCGCGCTGCGGTGCAACCAAGCTTACCTTCTATATTTTTACATTCGGGGTCTTCTCTGCCTATTGCAATACTCGAATATTCAGTTGCTTTTGCGTTCTCTCCCAGCATAACACCTTGATTAGCTCTTGTCTCTCGCAGCATTTCATTAATAGGAATCAATCGTTTTGTTATGGTGTAGTCAAACGCTGGTGCAAAAACATCAGAAGATTCCTCTTCCCTATTAAAATCTCCTTTTACAAATGTTTTTGGCGCTTTTAACAGTGCAGCATTCCCAACTTTTAATATATCTTGCACATATCTTTGCGCAGAATCGCTGTCTTCTACCAAAACATTTATTATAGAGCTCTCATCATTCTTACCAGACAGAGTTCTAGTTAAAAAATTTGCATAGTCACTAGAAGTTTTAACCTTTTCTGCTCCTGCTTTATTGAGTACTGTTAAATAATCCTCTTTTGAAACAGAAGAAGCATTCAAACCAGCAACAGAGACAATGCTTTGTGGATAAGAGATACCAGCACTGTTAACACCTTCGAGAAATACGTTTCTAAAATCAGAATTTGCTGAAAAAACAGGAGCAACACTCGATAAAAATGTAGCCACTGTAGCCAACGAAAGAATTTTAACAAAAGAAAAACGAGAACGCTTTAATTCACTCGTTGCTTGTGGGGCATATAATTTTTTCATAACAAACTCTCCAATGAAAAAACCTAAAAACACCTCCAAAACATAAAAAAGACACATTTCAGCATTATTGATTTCTCTTGAATTTGAAGTTAGAGAATCATTGCTTAGAGCATGAACATTTTGAGTCTTTAATCTTGTTTTGTTTGTGCTTTCTATAATGAGATCTAAATATTTTTTTGGTTGTGCTTTTCGGACATAAATATGACACATTTAGATTCTAAGGGTTTTAATGTGCTGTTTTTTACTAACTAAAAAGGTTTTTCATATTTGATATTACTTTTTACTTGGTAGTTGTTACTATAAAATCGTTTTACAAAGGTTTTGTTATGTATTTTCCTAATTATAGACTTTAGTTTTATTAAAAAGCATTTTTTTTAATAACAAGTAAAGTAAAAAAAATATTTTTATATGTTCGAGATATGGTTTCCCTTGGATGATTGGCTTATTAGTTAGGTTTTCTCTTTTCAAAATATCATGTAATGATATATGCGCGATTTTGTGATATTCTTTTTATCTTTACGCACTGCTTATCCCCCCCTTTGAAAGTTATTTTATCAAAATGAGTCTTACTAATATACATTTCTGTACTATTATAGACTGTTCAAGAAAATAGCAACATAAAAATATGACTTTTTAGCAATATGGATTCTATTGTGATATTTTTGCAATAAACGCATATAAAGATTTTCTATAAAATCTCAAAGTTTATAGCGTCATCAAATATTATCTCTAGTTAAATACTGTGCGTCTGTAAAAAAAATCACCCTCATTTCAATAAATGAGGGTGATTATTTTTTTCAGTTTTCGTTGTTCGTATTATTTTATTTTCAGAGTGATTGCACCACCTATTCCCCAATGACCACCAGCGCTCGTGGCAGAGAGATTAGAGCGAATTTTTCCGTTTTCAGATGTATAGCCAGCTCCAATAGCAAATACGGATTGTCCACGCCATGCGCCGCTACCAAATGAGACACTCAAAGACCCTGGTTCGTCGAAGTACCGTAAGTTAGATACGCTAAACCAACAGCCGCTGCTTATCCTGCTTCTTTCTGAGCTGTCCTAATATCATATCTTAATGCTTCAAATTTTGTATCCGTGTAAAATTTTACATCATTAACACCATTACTCATCGCATTATCCTATGGATTCAGCAAAACATTTATTTGTATATTTTTTCGCATCACCAAAAACTATCTTAATCTGCTGCGCACTGTTATGTAATTGATCACCTTTTATGTCATTATACAATCCAATAACAATCTTATCAGAAGTAGAATTATTGCAAAATAATCCCCCCTATCTTGTCATAAGAAAATAATGCGCATTCATTAATAATATTATTGTAATATATATTTCTCTTATAAGGAAAAAACTCTCTTAAAAAGAAATATCGATTATTCAAATAATTCCTTTTGGAGATGATAAACGATTTTTTCATATAAAATTTCACAATAAAAAATACATTTTTACTCGAAATACACCCTTATCTTCTATTGCTATTCATTTATGACGAAAATAACTTTCCTTCTCTTAAAATACCACATATGACGCATTTAATAAGAGAAGGAAAATTTATTTTGGATTCTCTATTGTTAATTCAGTGTTATCCTAAATCCAGCACCTACCCCCCAATGCCCCCCAGCACTTGTTGCAGATATGTTAGAGCGAAATCTTCCATTTTCAGACATATAACCAGCCCCAATAGCAAATGCGGATTGACTGCGCCATAAACCACTACCAAATGAAAAACTTAATTTTCCTGGTGTATCGTCATAGCTTAAATTCGATACTGCCAAGCCAATAGCAGCAGCTTGTCTTGCCTCCTTGCGGACATCCTCAATGGCATAATTTAACGTCTCAAACTTCATATCTGTATAAGCTTTGGACTCACTAACACTATTGTTGGCTATATCATTGATGTGCTCATCCGTATACTTCTTTGCATCTTCAAGGACTATCTTCATCTGCTGATCCGTAT
>NZ_JAQITC010000024.1 GCF_028618525.1 Bartonella sp. AU55XJBT | reverse complement strand
CTTTGCCATCATCTTTAACAGTTTTTACTGTAAAAGATGGTTCACTCCATACGCCATCTTTATAACCAGCGCCACCACCTAAGTAAGTAGAAAACTTATTATTTGTCTCAAAAAGCTGAGAACCATTGATGGCATCGGCTGAGTTTTCTGCAACTTTACCTTTCCCAACATTATGCAAAGCAACAGTGCCGGTGTTTGGATCCCCAAAAGTAACACTATTCTTATTAACCTTACGTAATGACCTGGAAAGAGTATTAACTTCATCTGAATCTGCTTCTTCATCATAGAAAACTGCTAATGAACGAACATCTGCTATTTCCCCAGAAAGTTTAGTCACATTATCATCAAGCTGACCTTTGTTAACTGCTTCATTGCTATGCTCTGCATCCTTAACTCCTGAAAGGATTCTATCTTTACTTTGTTTATCCGCTATATTGATGCTCGCACCATCCTTTTCGCCTCCAACCTTGATCAGATTTGTCTCCTCTTCAAACTTAACAAGACTATCACTGACTACATTAGTAATCTCTTTGTTAAGCTCATTTTTAATATTCGTAAAAGACGTGCCTACACCTTCAAAAGCAGCTGCAACACTCGCATAATCCCCTTCTCCAGTGTCACCATTATCCTTAATGGTTTTAACCTTGAAATTTGGCGCTGTCCATTGACCTTCCTTATATTCAGCTCCACCGCCTAAGAATTTAGCTATATTCATAGCTGCTGTTTCAAGATTGTTTGATATAGTGCTTACATTTTTATTGGTCTCAAAAAGCTGAGAGCCATTTACCGCATCCGTTGAATTTTCTGCAAGGTTACCATTGGCAAGTGATGTGATCTTGCTATTTGCTTTCGTATCCCCTGTTTCATGCTGCGCTACAAAAGCACCCTCAGTACTACTCCAATTTAAAGAATCCTTCGCAACGCCTTCTGAGACTTCCTTAATACGTTCATTCACATTCTTGATATTCGCATCAAGACCGCTAAACGCCGTACCAACATCAGTAAAGGACTTATCCGTAACCTGACCTTCTTTAGTAACATCAGATAATTTATAGGTTGGCTGTGTAAGACCACCATCTTTAAAGGATGCTTCACCTCCTAAAAACTTTGCAACATCTTGAGAGATGGTGTTAATCTGTCCACCCGTAACCGCATCATGTGAATCCTTAGAAATACTACCATCGGCAACATTGTGAAGAGCCGTGAGGGTTTTATCTTTACCACCTAAAGTTATACTCGCATAATCAACAGCACTATTTTCACCATCTGTTTTATCATAATGAACAACCGCTGAATCATCGGACTGAAGATGATTAATCTGGTTGGTAATATCTTTTTTGATGTTCGTAAAAGATGTACCAACACCTTCAAAAGCATCTGCTACACTCGGATAAGTCTTTTCTTCTTCTTCTCCATCCTTTTTAATCGTTGTAATCTTAAAGCTTGGATCTTTCCATTCGCCTTTTGCATCATAACCAGCACTAACATCTAAATACTTAGCAAATTTATCACTTAAAGAATAAACCTGGGAACCATTAATAGCTTCTGTCGAGTCTTTCGTAACATCGCCAGCAGCAAGAAATTTAATTTTGCTATTCGTTTTGGTTTCTGCTCCATGTTGCGCACTAAAGGCACCATCAGCATTACTCCATAGCAAAGAATCCCCTTTAACTTCTTTGGTAATGTCGTCGATTTTTTTATTAAAATCTTCAACAACATTCGTCAGATGCTTGTTAACATTTGTGAAATTTGTATCTATTCCTGCAAAGGCTAAACCAACATCATTATATGTCTTGTTTTCACCTTCTTTACCATCCGCACTGAAAGCTTTCAGCATAAAGCTTGGCGCTGTCCATTGCCCTTCTTCATACTTAGCGCCACCACCAAAGGACTTAGCTATATTCGTAGCTGCTGTTTGCAGATTGTTAGATACGGTACTGACATTTTGATTGGTCGCAAAAAGCTGAGAACCATTTACCGCTTCTGTCGATGTCTCTGAAAGCTCTCCGCTCTTCACTCCTAAAAGGGTCCGCGCAGCATTATCAACATTTGCTAACGTAACTTTCGTACCGCTCTTTTCGCCTCCTACACTAATAACATGCGTCTTATCATCCTGCTTAACAAGGCTATCTCCCACAACTTGGTTTATCTCATTCTTAAGCTCTTGATGAAGATTTTCAAAAGATGTACCAATCCCTGCAAACGCTGAAACTACATCATCATACTTTTCCTCCTCAACAGAACCTCCTTCTTTCTTAACTGTTTTAACCTTGAAACTTGGAGCTACCCATTTGCCATCCTCATATTTAGCACCTCCGCCAAAATAACTAGAAAGTGTATTACTCATTGAATAAAGCTGAGATCCATTAACCGCATCACTCGATTCTTCCGAAACAACTCCTGATTTAACGCCTGTCAAAGTCCGTGGGGCATCGCCACTATTGGCAATATTAATGCTGTTACCACCTTTTTCTGCTCCTATCTTAATGACTTTGCTCTCTTTATCCTGCTTAACAAGACTGTCTCCCACAACTTGGCTAATCTCATTCTTAAGCTCTTTATGAATATTCGTGAAAGATGTACCAACACTCGCGAAGGCTTTTGCTACATCATCATAGCTCTGCTCTTCAACGGCACTGCCATCTTCTTTAACTGTCTTAACTGTGAACTTAGGAGCCGTCCATTGGCCATCTGCATACTTAGCGCCACCACCTAAATAAGTCGCAACAGTCTTATTGCTATCAAAAAGCTGAGAACCATTAACTGCATCCGTAGAAGTTTCAGAAATGATACCATTGGCAAGTGATGTGATCTTGCTATTTGCTTTCGTATCTCCTGTTCCATGCTGCGCTACAAAAGCACCCTCAGTACTACTCCAATTCAAAGAATCCTTCGCAACACCTTCTGAGACTTCCTTAATGCGAGCATTCACATTCTTAATATTGTCATCAAGACCAGAAAAAGCTGTTCCAACATCATTATAGGTTTTGCCATCTACCTGACCGTCTTTAGAAACTGTCGATAAATCATACTGTGGTTGTTTAAAACTTTTGCCATCAAAGGATACATTACCACCTAAAGCTTTTGATAAATCATTTGTGATGCTATCAAGCTGTCCACCCGTAACCGCATCATGTGAATCCTTAGAAATACTACCATCGGCAACATTATGAAGACCAACGGCGGTAGAACCCTTTCCTTTTCCTAAAGTAACATTCGTATAATCTATTTCACCCTTGTCCTTCTTATCATAATGAACAACCACTGAATCATCAGACTGAAGATGATTAATCTGGTTGGTAATATCTTTTTTGATGTTCGTAAAAGATGTACCAACACCTTCAAAAGCACTCGCTACATTCTGATAAGTTTTCTCTTCTTCTTTGCCATCATCTTTAACAGTTTTTACTGTAAAAGATGGTTCACTCCATACGCCATCTTTATAACCAGCGCCACCACCTAAGTAAGTAGAAAACTTATTATTTGTCTCAAAAAGCTGAGAACCATTAACCGCATCATGGGATTCGGAAGAAATTCCACCGTTACCAACATTGTGCAATCCAACAGTGCCCGTGCTCGGATCTCCAAATGTCACACTCGTCTTATTAACTTTTCGTAATGATCTGGTAAGAGAACTATCATCATCTGAAGCTGCTTCTTCATCGTAGAAAACTGCTATTGAACGTACATCTGAAATTTCTTTATCAAGCTGGCCTTTGTTGACTGCTTCATTATCATGCTCTGCTTTCTTTACACCGGAAAGAATGCGATCCTTCTTACTCTTATTGGCAATACTGATTGTACCGTCATCCTTTTCTCCACCAATGTTAATATGCTGTGTCTCCTCATCCCACTTAACAAGACTGTCATCTTTAACATTGGTAATCGCATTGTTAATTTGCTCAGTCACTGTCTTCTGAACATTTGTGATAGAAGTACCAACTCCTTTAAAAGCTTCCGCTACAGTCTTATATTCCTGATCTTTAGCTTCAGTGCCATCATCATTAAATACCTTAACCGTAAAGGTAGGAGCTTTCCAATCTCCTTTTTCATCATAACCAGCGCCACCACCTAAATAGCTCGCAAGCTGCTCATTCATCGAATAAAGTTGACCACCTGTAACTGCATCCGTGGAAGTTTCAGAAATGGTACCATTGGCAAGTGATGTGATCTTGCTATTAGCTTTCGTATCCCCTGTTCCATGCTGCGCTACAAAAGCACCCTCAGCACTACTCCAATTCAAAGAATCCTTCGCAACGCCTTCTGAGACTTCCTTAATGCGAGCATTCACATTCTTGATATTGTCATCAAGACCAGAAAAAGCTGTTCCAACATCATTATAGGTTTTGCCATCTACCTGACCGTCTTTAGAAACTGTCGATAAATCATACTGTGGTTGTTTAAAGCTTTTGCCATCAAAGGATACATTACCACCTAAAGCTTTTGATAAATCATTTGTGATGCTATCAAGCTGTCCACCCGTAACAGCATCATGTGAATCCTTAGAAATACTACCATCGGCAACATTATGAAGAGCCGTGAGGGTTTTATCTTTACCACCAAATGTCACACTTGTGTAATCAATGCCGCCATTTTCTCCAGCTTTTTTATCATAATGAACAACGGCTGATTCATCTGACTGAAGATTATCAGAAAGCTCTTTCAAACCTTTATCAAGTTGACCTTTGTTAACAGCTTCGTTATCATTCTGCGCTGTCTTTACACCAGAAAGTGTCCGTTCTCCACCATCTTTATTGGCTATATTGATTTCACCACCGGCTACTTCTTTACCAATAGTAATAAGACCTGTATCATCCTGCTTAACAAAGCTATCACTTATCATAGTGCTAATCTCATCATGAATACTCTTGAAAGAAGAACCTACACTTTCAAAAGCATCCGCTACATTCTTATATGACTCCTCAGTAATATTGCCATCAGAACCAATTTGCTTAACCTTGAAATTAGGATCTGCCCATTTGCCACTCTCATACCGTGCACCTCCACCTAAATAGCTAGCAACATTCTTATTGGTCTCAAAAAGCTGAGAGCCATTGATGGCATCGGTTGAGCTTTCTTCAACTTTACCTTTCCCAACATTGTGCAATGCAACAGTGCCCGTGCTAGGATCTCCAAAAGTCACACTATTTTTATTAACTTTACGCGCTGATCTGATAAGGGAATTGACATCTTTTGGATCTATTTCTTCATCATAAAAAACCGCTACTGAACGTACATCTTCTATTTCTTGATCAAGCTGACCTTTGTTAACTGCTTCATTGCTATGCTCTGCATCCTTAACTCCTGAAAGGATTCTATCTTTACTATCCTGATCAGAAATTGTGATTGTATTACCACCTTTTTCTGCTCCAATCTTGACTACTTGTTTCTCTTCATCCCACTTTACTAGACTATCACTGACAACATTCGTAATATCTTTTTTAATATTCGTGAATGAATTACCAACATCAGACAAAGCTTCTGCTACTGTATCATACTGCTTCTCTTCAATGGTAACGCCATCATCTTTAACAGCATTAACCTTGAAGCTTGGTGCTTTCCATTCTCCTTTCGCATTATAACCAGCACTAACATCTAAATACTTAGCAAATTTATCACTTAAAGAATAAACCTGGGAACCATTAATAGCTTCTGTCGAGTCTTTCGTAACATCGCCGGTAGCAAGAAATTTAATCTTACTATTAGCTTTCGTATCCCCTGTTCCATGCTGCGCTACAAACGCACCCTCAGTACTACTCCAATTTAAAGAATCCTTCGCAACGCCTTCTGAGACTTCCTTAATACGATCATTCACATTCTTGATATTCGCATCAAGACCGCTAAACGCCGTACCAACATCAGTAAAGGACTTATCCGTAACCTGACCTTCTTTAGTAACATCAGATAATTTATAGGTTGGACCTGTAAAGGCTCCATTGTTAAAGGATACTCCTCCACCTAAGAATTTTGCTATATCTCCACCAATGTTATAAATCTGACCACCAGTAACCGCATCATGCGATTTTTCAGAAATATTACCATCCGCAACATTGTGAAGAGCCGTGGGGGTTTTAGCTTTACCACCCAAAGTTATACTCCCATAATCAGTTTCATCACCTGTTTTGTCGTAATGGACAACAGCCGATTCATCAGACTGAAGATTGTCAGAAAGATCTTTCAAGCCTTTATCAAGCTGACCCTTGTTAACCGCTTCATTGTCATTCTCTGCTTTCTTCACACCGGAAAGGGTCCGATCACCCTTGTCCTTATTGGCAATGTTGATTTCACCGCCTTCTACCTTTCCTCCAATAGTGAGATTATGCGTTGTTTTATCTTGTTGAATAAAGCTTTCGCTTTCAATTTTGTTAACCACATTATTAACCTGTTCAGTCAATTTATTCTGAACATTCGTGATAGAGGTACCAACCCCACTCAAAGCACTCGCTACATCAGGATAAATCTTATCTTCGGAAACACCATCATCCTTAACGGACTTAACAGTGAATCTTGGATCTGTCCATTTACCTTCTTCATACTTAGCGCCACCACCTAAATAAGTCGCAACTTTATCATTTGTTTCAAAAAGCTGATAACCATTGATGGCATCATGGGATTCAGAAGAAATTTTACCATTGCCAACATTATGCAAAGCAACAGTGCCTGTTTTGGGATCTCCAAAAGTAACACTATTCTTATTAACTTTACGCGCTGACCTGATAAGGGAATTGACATCTTTTGGCTCTACTTCTTCATCATAAAAAACCGCTACTGAACGTACATCTTCTATTTCTTGATCAAGCTGGCCTTTGTTAACCGCTTCATCATTCTTTGCTGCTTCCTTTATACCAGAC
>NZ_JAQITC010000022.1 GCF_028618525.1 Bartonella sp. AU55XJBT | reverse complement strand
TGTATCGACGTGCTCCAGGGGCGCCGTTGTTACCCTATCAAGATAAAATCAAGAAAGGCTTTATGGATTGCCCTGCGATTACCATTCAAAGACCAGATGGGACAGAAAAGATACTGCCTTCCACGAAAATAACCCCGAGAGGTTTGGCATGTTTAAGAGAGCAAATCCATGGAGATGTACAATGAATACCAGTATAGATTTTTTATGCGATTTGTGGATGGCGTTGTATCAATTTTCTGATCGTGATGATATTGAAGACAAGGCTTTTAATACTCTTATTGAGACTATGGATGCGATAGAAAAAGCTTTGATTTTAAAACTTCAAGATGAGATGCCAAATATACTTAAAATTTTGGCAATGATTACAAATTTTGGAACTTTAAGACCACCTCCGATTATAGAGTCTTTGTTAAAATCTTACGAACCCAATTTAGACAACCCCATTAAAAAGGTTGCTTAAGATAAAACATGGTTCATCTCCCCATCTTTAGGGTGGGGAGAAGATCATGAATGGCTATGTTCCATTTGCGCATTCATTTCGTTAGCTGTTAGTGTTGGAATAGAAGAGACATCAATATCACGCTCTGCATGCCAAGCATCATAATTGGCTTGCATACGTAACCATATGGCAGCTCCATCACCAAACATCTTTCCAAGATAGACTGAAAGAGAAGGGGAGATGGGCTTTTTTGCCTTTAGAATATCGCAAAGATGTTGGTGTGATATACCAAGCATCTGTGCAATTTCTAATTTTGTTTTACAAGTTTCAGGAATAATATCTGCTAAAAGCTCTCCTGGATGAGTAGGGCAGCGATTAGGATTACGTGTGGTCATGGATAGTCTTCTTTGCAATTAATTTTAAAACTATTACAATCTAATTAGTATGACATCAATACCATGTAATTTAAAGAAATTTAAGAAATGAACATCAAGCCCATTCGCACTGAGAAAGATTATCAAGAAGCCTTAGAAATTGTATCTGCAATGTTTGATAATCAACCTCAAGAGAACACTCCAGAATTTGATCTCATGGAGGCTCTTGTTTTGTTGATTGAAGCATATGAAGCAGAGCACTATCCTATTTCTCCTCCTCATGCGTAAAGAGAAGCACAAACTTATGAAGGGGATAAATTTGCACGTTAACATCAAGGATTTTCCAACTGCACCAAAGGCTGTCTGATCAAATATTGCTAAAAACTTAGATCTCTTTCCATTTTTCATAAAGCAAATACGAAATTTAAATTCTATTGTCATTTTTCTCTCCAAATCAATGAAGAGACAATAACAATCATCTACACTCTCTCATAAGACTGACAGTGTTAGTCAAAAAAAAACTTTAAAAAGGCTTTGAAAATCATACAAGCTCGCTACAAGCATGCATTTGACTTGCGCTCTCTTTGGTTTTGTATTTATTCTTTCCATAACCTTATAAGAACAGCACCATCAGCTCCAGCACCGCTTGGAGAAGAATCGGCATGAGAACCAGCACCCCCACCTCCAAAGCCACGCCCTGCTTTTCCTGAACTATAGGAACCTTCTCCTATCCCTCCAGAGCCCCCCCTTGATGTATCACCTCCAGCATCACCGCCACACCCGCTTGTCTTACCAGTCACTCCATCTGTTCCAGCACAACCATTGCCGCCTTTAGCAAGTCCTGAATGTTCGTCTGTTGCTAAACCAAAATTTCCTCCCACGCCTCCAGCTCCACCAGAACCTGAATAGTAGGAAGTCGTACTACCACCAAATCCCGAGTGAGAGGTATGGGAGTAAGCACCACCACCACCCTTTCCTCCTGTAGCCGTCATAAAATTTTTGCCAACAACTGTTGTTTCTCCAGAATTACCGCTTACAAAACTCTTTGCAACAGAAGCTCCTCCTTTACCAATGATGATATTCTCATGCCCTTTTAAACTGGCTTTATAGCCATACCATACGGAACAACCGGCACCACCACCTCCTCCTCCTAATCTTGAAGCAAAAGCTCCACCACCACTACCGCCGCCGCCCCAGGCTGTAATTTCTACCTTGGTTTTATCCGTGACCCAATCGGGCCATTCAATTTTTCCGTTCTGTGTATAGAGCAATTCAGCATCAGCAAGGGCCGGCCAATTGGTGATTTTATCGATCAAATCTTTTTTAAGACTCTTTATCCCTGCTAAGATGGCTGCATCAACTTGCGCTTTGGTATAAACAACATCACCATCGATTTTCAGTGGTCCTTTAAGTGAGCTTCCGTTTGTACTTAAGTTAGTGACCACTTTATTGTTATGGGTAATATTCAATGATGAGTTTCCCAACAGCTCCAAATCGCCACTCATAGTGACTTTGCTGGTAAATTTATTATAATTCTGCCATTCATTTGGGTTGGCTAAGCGTCCATAGCTGGTCAGATCTTCATTGATCTTAGCTCTAAAGTCATCAAGCCCCACAATATCTTCGGTTTTATGTTGGTGTGCACCTAACAGGGATACAGCACTGCCAAAGGTGAAGTTATTATTGCTTGATTTATAGAGAACATAATTATTTGCAGCGTCCTTAGCACCCTCGATATCGCTTAAATTAGCAAAAGTGAAGGTTTTATCGGCTGCCATTTTGGACTTAAGGGCTGCTTCAAGATCTGCAACATCACTGATTGTATGCTTATGTTGTAAAGGGGCTTTTTGATCTATCTTTTCCTCAACATCTGCAAGAGCCTGATCAATTTTTGTCAAGTTTTCGCGCAAGATTGGAAATTCAGAACTAATAAAGCGTCCTTCTTTGGGTAATTCCATGTCGAGTTTTTTAGTTTTGCTCATTTTTTGTTCTCCCCTCACAATACGCCGGCGCCAAAATCACGCACCATGGAGCGTGCAGCAGGTCCACCGGTAAGGGTGAGTTTAAGGCGCGCTTGTTTGGCTGTTTTGTCGCTGCTCACAAATTTGCGCTCTGTCCAAAGCGGTTCAGCGAGTTGTTCTGTCTCATCGAGTTTTAAAGGGACAAAGGTACCATCATCCAGTTGCATCTCGAGGGTGAATGAAGAACCGCCCGGTAAAAAGGTTTTGATATAACTGGTCAGCCTTGCCTTTTCCCCAAAGGCAAAAGCACGCGTGACATAAGTGGCTGTTTTATGAATCTTTCCTGCAATCAATTGCACAGGGGCAAATAAGACCGGTGAAAGCTTCTCTGTCCCTTTGAGAATGGCGCGAAGCTTGACTTTTTCACTGATATATTCGGTCAGCTTGAGCAATTGAAAGGGAAGCAGTTGATAAACCGTGCCATTGTTTCTTTCAATTTCAAAGATGACAGAACAATCGCTTGAAGGCAATTCAATGGCTGCACGCACCTGCAAATCAGAGCAGTCCACAAGATCAAAGGTGCCTAAATCCACCGTTTTTTCTGTTTGTTTATAGCGTGCAGCGAGAACCCGAAAGGCTAAAGCCTCATCTTGGTGCGCGCTCCAGCTCTGCGCATTAACAGAAGAAAAGCGTGGACCCGTCACATAGGGGTGACTTGAAACATATCTTTGGTTGCCTTTATCAAAATCGCCAAGTTTGGCGAGAGAAACAGAATGATCCCCATCATCAGTTTTAAGCACAAAGGCGGTGAGACGATCATCGGGCACTAACAAAGGAACAGCGTAGCGTGCGCCAGCCCAGCCGGTTTTGGCGCCCTTCATGGAATAGGAGGTTTGGGCTTGAATATCGGCGGTGGGATAACCGTTTTCGGTAGTGACCAAATCAATCACCAGATCATGGGCTTGATTGCCTATTTTACAAAGATGGAAATCAATCCCCGTTATTTGACGTGTTTCATCGGGGGTAAAGACTTGGGCTTGCGGGTCGACTTGTGTCCAGATTTTCACCGTGGTGGTACGCCGCATCACCTTCACATCAATCACCCCTTGACCGGTAAAAAGCCCCGTTGCTGTTGTTCCACCTTTCCCTCGTGCAATCACATTCTTTGTCCCAGCCGTAATGTTTGGAGGAATCTTGAAACTCCCTTCAAGGGTGCCTTTGCTATTGGCAACAAGACGGCTTGTTGGCAAGACATTCACGCCATCAAAGGTAAGACTGTCCAAGATTTCATCACTGCCAAAACCTTCAATCTTAAAATTCAACTTTATTTGTCTTAAAAAGTCGATTTGCTCTCGAGTCTCATTGATGAGGTCATCACGTACTTCCGTGTTGCGGATAGTGCTCCCGCGATTCCAGCCCATATTGAGTTGATTGGTCACACCAGAGAGCCAATCAGTGCGCTCAACATGCCAAAAATCTGTTGCGGGGGTAAGGGTGACTGTACCAGGGAGAGGCGCAAAATTTTGATAAGGATTGATCTTTTCACAAGCCGTTGTCAATTCTTGCGCAATGATCACTTCATTGGTCCAGTCAAGGGTGACAGGGGCGTTTAGGGGGGCGGTATAAAATGTTGGGTCAAGAGCAAGCTGTAAAATACCGTTTCCCACAGCACCCGTTTGTTCAAAACCTTCATCGCGATAAGAGTCATCGAGAAAAGGGTCTGCAAACATGCCTTTTTTGGCAACGGGTTCTTTAGAATCCACATTGCTTTTAATGCGCTCTAATTGCATCAAGCGGTCAAGGGAAAGCACCCGTTGAAAATAGCGCCACATCTCATCATAAGGCGCAACACGTGTGCCATCATTTTTGACAATAGGCAAATCAATCCAGTTATTGGTAATGGTGGCAAGAGAGAGCACATCTTCAGGAACGCTTGGCGCCATAGGTTGGTCTGCCGAAACCCCTTTGATATAGACAACATCGCCCCCAGTATTGAGACCAATACGGTCAATGCGGGGCAATTTGTAAGTGTAATTCACGATAATATCACCGTTCATTGCGCCATCTGAGACAGTGATTTCTTGTGCTGTAACTTTATCAGCCTTCACACTTGCCCGATAACGATAAGTCACTTTATAGCTGCTTCCAGGAAGCGGTTCATCCCCCACAGGTGCCCAATCAATGGTGTCTCCGGTCTTTTTAAAATCCTTTCCCTCTTTAAATTCCTTGCCTCCTTGGACAATTTTGACAAAAGAAGTGATACTTTTGTCAGGAACACCATCACGCCCAGATGTAATAGCCCCGCGGGTCACATTAACGGTTTTTTCTTTCGTCAATAAAATGGAATGAACAGCTGCAATGGGGGTGTAATAGGTTTTAAAGGTAAAGCTTGTTTTTTTGCTTTGAGGCGCAAAAATATGGGTTTCACTAGGAACTTCACTTGTCGAAAAGTCTTCCATCTCTTCATGGCGCAAGGCGGCTAAGCGTTTGCGTTTGAAACCATTGATATTGGCTTCTCCCTCTTGGATACTGAACACTTGCTTTTGTCCCTCTTGGCCCAAAGCTGTGACACGGCAACCATTCACGATATAATGCCCATGAGCGCGGTCGTACGTCGCAATGGCTTGCATGGCTGGTTCAAGCAGTGAGGGGGATTTTTGATCAATGAGCACACCATCTTGCAAAATGTAAACGGGGAAAAACGTGCCTTGCTGTTCATCATCTTTGAGAGCCCAGACAAGTTTTGCCACCTCGCGTGCAGCACCTCCTTCTCCTTCTGCTAAAGACCCTGGCACTTGTCCTAAGAGCTGTGGATCATCTTCATATGTCACCCAGCTTTTTTGCAGTTTTACACCGATTTCTATGCGTCCAACCATAGAAACATTCTCTAAGACGGCATTTGAGACCGGAAAGATATCGCCGGCGATATAAATCTTGCCCTCTGTTAAAGTGACGGTTTGCTTATCTTTATTGACAAAGGCATCTGCTCGTTCAACACGGTCTCCTTCTTGTGCCACAAGGCGCCCCAAACGGTCATGGCGCCCCCTTATGATGGTTTGAACTTCATTGAGTTCTCCTGCTTGAAGAAAAGGGCGCTGTCCATAGAATACAACGCTTTGTTGTTCATCTTTGCCAACGGATCGATCAATTGCAAAGGGTAAGCCACTTTCATGCTTCATATTAAAACCTCAATAAAATCTTGAATTGTTCGCGAACATCTGCGCGCAAAGAAATGTTGATCGGTGTTTTAAGGATCTCTACACCACCCTTTAGTTCACCCTCGTCACACCAAAGTTTGCCAGGAGGTGTCTGTTCTGCCACAGTGCCATGAACGAGAAGGGAAACAGAGGCGGCTTGTTTGTCTTCAACATCCCGAAAATCGGTGCGCGCTGCAAGAAACAGCATGGTGCCAGTTTTCGAAGGACTAAATTTGTTGCCACAATGGCTATAAACACCCTCCAAAGCTGGTTCGACAGGCGCTACAGCATAGCAGCGGCGAAACCCAATTAGAGTGTTATCGATATCTCTTAAAGCGAGATAAAGGGAACGGTTTTGGAACCATTCTGCCATCAATATATCGCGTTCGTGTTTTTTGACAGAACACCATGGAAAATTTGCCAAATCCCAAGGGTAATCGATATGGTCCCAGCTTAATTCCTCATCGAAATCATCAATCCAGTTGCCAATGAGTTTGCCTTCTTCTTTTGTGAGAACGTGGTTGATTTCTGTCGTGCGTCCAAAGGAAAACAGTGTGCCAAGAGCTGTAAGACGGATGCCGCTCTCAAAATCCAGCATACTGTTATCAAGCTGTGACATATTTGTTTCAACAGCCCCCACATCATAACCAATGACACCGCGGCGAAAATCAGAGCGCAAGCTTTTGGAAAGGTCGACAATGGCTTCAATTGCCTCAAGATCACCTCGTTCAGGCAAGTGATCAAATTCAAGTTGAAAGGAATTCCACCAAGCACGCTCTGTCCACGCGGGTGTAAAGTGTACTGAGAGTCCAAGCCATTGAAGACCCATATCAATTGCCGCTACAGAGCCACGTATCCGCTGCCATTCAAGTCCTTGGTCAAGAAGATCATAGAGGTTTGGAACATAAGGGGTGAGTTCTCCAAGCCCATATTCTTCAATCAACCATGGCAAGAAACGGGGAGGGCGTGTGATCAGTTTAGAGCGCGAAATCCCCAAAACAGAAGCATCAACATCTTGATGAAAATCGCAAACATCAGCAAGGCGCCTTTCAAATTCCGTTGCATTTGTTGGGAGTAAAGTACCACCCATTAGCGTGCCCGCCCTTTAAAGTTTAAGGTGATTTTTCCAATCGATAAAACTTCTTCATCACAAACCGTACTGTCCCTTGTTGGTGTAATGGCGATCACTTTTTGGACACCAGCAATCATGAGTTTGGAAATCCACCACGAGAGGCTTAATTCACGCCCAAGGGCTTGTTTTTGTTTCCAAGCGGTGCGTAAATGTGCCTCCATTTGGGTTAAAACCGTGAGTGCCGTTTCTGGTAACAGCCAAACATCTGCTTTTAAGTCCACAACTTTTGCAACAGCCGCATGCACAAGGATGGTGTCATTGGTCATGATGACGTTCTTATCGTGAAGGGCTTGTGAGACTTTGTCTAGCAAGTCTTGGCTTGCGGTTTCTTCTTCATTGTTGCCAAAAATGGCAACATGAATGGTTGGGTTTTTCCCTTTCCGATAAATAATGGCATCTTTTACGCAGCTATCTGCGGATAAAGCAATAAATTTGTAATAAGGCTCTGTTCCACTGCCTTTGCCACTGCGGGTGTGAAGTCTTATGCGTTCGCGGTATCTCTCATCACTCTCACCGTCCATTCGTTGAACACCATGCCAATTGCCCAAAGCATCAAGAGACTCATCTTTTGCAAAATCAAGAATATTATTACGTGCCGCCTCATTAATGCGTTGTCTCAAAAGCAGTTCTCGATAGCTAAAAGCCTCAATGATTTTTAATGCAGGGTCACTTTCTAAAAAGGTATAGCTGGGCAAGAGTTCTTTTAAATATTCAATATTTGCAGCGCGGATTTCTTCAAAAGAAAGTTCTGAGATGATTTCGGGATTGGCAAGGTTCTTCATTGTATCAATAATCCTTCCATGGTAATGGGTTTGCCGGATGGCAAATAAATGCCTTCAAAGGACAAGAATACTTTTCCATCATCACACCTTTTACAATCAATCTTTTGGAGCTTAAAACGGGGCTCCCACTTGTCTAAAGCCTCAGCAACAGCGGCATAAAGAGCAACAGCAAAAGCATTATTCACTGGAGCATCAATCAGTTCCGCAATGCGTGAACCGTAATCACGCCGCATGACACGCGAACCAATGCGTGTTGACAAAATATCAAGAATTGATTGGCGCAAATGATCAATACCGGATAACGGCTTTCCTGTCATACGGTCCATTCCACTGTTCAATTGGGACCTCCTGTCATAGCGCCACCAGGGGAAACACCCCCATGAACATGAGTTGCTCCTACATTGGTGCCGTTATGCTTTAAGTCACTAGAATGAAGAGCAATGCCATCATCACAATGGAGTGAAATTCCCCCGCCTGCTTTTAGGGCAATGGCTTTTTCTGCGTTTAAGTTCAAGTCACCTTTTGAAACAATTTTTATGCCTTCTGGTGCTTGCAATTCTAATTTCTTGCCATCCCCTTTTATCGACACACCATCAGAAATCGTGAGATTAAACTTTCCTCCTGATGTGAGATTAAGGGTATAGCTATTTTGTTTATCATCATATTCAACGATTGTGCCATCAGGATAAAGTGTTTTATGGATATTGCCTTTATCGGCTGCTTGGTTTGCATCGGTGTGGAGTGAGCCAAGTATCACCCCTTGTGATAAATCGCCGGAGGAAGAGACGACAACGACTTGTTCTCCAATGTCGCGCCCTTCATAAGAACAGGTTTTTCCAGCGCGGGTTTGTGTATCTGGAATCCAGTCACTGATCAGATGACCACTCTTTACCCGATAGCGTGCATTTTTGTGGTCGACATGGCTAATTTTCCCAACCACCACCATATTGGCTACGCGTCTTTTTAAATCGGTAATCTCTTTATCGCGTCGCTCTAACATGGGATTCCTCAATTTTTACGTATTTCTCTTCGTTTTCCACACCGGTTTCTGGTTTAAAACCGACAAGCGGTTTAACAATTCCTGCGGTTGCATTTTCTTCATGAGGGGAGGGAATATTGGTCACGTAAGTGACTTCAAAGGTTAAAATGGCACCATGGAGCGCTAGAGCACCATTATCGCCAAAGGCAAAAGCAATATTTTGCAAGCGGCACGTCTCAACGGTATTGTTAAGATTGGGATTGGCATGGAAAATCTTCTCAACTTGCCATGCTAATTGATCAACGAAGCACGCTCCGTTTTCTTGTGTGCTATAACATTCAACATCCACTGTTAAAACGCGCCGCCTTAAGCCAAAATCATGTCCATCTTCGATGGTTTCGTTTTGCGTTGAGATATTAATGGCCGGCATTGCTTCAATAAATAAGTTGAAGTCACGCATATTGAAAACATTATCACCAGCTGTTGTCTGTGCTGCTTTTATCAACGTAACAAATGTTTCTCTTATCGTTTCGCGTGGATGCATAAAGGCTCCTATTCGAACAAATTGATATTTAATTATTTTTATTGTATTTGTGGATACATTTTGATATACATTCGTTATGACAATAAATATCAAAATTTATGGCATAAACTGGGATGAAGGTAACTGGCCCAAATGTGCTAAACATGGAGTTTCTAAAAAAGAAATTGAGTATTTATTCACCGAACCTGGAAATCTCGTCATAAAGAACGACCCAAATGTTAAAGAAGAGCGTTTCAGAGCTATTGGTAGAAGTTATAACGAAAGATATATTTTTTTAGTTTTTACCTTAAGAATGATAAAAAACGAACTGTTTGTGCGTCCTATTAGCGCCCGTTATATGCATCAAAAGGAGATTGATTTTTATGAAAACCTCTAAATTAAAACAGATACCTGTTTTCAAGACGGATGAAGAAGCTGAAAACTTTGTTGATACTGCTGATCTTACAGATTATGACTTAACCGGTTTTAAACCCGTTCATTTCGAATTCTTACCTAAAGAAGCTTCTATCAATATTCGCTTGCCTCAAGCGCTTATGAAAGCTTTAAAGGAAAAAGCGAAAAAACAAGCTATTCCTTATACACGCTATGTTAGGCATCTGATTGAACGAGATTTACGAAAAAGTCATCGTGGTTAGTGTATCCTTTATAGAGGATAATAGAAAAGATAGAGTTAAAACATGAACAATAATCATTATACTACCTATCGTGTTTTTTGGTCACCAGAAGATGAGGAATATGTTGGTTTGTGTGCAGAATTTCCATCCCTTTCATGGTTAGATGTTCAAGCAGAGAAAGCTTTAAAAGGTATTATGGACCTCGTTTCAGAAGTTGTTGAGGATATGCAACATAATGGAGAACAAGTCCCTATATCTTTGTCACATGGCAAATGAAGTTGAATGTACAGTTTAACCACCTCCCCACCTTTGAAGTGGGGAAGGGGAATGTTTTTCACTTAGGCAACCTTTTTAATAGGGTTCTCGAAATTTGGTTCGTAAGCACGCAACAAAGAATCCATGCTATGCGGTAACTCTGAATCT
>NZ_JAQITC010000021.1 GCF_028618525.1 Bartonella sp. AU55XJBT | reverse complement strand
GTCAATAAAACAAGAGCAAAACCAACCATCGCAAGCAGAAACCGCTCTCGTTACTCAGCGTATATAGTACTCTTTCAAACAAAGAGTCAATATCATTTTTAATTTTTTTTTCTAAAATAAAATATGAGAACAGCTGATTGTATTTCAAGTCCAGACAAAACATAATAAAAATGCATAAAACAAAAAAAATGCCTCTGAATGAGTGAATCATAATAGCGTTTGCCAGACGTTATTTTAATGTGATTTAAGGATTTCTCTGCACAGGTATATTTTATAAAAGCGTTGCTGTATGAAAGAAAATTCGCATGATCTATCATCTGTAAAAAAATCAAATTCTTGTAGAAACATGCTAAGCTATGCTAGCTTTTTTTATTTAATATTGAAAAGAACTCTTAGAATCTATGTGGGATAACGGACAACACAAAAACGATCCCGGACAGGACCCTGCTCTTGTCGTCAAACGCTTGCGGCCTGAACGCCGACAAGTCTCGGCACGTTGGCTTACAGGAACGGTGCTGACAGGAATCACTTCCTGCATTCTTATGGGGATTGCACTTTTTACAGCTCTTGATGAACAACAGCGATTGGTAACACCGCCACAATGGTTTACAAAAGAAAATCTATTACAAGCACAAGATCCTGATGCCAATGGGTATAAAGGGGATCGTATTGCGCCCACACATGCTCGGCAAAGCTTCGATAGTAAACGACAATTTGAACTATCAATTCTGCAAAAAAAAGGGGATGAAAAAGTCATACAAACACAACATTTTGAATGGATTCGAATGGCTTTAGCTGAAAAACGTCCTCAGAAATACAGCTACCCAAAATTTGATTCTCTAGGCATTCTTGCCAGTGATTCGAAAAATCAAAGCACCAAACCACAAGATTCTGGGCATATTTACGGCGCAAAAATCGAAACAAAACTCACCTTACGCAGCTATGATTTTAAGATCAACCAATTCGATTTTGAGGACACCGATACGCTGACAGATGAAGAGGCACAACAAGAGGTACAAAAAGCTGGATTTGCTTTAGAAAAAAGTACCGATCTCCTTTCAGTTCTCACTCTGATTGATCCTTTGAAATTAGAAGATGTCTCTTCTGATTCCCAAGGAACAGAATCCCCTGAAGTCCGAATTATTCAAGAAAATGTAACCGTTTCTCCTCAAAATCACCGTATCGATCTCGCAAAGAATTATGTTGAAGATATTATTCCTATTCGCAAAACACAAAAGATCGCTGATGCTTTCACAAAAACCAGTTACACAAAGAATCAAATTGAACAGGTTGTAAACACTCTAGAAAAATTTAGCCTTTCCGATACGCTTAAAGAGGGGAGTCTTTTACGCATTGGTATCGTGACACAAGCTGGAGAAGAAGACCATGTCGTACGTGCAAGTATTTATCAAGGGATGTATCATGTTCTCACCATTGCTCTGAATGATAAAGGTCAATTCATTGAAAGCACAGAGCCTAAAATGTCTAAAGCCCTTAAAACGGCTTTTCAAAATGGTATTCCGCATTCTTATATCAACAGCGCGCAATTACCAACGGCTTATGATGCACTCTATAGTGCTTTGCTCAGCCATAATATATCACAATCTCTCTCTCATCGTCTTATTCGTCTGCTGGCAACCAATGTTGATATGAAAAGTCGGATAACCCCCAATGATCAGATCGAAATATTTTATGCCGTCCCCCAAAGCGATAAAGAAAGCCAAAACGGCAAAAAGAACGCAAAAGCAAAAGAACCGTCTCAAAGCACTGATCCAGAAATTCGTTATATTAGTGCAACTTTTGGCAATACAAGTTATAAATATTACCGTTATCAATTAAAAGACGGAAGCATTGATTATTATGATTCTGAAGGAAAAAGTTCAAAGCCTTTCTTGCTGCGCAAACCCACACCCAATGGCATTTTCGGCTCACCCTTTGGTCCGCGCAAACATCCTATTTTAGGTTATGTGCGCATGCATACAGGGGTTGATTGGGTAGCGCCTAAAGGATCGCCCATTATTGCTGTAGGAGATGGCATTGTCACAAAAGTCGGTGTAACAGGCGGTTATGGAAATCATACGGAAATTCAACATGCAAATGGGTATGTCAGCAGTTATTCACACCAAAGCCGTTATGCACCAGAAATCAAACCAGGCGTAAAAGTACGACAAGGACAAATCATTGGGTATGTTGGAACAACAGGAATGGCAACCGGTCCCCATTGTCATTTTGAAATCATTGTCAATGGCGTCAAAGTTGATCCCATGCGCATCCGTATACCTGATAGCAAAGCCTTAAACAATCAAGACCTGCAAACATTCCTACAAGAAAAAAACAATATTGATTCCTTAATCAATAGCCCGATAACACCCTCTGAAGGGACTTAAAGTATGGAAAGCACCTGCACACTCTATTATCAGCATTGAAAGTCTTTTAAAAAACATCCTAGCGTTTAAACGAGCTCAAAGGCATTTTCGTACTTGAGAATATTTTAAAGGAGAAACGGATCACAAAAAAATAGAGATCCATGGATCAGAGAGAATAAAAAAGTTGCCCAAGCGCTAAAATCACATAAGGCGGATTTTATCATTGTGAATGGTGACTTAACAGAATATAGTCGAAAAGAAACATACGATGACTATGCCAATATCTATAAAACACTTGGTATTCCTTTTTATGAGGGGCTAGGAAATCACGATTACGCGGATAATGTTCAAAATTGCATAATACCCAAAACATTCAATTTTTTTTCCGATGCCTGTGCAATAAGTGCTGTTGAAAGAATGGTATCAGAAATAAAAAAAATACAAAAAGACTCTCGCTCATTTCAATAAGGACCTCTCTGAACGATGGCTTTTTAATGGTCTTTATCGCATCGAAGGAAGTTTGAGTTATTCATGGGATCACGGCGATATTCACTACGTACAACTTCAAAATTATCCACTCTATGAAGTGAGTTTAAAAGAACGCACAACTTCCGTACGCATTAAGGACTCTTCAGGTTGGCTGAAAAAAGATTTAGAAGCTGCTGATAAAAGAGGGAAAGTGACAATTCTCAACTTTCACGATGCGCGTCCCTATTTGCAAGATAAGGATTCGCATTTTCTCCAACCCCAAAATACTCAAAAGCTTGCTGAATTTCGATCCATCATTAGCGTCCATAATATCAAGGCAATTTTTGTAGGACATGAACAATAGAATTGAAGTATTCCCCTTGAAAGGTTGTAGCAATTTATAAAGATATTTTTTCCCCTTATCATAAGATATGATTTTGAAAAAAATTCTTTTTGAAAAAGGGTGAATTATTTTAACGATTGATTGATGTTGAATTTTGATAAAGGAATGGCGATTTTTGTCTCCCCTAAAAGAAGATGTTTCAAAAGCAAGTTTTTTACCAAATTGCATACGAAAGCTGTTCTACCACCACACGGACCAAGGCCAGTTTTTGCTTTGAAGTTTGATTTTTCATGCCCTCCATCATCTTCTACAGTAAACATCAACTGTCTATTAGGCTCAGGATCAAAAGGAGATATCAATAGGGCCGCCCCTTTGAACAGAAAAGACATGTTTTAAGGAATTGGTCAATAATCCATCACGGATAATTTCAAGGGTTGGAGCATCTCTTGAAGACAAGCAAAACTTTCCTGAATAGTGATGATTTTGCAAAGCCATTTTTTATTTTATTCTTTTAAAAACAAACAAACAGAGAAAATTTACGCCTTTTAAAAATCAGTCAGAGATTCTTTTGCACTTTTCGTGGCTCAGTTTTGGCAAAGGAATGACAATCTTTGTTCCTCCTAAAGAAGACGTTTCAAAAAGAGGTTTTTCACCAAATTGCATACAGAGCTGTTCCACCACCACACGACCAAGCCCTGTCTTTTGTTCTAAAGTTTGATTTTTTATCCCCACGCCATCATCTTCAACAATGAGCATCAATTGCCCATTAGGTTCAGGACCAAAGGAGATATAAATATGTCCCTCCCGTTGATCAGGAAAAGCATGTTTTAAGGAATTGGTCAATAATTCACCGAGGATAATTCCAAGGGTTGTCGCATCTCTTGAAGACAGGCGACAATCTTTAAAGTTCGTGTGAATGGTAATGTTTTCACGCAATTCAAAAGGGACAGACAATTCGACATCATGCACAACAGAACTGAGAAAATCGGCCAAGAGAGTCGTTTCCATATCGTCACTCAAGCGCAAACGACGATGAGCTGTGGAAATTGTCTGAATACGATCCCGTGCGGCTCCTAAAACAGAACGGACTTCTTCATTTTTACTCCGACTTAATTGAAGCCCCAGCAAAGAAGACACCGTCCCAAGAGAATTGCCAATGCGATGGCTTGCATCCTGCAACAATATTTCAACCCGTTGGCGTTCTTTTTCGGCGTGATTGCGCGCTCTTTCTAATTCTTGTGTTCGTTCTTTCACACGGGCTTCAAGAGCAGCATTTTCGCTATGAAGCAGCAATTGATACAATTTTAAAGAACGTACATCACGATGAAACCGATTAATCACAAAATAGGCAGAAATAAAAGTACTCACGACAGAAACAATCGCCGCCAATGTTAAAGCAGCCCGCATCAATGCGATTCCCTCACGCTGTTTTTGTCGCACCACATCATCGCCATTAATAAAACTTGTCATCAATTGCGCTAAACGAGCCACAGGAATCCTCGAGACATCAGGAGAAGCAAAAGGTTGAGAAGATTGATCAGAAACTGTATCCAGCGCCTGCATATGGGCATTCATAAATTCTTTTCGTGCTTCAACCTCGCCTTTAAAAGCCTTAAACCATTCATCCCATTGCGGATGCGCATAAACAATAAGTTCGATATAATCGAGAATATCTCCCAATTCCCGCTCTGCATTTTCAAAACGGATCTTATCTTCTGGCTTTCGGGTTTTTGCATAGCTGCGATCAGCAACAGCCATATCAATCAGGCTGATCAGCACCAAATCAGCCTGTTCGCGCAATTCTGAACTCGTATTTAACTGGGCCACTTCTCGATCAACGGCATTGGAAAGCAACATAATAAAAACCGATGCTAAAAGAGCCATAACAAGGGAAACAACAATCGCTGCCCATCGCCAGCGTGATATCGTTGCATCAGAAGAAGGCATTTGAGGCAGCAAGTTTGTCTTTGTTGTCATAGAATTTCCATTGGCGAACTTGAAAGTCGTCATTTTTCAGTACAAAGGAAGGCAACCTTATGGAACAAACAGCAAAAGCCTATGAGCGTATTTCATACAAGCTTTTCTTGTGTTCCGAAGAGATACACGCCAAACATTCTGAATTTCCTCAGATACTGACTTTACTGTAATAGCTATAACGGGAATAAAAAAAACAAGGCTATCGATCATAATTATTATGCTTTTTTAGCCGTTAAATGAACACAATGTACTCCCAGCAGAATAAGAATCGGGACCATAATCGGATTCACCATCGACATGAAGAAGCTCCTGTAATCGATGACGCGCCCTACTCACACGGCTTTTAATGGTTCCAACAGCACAGCCACAAATAACTGCAGCATCTTCATAAGAAAATCCCGATGCCCCAATGAGAATAATGGCTTCTCTTTGATCGGCTGAAAGCAGATTTAAGGCTTTTTTAAAATCCTGCAAATCAAGCGCTCCATATTGAGAAGGATGAACCGCAACATTTTGGGTAAATACACCGTCGGTATCTTGAACTTCCCTTCCCTTTTTGCGCATTTGACTATAAAATTCATTACGCAAAATGGTAAAAAGCCACGCTTTAAGATTGGTTCCCATCTCAAAGGAGTCTTGTTTAGCCCATGCTTTCATCACCGTATCTTGGACCAAATCTTCGGCTTTATCATGCTTGCCACTTAAAGAAACAGCAAAAGCACGCAGAGCCGGCAACACCAAAAGGAGTTCTTGTTTAAAGTTTTTCGCGCATTTTGACATAAAGGGTTCAAACCTTTTCCACATTGTTTAAAGCAAATTGCTCTGCACGCTCCAACTTTTCTAAAAGCTCGAGCAAACGCCGTGGTAGCGCTTCTTCTTGAATTTCCATGTAAAATTGGCGTAATTTCCGTGCTATCTCACTGTTAGCCCCAAGAGGATCATCTCCAACTTTAAAATGTGTGGTGAGATTTTTTTCATCACGGTCGTTCATTTTTCATCCCCCTAATCCATATAATATAAGTAGCACCGCGAAGAATTTTTTCGCCTTATGGTTGTAAATATAGCTATCGGGGAAAAGTTCCATACAAATCGGAACTTTTTTATCTGTTGAGAATTTCAACCAACAAAATGCTTGAAAGGTCAAAGGAGTTATAAATTATGTCATTATCCACGCGCATTGCCCCGCATCTTCCCTATCTTCGGCGTTTTGCCCGTTCTGTCACTGGGAGCCAATCCTCTGGCGATGCTTATGTATCAGCGATGTTGGAAGCGCTCATTGCCGACATTTCCATTTTTCCCAAAGCCTCCAGTGACCGGATTGGGACCTATTGGCTTTTTTGCCATCTTTTTGATCAAACCACCCCGAATATCCCTGAGCCCCTGCCACAATTTGGAATTGAACACAAAACCAGTGCCAAATTATCCTATCTGACACCCCGTGCACGGCAAGCATTTTTGCTCATTGCCGTTGAAGGATTTAATGAACAAGAAGCCAGCGAAATCATGAATCTAGATACCAAAGAGTTTCGCAAGCTTCTCAACCAAGCCTCGATTGATATTTCTCAACAAATTGCCACACAAGTGATGATTATTGAAGATGAACCTCTTATTGCACTCGATATTGAGCAAATGGTAGAAAGTCTAGGTCATCATGTTGTGGGCATAGCCCGCACGCATGATGAAGCTGTCATCATGTATCATAAGAAAAAGCCACGGTTGATTTTAGCGGATATTCAGTTAGCCGATAACAGTTCAGGCATTGATGCGGTCAACGAGATTTTGAAAAATGATCGTATACCGGTGATTTTCATCACGGCTTTTCCCGAAAGGTTATTGACCGGCGAGCGTCCAGAACCAACTTTTTTAGTGACCAAACCTTTTAATCCAGATATGGTGAAAGCGCTTATTTCACAGGCTTTATTTTTTCAAGAGAATGCTTCTAAAGCAGCTTAGAACAAAGTAAATCTCTGCCATTATGATCGTTACGCCTCTTTCAAAGCCTCCCATGGATAGATCTCATATCAGCGCGCTCATGCAAGCGATTCGAGGTGCTGATATTTGTGTTCTCTATCAGTCAACAAATCTGGTTTATTTATGGGCTGAAAACTTGCCACACCATTTGCACCATAAATGGCGGGTTGGGTGTCGTGACAGCGACTTTTTTTCGCTTGACCTTGCAGACCATATGGAAACCATTAAACTGCAGGTTTTAGCCAGTGGCAAAATGCAAACTGTTGAAGCACGTTTTGAAGATACGAGCAAACAAGAGATTTGGTACAAATTTTCTATTGATTGCCACCGCAATGACAACGGAGACATCATTGGTATTATTACCACCGGTGTGAATATTTCCGGCTTACGTCGCCGTGAACAAGTGCTGAAAATTCTCCTTCGCGAGGTCAGCCACCGTTCTAAAAATCTTCTAGCGATCATTCAAAGTATTGCCAGCCAAACGGCCCGCTATACTGAATCCCTTCAGGTTTTCTTACGCAAATTTCAAGGTCGTCTTCATTCTCTTTCTCATTCTCAAGATCTGATCACCGATTCCGATTGGCGTGGTGCCCAATTTCGTGAATTGGTCCAAACGCAAGCGTTTGGCTATTTAATGAAAGAAACAGAACGTTTTTCACTTGAGGGTGTTGATCCTTATCTTTTTCCCAATGCCGCTTTGCATATTGGTTTGGCTTTTCATGAATTGATTGTTAATTCTCTTTCTTTTGGAGCTCTTTCCCAAGAAAAAGGCCACGTCTATGTATGCTGTGAAATCGAGACACAACTAAATGGCAAAACGCATCTACTCATCACTTGGAATGAACACTTTGAATCCGGCACCCTTCCCGCAAATGATAAAAAAGCTTGTTTTGGCAGTGCTGTTCTCGAAAAAATTGTTCCCATTTCTGTCAATGGTTCAGCTTCTTTCAAATGGACAAAAGAAGGGATTGTTTATTGCCTTTCTGTTCCTGATACGTATTTTGATATTTTTTCTTGAAAAAACCTTTCAAACCATAAACTTCCTCTCTTCAGAAAAATTTCTAACCTGTTCAGCTCTATTTCTGTTCAGTCCAAAGATAGTTTTTCCCCTCGCAAAAAACCGTAACAATGAAAATCCCCCAATCAAAGTCCCTTTCCTGCTGTCCATCAACGACCATCCCTTGCCATATATTTTAGGATAAAATCTCAAAGAATGAAGAGCAAGATATTTCAGCTTTTATATGCCAAATCAGAACGGACCTATCCCCCTGTCTTTTTGTATAATTTTCTTGTGTCATTTCCCCCATGCACATACCTTTTCATTTTGCAAAAATGATGAAATTTTAAGGATTAAAGCCAAACATCACTCTTCGAGCTTTACGGGACTTCAAGTATCCATGACAAAATCAATAAACGAATGGAAATTCACAATTTTGATGCTTTTATTGATCGCGTTCTGGATCATCCTTTTCACACAAAAGAGAACATCCAAAACAGCAAATCCCTTTTCCCTTCACGCACTTGTTTAATATTTCTCAATGCTTCCAAGCTCATTTCAAAACAGCGCCTGTAAATAAGGTCTTCTCCCCCGTAAAGTGAGCCATCAAGCTCCCCCTTCTGCACCTTCATACCCCTTGACCCACTAAAAGCAACCGTTGAGCATCATTATACCCGCCATAAAACAAACCCATTCTATTTCCCCGTACAACACCTTTGACATTAGAGAGCATTCATAAGAGACACTTTTAGCGCTTTTTTCACAGATTTTCCCCACCAGTTTCCCCCACAAGCTTGGCTTTTATGATGTGTGAGCCAATGATTTTGATTGATTCAATCTAGAAAATTCTTAGGGCTAGAAAATTCTTAGGGTTTAGAAACCGCTTGGAACGAAAAAACTCTAAAAACGTTTAACAACGAAGAAGCCCTAGGCTGACAAATTGGAGCCCACGCTGCCAACCCCGCTCATTTGGGAGATATTTTATGAATCCCCTTATTTTTATTCTCTTATTGGTTTCATGTACAGATGATTTTAACAGTTGCTATTCCAACAATACCATGGCTAAAATCTACCCAACGGCTCAAGCCTGTGAACAAGCCGTGATGCCAACCATAAAAAAGTTTACATTTTATGGACAACAGATTTTTGCCCAATGTATAAGCGTACACCCTCATGGACATCAACAAAAAGTAAAATTGATCTGGTCTGTAACAAACCACGGAAATTTCCTGCTTAAAAGCCAAAATGTCAATGACAAGAGATCGACAGTCCAAAAAGAAGACATTTTACCAACATCGCTTCCCCTTTTGCATTCTTCTTCCACAAACCTCTTGCACAAAAAACTTTAAACGCATAAAACCCATCAGATCTGAAAAAAATAATCGATAGAAGACATGATGGATAATAAACCAATGCAACCTTCAAAAGACCATCACACAGAGCAAAATCCTCTGCCCCAAGATCTCCCCTTAGATCCTGCTGTAGAGCGGGTGAGAAAAAAACTGATGGGTTTAATGATGATTTCCGTTTTAATAACGCTCTTTCTTATTCTGATCGTCCTGTTTTTAATCGTTTATAAAGTTACAACGGGATCTGCGCCAAAACAAACAGAGCTCTCTTCCTCCCATAGCAAAAATCCACACGTTATTCACCACACGCTCTCCCTACCGAAAAAAACACAAGTTTTGTCGCAAAGCCTCTCAGAACACAATATTAGCCTCAAGATTTTAACCCCTGATGGACAAACAAAACTTATGATTTACAACTATCATACCGGTGAACTGATTGCCGTTCTTTCTATTGAGACAACAGAAGAAATATTAACAACAATGCCTCATTAAGCAAACCAACATCACCGGTTTACACAACATTTTTGAATCTTAAAAATTTTCCTCAGCTTAAAGATGGGACCACTTTTACGACAGCGGATTTTTTCTCTATATCTCCTCAATCTACTTGCACGCCAAGAGATAATCTTCTTTGTCGCCCCCTATTTGCAATGTTGCCATGACAACGCGAAGAATGAAAATTCAAGGAAAACGCAAGAAACCGTACCTATAAATTCACAATTACACCAACAGCACCACAAGCACTTATACAGCACTCTTGAGGTATTTAAATATTTTTCTCAGCTTAAAGATGAGACCACTTGTGCGACAGTATTTTTTCTCCGTCTCCCCTCACCTCTTCGAGATAAAGAAGCAATCTTTCAGTCAAGGCATTCCCATTCTTAAAAAAACGGATATTACCTATAAAAACTCAAATGAAAGGGCGAGAAATACACCTTCTTGAGTCAAAAATTCAGCCTATTGATTTATAATGATTATTTATTTGCATGCCAAACGAGTGCTTCAAATACCGTAAGATTTTCTCATTTCAACTCTATCCATGATGAAATTCATCAAAATCATTTCCTCACACATCACAGCAAAAACCTATGCATAAAAAGCTCTTTATGAACTGATTTCAAAAGCCAAAGGAAAAGACTATTGCAACATTGATAATAAAAGCAAGAAAGCCCAATTTTCACCTTTTATTCAGTAAAAGCAACTGGTGGCTTTCACAGTATAGCAGCCCTCCCGTAAGTAAAATGGACTTGAGTACATTGAGAAAGATTAAACACCACACGTGCATCAACAAAGCAATCTGCCCTTCATAAAAGAACCGCCTCTTAAAATACACAAAACGCGGATTTTTTCTATATCCCATCACTCTATTCATAAGCCAAGAGATAATCTTCTCCTGTCCCCGCCTCATTTATGAGGTTGCTCATGAAAGCATTAAAGAAAGTGCAAGAAAGTGCACCTAAATACGTCACTATACTAACAGCACTACAAACACTTAACAGAGCATTTTTAAAGCGCTTAAACATTTTCCTCTGCTTCAAGATTGACCACACGGCGACGACGCGTTTTTCTCTGTATCCTCTCACTTAATCCCGGCAAAGGAGAAACCTCTTCTGTTGATGGTGATGCATCCCCATTTTTTGAATTTTCTGCTGTAGTCAATGAAAACTCAAGGGATGACGGCTCTTTAGTCCGTACCGTACGCCGGCGCGGAGAACGACGTGTTTTCTTAACAGGTTCACCATTTTCCTCAGAACAACCATTCTCCTGACCTGTTTTCTCCTCCGCTAGAGCCTCGACAGCACTTTCACGCGCATTAGCATTTTGTGCTTCGACATATGAATCATGACCATTTTTTTGCGACTTTTTCTGCAATTCATCTGTGTCCTGTAATCCATCTGTGTCACACGCGACAGCCTCTGTCTTTTGCCCTACAGGATCACTTTCACTGCATTCTTGTCCGTTGTTTTCATCACGATTTTCATCCCCACGCGCTTCATCACGTCGAGCCGATTGAGCCATTTGCCCAGCTGCGGCTAAAATAATTCGCAAATAGTGCTCGGCATGTTGTAAATAATTCTCCGACATCACGCGATCCCCCGCACCTTGTGCATCCCGCGCAAGACTGATGTATTTATCGGCAATTTGCTGAGCATTTCCGCGAATTTTAACATCCGGACCGCTACTTTCATAATTACGAGACAACGGGTTAGGACCGCGACGATTATTATTGTTATTACCATTATTATTATTATTATTATTGCGACCGCGTACCCGTCTATTTTGTTGTGGCCTCATCTTTATCCCTTTATTGGAGTGTGTATCTTAATTGACTCTTCTGCATTGCATTATTTTCATTGCATTATTTTTGATCATGCTGCTCATGTTTAACATACGGTTATCAAGCTATCCGCGTTTTATTTCACTCAAACGAACCCTACTGATATTGATAAAAGCATATATTTTCTTGAAAATCACAAAACAGCAGGGAAATTGTAAATCAAAAATTCCCTCTTTCTCTGTCAACCAGCAGAAATCTAGTGATGTTCACATAAAATGCCAAGTGTTTTTTTTAAAATAAACCATATTTCACTAAAAAAATAATTACCTTGTGGAAAACAAAAAGGAGAACACACATAGAACATACCTAACAAAGAACAAACGCTTGCCAGAGAACATGGGAAGCTTCCCTTTTTCTGCCCTAAAACCACTTTTTGCCCTAAAACCACCGCTCCTAAAAACGCCGATATTCCTTCCCCCTCGTGCCCTAAACCCATAAGCACTTCTGCCCTAACGAGTCACTGCGCGAACCTCTTTATTTTAGAATATAGCCTCTCTTCACCGCTAAAGCAACCCCTGCGAGCGATAATTCACGATCGCTTCACAAAATCTCTTAAGACTCTTATAGATAGATTAATATGAAAGATTATTCAAGCCCTAATAATCATCAAAAGACCACTTTTCTTTCTCAAACATGCCAACGATCCTCTTAATTTCTATTTTAATCCCATAGATTTTTAAGTTACCCCCTTCTTCATTGATAACAAATTGAGCCTAAAAACTAAATAGTTAAATACAAAAAATATCAAATTGTTAAAAAAACAACATGTTACACTTCCTTAAAAATCGGATTCTTCTCAAAAAAAAACGCTCCCCCTCAAAGTCTATCCATAAGAATAACATAATGCATTTCTTCTCTTATCCTTGTCTTATCAAGAAAACTGGGGAGAATAAAAAACCCATTTGCCGCCCAATAAAGCGCTTTACGCATAAAATAACCTTGACGTTTATCCCCTTTTAAAAAAAACAAATGTTTTTTACTCAGTTTTATCATATCTATTGACTCATTTATTGTGCCTCTTAACTGTGTCCCCCTCAAAGGACGCGGATTCTTTTTCCACAGCAATCTGTCCACAATCCGAACTCTTTTTAAAACTCGTACAACAAATTGATTATAAAGATCATTCATCTTTTTTGTTTTAAATTTTTGTATTGAGTAAAAAACCTTCATACCGTAGGATTTTTTCATCCTCAATCTGGTTCCCTATTCAATCAATCAAATTCATTGCCTTACACGTTACACACGAAGGAGAGTCTTTGCAGAGTAAAAACGATAAAAAAGACTCAAAATGCCTCTTATGAACTGTCTCTAAAGCTTAAAGATTGTCCATGACATTGGAGTGCTAAATATATGAGAAGCGCTGGCTTGCACTTTTATGAAACAAAAAGAGGGGGGGCCTTATAAGTTTTATCTCCATAAACATGTTATATATTTCATGAGCGCCTTCCTTATTGACGCAACACCGTTTCAAAATGGGCTTCCCCACGCCTGTTATTTCCCTTAAATGAAAAGCGTGCAAAAGTTCCCCTGAAAACGCACCATGCCCCTTACAATGCGTCAAAGAAATCTCCATAGCTTATACGATTACATCTTAAATGGACCAAGGCTTGTACAAAATTAAAGACATTTTAGTGGTATAGAAGATATTGGTATAGAGGCAGAGAACAATGGGGCGTTTTTTATCTTTGCATCACAAATCGTATTCTTTTAACTTTCCGTGTAACACTTTAAAAATGATTGCGTTTTCTACCTTTTTCACTTTCTTTTTCATTGAGAAAACAGTCCCGTAAGAGAAAATAATTTCCATCCCCCGGTCGGACCATTGTCAAACATTGTTTTTTTGCCGTATCAGAAAGCCTATCCCACATTTCGCGAATATCAAAATAGGCCTCACTTTCCAAATTAAGACAATGCTGATAAACTTCTTTTTTCATATCGGGCATCACGGAAGCAGAAATTTCCTTGCAATACACGCGCAGATCAAAAACAGGTATAGCCAATTCAACAGGCGTTTGTTGTGCTATTTTTTTGTGAGAAGAAAAATAACTGACCACCTTTGCAAAAACAAAACATAAAATCACAATACAACAGACTATCATGCAAATAAAAGCAATCTTGCGATATAATCTTTTGAAATAAGCCTTTTGTCTTGCGCGGATTCTTTTTTCCATAAAGATTATACCCTTTACACACTCCAAGAGAAGCTTTTTACAACCCAAAATGATAGAAGTATCTTTTTTACACAATACAGGATATCACAGCAAACGATCAATACGCTTAAAGACTCTTTTTTCTCTATAGCATTAATATTTTTACTGTTTTTTATCATAGAAAACTCTTATGAAAAACCTTTCCCCTTTATGAAAAACAGAGATTATCATTTTCTTACACCAGCCTAAAAGACAAAGATTTTTCATCCATCCCACTCTGTAAACAGTTCGTCTTCGTTAAGACACATCCTGTTGATTGATAAAGAATGTTCATTATTGTGTATGTTGAATGAGAAATCCGACTACCGTAAAATTCATTTTGCACCTTCATCTTTACACTTATGAAGAAGCAAGCCAGCATTATTACACTATTTTCCAGCTCTAAAATGTTTTAACAGCCCTTGACGCTTGAGATACTCCACTAAGAAGCATGTCTTTCTTGAATCGTTTTTACCCACACGCCAATCCCGCTTATACTATGCAAGCAAATGTTTTTGATTGATTGAAGATAAACAGGTTTGAAATGAGAGAACCTTACGATACTCAGGGTTTTAAATTCAGATTGCATAACGCAAAAAAACAAAAAACACACACCTGCATTTTTACTTTAAATTCGCCCATTGAGATAAAAAAATACCTAAGAATTGAGCAATTTCATTGCAAAAGGACATCACAAAATACAATGATGAAAATAACGAATAAAGAATCCAAAGCTATCTCAATGACAGAAATAGAGTGCTCCACCTGTGAGACAATAAAAAAAAGCCGCATCATCAAATAATGCGGCTTATGAATAGAGATATAATTTAAATAACATAGAAAAGAAATCAATAACCAATACTTATACACAAAATGTATAGTATTACAAGATTTTTAATTATATTTATAAAACCTATCCAAAGATAAGTATAAAAAATGAGCGATGAACGCACTTTTTTATCTCACTCATCTGAATGAAAAAAGCCCGTTGTCTCTATTCTTGCTCTAACCGTATGAAGAATAATGCATTTTTATTGACGGGGCCCGTTTACAGTAACGCACGCTCTATCAATTTTGACATTTTTAAAAACATTTCAAACGCGTAGAAATTCCATGCCCCAGCGAAAATAGAAACAAGGTTTTTCTTCATCGCTACCTTCAACGCAAGGATATCACTATCATCACTCTTTTCTATTTTTGCTTTTTGAAAAAAGAAGGAATCCCCTTAAAAGGCTAAGAAGAAGTCCCTCTAGAAGAGCCTATAGGGATTTTTTGGGGCAATAATACTACTCTGTATTGTTAGCGGCTTATGTGTTGTAATTTCTGAAACAAAACTGCTTTTATCTACAGATGATTCTAATTTAATTTCTGATGTATACATATTAGTCTCTGGGAAGGTTATTTCACTGCTCACAATCCTGTTTATAGTGCTTTGGTCATCTTCTTTTGCATTTTGTTTCTGTTTGGCATTGTCAAAATCGAGAGTCTCTAACTTTTTTTCTAAAGCATCCATACGCTTTGAAATTTTTGTCATATCTTCATAGGTTTTTTTCAACAATGCGTTCAAAGGAGCATGGCCCATTCTCCCGCTGGCATAAAGCACCACACGAATACATTCAGGATCATCAATATCGGCAATAGAAAATGGAAAAAGAGCCATTATATCCCCCTTTTGAACAGCTCCATGGAGCCTTTGAGTCTCTTTTCGCTTTGCACGGCTCTTTCATTTTTCGAACAACCGCGTAAAAGACTTTTCTTTATCGAAAATTTTTACAAAATATTTTTTTAAATAATTTCTGTTTTCCACCTAAAATGGTGATTTTACCTTCTTCCCTCCCAAAAAAAAATGCATAACGACATAGCATACTTTGTCGACTTCTCCCAACAGAACAAAGCAAACCTCTATCGCTCTTTAAACAATTCCCATCGATAAACACTAGTCTGGAAACAATCCGGATTCTTGGTCTAGCATCTTCCACTTGGATTTTCCCTTCAAACGCTCTCTATTGCCACAGCGCAAAGGAGAGGATTTCATAAAAGCGCTACGAGCAAGCTCTACTCTGAAGATTTACTCAATTTTCAATACTGAATGGATCAAGCGATCTGACGCGATATCATCACCTTCAATGACAGTATTTTAATGATCAACCGACATGATAAAAATAAAACTATCCCTGCGCTCTTTATCATCGCCCATCAAAGTGTTAAACGCAAGCACTCTCAACAATGGATCACGACACCACAAGAGAAAGAGAGATTGGATAAAACCTTTGATTTTTTAGATAAAAACTCTATGAATGAAGGAGGATTTTTCTCTCTTTTTAACCCCTCCCCTGAAGGATCACGATCTGTTTTACCCGCTAAAGAACAAGAAGCAAAAAAACCTTTACAGATCCAACAAAGGCAGTACAAGAAGTAAAATCATCAAGAGGATTTAAGGGATTTTTTTCAGGAGCGTCTTAAAGCTTTCTGCACGATAGATTCGATAAAGCTTTTTTTCATCATAGAAGATTTTGCAACCATTTTGCTCTCTCTTTCTATTTCTCTTAAAGCTTTCATTCTCAGGCTTTGATCGCATAAACCACCGCCATATTGACAGGACGTGTTTCATCCCCTCCTGTTTTTTGCAACAAGATCTTATGTTCATGCTCTCCCGCAGCCTCTGTCAACATATTTTTATTGTAGACGATAGCTATATGTCTTTTATATATACCGCTCTCTATATCGAAAACTGCGTTATCAGTCTCTGACAAACTATGCTGGTGTTTGCCTGTCGAATCTGTTTTTCCTTCATGGGTATGAGCTTTAAAAGATTCTTCTTGTCGACTTCCCAAACAACGTCCTTTATCAAGGTTTTTTCCACTATCGAGCCCCCGTAAAAACATTCCCCGCAAATCGGGAACATTAAATGTTGTTTTTCCATCTCCTTTTCCCCATGTTTCCCCCAAAACAGCAAAGAGATTGGCATAGCTCTTTCGCGCATATTCTTTCCCATCACACAGCAACCACCCAGAGGGTATTTTTTCACTCGCAAAAGTTCCAATAAATCCGGATGAAAAAGATTCCGGTAAAGGAGGAAAGGGCGGAATTTCAGGAAGTTTTATAGTAGGATTGGTTAAAAACCATCCATCAGCATTTTTCCCAGCAATATCATGCGTATAGACGAGTTCATAAAGCCCTCCCTTTTGGATTTCTCCCCCCTTTAAAGGCATGATCCCCTCTGGCGTTGCCATATAGGTTGGTCTTGGAGGCAACTGATTTAAAGAAACATTTGTCACCCCTCTATTGAGGCCCTGTGCTTTAAAGCGCACCACAATGCCATCCATATAGGTCTCAAAAAAAGATTTTGTCGCCAAACGAAAGGATGTCCTCTTATTCTCGTTATCAACCGTAAACTGTGTTTCAATCACGCCCCCATTATCCAACAAATATTCTTTGATACGTTGCATCATAGCGCGCGCACTATCATTGACTGTACTTGGCGGTTGCCCTTCAGCCCAGTTTATATTTTCATCGACATAAGCATTTTCTGATGCGATGATTGACCAATCATAAATCGAACTCATAGGAGACACTCTTTTTGCAAAAAGGAAAGACGAGCAAAGAGGGAAGAAAAGAAAGCCAGAATTTTATTTTTAGAAGCCGGTATTTCCTTCATTTTTTTCATTTTCAGCCCTATTTTGTCATAATCCACATGCAGTAATTTTGTTTTCGCATTGACAAAAACAGCTTCCGGTTTCACACGCAACACTTCTTGCGCCAGAACGCCCTGATAGCGTTGTGGATTTCCTTTATAATTAAAGCTATAAAGGGAATATCCTTTTTTCTTTCCCACAAGGGTAATATTTTCTTTTGCTCTCACATCACAAAGCCCTAGAATTCCTCCGACCAATCCCAGCACTTGCTGGGCATCACGCAACGGATCTTTTGTCACAGAAGGGATTAGTGTAGATTTTCCAGAAGTTGTTCCGTAATTTCCCGCCGCCTGTGTTCCGACCTGTAACAAGCGTTCTAATCGGTTCCAATCTTGATTGTCTTTTTCTGACCATTTTTGACGCTCCGCATCCAAGATATTTTGACGGTTGAGATCTTGAATCATCCCCCCTTTCAGAGCATTTCCTTGCACATTACTCTGCCCTTGATAATAAGCGTTTGCGGCATTCACTTGATCATGCTGAGAACGATCAATCATCTGGTTTGCATTCATCATATTATTAATATCTTGATTATATTGCTGTGCTGTTGCATTTGTAGCCAAGGCGCCTAGTTCATCAGCGAGCACGCCGGTATGGGCTCCAGAGCCATAACGTCCCGCTCCAGACATCGATTGATTAATAGCGTCAGAAGTTTTATTGAGAGCATTTTGCAATGCCATATTAAATTTACTATTGCTTCCAATCCAATTTCCCTTCGCCATACTGGAAAGATTTGTAGCGCTGTTAGTTGGTGCATTTAACCACTGAGTTACCACAGGATTATTATAAAGCCCTGCAGCTTGTTGTAAACCGGACAGCGCATTTGTTGTCATATCGCTAAGACCCGCAACGCGCTCTCCTTGATAAACATTTCCGCCAATTCCTTTATTATAAAGCCCCTGTGCATCTGCACTGGCTTGTTTAAGAATATCCGCTGCCCAAGCAGGGGGTGCATTTGTTTGTGTTGTTGTCTGCACTTGAGGTGTTTTTTTTCTACTCATGGACCCAAAACCTTTCTATATTGAATAAGATTACGAGAATATCCGTGATGAGCGAGCCTTTTCGCCCATCCAATTCTTCCAAACATGTGTATTTCTTCAGCCTTGATTGTTCGCGCCCATTTTTCGACCTCATCAATCAATTTGACCAATTTCAGTCCTCCCTCTCCAGCCAAATCTGAGAGAACGACGCATTTTTTTCCCGTATGGGTACTTTCAACTTTGGTGATTGCAAAAGCACTAAATTGGATTTTATTTTTTAAGACCATCCACAATTGCGCTTGTCCTGTAGCAATTTCTTCAGCAATTTTTTCCAAACAAACATCATCTGGAAAGCGCTGAGCATATTTTTTCAATGCCGCATTAAGAGGCTCTTGATAGGGTGCTATTTTTTCCCATGACCATTTCTCTGTCAGGTAAGCCGAATAGATATCTTGATGATCTTGCATCATGATTTTAGCTTTCTTAATTTTTTACGCACACCTTTAAGAACATCCCCCTTGCGCCCTTCACGCGTTCCATCCTTAAGCGCACACCATTCAAAAGGAAGAGCCCCTCACCCTCCCTTTGTTATAAGATTAAGAGAGCCCCTTTTTTATAAAAAACCATAGTACAAACTCTTTCCGATCATAAAGAAGCATCAGCCCTGCCTTATTCCTCTGATGATCATAGCTTAACTATCGCATACATTTTTTATTATAGAGACATGCCTATCGCATGCATTTTTTATTATAGAAGCATGCCTATCGCATGCATTTTTTATTATAGAAGCATGCCTATCGCATGCCGGCTGACATCAATTCCACATCAAATCCCGTGACATGGGTCCAATTCATCCCCTCAGGGATACGCAATTTAAAGCGATAAAATCGTGCCCTTGCGCGACAATGAATTTGGCCAGTATTATGAGACGGCTGTTTTTCTGGTAACCAAACCGTTTCCTCTTCAAGAGATTGTCGAAAGCGCATTCCCACAGACAAATAAAAATTTCCACTATTGACTTGAGGCATAATATTTTTCACCCGTGTTATCATGCCATTTGTCTGCCCCATTTCTTGTGAAGTGACCACACAAGCCATAGGAGAACCAGAAAACGACCCCAGTCTACCCTGTTGATCAAATGCCCCCAGAATAGGCGATTCATTTTTCCAAGCTTTACTATCGAGAGAAAAGGACAAATCATCAATATTCTTAGCCACAAAATCAAGACCTTCTAGCGTTGTTCCGGTCAAGAAAATGGGGAGGATCATTTTGATATCCACGAGAGCTTTTGTCCATTTTTGCAACCCCCAATCATAAATGAGCAAGATCCGTTTATGAAGGCTCTCATCGCTATCCACCATCCAATAAACACGATTATACACGCCATCGATCGCCGCAGACATGGTATACAGATTACTCTGTCTTGATTTTGCAGTCATGGTTCGATCAACTTTTTCAAAACCAATGGATATAATCTGCCCGTCATTTGTTATTTGATAAAAACCGCCCTCATCGGCAAAGAAAGCCAAGTCACCGCGACAAACAATTGATTCAGCATTTTTTGCGCCTCTTTTATCGTGGATTTTTTGGAAACTAAAAATAATCTTAGAGCCGGGGATAAAAGAACCGGCATAGATTGCAGAACGCATAAAGATAATGGGATTTGTTGTCTCAGTTGCCCCTTGCACGAAACCGCCATCAGGAAAATCTTGATAATCGCAGCTTTTTTTCCCCACGGTCCAAAATTCTGCATCATTAAGTCCCGACCAATGAACCCGTCTTGGATGCTCGGTTAATTTCATCAAACAAACGAAATCTCCCCAGATACGAACGATCCCCGCTTGTGGTGGATTTCCCCCTAAATTTCTAAATGTTTTATCATGAATAATATCGATCACTTGTGGTTTATCATTGGCATTCACCGCAATAATAAAATCACCAAACAAAGCAAAAGACCACGGCGCGTCAATATTCGCCATATAAGCCTTTCCCCTTTGGCTCAAATCTTTCCACTTCATTGTTGTATTATCAAGCAAGAAGATTTTTTCTCTTGTCCCGACAACAATAGAAACACCATTTTTTGTTTTAACCGCAAGAGCGCCTAAAATAGGCTCCGGACATGGCTCTGACAAAGGTTCAAAATTTGGCATAGGGATATAGGAGCCATCAGCTGGGAGCACATTGACAAGTTCATCAGTAAAAATTCCATTGATATCCGCCACATCTGGTCGATAATCAGCGATTGGGAAAAAAGCCATCAAGCCCCCCTAAAATGTTTGAAAAACCCAGTGCCAAAGCACCAAGGCTTGCTCATTGAAACCAAAAAAAGCCCCTAGAATGAAACTCTAAAGACATAAAATTGCATAAAGATACAACTATAAGTTGCCAAGGCCTCGAGAAAAGTGATCCCACCCATCATGGCAAGCCCACTGCCGCTACCTGCGTTCCATTAAAATCACCCGCCAGCACTCAGTCAATGCCAGCCGCCAATGCCAGCCAGCGCTTCCTCAGTATTGAGAAAAAAACTTCATAAAATTTTTGAAGAACCCAGTGTCAAGATCCCCATCTATTTCAAGAGAGACCAAGGTTTGCTCATTAAAACCACAAGAGCCCTTAAAACGAGAGCCCAAAAACCCACAAAGAAACAACCTAAGATTGATTTTCTCTAAAATATCAACATCCACAGCTCCCATCAGCGGCTCGCCCTCAACACCTGCCTCTCAAGCTCACCCAAACCTCAACGCCACTCCAAACTCCAACACGCCTTCAATCCCCAAAGTGACTCTTAAACATAAGAGCAGCTCTAGTCCTCAATGCCCAATTTGCCATAAGCAATTGAGAAAAAGCCTTTTTTTAAAAAAAACCATTGCCTTTTAAAAATTCATTGGGCGAATCTTTAAAGAACCTTTTCTGCGTGATGTTTCAATGCGTAAAGCTTGAAGCTGTTCTTGAAAATCTCTAAAAGAAACGGCAGCATATTCAGGATCTTTAAGGATATTTTTATAAAGTTCATATTTTGCCCGGGCTTTAATGAGATCAAAAGCATAAATCAACCAAGGATTATTGTCCTCTTTAAGCTGTTCATCGGCTAAATGAATAGGCGTATAAGAAAGCTGTACGATTTCGACATTTTCTGGTGTTGGAAAGAGTCCTATTTTTTGATCACGGATGGTATAAAAGAATGGAGTTCCTAACTCAGGATGCATACCATATTGTTGATGCAACGCTTCCAAGGGCTTAAAGAATAACTTTGTTGGTGTTGCATTTTTAGTTGCCAAAAAGACGTCAGCCAAGCTTTTTTCTGATTCAATAAAAACCCCTTCTGCCTGCCCATACCATGTTTTACCACTTTGTGTATTAAATGTTCTTTCTATCTTTTCATTAAAGAAAAAGGGTTCGCGCTCACACAAACGCAAAGCTGTAACAATTGAATCTTGAATTTGCAGGGAATATTCAGCTGTTGTATCGTCAATTTCATCTTGAATAAGCGCGACCATAGAGGCAAAAGTTTTAGAGCGGTCTAAATGTGTAAGATCGAGATTGTTAGGATCAACGGGTGCAATAGTCATAAGCCTATCCTTTTTCTGAAAGTATTTTAAATTCCCCCCCCAACAAGAGAAGTCTGTTGGGGGGAAAGAAGTAAGCATTTGCTTTAAGCAGGTGCGCCATAAGTTGGGATGACAATGGTGGCAAAATCTTGAGCCCCTTGCGTACTTCCAGGCAAGGTAAAGCAGGTTTTTTTCATACCAATAATGGTTTTTGCCGCGACTCCGAATTCTCTTTCATAGTCGAAGAGTTCTTCCACCAATTTATAGCGTGTAGCACCGCGATCTTTTCCAAAAGCGATCACAGCACTTTGTGCACCGAGCAGCACCGCACGACGTACATTAGGGACAGCTTTGTTTGCTGTTCCCGATTCAACCCCTTCGGTAACATGTTCAGCTTCGCGTAAAACGACACCATTATACATACCCAAAGATCCATCATAGAGCGGGTTTTTAAGACGGCTTCCACTATAGATTGCCTTAGTAATATCGAGCCATTGCCCCGCATCGGTATTGGTTCGCAATTGTGTTACTTGGGTTGGATGAAGATAAAGCACATAGACATTTTCCCCATCGATCCGTACGGGTCTAATTTTAGGATTAGCCAGCTTCGCCCGTTCAACCGCTTTATCAACCAGATCAAGATCAAAAGTATCATTTTCTTTTAAATCTTCATCTTTTGTTTTTCCATTAGGGCGCAAAACGCGTTTATCGGTTGGTGCCGTTGGAGCATTAAAGCCATAATGCACGGGTTTGAGTGTAATGGATCGTCCTTCAAAGTTAATGGCTTTTGCGGTATATCCACACACTTGAATAAAGAACATCAAACTCAAGCGATCCGCATACCAATCAACCAAGCCATTTTTGGCTTCGGTCCGCAAATCGTGGAGAATCCGCTGTTGATCAATAGTGCCTTCATTTTTAACCCGCACCGCATGAACAAGTTCATTAATCGCCAAGCGATCATTGAGAAATTGCAGGGCTTCTTCATTTCCTTCAACTGTCTGCCCTTCACTAACCCCATCGCCGAGCAACTGTACGCGCAAATTAAAGCTAATAGCATCACCACTTGCTTTGGTGGTTTCATCCTTTAACTGTACGATACTGTTTGAATCATTTCCAATTAACGGTGCAATCGGGATTGCTTTTGAGACTTCTTGATTTAAGAGTTTAGACCATGTGCGCACTGCCATAGGGTCATTAATTCCGATATAAGTTACAGTCATTTTGTCCTCTAAAAGTTTATTGCCATAAAAAAACCCAGCAAAGTGCTGGGCACTTAAAACACCACATTTCATTTTGATGGTGGCTTAAGTTGTTCTTGTGTATTTTGTTTCTGTTAGCGTCTGCCTTTCCCTCCCCCTGATAAGAGCACTCCTCACCGCATCTGTACTTTGAGAAAACTCCCTCCACTCACGGCCCCGTTAAGCCCACGCGCGCGCATTCCCCGCACCAGAAACCTTCTCACGGTCCCACAAAAAATATCCCCCGCATTCCCCGCGCCAAAAGCTTTCTCACGTGTCCAGAAAAACATCTGCCACATTCTTGTTGTTAAAATTCTCTTCCCCCCATTAAACGATTAAAAGCCGCTTTATTTTTAGGATCAGCAACCCAAGTGCTAAATTCTGCTTCTGACATTTTATCCAGCATATCCAAAGAAATCGGCCCATTGGGTATCAAGCCGTTATAAGCAGCAAGAGTCCGTGCAGAATTGTGTCTTTCCTGTAAATTTTCATTCATGGTATTCTGAACATTGGTATAGCCAAATTTTTGTGCAATCGCGTAAATCACTTCAGCCGGATTTTGATTTTTTTGCGCACAATCGCGCAAGATCTGCTTCAATTCATCACCAATCCTTGCATCAATATTTTGGGGATCAGCCATTTCAGGATAGAGCGAAGCAAAAGCTTCCAACTGTTTCGCGCGCGTTTCATAAATAAAATCGGCTGCTTGATCAAAATCATGGTGCTTTTGTTTAACACTTGCCACAGACTGCTGATAAAATGCCTGCAACTGTTCTGCTTCGCGAACCGGAGAAGGTTGTTGTTTTTCCTGTAACAGTCCTTGTTTTTGCAGTGTTTTTCCCAACCATTGCATATAACCCATAAAGTCCTTTTGTGGATCTGGCGGCGCATTTTCTTCCCCCTGCACCTCTTTTCCGCCTTCTTGAGAAGAGTACTGCTGCTGAAGCCTTTGCCCTTGAAAATTATCTTCCAAAGTCTTTTCTTCTCTTCCACTGCCCCCCTCTTCTCCCTCTTGTGTTGAGGCAAGAAAATCCTGTTTCAAATGGTTTTGTTCTGCCGGCGTTAAGTGTTCTTGATCCATGACATTAGCCTTTTCTTTTCTAAAAACAATAAAATGAAATTTTTCCGATAAAACAGCCTATAAGCATTGATCCCCTCAAGGCTCATCTGCTCAGATGATCTCCAGCATGTCGCCCCCTGTGCGCGCGCGCCGCGCCACCATGACGGCAAGATCTGCCTCCCAGCATATTTTCACCCCTCAACCTCACGGCTTAATAACGTGTCTAAGATAATAAAGGGAGGCGACACTGCGCTGCATAAGCAACATCGTGCTTCGGCATAAGCGACACTGAGATGGAAATTTACAGCCCCCCTTCAATCAATAAAAGTCATCCAAGATCGCACATTATAAAGCCTCCTATTGTTGTGCATTTGCTCTTTGCAACATCTGCATAATCTGCTCTGCTCCAACATTACGGCCCATTTGCGCAGAAGCATTTTGCTCTTCTTGAAGAGCATTTTGCGCCTTTATCGCAATTTTATGAATCAGTGAGGCCGGTAAAGGTGAATAGCGTAAGAGATCGAGCATAATTTCTGGTGTTGCAAAATTTTGCATCAAAGGAAGCAATTGCATGATCAGCGCAAAAGTCCGCTCTTTTTCATTAAGACTTGTTGGTGCATCATCCACAACAATATCATATTCCAAACTTGTCACCATTTCACGTGTTAAGGGAACATATTGAGCATTTTCATCGCCAGCGATACGGACCAACCGTCCATCGGAGAGATAATTTTGAATAAGATAGAGAATAATTTTTCCCTGTCGTTGCCGATATCGACGCAAAGCATCAAAAAAGGAAGCCAAAAGATTAAGGGAGGATTGTCGCCGTTGTTGTTCCAGAATACCAGGCTGATTAACCGCTCGTGTTCCAATAAATTCAGAAGACAAACCCGTGACCTGTTCGAGTGCGCTCTTTGCTTCATTAAACAATTGAAAAAACCCTTGCGGGAATTGTGCCACGGGTTTAGGCTGAATTCTTCCCCCAGCCACAGCCCCACTTTTCAACCAAGTAATACTATCGGCTCTTGCCCAACTCTCGAGGGCTTGTTGATCATCATCAAAAGCATCGCGTTCAGCCATAATCCCGCCTTTTGATTGACTATTGAGCAAATGCATCACTTGACTAAAATATTTATTTGCCCAGCGTTGCGGATCTTTTGTAGGACGCACAAGCCCGTAAAAGTGTCGACTTAATTTATCAAAAGTACCGGTAATACACTCCCATCCCAATTGACCTGTTGGCACCAAAGGCTTATCAGGAGCATCAAGCAACTTTCTGCCCAAAAATGCCCGTTTAACAATTTTTCTGCTCAACCTTGTTGCTTGAAGATCCGGAAATTGTTTCTTTAAATTTTGGAAATCTTGCTCCAAATAGTCGATAAATTTTCCGCTTAAAGGATCAAGAACTTTATAGACCACCTCACGTTCAAACCAGCGACATTCAGCCAATGTTACCATTTTAGGACGTTGAGTGCTTGTTCCCTCTTCTCCTTCAGCCTGATACCCCGCTTCTCCCTGATAATGTTGTGTCATGCCAGCGTTTGTTGGGTGTAAAAAACTCTGATGTTTCACCCAATCAGCATGAAGATCGCTCCAATGCACATGAGGGAACATTTCGGCCGCCACAGCCAGAGGTTTTTCATCAATATACCACAAGCGTTGTGCATCAATAAGATTAGGCTTAACCGCACTGGCATCCCAGACCATTTTCATAGGATCCAGCCGCGCAATAATGGGTTTTCCTTGTGGATCTTGCTCATAATCAAGGCGCGTATCTGTCCACCCCATACCACAAATAATCGCATCTTGAAAAGCATCGGAATCTTCATATTCCCCATCAGCTTCATCACGAAACCATTCAGCCGCCCCTGTCAAGATCTGGTTGGCAAAGGCTGCGCCTTCTTGTCGTGGAATAAACTGGACCTGTCGTTTATTATTGCGTTCAGCGCCAATGACAGCATTAATCAAAGGTGCAATACGGTTAAAAGTCATCACTGGTCTGTTTTGTTCGTTCAAAACAGCCAAGTCTTGTTCATTCCATTGCCGACCATTATAAAAATCGTAGTCTTCTTGGGCATTTTTTCGCCATTTTTCGATATGAGCAATATCATCCTGATACCACTGCACGAGTTTTTTAAAAAGCGCTTGCTGTTCGAGTGTTTCGCTTTGATCGAAAGAAGAAAAAGAAGAATCTGTAAGTATATTCATTAAAAAGCCATCCATGAAGTTTGAGAATGGAGAGAAGAATGATAAGTTTTTTTTCGCGCTCTCGCATGGGGCTGTTCATAAGCCACACACATCAATCCAAAGGCATCGGCCCCATGGCTTGCCCAATCATGTTCAGCGCCAAGACCAATATTGCGCTGTTCATCACGCTTTTCATGATACCAAGCGAGCGCTTTTCTCCCCGCAGCTGTTGTGTCACGATTAAACCATAGAGCAGGAAACAAACGCCTTACGGCTTCGATACGCATTTTCACAGCGCCCGTTCCCTGATTAGGAATGATTTTGGTTTGAAAACCAGCTTGTTGCAGCGCACTTTCAAAACTGACATTATAGACACGATCTTTTGTCGCGCCATCATGAGGCAAGACCATCAGCGCCTTTTCATAGCCTCTTTGAAAGATCCACCCCACATGTTCAGAGAGTGGTTGACCTTGGGCTTCATAATAATCGAGCACGCGTATTTCACGTCCAACAAATTGCGCCACCCACAAGGCTGTTGCATCGGCTTTGGCACCGGTTCCCCCGATATCCCAAAAGATTTTCACCTGCATCAAAGGATCCCGTGGAACGGTTGTAATCCGCCCTTCCATCTCAGCTTCCAAAAGACACCTTTGATAATAAGCTCCTTCAACAGCTTGGAGATATTCACCTTCCCAAATATGGTTATACTGCTCTGGTCTTTGCTGCAAATCGCTCAATCGATCCCGATTAAGCTTTTCGGGAAATTGCGGATTATCGCGCCAATTAATTTCCGCGCCTTTGATATTAGGATTTTCGCCCTTTCGAAAACGTTTTTCCACGGGAGCATTTTCACGATATGGGTTCCAAGTAACCCATAATTCTGCATTCCAACCGTCTCCCTCTTCGCGCAAAGTTGGGATAAGGGTTTGCCAAGCGGTTTCAGTGACCGGCTCCGCCTCATCAACCCAGCAAAGGAACACCCGCCCCATAGACTTAATACTAGCGATATTTCGATCAAGCCCCGCGAAAACATAGACGATGCGTCCATCTTTTGATTTAATATATTTATCGCCGATTTCATAATAATCTTGCAGAAAAGGGTAAGCTTCAATAGCGCGTTTAATTTCTTCCAATGAGCTCTCATTGAGAGAATTTTGAAACTGGCGTGCACAAAGGATAATCCCGCGTTCTCCTGCCATTCCATGGCGATATCCCACCACGGCAGACATCAAAGCAAAAGAGCGTGTTTTTCCAGAGCCCCGTCCGCCCCAAGCGACTCGAACATCGGCTTTTCCGGTAAAGACAGGAATAAGCTTTGGAATAAGAGCCACTTGAGCCGTTTTCTGCTCCATTTTTTGAGAAATTTTCTGAACCATTGTCATGATCAATTTTTATACTTTAGCAACAATAGAGCTCCATATTTTTGATGATGCGAAGTTTCATTATTCCAGAACCATTGAAGGAAAAATGCTTATCTCAAAAGCGCTCTGTTCATTCTCATACGCAATACGTCCCGCTTTTTGGGCACTCCCCTTTTTTGCATGCGCCCTCTTGATGCCCCAAACGCCCCCCACTCCCTCGAAGCGCGCAAAAAGCCCCGCCCCTTGAAACACCGCACCCCTGTCCCCCACAAAAGCACGGCATTCCCCCCATCAATTTCAGCGCTCTCCCACAAAAGCCCCTAAAAGCTCAACATCATGCCAAGCCCCCACCCCCAAAGCCTCTCCGCCCCACGACACCTTTATGGCACCATCCACCAAAGCCCCTCCAGCACACGCCCTTAACGCATCATCCGTCTCCACCTAACACCTTCCAGTATCACAAGCGCCTACCAGCACGATAACCTCCAAATGCCCTTGTTGCCCCATCCTCCCCCAAAGTAGAGCCCCTTCCAAGACAGCATCTTTTCTCACCCGCCTCACATTTTTCAATATCACACGCTTGAATTTTCTTAAGGTCACGCTTCAAGATCACACTTTTCCGATTGGGTCTCTTTTGACTTCACGGGAACAATCTCAATCCGCGAAATTGTTTTGACATTTCCTTCTCCTGTCACCTGCAGAGGCAAAACTTTTGCCAACAGCGAAAAAAAAGGCACAGGATTATTTAGCGCATGATATTGCAGATAAGACACCAATCCATCTTCTCCATAGTGAGATCCAGCTTGTTCAGCGGCTGTCAGTAAGGCTTCATTAAACCGCTTGGTTGTTTTATTCAAAGCCCCTTTTTTCCGCCCTTTTCGACGTAAGGGAAGACAATTTTTCTCAGCCATCATCATGTTCCTTTCAATCAAGAAAAACCAATTCCATGACATAAAAGAATGCCATGAAAATCAGCAACGAATCTTCAAAAGCACTCCACAATGAAAAAAGCAAAACCACCCTCAACAAGCCAAAAGCTGCCATAATACTGGACCCCTCAACTCCAAACCTCTGTTCCCATTCCATGCCCTCACAAAAGGACAACACGCCCTAAAAGCCCACACAACGGGTCAATCCTCCAGCTCCTTGAACGTCCTTTTCTTATTTTACAGATCCACGCCTTTACGCTTTTCTATCTTTACAGAAAAATCCTCCAAACCATCACCCCACACCACTTTAGTCAACACTGATCTATTAACCATCAAACTTCTTGTGTAGCAAAAGATCCCCTACGAACTTCAGATCATCACCCTTCAAACGGATAGTATGCCTTGCCTTATCCCAAATATTTCTGCTCTCTTCACCACACCTCAGAACAACACTCCTTTACAGTATAACCGCACAGCAAATATTTTAATTTTTCTTGCCAATCTTTTGAAATTACTTTATTGATAAGTCTGTGTTTTTGGTCGTCCACGCAACGGTCAAATAGGGAGTTGAAAACCCGAAAACTCGTACATGAATTTGTCCCACTATTGTGGGTATCCCGGAATTCCGGGAGCTTTTGCTATGTCCAAGTGTGTCTAACACACTAAAAGCAAAGAGCTGATTCGAGTTCAGTATTTTCAACCTCCCGGAATACTCATGCGAGGGCGCTCGCAACCGGCGGGGAGCTTGAAATGCAAACCAAAAATCCACGTTTTAATGATATTTCGATTGGCAAAAGAATTCGTCATAGAAGAATTTCAATGCGGCTTTCTCAAAAGGAATTAGGAAACTCTTTAGGTGTCAGTTTCCAACAAATCCAAAAATACGAAAAAGGCTTC
>NZ_JAQITC010000020.1 GCF_028618525.1 Bartonella sp. AU55XJBT | reverse complement strand
ATCAATTTTCTGATCGTGATGATATTGAAGACAAGGCTTTTAATACTCTTATTGAGACTATGGATGCGATAGAAAAAGCTTTGATTTTAAAACTTCAAGATGAGATGCCAAATATACTTAAAATTTTAACAGTTCTCACTGATTTTGGAGATTCAGAGTTACCGCATAGCATGGATTCTTTGTTGCGTGCTTACGAACCAAATTTCGAGAACCCTATTAAAAAGGTTGCCTAAGTGAAAAACATTCCCCTTCCCCACTTCAAAGGTGGGGAGGTGATTTAAAGATCAAGTTGTGAATGAGAGCCAAGACGCACCAAAACCAATCGGTCTTGATCGACAAAGCGGTAAATCAACACTAGATCGGGTCGAATATGATAATCTCGGTAATTGCTCCAACTTCCAGTCAGTGCATGATCACGATACCGAAATTCTAAAGGTTGATCATTCGCTAATGCTGCAATGACTGTGCGTAAATCAGTATCTAAAAGATGCCGATGTCGTCCTTTCATCTCACGCTTGAAATCCCGTTTGAAAATGGTGGTACGTTCAATCGTCCGCATAGAGATCATCAAATAATTCGTCTACGGAATGAAACTTTTTTAAATTGCCTTCATCAAGTTCGGCAAAAGCCGCTATGGTTTCTGCATTGGGTTGAAATAAAAAAGAAGGAATAGCTTTATCTTGCGCAATACGTGTCATCAAAACCCTTACAACATCACTTACTGACAAACCAGAGGCTTGAATAACTTGACTAGCAACATTTTGAATCTCTTCCGGTACACGTGCTTGAACCATGCGACTGGTAGCCATAATGATTTCTCCTCTCTTAATTGTATTTCAATGTAATACAATTGAAGTTCAATTTCAACTGTAAAGCATTGTTTTTTAGAGTGGAAAGGTAGTTTTGTTTAGCAACCGCTTTCTTTTTTAAGACTTTCACCCACGTTTACGGCGTTCTTTTGTTACATATTTAAAGAAGGAGGGTGGTAAAACATCTTTAGCTGGCTTTAGACCTACAAGTTCTTCATCTGTCAATGGTGGAGAATCCACGGCTTCCAAATCTTCTTTTGTGTAGCCACATCTTATTTTAAAGTTTTTTTTGAAAACCAATAATTCTCGTGTGACTTGGAGCGTATCCGTTTGCATACCGGAATATACACCCGATTATACCGGATCATCAATTATCTTGTTACGTCTTAAAACTTCATGAGTGGAAAGATCATTAAACCCTACATTCAAATTTATTGATTTTGGCAAATTCGTCTGCTTTTTCAGCTTGTAATATACTAACGTCATAAGCAGCTTGCATGTTGAGCCAAAATTCAGCAGTAGTATCAAAAAAATAGGCTAATCTGAGAGCAGTATCGGGAGTCACCGGACTATTTTCTGCAACAATACGTTCTATTCTCGTGCGTGGAACATTTAATGCTTTTGCAAGGGCATAAGCAGAGAGAGCATATTCTTTTAAATATTCCTCTCGTAAAATTTCTCCGGGATGAATAGCAATATAATCTTTCATCTCGACCTCCTACAGATCAATGATAATCTACGATTTCAACTTTATAGGCGCCATTAGAGCGCCATTCAAAACAAATACGAAACTGGTCATTAATACGAATAGAATATTGACCTTTACGCTCTCCTTTCAATGCTTCTAAACGATTTCCTGGAGGACTGCGTAAATCTTTAAGGTCAACCGCTTTATCGAGCATAAACAATTTTCTTTGGGCTATACGTACTAGAGTTGTTGGAAAACCTTTAAGCGGATTACCTTCTAAAAGATTTTTACAACGCTTATCCGCAAAAGATTCAATCACCAAATCACCTTCATTCACTCTTTTATGTATCATAGCATGATACCAATCTAAAGAAAAGAATGAATGTTGAAAAATATTTAGTAAAAGAGATGGCAATGAATAAGAAGCATCGTGATGGGATATCGGTTCGTGCGTTTGCGAAGAAGATGGGTGTTTCACATAATGCGGTGGTTTCGCGTTTTAAAACAGGTAAATTTGACACAGCTCTTTTTGAAGATGGTTCTGTTAATGAAGCGCTTGCAACAGCTATCTGGAATGAGAATCCAACAAAGCGCCCTGCACCATTTTTAGCACCGGATGGTCAAGCGCGCACAAAGATCAAACAAATCTCTACAGAGGGTGCTAATGAATACAAGATTAAACTGGAGCGAATGCAAGTTGCCCTTGAAAGCGAGAAGATTGCTCTTGAACGCTTACGCGAAACAACCGTTGACCGTGAAGAAGTAAAGAGAGCAGCGCGTGAGTTTGGAAGAGCTCACCGTGATGCCATGTTGAATTTCCCTCATCGTTTTGGAGCAAGTATTGCCGCACAAGTTGGGTGTGATGCCGCAAGCCTTATCGGTGCTATCGATTATTATATGAGAAAAGCTTTGCTTGAAGCTGTTCATATTCCGGTTCCTTATCATGATCATCAACCTCCAGAGTTAGAGAACTTGCAAGAAACGAATAATGGATGACAATGCAGTCGAAGAATTTTTCTCCCATGCCAATGATGCAAGACAACCGGACCCACCGTATACGGTTTCTCAATGGGCGGATAAGAATAGATACCTTAGCACCGTAGCAAGTGCTGAACCTGGATTATGGAGAACAAAACGCACCCCCTATTTGCGCGAAATCATGGATAACCTTTCCTCTCACAAACCGATTGAAACAACTATTGTCATGAAAGGCGCGCAGGTTGGCATGTCAGAGGCAGGACTGAATTTCTGCGGTTATGCTATTCATTATAGTCCAGGACCTGCCCTTTATGTCATGCCAACCGTTGAGACAGCCAAAAAGCTTTCAAAGACGCGGCTTGATCCCATGATTATGGCAAGTCCAGTTTTAAGTGAACGCATCGCCCCTGCCCGTGCGCGTGACAGCGGCAATACCATGTTTTCGAAAGAGTTTGATGGTGGAGCACTGATGCTGACAGGAGCCAATAGTGCAGCTGGTTTGCGCTCTATGCCTATTCGTTATCTGATTTTGGATGAGGTTGATGGTTATCCTCTCAGTGTTGATAACGAAGGTGATCCGGTGATGATTGCAGAAAAGCGTACCTCGACCTTTGTACAACGAAAGATCTTTAAATTGTCCACCCCGACCCACCGTGACACAAGCCGTATTGCCAAGGATTTTGTGCTAGGAGACCAGCGATATTACAATGTCCCTTGTGATGCGTGTGGTGTACTCCAACCTATTGTTTGGTCACAAATTAAATGGCCAAAAGGTGCTCCGGAAAAAGCTGTTTTTGTTTGTGCCCATTGTGGTCATGAGCATGCCGAACACCGAAAAACGGATTTGATGTGTGAAGAAAGAGGCGCATGTTGGGTTCCAACGAGTGAGTCAAGCAGACCCAATTTGCGCTCTTATCATATTTCGGCACTTTATTCTCCTTGGCTTACATGGGGGGAATGTGCACGCGAATTTTTAAATGCCAAGGATAATCCAGCGCTTCTACAGCCTTTTGTCAATACAGTGCTTGGAGAGCCATGGGAGGACAGAACAGGTGAGGTTGTTGATCCAGACAGCCTCTATGCAAAACGCGAAGAATATCCCCTTGCACCAGAACAAGCTGTCGTGTTGACAGCGGGTATTGATGTGCAAAATGACCGTTTAGAGCTTGAAGTAGTGGGATGGGGACGCAGCGAAGAAAGTTGGCATATTGATTATCAAGTTATCCCTGGTGATCCCTCTTCTTTTGAAGTGTGGGACCAATTGGATGAATATCTTGCAAAACGCTGGCCACATCCAGGCTATAAAGAGGGTATTAGGATAACGGCGGCTTGCATTGATACCGGTGGTGGACACACACAGGCTGTTTATAATTATGTGCGCCCCCGTGAAGGACGGCGTATCTGGGGCATTAAGGGACAAGCTGGCTGGCGCGCGGTATGGCCACGCCGCCCAAGCAGAAACAACAAAGGACAGATTAATCTTTATATTGTTGGGGTTGATGCGGCGAAAGATATCATTACAGCGCGGTTTAAAAAATCGGGTCCCGAAGCAACAGGGGCTGGTGCAACACACTTTCACAAAAGCCTTGATCGGGAATATTTTGACCAACTGACCGCTGAAAGAAAAGTGATTAAATATTTTAAAGGCTTTAAGCGTATCGAATGGCAAAAAAGTGAAAAGGCAAGGAATGAAGCCTTGGACTGTAGGGTCTACGCTTATGCGGCTTTACAAGGTCTGATTTCGGCAGGAATAAACCTTAATCGAGAAGTCGATATCTTAGAAGAGCGTTTGGAAAAACTTAAAGTTGAGTGCTCTTTAGAACAGCCAACATCAGAACATGTGCCCTCTCCTTCTCCAAGAAGATCTTAGACAGCACAGCCTCAAAAGAAGCCATTCAGAACAATGATGAATCCTTATATGCGAGGGGATTGGAGGTAATTTGTGGATGAAACTTTAGGACCAATTAACAGAAAATTTTCGAGACTGGAAAGTTTAAAAAGGCGGCGTGAACAAATTGAAGAGGCTCTTTATTCGGGTGCGCAATCGGTGCGCCATGGCGATAAGCAAGTAAGCAACCGTTCTGTTGAGGAACTGCGCAGAGCGCTTGAGATGCTGAACACACAAATAGCCAACCTTGAAGGACGCAAGCGTTCACGCGTTTTCTATTTTAATATATCACGAGGCTATTAATGGCTGGCTTTATCAATAAACTTACGGGCTTTTTTACAATTTCTCGTCAACACAATCCCCATTTTGAAGCGGCAAGCAAAAGCCGCCGTATGGGTGGTTTTGACCCCGCAAAACAACATATCAATAAAGCCATTGAGGAATGCGGTGATACCATTGTTGCCCGTTCAAGATGGCTTTATGACAATGAAGCTCTTTATGGGTCTGCAACAGAAGAATAGATCTCCGCGGCTGTTAGTGATGGGATTAAACCTTATCCTCGTATTGAAGGTTTTCAAGAAGAAAAGAAAAAGCTTTTAGACTTATGGTGGCAATGGGTTGATGAAGCCGATTATGATGAAGATGCCAGCTTTTATGGTCTGCAAGCAACCATTGCGCGAGAAGTCTTTTTAACTGGTGAATGCTTTGTAAGATTGCATTATGTTGATCTCTACGGACGCTCTGGTGTGCCTCTTCAGTTGCAAGTTTATCCTACTGAAATGTTGGACCTTTCCTACAATGGACCGGCTGAGATTGAAGGCAATTACATTCGTATGGGAATTGAATTCGATGCCAGTGGTAAGCGTGTTGCTTATCATTTTTGGAAACATCACCCTTATGATGATTGCCCTTCCAACACAATCTTTGAGAGTCAAGAACGCATACGTGTGCCTGCTGAAATGGTCATTCATATCAAAGAGCGCCGTATTGCCGGACAATTGCGTGGTTCTCCCAAAATAACGCGCTCTATGACAAAAATCTTTCAACTCGAATCCTATGATGATGCAGAACTTGAACGAAAAAAAACAGCGGCTCTTTTTGCAGTGTTTATTACAGGCAAGGAATCTCATGAGGCAGAGTTAGAGGAGAATCGTGAAAAAACGAAAATTGAACAGAAGCTGGAAAAGAAGATTGAAGAGATCCCCGAAGAGCATCCAATTTACCCTGGCTCGGTTAACGTGGTCGATGGTGAAAAACAAATTACATTCTCAAATCCTGTTGAGGTTGGTGGCTCTTATGAGGCTTTTCAATTTCGCAATATCTTGAAAATTTGTTCTGCTCTCAATATGCCTTATGCCGTTGTGACAGGGGATGTTACACGGGGGAATTTTTCCAATGTGCGAACCTCCATCATTCAATTTAGACGCCATGTTAAACAATGGCGTGAACATATCATTGCTTTTCAGTTTAACCGCATTATTTGGGCACGTTTTGTCGAAATGGCAGTGCTTGGCAGATGCGTGAATTTACCAGGATGGGAAGAAAATTCCTTGCCATGGCTTCAATGTGAAAGCTTTGCACCACCCCTTGAAATGATTGATCCCATCAAGGATATCTCGGCAGAAAAAGAAGAAATTCGTGCTGGCTTGAAAACACGACGCATGGCACTGGCCGAACGCGGCTTTGATATCGACAGCATTCATGCCGAACTTGAGGAAGAGCATACAGATGCGCGCAAACGCGGCTTATCTTTTGATACAGATATGGCGGCACCGGCTGGTAGCAATCAAGTAATTGATCCCGCAGATTCAGAGACTTCTGACACTTATGAAAGTAACCAAGGCAGCGAGGCGCAGGCAAATGGTGAATAATCTCGACATGCCGTTTTTGGTATCACGGCTTTTTGGTGTTCCTCATATGCTTGCATCGACAAAGCTTGATATCATTTTGAATGCTCTTGCACCACGGCTTTTTGCAGGAGAAAAGTTTGCCCTTAAGGCTTTTGCGCAAGGGGATACGGAAGCTTTCAGACCCCCTGAAACTTATGTAGTACAAAACAATATTGCCATAATACCAGTTCACGGCACGCTTGTGCGCCGTGGTGCATGGCTTGGGGCTTTATCGGGATTAACCTCTTATGAAGGTTTGAGCGCTTCTTTTCGTGAAGCGATTAGGCAACCTGATGTTCGCGCGATATTGCTGGATATTGACAGTAGCGGTGGAGAAGCTGGTGGTGTGTTTGATCTTGTGGAAGAGTTTCAAGCACTCTCACAAAAATATAACAAACCCATTTGGGCACATGCCAATGAGGTTGCTTGTTCGGCAGCTTATGCCATTGCTTGTTCTGCTTCTCAAATCTGGGTTGCACGCACGAGTGTTGTGGGCTCCATTGGGGTTGTTTGTGCGCACCTTGACCAGTCCCGTGCAGATGAAAAACATGGGCTTAAATGGACTTTTATCTTTGAAGGAGATCACAAAGTTCATGGAAATTCTCACGAACCACTCGCCGATGAAGCACAGATAAAAATACAAGCAGATTGTGCCCTGCTCTACGAGATGTTTGTCGATTTGGTTGCGCAAAACAGACCTCTTAATGCGGCTGCAATCCGCGACACCAAAGCAGAAACTTTTATAGGCACCCAAGCGATCACGCTTGGATTAGCAGATGTGCAAGGCACCCTTGCGCAAGCTTTGGAAGCCTTAACGGATTCCATATCACAAAACCCAACATCAACAACAAAAGAAGGACAAAACACATGGCACGCACACAATACCGCGCTGAAGAAGACGATGACGAAAAGATTGTCGACGTCATCCATGAAGACGAAGAAGACACTCTCGACATTGACGAAGATGCCGAAGACTTCAACGATGAAGAAGAAGAGGAAGACAACGAAGATAAGCAAGAAACCATAAAAGCAGCTCTTGAAAAGGAAAGAAGACGCGCACAGGCACTGACAAACCTTGAAAAGCAAGCAAAGCGTTTAGGCGTTTCTTTTGATGCAGCAAAAGCAATTCAAAGCGGCATGAATGTTGAGAAAGCTAAAAACGCTGTTCTAGCAGCTGCTGTCTCGAAAAGTTCCTCTTTAAAACTATCGACCACAGCACCCCATAGTGATGGGGCAAGCAAGGCAAAAATTCATACAAAATGGGAAGCAGCTTGGAGGGCAATAAAATGAATAATCAAGTTTTCTATGAAGATGTTCGCAATGGCGCTTATCTTGGACGCTATGATACGGATATGTCCAATGAAGAAGTGATTTTTGCGTCAGGGGCATTTGTTGAAGCCGGCACTGTTATGGGAAAAGTAACAGCAACGGGAAAATATGTTCCCCTTAATCCAGCGCTATCAGATGGCAGTCAAACGCCAGCAGGGATTTCTTATGCCACTGTTGATGCAACAGAAGCAGATCAACGCGCCGTCATTACGGCGCGCTTGAGTACCGTAAAGGCTTCTGAACTCTTATGGCCAGATGCCATCACGGATGAACAGAAAAATGCTGCCATTCAGTCTTTAGAAGACAATAACAAAATACTGTTGCGATAGGAGAATGCGCACATGGATATGAATTTTTTTAAACACGATGCTTTCTCCGCCACGACTATGATGAAAGCGATTGAAAACTATGAGTTTCAACCGGGGCTCATTAGCTCTCTTAATCTCTTTGAAGAAGTGGAAACAAGCACCACAGTGGTTGGCATTGAAAGACGTGACAATACATTGTCCTTGATTCAGACCAGTGAACGTGGTGCCCCTTTGGTTGAAGGAGATAGAGAGGGTCGTAATCTAAGGTTTTTCAAAACAACACGGATTGCCAAAAGTGATACGGTGAAATCAGAGGAAATCCAGAACCGGCGTGAATTTGGTACAGAAGATCAGTTAGAGACAGCAATGAAATATATTGCCAGAAAACAAAAGAAACTGATTTCTGAAATCAAATTGACATGGGGAAATATGCAACTTGGCGCTGTCCAAGGTGTTGTGCTTGATGCCGATGGCTCTGTCATTGTTGATTGGTACAAGGAATGGGAAATTACACCCCCAAAGCCCATTGACTTTAAACTCAATGTTGAAACAACAAATGTTGCTGACAATGTTGATCAAGTCATCATGAGAATGATTGAAGCTTCAAAGGGGGCGTTTTCTGATCGTTCACGCATTATTGGGCTTTGTGGAAATGAATTCTTTTCCAAGTTGAAAAACCATAAAACAATTCGTGAAACTTATCTCAACACAGCTCTTGCACAAACACTCAATAGTGCCGGAGGGGTTGCAACACCAAGTGCCATTGGTTTCTGGGAGCTTTGGGAGTTTTGATTTTGCGGGTATTACTTTCATTAATTACCGGAGTATTCATAACTATAATGTGAGTGCAAAAGCTGGGACAAAACGCGCCATAGGGATTAAGCCTGATGAATGCCAATTCTTTCCTGTTGATGCGCCTGGCGTATTCCAAAAAACCTTTGCACCGGGAGAAAGCTTGGATTTTGCCAACACGGTTGGAAGACCTCTCTACACCATGTTGATCGTTGACCACGACCGTAATGCATGGGTAAAACCGGAGGTCTACAGCTATCCGCTTTACATCTGCACACGCCCTGAAATGCTCTTTAAAGCGGTCAGTGGAGGAAAATAACATGCGATGGCACGGGTTGCTTCATAAAATGATTCAAGATGTACGTAACACCTTTGGGCAACCCGTCATCTACACGCGAAAGGACAATCAACAATCGTTTCGGATTACAGCGATTTACACCATTAAACATTCAGAATCAGATGCTGGCGGGAGAATTCCCACAACAGTACCTCGAAAAGAACTTATGTTTGTATCCATGATATCGGCGGCTTACCCCCAAAGCCTCAAGATTGCGTTGTGATTATTTCTCCTGAAGATACCTCTCAAGAGCACTTCGTGATCACAGAGGTACAAGCCTCTGAATCCGGTATGTATAAGCTCATCTTGCGAGAGATAAAAAATGGACGTATCTTTATCTTGTGTGTTTAAAAATCAATAAGGCTGCCCAAGAGCTCGGATTATTGCTGCAAACCTTGGATTTGGAATAGCCCTAAATCTGTAATTCCATGGTGCACCAGTACGATGACTGATGTGACATCCTTGATATGTTATAGATACTGATGCAATTCTTGCCCAAGTAGTCCTTTCATTATCTTCAGGGCTTTCAAATACAATAGCTTGATTTGTTACTAAAAGACGTCCTAAAAGCGAAGTATTTTCGCCAATATTGAAGGTAACGCGTTCTTGGACTCCCAATAGTTTTTCATTTTGTGCTAAACGATAATCATATTCACTTGCGTCAAGTTCTTGAAACATTTCACATGCTTGCTCAAAATTAGAGGGAGGAATATCTGATTGCCACAAAGCAACTTCTTCTTCAAAGCGTTTTTCCTTTTTACTTGCAATATAGACAGGGATAATCAAAGCTAAAACGATAAGCATTGGGACTAATAACCAGAGTGTAATACTTATTATTACGACAATGACTCCAATCAGTAGTGTACAAAGGAGAAAGATCTTTATCCTCTTTTCCAACCGTTTTTTTTTAAGTTCCGGTGACATTTTATTAATAACTGATAAATCAGAAGAAAGATGGATATGGGGGGGAGGCATTAAAACCTGTTCTGAAACTTTTTCTTTAAAACGTTTTTTGCGTTTATCTCGCCAATGAACAAAAATAGACAATGCAATAAATGCAAAGAAAATTAATCTGAACCATCTCCAAAAATCTAGAGCATCACTTTCGTCTGACTTTTTGTCTTGAACATAGATACTTTTCTTATCAAGATTCTCAAGTATTGCCTGTGTCACGCTCTCATTTTGAGTAGCAATATCTATTAATAAAGTCGAGGACGGGGAAAAAAATTCATTATTGTATGCAACTTGATCTGATTCGATTTTGTCAAAAAAAAACACACCTAATATTGCAAATCCTAAAAATAATAAAACTCCAATGCCAAGGGTTTTCAATCCGTTTTTACGACATTTTTTTATACACACTAAAACAAGTCCGACAACCATCATCGATAACGACAATAAACATACGATCATTGCAATTGCATCAAGTATGTCGAGCATTATTTTCCCCTTCGCTATAAATAAAAAAGAAAGTTAATAGATCTGAAGTGAGTCGACAAATAAAGTAAAGATGTGCTTATTATTTTTAGAAAATAAGTAGTATTACTTCTTGACGTTATGACGGGAGTATAAATAATCAATTCTCTGTGCATTGCAAAGACTTTGACTCATTATATGTGACAAGTGTGTAATAACCTCATCGAGTGTAGTTATGCTATGCAGTGCCTTTATGGGGAGAGTGTAACGGCAAGCGAGATGCCGTTTAAAGGTATCAATGAAAGCCTCTAATATCTATGATATTCACAATAAACACTCTTATGAAAATTACAGAACAAGTTATTGATTAGAAAACTGTTTAAGCTGTTAATGCACGTGAATTACATACGTTTTTAGAGATAAAAGCCCGCTTTAATGACTGGATTAAAAATCGTATTAAAGAATGTAAGTTTTAGGAAAATATAAACTTTATAACGCTTACTAAAAATTTAGTAAGCGGTGGAAAGGTAAAAGAATATTACATTACCTTGGACATGGCTAAATACCTTTCCATGATTGAGCGTAATGATAAAGGACATGAAGCACGTCAATATTTTATCAAATATGAACGACTTTTGACACAAATAACAACACCACAAGTTGATTACTCATACACAGAAAGATCATGTGATTGCAGAACTAACTCCAAAAGCAGAGGCTTTGGAAGACTTAAAGCGTTCTGATGGGCTGTTTGGTCTTATTGAAGCAGCGAAAATGTTAGAGGTGCGACCTAAGGATTTGACCGATTATTTGCGTAAACATGATTGGATGTATCGACGTGCTCCAAGGGAGCCTTTGTTGCCTTATAAAGATAAAATCAAGAAAGGCTTTATGGATTGCCCTGTGATTACCATTCAAAGACCAGATGGGACAGAAAAGATACTGCCTTCCACGAAAATAACCCCGAGAGGATTGGCATGTTTAAGAGAACAAATCCATGGAGGTGTACAATGAAGGTAGATACTAACTTTTTATGTGATTTGTGGATGGCATTATCTCAATTTTCTAGACATGAAAATATGAGTGACAAAGATTGTACTGCTCTCGTTGATACTATGAGCGTCATAGAAAAAGCTTTGATTTTAAAACTTCCAGATGAGATCCCAAATATACTTAAAATCTTAACAGTTCTAACAGATTTTGGAGATTCAGAATTACCGTATCGTATGGACTCTTTGTTGCGTGCTTATGAACCCAATTTAGACAAGCCTATTAAAAAGGTTGCTTAAGGTAAAAACGTTCCCCTTCCCCATCTTTAAGGTGGGGAAGTAGCAAACTCAGATTAAACATGTGGAACAGATCGTTCCAGAGGTTGTACAGCCAAGCGCAATCCCATAGTACGCAGCAAAACATTTAAACTGCGGAGCTCTGGATTACCTTTTTCTGAAAGTGTCCGGTAAAGTTGTGTTGGATTCAAGTTGGCTGCTTTGGCGACAGCTTGAACACCACCATAAGCTTTTGCCATTTGACGAAGTGTTATAAGTAATTCACCTTGGTCACCATCTGCTAAGATGGCCTCAAGGGTAGCTGCTGCTAACTCAGGATCTTCATGAAATATTTCTGCCATCGTATCATCATGGTTACGGTCTTTCATTCTTGCACTCCTTTAATCTTTACGGTTTTGCTAATCACACCAGCAAGCACATGCGCGAATGATATCAGTGTCTTGTGTTTTTTTGCTAACATTGCATAATAACAATAATACGTTTTTTCCAGATTGGACATAATAAACGTGGTAACTGGGACCAACATTAATACGCAGTTCATACACTATCACGAAGCGGTTTGAAATCACCAAAGTTTCCTTGCTCTAAACGATTAAGACGGCGAATAATTGCAGTTTCAGCCTGCACATCACGCAGCTTTCGCAGCCAATCAGCTATCAAATCTTTGCCATCAGAGGTAAGATAGTAACATATTTCAAAGATAATGTATGCTTTTTTATAAACGAATATTTGTCAAGATGGAAAAAATTTATTTTTAGATTTTCACTCAGCCTCACCTTGTGTGGGCTTTTTTATGGAGAACTTTATGCGAAAAATATCACAAGAAGGGCTTGCTCTCATCAAACAATGGGAAGGCTTGCGCCTCAATGCTTATAAAGATGCCATCGGTGTGTGGACAATCGGTTATGGACATACAAAAAGTGCTGGCAAACCTTTTGTTCACAAGGGCACGACAATCACTGAAAAGCAAGCCGAAGATCTTCTTTGCCAAGATTTAAGACAATTTGAGAATGCTGTTGAACGCACTGTTACAGTTTCATTAACGAATGAACAATTCGCGGCATTGGTTTCCTTTTGCTATAGTATAGGAACAACAGCTTTTTGTAACTCAACCTTGTTAAAAAACTCAATAATAGTGAATATGAAGCAATCCCTGCAGAACTACAGAAATGGACCAAAGGCGGGTGATAAACGCTTGCAAGGTCTTGTCCATCAAAAGCGGTGGGGGGGGGCAGCAGAAGCATTGGCACCAGTCATTGGCTCTTTTTCAGGTCTTGGCGGGTTATTGGTAGGCAATGGTCCAGTGCAATGGGCACTTTTGCCACCATCATGGTTTTAGCTGCAGGTGTTGGTATTTTTCTTGTCGCCAAACGCTTTCAGGAGCACCGCCTATGATGTTATGGTTGAAAAAAAATCTGCTGTTAACAGGTGCGGCTCTAGCCGCTTTTTTTATGGCTTTAGCCAAAGCATTCACTCTTGGCAAAAAGCAGATAGAAAAAACTTTAAAGGCAGAAACAACACGTCTGGAGGTCGAAAATGAAGTTAATCAAAAAAGGGATTCTGATGTGCGCACTACTCTCTCTCGTTGGCTGCGAAACAAATAAGTATGTTTCTTGTATTGGTTGGTTCCCACTTATTTAAACAAAAGAGATGTTAACGTCATCAGTTTGTCCTTAGCAAAAGAGATCTTAAAACATAACACACTAGGTGAACGTTTGTGTGGATGGAAACATGGCTAGAAGAAAAACAAAAGACGATACAGAGCTTACAGAAACGGAAAAAGCCATGCTTCAAGAAATGATTATTGCCTATCAAAGTGTGAAGATGATGTCGCGTCTGATGAAGTGGATTGTATTTTTTCTTTTTTTGCTGATCCTTGCTTTTGCACGCCTTATGGACGCGCTAGATAATATTTTTGCACATATGAAACAATGGTTTTTAAAAAACTAAACCTCCAAACCTTTCCTTTAAGAATTAAAATGTGATTAAACTTATAAAAACTTGAGAATATGGATTTTGCTTATGCAAGCAGCTAAGCCACATTGCAAGTTGGTATTCTATTCCACTCTAAAGATTCTGGAATTTTGATTTTCGGTGAAAAAATCATTAGTTCTTGAGTTTGTCTTTTATTTTGTAGAGAATACCGTATATCAAATTCATACTTTTGATATTTATTATATAAGGATCTAATCTCTTCTACGTTATCATAAGTAACTAACCAAAACACATTTACATGTTCAGAAATGATATTTTCTAAATCGTAGTGATCTTTAGTTTTATAAAATGAAGTATACAGCCCTTGTCCTTTTTTAAAATACGGAGGATCTATATAAAGGCAAATATTTTCGTCTTCATTTTTTCCATAATGTCGCAAAAATTCCTGCGCATCTAGTCGAGTTAAATATATCCTATCTTTTTGTATACTTATGTTTCTAATCCGGCTAATTAAATCTTTTTTATTGAATCTACAGTTTATTTTATAATTACCAACTTGTCCTTTTCCCCCGATAGGACCAGCATTTTTAATGATTCCTGATCTGTTTGTTCGATTTAAAAAGAGCGCTGCAAATCCTACACTAAGCACGTCTGCATTTTCAGGAGAAACTTCTTTTTGTGTGTACCATTCTGCTAAGTTAATAGTCGTTGTATCAATTTTTTCTATTAATTCTTCTGTCTTGTACAAGACACAATGCCAAAAACTCCAAATGAATGGATCAATATCATTAATATAGATATCTTTTACATCATTATTTAAAAGAAGCTTTAGAGCTAATCCGCCCCCACCAGCAAACGGTTCACGATAAGAGCATCCATTTAACCCATTTTTCTCAAATATTTCTTTGATTTTTCCGTAAATTGCAGCCTTACCACCAGGATACCTTAATGGAGAATAGTTATAAACCATCTCTGTAAACCTCAAACAGTAAAACAAAATTATGTTATCATATTTTATTCGTATTGGCCAGCAGTAGCTAAAGTACTTTCAGTTCTTTATGCATTCTTGATTCACTTTTTTGATTAAGTACACCAATAGAGGCTTTAACACTTTCATCTGATGTGAAATCTCTCGATAATTTAAGGGAGCTGCAATTGTACCGTGTTTGGCCATATTTGCATTTTCTCTAATTTTCTTCAGAGTCCGTACAGTGTTTGTTCTATCTTCTGTTACATTTGGTATGGTGTTAAATACTTTTTCCGGTAACATTTTTTTCAAAAATTCATCAAACGATTCATTAGATTTACGCCCTAAACGGTTTGCCAGCCCTTCGAATAAACAGCTAAACGCTATGTATAAAAGTGGTGTATCCAAATCAGTAGATAATTTTTTTACTGAGGAATATATACAAACATACTTTATAGCAATAGCATCTAAATTATTTAACTGAATTGCGATTTCTTCATCATAAACCCCGAAATATACTTTCGATTTTTGATAATTTTTATCTTTATTCGTATCATTTGGAAATAGGCTATATTGCTCTTTAGAATCCTCTGTTTCTTTTTTATTCTTACCTTTTCTAGGGACATTTTTAGAATAAACAAATGTCTTATGCAGATCAAATTGCCGAGATAACGTTTCAAAATATTTTGCAATCGCTTTTGCATTATTGCAAGAACGAGAATGCACCTTCTTTTCAAGGATATCTTTTACAAATTGTTTCAAAAAATTATCAAGTGCAGAATTTTCTTCATATGGGTGAGAAAAAATAAGTTTATCTTCTTCCTGATTATAATAAATTCCAGTGTATTCAAAAAAAGTTGATCCGGAAATCAAACGCGTCACGGTCGTAATATCATACTGTAGAAGAGGATTCTCCAACAGATGGTAAAATAATAGATACGCAAATCTATTCTTATTTGATGGAAAATAACGTGTCTTTTGTATAGCATTCCATGGTTTCACACCTTTTCCATTGTTTTGACCTAGATGCTTTATCACCATCCAATGATTTGATTCTCCTATGTCAGAAGCAATCGCACATTCTACAAAATTTATTTGAATTTTACGGTTTTCACTATACTCACTAATCTTTTTGCTTAGATGTCTTGGAGCTAGACTTGGATTATCAAGAATTTTGAGTGCAACAAGCCGCCTATTCCCTTCTTTAACAATATACTTTTCTCCATCCTGCAATACCATGAGCTTTTCACATGGAGACAAACCGTTTTCAGCAATATCTTCGGCCAACTCTAAAATCTTTTCTGTATCACAAAGAAAATTTATAGCCTCTTTTTCAGTTAGAGATCTAGAGATTCTAGGATTTTCTAGATCTAGTTTAAGTTTTTTTAAGGAAATTGTTTTAGTTTTTGCCATCACCTACTCTACATTAAAAAATATCGAATCGTAATATCTTGATATAATAAACTGACAAATATTCTATACTATTGTAAAGCCTCATTTCATATATAAATCACACTTTAGCAGCTCTCTTCAGCCTTCTCTGATTTAAAGACAAGTGATGTTTTAAACATCATCTATTTCTTTTGTTTTTCAAAGTAAAATAAAAGTAAATGCTATAATAAGAAGCCTATTTAGATACTGACATAATTTGAGGAAACTTTACAAAAACTTCTCTATTTGTAATTCTGTCAAGTCGTTTCTAAAATGAAAAGCGCCTACTGTTCCAAGAGAGCATGGCGTTGTTCTAAAAAATCCGTTCGCATATAAGCTTTCGTCACTGAACTCCCAACTGAATGCGCAAGAACAGTTTCTGCAATTTCAAATGGTGTTGACATTGTTTCTGCTATCCCATCCCGTAAGCTTGAACGGAAACCATGGGGGCGATAAGTCAAACTACAAACTGTCATATATTTTGCCATGCTTGCATCAGAAATTGGCTTGCCGGTAATACCAGAAAAGAGAAAACCTTTTTTCTCAAAAGGGAGAGATTTTTCAATCACTTTTAAAGCTTCATGACTCAATGGTACGCGAAAATCTGAAACTTTTCCTACAATACCCTTCATATTTTCTTTCGGTATTGTCCATATATTTTTATCTATTTGTTCAAGACGCAAATATCGCAATGGATATGATCGTGCTTCTGTCAAAATAAGGAGTTTTAGTGCTAAATTGGAAAGGATCTTATCATCCAAGCTCTGATAAAAAGCCGAAACTTCTTGCCATGGCATAGCTGGAATGTTTGTTGATGTAGCACGGGGCTTTCAAAATGCACGTGTCTGTGGAAATGCTAAAGTAAAAAGCTTTTTTGTTGACATCTATGGCAATACACAAATTTATTATAACGCCTGTGGCACTAATCATGCTCATATTTCGGATAATGCTGTTATTTGTGATGCTCTTATCTCAGACAATTCTTACATTCATAGCAATGCCTCTTTAATAGTTAATGAAGATATCTGTGATGATGCATATCGCGAATTTGGTAACGAAGATGATTATTATCTTCATGAATATTATGCTAATTGTGAGGGGTATTATGATAATGATGCTGTGGAATTGAACGCACGGGCGCGATGGGAGTACCTGCTTTCTAACCAAATTCTTTTATTTAAGAATTTAATAAGAATGTGAGATTCTTACCGGAAATATTTCCTATAGTGCAGCAACTCATTCAAAATGTATGCTTAATTATACAAAATATTTTACGGATATGCTTCAATGAAACGTACAAAGTTTTCTAACGGTTCTCGTTCTGTCTCAAAATTATTTTCAGGAGCATTCATATCGCGATAACCAAGTGCCATACCACAAATAACATGGCGATCAGAAGGGATCGATAAAAGTGTACGAATCTGTTTATGATAATCAGCAAAAGCCGCTTGGGGGCAAGTATCTAATCCAAATCCACGTGCTGCTAACATAATAGTCTGCATAAACATCCCCAAATCAAGCCAACTCCCCATTTCCATGTCGTGATCCATTGTAAACAAAAGTCCTACAGGTGCATCGAAAAATAAAAAATTTCGCGCCTTTTGATGAAGCATTTTTTCTTCATCGCCTTTTTGAATTCCAAGACTCTGATAAAGATCCAAACCAACTTTTCGACGCCTTGAAAGATAAGGTTCACGCCATTGACGTGGATAATAATGATATTCACGTTCTCCTTTTACACCTGAAAACACAAGTTGTGAAAGCTCTTGCCCTACTTTCTGTAATACACTTCCCGTAAGCACAATCACTTGCCATGGCTGAATATTTGTTCCAGATGGTGCACGTGCTGCAAGTTTTAAAATTTCTTTGATTGTTTCCAAACTAACGGGCTGATCAGTAAAAGCGCGAATTGACTTTCGCGATAAAATAGATTGAAAAATACTCATGGGAGAAACTGCCATTGTCTTTACTTTCTTTAATTGAAAAATATTTTTTGCTTATTAAGGACAATATATTACGAAAATACCTTTGCTGCTTTTTGCGCACGCTCTATTTTTTCAAATGACTTATTATATTTCACGCAGCATTAAAGACCATCCACCCATTAGGATAGCACAACCTATCTCTTTTAATAAAAAGAAAATTGTCTAAAAGTGGAATGAAAGAAATTTCATAATCAACGATTAACCCCCAACTCTGCTAAGCTCTCAAAAAAATTCTCCTCAATTCGTTCTAAATCCTGTAGAAGGTCATCAATATCATGCTGCATTTTCTTTAAATCAGCTCGCTTTTTATGAATTCCTGCAATTAACTTCTTAAGCTTTTTCTCATCATCAGGTGGATCTCCAACCATAGACAACATCTCAGATATTTCAGACAATGAAAATTTAACTCTTTTAGCACGTAGTATTTGTTTTAACTTATGACGGTCCGTTTGTGTATAAAGCCGCGTACTTCCACGCCGTAAAGGAATAATAAGCCCTTCTTCTTCATAATAACGCAAAGTCCGAGCTGTTATTGAAAACTCACGCGTCAATTCTCTAATTGAATAATATTCGTACATTTTATCATTCTGTCTTCATAGACCACGTTGTTATAAAAAATATGCCTGTTTTTTTATAAAACTTTAGTAAGCACCCTATCCTCTACTTTCCCATACTCTAAAATATAAAGACATGTATTCTTATCATACAAATAGTATACAGCAAAAAAACAATTATTTTTTAGATTACAGAAAAGACTATTGATCTTTTCATTATATGGCCTTTTAAACCATTACAGAAGCAATCAATCAAAAATTTTTCTAAAATTCCAAATCAATCGTTATCTGATTTGTAGATAATCGCCTCTTTTCCTTGGAGTATGGTTTTTGAGCTTCATATATTTTGGAAAAAAATTTCTATACTTCCTTCAAAAATAAGAAAACTTTAAAAGGAAACAATAAAAAAGATAAGCACCACTACCAAATAATAAACGACTAAGAATGTTTGAAACGACTATCAGCTTATAATTTTTTATTATTATATTTTTCAGGGGAATATGCAACTTCTACATTTTGATATAAAAAAAACGTCTGAACTTTCTATTCAGACGTTTTTTTATTATATGACGTTGTCTTTAAATTATTCAGCAACGGTTTCGGCTGTCATATTTGTCAACATAGCCTTAGCTGCTTCGTTATTACTAGACTTACGTTGTTCATCTACAATTAAATCATCACGAACTGCTGCAATACGACGAATTTGAGAAATCGTGCCCCCTGTACCAGCAGGAATAAGACGACCGACAATAACGTTCTCTTTAAGTCCTTGCAAAGTATCAATTTTGCCAGAAACCGCCGCTTCGGTCAGAACACGTGTTGTTTCCTGAAACGATGCTGCTGAAATGAAAGAAGGCGTTTGAAGAGAAGCTTTTGTAATTCCAAGAAGAATGGGATTACCAGATGCAGGTTTCTTCCCTTCTGCAATCAAATTATCATTGATTTCATCAAGTTCAATACGATCAACATTATCACCTGGAATATAACCAGAATCTCCAGATTCAGTAATTTCAACCTTTTGCAACATTTGACGAACAATCACCTCAATGTGCTTGTCATTAATAAGAACCCCCTGCAAACGATAAACCTCCTGAATTTCATTCACAAGGTAAGAGGCCAAAGCTTCAACACCCTTAATCGCTAAGATATCATGGGGTGCTGGATTACCATCAAGGATATAATCACCCTTTTCAATTTGATCGCCTTCTTGGAAGTGAAATAACTTACCTTTTGGAATCAAATATTCTACTGGCTCAAGAGTTTCATCATTTGGTTCAATAATAATACGGCGTTTATTCTTATAACCACGGCCAAAGCGAATTGTACCACTGACTTCAGCAATAATCGCATGATCCTTTGGACGACGCGCTTCAAAAAGCTCTGCCACCCGTGGTAGCCCCCCTGTAATATCTTTTGTCTTGGCACTTTCCATTGGCAAACGAGCAATAACATCACCAGCTTTAACATGAGAACCAAGCTCAACAGAAAGAATAGTTTCCACTGACATCATATAACGAGCCTCACCGCCCTTATACAATTTAGCAATGGATTTACCTTCTTTATCTGCGTGAATGATAATGGCTGGTTTGAGCTCCGCACCACGTGGATTAGCACGCCAATCAATCACCAAACGCTTCGTAATCCCCGTAGATTCATCAGCTGTTTCAGTGACTGATAAACCATCAACCATATCTTCAAAACCCACATAACCTTCAACTTCCGTTAAAACTGGGCGTGTATAAGGATCCCATTCTGCTATACGCTGACCACGTTTAACCACATCACCATCATCAACAAAAATATGCGCACCATAGCTAACACGATGCACAACGCGTTCTTTTCCTAACTCATCCTTGATAAGGATAGCCATATTACGCCCCATAACCACCAAATGACCTTCAGAGTTACGAACCACATTACGATTACGAATCTCCACCGTACCTTCATAAGATGCCTCTAAATACGATGAATCAACAACTTGTGCAGTTCCTCCTAAGTGGAAAGTACGCATAGTAAGCTGCGTTCCCGGTTCACCAATGGATTGAGCAGCAATAACACCAACGGCTTCCCCCTGATTAACTGGTGTTCCACGCGCCAAATCACGACCATAGCATTTTGCACACACACCAAGACGTGTTTCACATGTTAAAGCAGAACGAATTTGAACAGATTGAATTCCGGCTTCTTCAATCTTCGCAACATCAGCCTCCTCAATCATCGCTCCACCCTCAAGAATAACCTCTCCAGAGACAGGATGTAAAATATCAACAAGGGCTGTACGACCAAGAATTCGTTGCCCAAGAGAGGCAACAATTTGTCCTGCATCAACAATTGGCTGCATCGTAAGCCCTTTTGCAGTACCACAATCAACGGCTGAAATAATAGCATCCTGTGCCACATCAACAAGACGCCGTGTGAGATAACCAGAGTTTGCCGTTTTTAACGCAGTATCCGCAAGACCTTTACGCGCACCATGGGTAGAGTTGAAGTATTCGTTAACAGTTAGACCTTCCTTAAAATTTGAAATAATAGGTGTTTCAATAATTTCACCCGATGGTTTTGCCATTAATCCACGCATACCAGCCAACTGTCTCATCTGGTTAGCTGAACCACGAGCACCAGAGTGTGACATCATATAGATTGAATTCATAGGCCGTTGACGACCTGTTTTAGGATCAAAGTCGACGGCTTGAATTCGTTTCATCATTTCATCCGCAACACGGTCTGTACATTTACCCCAAGCATCCACAACCTTATTGTATTTTTCACCCTGTGTAATCAAACCATCATTATATTGCTGTTCGTATTCCTTCGCCAAAGCTTCTGTTTCTGCAACCAAACGTGATTTGCTATCAGGAATAACCATATCATCTTTTCCGAATGAAATTCCTGCACGACAAGCATAAGAAAAACCAAGCTGCATAATACGGTCACAAAAAATAACCGTCTCTTTTTGTCCACAGTGGCGATAAACATGATCAATCATTTTAGAAATATTCTTTTTTGTCATTTCTTGATTGACAATATCAAATGAAATATTTGGATTTTTAGGTAAAAGCTCACCGATAATCAAACGACCTGGCGTCGTATCATAAAGTTTAGCAACTTCTTTTCCATCCTTGCCAATATTCTTAACACGACCTTTAATCTTCGTATGAAGCGTTACGACCTTGTTTTCCAAGGCATAATGAAGCTCACCGATATCAGAAAAAGCCATTCCTTCACCCGGTTCTTTTTCAGAAACAATCGAGAGATAATAAAGTCCAAGAACCATATCCTGTGATGGAACAATAATAGGGGCACCATTTGCTGGATGAAGAATATTATTGGTCGACATCATCAAAACGCGGGCTTCAAGCTGTGCTTCAAGAGAAAGCGGAACGTGAACCGCCATCTGATCTCCATCAAAATCCGCATTAAAAGCAGTACAGACCAATGGATGAAGTTGGATAGCCTTCCCTTCAATTAAGATAGGTTCAAAAGCCTGAATTCCCAAACGGTGTAATGTTGGCGCACGATTGAGTAGAACGGGATGTTCACGAATAACCTCATCTAAGATATCCCAAACTTCTGGATGCTCCTTCTCGACAAGCTTTTTTGCTTGTTTTACAGTCGAAGAATATCCTTTTGCATCAAGCCGCGCATAAATGAAGGGCTTAAATAATTCAAGGGCCATTTTTTTAGGAAGACCACATTGATGTAACTTTAATTCAGGACCTGTCACGATAACAGAACGCCCCGAGTAATCAACACGCTTTCCAAGTAGGTTTTGACGGAAACGGCCCTGCTTACCCTTTAACATATCTGAAAGAGATTTTAATGGACGTTTATTGGCTCCCGTAATCACACGCCCACGCCGTCCATTATCAAACAACGCGTCAACAGCTTCTTGCACCATACGCTTTTCATTACGCACAATAATCCCAGGAGCACGCAATTCAATCAGCCGTTTTAAGCGGTTATTACGATTGATAACACGCCGATAAAGATCATTGAGATCTGATGTTGCAAAACGTCCACCATCAAGCGGAACCAATGGACGTAAATCCGGTGGAATAACCGGAATTGTTTTCATAATCATCCATTCTGGCTTATTCCCAGATTCAAGAAAATTTTCAACGATCTTAAGTCGTTTAATCAATTTTTTCTGCTTTAACTCCGAAGTCGTTTCAGCTAATTCGAGACGCAAATCATTGGCGATTTTATCGAGCTCCATACTCGCTAAAAGCTCGTAAATAGCTTCAGCGCCAATCATCGCTGTAAACTGATCTTCTCCAAACTCATCAATCGCAAGCATATATTCTTCTTCGGAAAGAAGCTGGTGGAGCTTAAGAGATGTCAACCCTGGTTCGGTTACAATATAATTTTCAAAATAAAGAACACGCTCAATATCTTTTAAAGTCAAATCTAAAAGTGTAGAAATACGGCCTGGTAACGATTTAAGAAACCATATATGCGCAACAGGCGCTGCCAGCTCAATGTGCCCCATCCGCTCACGACGTACGCGCGAAAGAGTAACTTCCACACCACATTTTTCACAAATAATCCCCTTATATTTCATGCGTTTATATTTACCGCATAGACATTCATAGTCTTTAATCGGACCAAATATACGTGCACAAAAAAGACCATCACGCTCTGGTTTAAAAGTCCGATAATTAATAGTCTCAGGCTTCTTAATCTCACCATACGACCAAGACAAAATTTTCTCAGGACTCGCAATCGAAATACGAATAGAGTCAAATGTTTGCGCTGGCGCTTGAGGATTGAAAAGATTCATGACCTCGTGGTTCATGCTGTTCTCCTTCAAAGATTCTTAGAACCTGTTTTAATATCTCATTCATGTTGTAACAGATCTTCTTTAAAATACATTTACTTTTAAAAATGATCTGTAGACCTTAAATAAGGTCATCGAGCCTCTCAAAGTAATCAGAGCGCAACCTTTTTTCTCGTGCGCTCTTTGAACTATTGTTCTGCCGTATCAGATAACACGCGCTGTGCAATAAGTTCACGCGCATCATCAAGCTCTACATTAAGAGCAAGTGAACGCATTTCTTTCACCAACACATTAAAGCTCTCAGGTATCCCAGCTTCAAACGTATCATCACCACGCACAATCGCTTCATAGACTTTCGTCCGACCAGCGACATCATCCGATTTTACTGTCAACATCTCCTGCAAAGTGTATGCAGCACCATAAGCTTCAAGGGCCCACACTTCCATTTCACCAAAACGTTGACCACCAAACTGCGCCTTACCTCCCAATGGTTGCTGCGTAACAAGCGAGTAAGGACCAATAGAACGTGCATGTATCTTATCATCAACAAGGTGATGCAATTTCAACATGTAAATATACCCTACAGTTACTGGGCGGTCAAAAGGCTCTCCCGTACGACCATCATAAAGCGTAACCTGCCCTGAACTATCCAGACCAGCATCTTCCAGCATCATGTTGATATCAGACTCATGGGCTCCATCAAAAACAGGCGTTGCAATTGAAACCCCTTTCTTCATCTGAAGTGCCAATTTGTAAAGACTTTCGTTATCATACTGACGCACAGGCTCATTATGATTATCATCAGGCATAAGATTTTCAATACGTTGACGTAAAGGAAGTATATCACCTGTCTCTTGATATAATTCTAATAAATCGCCAATCTTTTTACCCATCCCCGCACATGCCCAACCAAGGTGTGTCTCAAGAATTTGCCCAACATTCATACGACTAGGCACACCAAGAGGGTTTAAGACGATATCAGCATGCGTTCCATCTTCAAGAAATGGCATATCCTCTACAGGAAGAATACGTGAAACAACACCCTTATTCCCGTGACGTCCCGCCATCTTATCACCTGGTTGGATTTTGCGTTTCACAGCCACAAAAACCTTTACCATTTTCATGACACCAGGAGGCATTTCATCACCTCTTTGGACCTTTTCAACTTTATCCATAAAGCGACGTTGTAATGCTTCTTTTGATTCATCATATTGCTTGCGTAAAGCTTCAATCTCATTTTGAAGCTTTTCATCCTCAACAGCAAATTGCCACCACTGCGAGCGTGGATAACGCCCCATTACCGTACTATCAAGCTTTTTGCTCTCCGAAAAGCCTTTCGGACCTTCTACAGCGACTTTACCTGTTAACATATCGGTAAGACGCGCATAAACATTGCGATCAAGAATTGACTGTTCATCATCACGGTCTTTTGCTAAACGCTCAATTTCTTCACGTTCAATGGCCATAGCACGCTCATCTTTTTCCACTCCATGGCGATTAAAAACGCGAACCTCAACGACAGTACCAAACGTCCCAGGAGGCATACGCATAGAAGTATCGCGAACATCTGATGCCTTTTCACCAAAAATTGCACGCAGAAGCTTTTCTTCCGGCGTCATGGGACTTTCACCCTTCGGTGTAATCTTTCCAACCAAAATATCACCCGGTTGAACTTCAGCACCAATATAAATAATGCCAGCTTCGTCAAGATTCCTTAAGGCTTCTTCCGCAACGTTCGGAATGTCACGGGTAATTTCCTCAGGCCCAAGTTTTGTATCACGTGCTGCAACTTCAAACTCCTCAATATGAATTGAAGTAAACACATCATCCGCAACAATGCGCTCAGATAACAAAATGGAATCTTCATAGTTGTATCCATTCCAAGGCATAAAGGCGACAAGAACGTTACGGCCAAGAGCCAAATCACCAAGATCCGTGGATGGGCCATCTGCAATAATATCACCCTTTTCTACCCGATCACCGACATGCACAAGAGGGCGCTGATTAATACAAGTGGACTGATTAGAACGCTGAAACTTTTGTAAGCGGTAAATATCAACACCTGATTTTGAAGGATCTAAATCTTCTGTTGCACGAATAACAATACGGGTCGCATCAACTTGATCAACAATACCACTCCGTTTTGCGCTCACCGCTGCTCCTGAATCGCGTGCAACAACGGATTCCATTCCCGTACCAACAAATGGCGCTTCAGCGCGCACAAGAGGAACGGCTTGACGTTGCATGTTCGATCCCATTAACGCACGATTCGCATCATCATTTTCTAAAAACGGAATAAGCGCAGCCGCAACTGAAACCAACTGTTTTGGTGAAACATCCATCAAATCAACATGATCGCGCGGCGCCATTAAAACTTCACCCGCATGACGACAAACAACAAACTCTTCTATAAAACGGCCTTCACTATCTAAGGAAGAATTTGCTTGAGCAACATAATGCTTTGCTTCTTCCATCGCTGAAAGATAAATAACTTCTTTGGTGACTTTACCATCAATAATTTTACGATATGGGCTTTCAATAAAACCATATTTGTTAACCCGAGCAAATGTTGCTAAGGAGTTAATGAGACCAATATTGGGGCCTTCTGGTGTTTCAATCGGACAAATACGACCATAATGCGTAGGATGAACGTCACGAACTTCAAAACCCGCACGCTCACGAGTCAACCCCCCTGGACCAAGGGCAGAAAGACGGCGCTTATGGGTGATTTCCGACAATGGATTGGTTTGATCCATAAATTGCGACAATTGAGAAGATCCAAAAAATTCACGAACGGCTGCTGCTGCAGGCTTTGCATTGATTAAATCCTGCGGCATAACTGTATCAATTTCAACCGATGACATACGCTCTTTTATCGCACGCTCCATACGAAGGAGACCAATGCGATATTGATTTTCCATCAACTCCCCAACGGAACGAACACGACGATTGCCAAGATTATCAATATCATCAATTTCACCACGACCATCACGTAATTCAACCAACATCTTAACAACAGCAAGAATATCCTCTTGACGCAAAACGCGAACGGTATCTGGACAATCAAGATCCATACGCAAATTCATCTTAACACGTCCAACAGCTGAAAGATCATAACGCTCTGGATCAAAAAACAATGAATGAAACATTGCTTCTGCTGTATCGATTGTGGGAGGCTCACCTGGACGCATTACTCGGTAAATATCAAACAATGCATCCTGTCGGCTTTCATTCTTATCCACTTTTAAAGTATTGCGGATATAGGCGCCAATATTCATGTGATCAATATCAAGAATATTGATTTGACCAGCACTAACATCAAGCAAAACTTTTAATACTTTTTCGTCAATTTCATCGCCCGCTTCAAGATAAATTTCACCTGTCTCGTAATTGACGATATCTTCGGCAAGATAACACCCTAATAAATCATCTTCACTAACTTTAACCGCCTTGAGGCCCTTTTCTGCCAAAGATTTTGCGGTACGAACTGTTAGCTTTTTACCAGCTTCCGCAACAACTTCACCACTCTCTGCATCTATAAGGTCAGAAATGAGCTTCATTCCTTTAAAGCGATCAACAGAATAAGGAACACGCCACCCTTCTCCATCACGCTCATAAGTCACTTTATCATAAAACGTCGACAAAATATCTGAGCCATCCATACCTAATGCCATTAACAGGCTGGTAACAGGAATCTTGCGCCGCCGATCAATACGCGCATAAATAATGTCCTTAGCATCAAACTCAATATCCAGCCAAGAGCCACGGTATGGAATAACACGAGCAGCAAAAAGAAGCTTTCCTGATGAATGAGACTTGCCCTTATCATGATCAAAAAAGACACCTGGAGAACGGTGCATCTGAGAAACAATAACACGCTCCGTACCATTAACGATAAAGGTACCATTGGTCGTCATTAAAGGCATATCACCCATATAAACGCCCTGCTCTTTAATGTCTTTGATATCTTTGGAGCCCGTATCCTCATCAATATCAAAAACAATCAAACGCAATATCACCTTCAATGGGGCTGCATAAGTTAAATCACGTTGACGACATTCTTCAACATCAAATTTTGGTAAATCAAATTCATAACCAACAAACTCAAGCATAGCTGTACCGGAAAAATCGGAAATAGGAAATACCGATTTAAAAACAGCTTGCAAACCTTCATCTGGTCGTCCACCTTTCGGTTCCTCAATCATGAGAAACTGATCATATGACGCTTTTTGAACCTCAATAAGATTCGGCATTTCTGCTACTTCAGGAATCTTACCAAAAAATTTGCGTACCCGCTTACGACCATTGAATTGAGACATCATTGCGTGAGTCTGAGCCATCGTCGCTCCTTGATCCTTACTCTTCAAGGTAGACCATCCTTGAAAGTCTTATATCATTAACCTGCATATGCAGACCAGTTCACTTGACACCCAATAATGAGCATCGCTAACTTTCCTCACCAACACAAGCCTTTCTTTAACTTGGCTCTATGATGAGAGATGAGTAGCCCAACCCCATACCCACTATTGCGATTAAATCGTTGGTAAAAGGTTTTTTTACTCATTACTTTCCCTCTTTTTAGAGAAAGAAAATCGGCGAACATAAATGCCCGCCGATAAAATTAAATTCATTTAAGTTCAACTTTAGCACCAGCCGCTTCAAGTTGAGATTTAATTTTCTCCGCTTCTTCTTTAGAAGCACCTTCTTTAATAGGCTTAGGTGCTCCTTCAACCAGATCTTTCGCTTCCTTAAGACCAAGTCCAGTAAGAGCACGAACTTCTTTAATAACATTAATTTTTTGCGCGCCACCTTCAACAAGAATAACATCAAATTCTGTTTTTTCTTCAGCAGCTGGAGCAGCAGCACCAGCAACAGCAGCGACGGCTACAGGAGCAGCAGCCGAAACACCCCACTTTTCTTCAAGTAACTTAGAAAGCTCAGCAGCTTCCAAAAGGGTTAGATTAGAAAGGTCTTCTACGATCTTCGCTAGATCAGCCATTTTTTAATTCCTTTAATTAAAAGATTTGAACCATTATTAAAACTTATTCAAAAAAACAGAAAAGCATTAAAGCTTTTCCATCAACGTGAATAAAAAGCCTTAAGCCGCCTTATCCTCCTGAGCATATGCGCCAATGACACGTGCAACCTGACCGGCAGGTGCATTAACAACCTGTGCAATACGGGTTGCAGGAGTAGAAATCATACCTACAAGTTTTGCCCGCAACTCGTTTAATGAAGGCAACGAAGCCAATGACTTCACAGCATCTACAGTTAAACTTGTTGCACCCATTGAACCGCCAAGGATGACAAATTTGTCATTGCTTTTTGCAAAATCAACAGCAACCTTCGGTGCTGTGATTGGATCTTCTGAATAAGCAATAAGTGTTTGTCCTGTAAACAAACCCATTATCGATTCAGATTCCGTGCCCTGAAGAGCGATTTTAGCAAGACGGTTTTTGGCGACTTTAACGGCACCGCCAGCTTCACCCATTTTCGAACGCAAATCGTTCATCTGTGAAACTGTCAGACCGGAATAATGTGCAACAACAACAGAACCAGACTTCTGAAAAGCCTCGTTAAGCCATGTAACAAATTCGCGTTTTTCCGCTCTATTCACTGTCTCTCTCCATTTAACAGATTTATTTTTAAACAAACCTGTTGGTTACCTTTGATGACATAAAATACTTCATGTCACCGATGAGGATCCTGTCCCCTTTTTCACGCATAGCGTTCAAAGGCAACCTTGGCTCAAACCCTTTAAGTCTTTTAACTCTCAGTTTTTTACCCCAGTCTCATGCAGGTTTTTTTTGATTAAGATGCTTAAAACATCACCTACAATCTCGGACAGGATATTCCGGAATTTCTCCCGGTATAACCTAAGCCCTATAAAGCTTAGATAGCTAAATGCCGGACAAAATCGACATTTAAAATATAATTTTGATCGTCACTTACCTCAAAAAAATTATCAATCAGCTTATACTGACTCTGAACGAACCGTTACTGGATCAACCTTAACACCAACCCCCATCGTTGAAGAAACAGCAACGCGCTTAATATACTCACCTTTTGCACCTTGCGGTTTTGCTTTAATAACTGCACTTGCAAAAGCTTTAATATTTTCTACAATTTTTTCAGCACCAAAAGAAGCCTTCCCAATACCAGCATGCACAATCCCAGCTTTTTCAACACGAAACTCTACAGCACCACCTTTAGAAGCTTTGACAGCACCAGCAACATCAAGTGTTACAGTCCCAACCTTTGGATTTGGCATCAAACTCCGAGGACCAAGAATCTTACCAAGACGACCAACAAGAGGCATCATGTCTGGTGTTGCAATGCAACGATCAAAGTCAATCATCCCCCCATTAATGCTTTCAAACAAATCTTCAGCACCCACGATATCGGCCCCCGCTGCCTTAGCTTCCTCAGCCTTATCTCCACGAGCAAAAACGGCAACACGAACATTTCGTCCCGTTCCGTTAGGCAAATGCGCAACACCTCGAACCATTTGATCAGCATGACGAGGATCAACACCCAAGTTCATTGAAATCTCAATTGTTTCATCAAACTTAGCTACAGCACGCTCCTTAACCATTGAAACAGCATCATTCAAAGCGTAAAGTTGATTAAAATCAACATCTTTGCGGATATTTTTTATTCTCTTTGCTACTTTTGCCATAACATTAGCCCACCACTTCCAAGCCCATCGAGCGCGCAGAACCTTCAACCATACGCATTGCTGCCTCAATGTCATTTGCATTAAGATCTTTCATCTTTGATTCCGCAATCAAGCGAATTTTATCGCGAGAGATACTTCCTACGGACACTTTACCGGGCTCTTTTGAACCAGATTTCAGTTGTGCTTCTTTCTTTAAAAAGAACGATACAGGAGGTGTCTTGAGAGAAAATGTGAAAGACTTATCTTGGTAATACGTAATAACAACTGGAATCGGTGCTCCCTTTTCCATTTCTTGTGTCGCTGCATTAAATGCCTTACAAAATTCCATGATATTAATACCACGTTGACCAAGAGCTGGACCAATCGGTGGAGATGGAGTAGCAGCCCCTGCAGGAACCTGCAACTTGAGCTGACCTATACTTTTTTTTGCCATAATAATCTGCCTTCAATTTCACTGGTACACTAACAATTTATCTTGCTCGCTACCCGCTGCAGTCATGTGGTTCGGATCATTAAGCCGACAAAAGCCATAAATCACCTCCCACTCCTTCCTTAAAGTAATTAAACTACTCTAAGCTTAATCAGAGTTTTTCAACCTGACCAAATTCCAAATCAACAGGCGTAGGACGCCCAAAAATGAGCACTTCAACCTTAAGACGAGAGCGCTCTTCTTCAACCTCTTGAACAATTCCATTAAACGAAACAAAAGGACCATCAGCAACGCGAACTTGCTCTCCAACCTCAAACAACACAGAAGACTTTGGAGATTCAACTCCTTCCTGAACTTGTTTGAGAATCTGCTCAACCTCTCGATCAGAAATGGGAACAGGACGTGCCTCAGACCCTAGAAAACCTGTCACTTTAGGCGTATTTTTAATAAGATGATAAACCTCATCTGTTAATTCAGCACGAACAAGAACATAACCAGGAAAAAATTTCCGTTCAGTATCAACTTTGCGTCCACGACGAACTTCTACGACACGCTCCGTTGGAACAAAAATCTTCTCAAACAGATGATCAAGTCCTTTTTGCTTTGCCTCCTTATCAATAGCTTCCGCTACTTTCTTTTCAAAATTTGAATATGCCTGAACAATATACCAACGAGCCGCCACAGTCACACTTCCTTACATTCTCAACCAAAAAGATATTTCAGAAGATCAATAACCCGCCAAACACCAAAATGCATAACCTGATCCACAATAAAAAAGAAAGCTGAAGCCAATGCAGTTACCAACAAAACCATAACAGTAGAAATAACCGTCTCGCGACGCGTAGGCCACTTCACTTTAACTGTTTCTGCATAAACCTGCTTCAAAAAGGCAATTGGATTAGTTTTAGATGCCATCGTCACACTACACTCTCTCGCCCTATTACACTCTTTTTTAGTGCCATTGTGTTTTATCCAACAAAATAAATACAAAAAAATGCAAAAGCCACCTTCTAGACTGATGCAATTCTTTACTTCCTATTCAATAGCGTCTCACACACAAAAAAACAAGCCCTAGATAAAAAAAAGCGAAAAAGACAGCAAGATCCGCTCCCCCATATCTAAAATTCTATTCTCCTTTTGGCAGGGGCAGCAGGACTTGAACCCGCGACCTGCGGTTTTGGAGACCGCCGCTCTACCAACTGAGCTATACCCCTAACTTTCAAAACCAAAACGCCTTTAGTAACCTTTCAACAAGCATTATTTATTCAATGATTTTAGAGACGATACCGGCACCAACAGTACGACCACCTTCACGAATAGCAAAACGAAGCTTCTCTTCCATCGCAATTGGAACAATCAGAGACACATCCATCG